>JBAQGO010000130.1:0-4041 GCA_049287825.1 Vitreimonas sp. | reverse complement strand
CGTGCCTTGGCTGACGGTGCGCTCCTTGACTGAGTCTGTGTCGGAAATATTCGCGGTGCCGTTGTTGCCGACATAGCCGATCTGGCGCCCGCCGAAGCGATACCAGATTTCATGCGGATCGCCTTGGCTGCCGACATTGTCGCTCTCATCGCGGCGGATGACTTGGAACGACAGATCGGTGCGATAACTCACCGTGCGCGGACGCCCATCGGCGATGGTGACGCTGTCCAAACGCGCTTGCCCGCCGACTTGCGAAGGCTTGAGCTACTAGTAGTCGCGCACCTTTACGAACCGATAGACATCACCCTCCGCCCTTCCGATGATGAAGCATGTCCTATCCTGACAAAGCTCACGACGTAACTCGTCCGACATGCCTCCGTCACCAAGTTGGAGGCTGCTTCTTCTGATGGCGTTATCGGCGCCCAGAACGGGCGGTGTCCATGGCCGCCAATCAGCCAAATCTCTTAGTCGGCCGGTACTCGTCATGTTTGCAAATCCGATGAGTAGAACGGACTTGGGACCGTCCATTCTGCAGCTACCAGTTTCGCATTGACTTCCATCGCAATAGCGAAACGTACCCGACCGGGTCACTTCCACCGTCTGCCCACGTTCAGTCGTCCAAACTCCGAACGGGCTGTCTCGGTTTGAAGCCAGCGGCAGTGCATGGCACGCAACAAGCATGAGACAAATCGCAGGCGTAAACTTCTTCATGTTAATGATGCCCAGTAGGCGGTGGTGGGGGCGCCGGCGGGCGCAGGTTCGGAGGGACAGGAACAACAAAAACAAATTGCTGTGTTACAGTTGAAAACGGTCCCGCGATTGGGTTCAGAATGCTGTTCATATGCAAATGCGCGCGCAAATTGTTGGCGCCAGGACGTTTTCAAAGATTCTCGTGTCGTAAAAAAACTACAATGTCGCTTGGCGCCGTGAGCGCGCGCGCTAAAACCTCGGACCGCGACGTGTTATTTACGTATAGAAGAAATGGCTCGTCTGGGAATTCGTCTTCGGCAACAACGTCCTCGAAGGCGTCTAAGTTCGCCTTTAGTTCAAAATTCTCATCTCCAATGGTTCCGAGCGCAAAGTATGGCCCGCGATGGTAACTGCTTCGGCGCTCCTCAAAGCAAATTGACAGCAGACCTTCCACCACGTTCCTTGCATCTTGCAGCGAGGTCGCTCTTACGGAGTAAAGATCATAGATCGCCATCTGTGTAACCTTACCTCGGAATGGGGATGCTCGGCGCACGCGCCACAGCAGTTGCAGCATTTCGATATATCATGAAGTTGACGGGTCTGCCCGCCTGTCTATTCATTTGATTTGCCAAATCGAAAAGACCGAGTCTTCTCAGGGCACGTTCCGTGAGCGGGCCTGTCCGCGTGCCGCCTGACCGAAGCGCGACCCCGGAGCGACGCCGCTATTCCGCGTCCGCCAAAGCCGCGACCATCGCCGCGCCAGCCACGCCCTAGCGCGCGACCGTCATACTTTCTGTTTCAGGATGTTTTCCATGACGACAATGAGTTCGCGTCCCTTCACCGTGTCGTCGGTCTTGTTTTCAGGGTCAGCTTCGTAGTGCGCCCGCACCTGGTTCGAGAGGTCGATGAGCTGCGCATAACGCTCCTCCCCGAGCTTGTCACGGATCAGCCCGAGCCCTTCGTTCAGCTCATGAAAGGCGGTTGGAAGGTCTCTCCCGACAAAACGCGGGTCCGCGAAAGCCGGGCCGCTAAACATGATGTACGTGAGATGGTCCATGATCTCGCCCACGCCCTTGGGGGTGTAAGACTTGTAGATGAGGGCCATGGATCATCACCTTCTCGTCGGGGGCAGAGGTGCAACCCAGTAAGAGCCGCCCAGCGCCGTGGGTCGAATGATAACGCCACCTATAGGGTTGGACCGAGCCGCATTAAAGCCTTGCACTTGCGGCGTCGAAGCCGTCTTCGGGCTCAGCGTCCAGTCCATCCATACCCGGCCGACCTGGGCGTCCGGTATCCGATAGCTGCCATCGGCCGCGTACTGCCGATTGTTCACCGTAACATACTGGCGGGGGCCGAACGACACGTCCCGCGACCGGTAAAACGCCTGAAGGTCGCCGCGCATCAATACGTCCATGCGGCTTCCGACCGCCTGATCTTGAGATAAGCCAGCGGGCAATCGACCCGCCCGATATTCCCCGAGCGCTTGATTATATCGCAGGTCAACGCTCTCTTGAAGGAAGCTCACGGTGTCGCGCTGCAATTGCAGCGTGCCCGCCGCGAGGTAGCCCTGAAGATAGTTCACGTAGCCAGAGCGCTCGCTCCAGGACATATTTTCAAAAGAATTGAAGCTGTACTGCGGCGGATGCACGTTTATGTCATTCAATCGCCCATACAAATAACCGACTTGCGCGCCTCCGACCTCCCGATTTGTATCCTCCATCAGGCCAAACATATTGAGGCCAACGAAGGAATCGAGCGGCGCCGCTATAGACCCAATGATCGGCGCGCCCGGTAGGTTAGGGAATAACTGCTCCGACATGAATTCGGGCGGCGGGCCGTTGCCGCCAATCCCGAACCGCGAGGTTTCCTCCGCGCCGCCGCCGGTCAGCGTCCACGCTGCGCCAGAGCTGCTGTCGTAATTGCCGAGCGGCTGAATTGAGATGCCGCCAAAGCCGCCGTAACCCGCGAGCACTGGCGCAGCTGCCGGCGGCGCGATCAGATTACCAATCGCATTGCCGAGGCCCGCGAGTGACTCACTTCTTCCAACAGGTCCTTGATATCCAAACTGCCCATCAAAGCCGAGGAAGTCCCCGACCGCCGAGGCGGCGTGTTCAACGCCGTTCACAAGACCGTGGATACCGTCACCGATCTCATCGAGCAGCGACTTATGATCGCCCGTCGTAGATGCATCCCCGCCATTCCCGGATATTCCGCCTGCAATAGCGTTCCCGATGGTTTGCCCGATGGTGTCGGGGAGTGCTGCGAGCACGTTGTCTCCGAAGTCACTGCCGTCGATGACTGAGCGCGTCGCAGCGTTGGCAATCAATGAAGCACCGGATTGCGCAACGGTGTTGTACCATTGCGCGCCGACGTGAACGACTTCACCGGCGTCCGATGTTTTTGTGAAAGCCGCGCCTGGCAGCGACTTACCGACCTCGAAGCCAATGCCCGCGCCAACGGCTGCGCCCGCGACTGCCGCCCATGAGAATTTGTCTTGCAAGCCGGTGGCGACGCCGATGCCTTGGGTGACGATACTCTGCGCTGCTGCGTTGGCAGCCGCTTGGCCCCAACCCGAGGGCGATTTAAGACCCATGCCGCCGCCGACGCCGCCGCCGATCGCTGCCAGCGCCACTGCATTCCAGCTGAACTTGTCCTGAATGCCGGTCGCAACGCCAACGGCCTGCGAAACGATCGAGCCGGCAGCGCCGCCAATTGCGCCGCCAATCACTGCCGCAGCCGTGCTCGCAACGACATCGCCGCTGGCGATCGCGGCGGCCGTCGCAACGCCGGTGAAGGCGCCGCCGCCCGCGAGTGTGGCGCCGCCAAGAATGTTGGAAGCGAACGCCGTCGCGTAAGGTGTGATGAAAGCAACGACGGCGATGGCGATGACGGCGAGAAGCACCTGCGCGATGCCGCAGCTGCTATGATGCTTCGGTGGCTTTGCAGCCGTCGGCGCTGTCGAGCCCAGCGTTTCGTTGGGATCATATGGTGTAAAGGTCTGCGCTGAGTTCGACGTGCGCACGACGCCGGCGGGAATGGTGAGGATGGTGCCTTCGACGAGAGACTCATCGCCGGTGAGGCCGTTGATCTCGGCGATCTTGTACCAAAGATTGGAGTCGCCCCAGAGCTGCGAGGCGATGCCTTGCAGCGTCTCGCCGGCTTGCACCGTCCAGCTCGAGGCGCTGGAGCCTTGGTTGAACGAGTTCAGAGAGTTGTACGAACCGTCGTAATCTGAGTACGAACTCGGCGTGGTCGCGCCATCGCGATAGGCGCCCGTGCCTTGGCTGACGGTGCGCTCCTTGACTGAGTCTGTGTCGGAAATATTCGCGGTGCCGTTGTTGCCGACATAGC
>JBAQGO010000129.1:0-98379 GCA_049287825.1 Vitreimonas sp. | reverse complement strand
GGGGAGGACGAATGCGTCACGCCTTCACCGATACTTGCCACCCAGTATGTCATCTCGGAGCGCTTCGACTTGCTCTATCACCTCATCGTTTTGCTTGCGTTGAGCCTCATGCGATAGAAGGGCGAGGCGAACAGCGTGAGCGCTGTCAATCTGATCCTGGCCAAGCTGAATGTTTGTCGTCTCGGTCCATATGATCCACGCCATAGCCAGCGCTGCCAGACCAAACGACGGCCACACCCAAACCGCGGCCAATGGCCAACGCTCATAATGCGGCCGCGAATTACCTTTCCGGCCTGTCTTTTACGTATCGGATTGCAGAGTTCAGCAATCTGTTCTTGGACCCATTCTGGATCCGAGTTCATCACGGCAGCACCATGATCGTGTTTCACCGGCATCATTCGCCCTCCCGCGAAAGAGTGACACGCACCGCTATTCATTGCCCGATTGCTTCGCGCCACGCCATATGGGTTCGGCGTTGTACCAATTCACCTGATCGGCAACAGTTCGCCAACACACTTCCCTTGCGCTCTCAAACCAAACTCCCACCGCCATCGACGCGCAGCACCTGCCCGGTCACATACGTGCAGCGCATGAGGTAGAGATAGGCTTCGGCGGCTTCCTCTACTGTACCGCCGCGCGGCAGCGGCAGGTTTGAGGTGAAGCCTTTGATCATGGCGTCGCCCATGTTCTGCACTTGCTCGCTCAGGATGAGGCCGAGGCACACGGCGTTGACGCGGATGGGTGCGAGATCGCGCGCGAGGCCGAGCGCTAGGCCTTCGGTGGTGTGCGCTGAAGCGGTGGTGAGCGGCGCGCCGGGCATGGGGCGATGCGCGAGCATGCCGCCGGTGAGCGTGATCGAACCGTCCTTGGCGATCTGACGGATGGCGTACTTGGCGGCGCGCGCGGCGCCCCAGAAGCGCACCTCCATGCGGGCTTTGCTGGCCTCGACGTCAATGTCGCGCGTGGCGCCGAACATGTGGCCCCAATCGCCGGCGGTGAAGACGAGATGATCGAAGGCGCCGGCGGCTTCGAAGAAAGCAGCGACGGAGGCTTCGTCTTTCACGTCAACGGCGATGCCCTGCGCGCCTTTGCCGAGCCGCTCCGCCGCTGCGGCGATGCGCGGCGCTTGGCTTGAGCCGACGACGACTTGCGCACCGGCGGCAAGCGCGGCTTGCGCGACAGCAAAGCCGACGCCGGACGCGCCGCCGATCACGACCACGCGCTTGTTGTTCAATGTCGCCACGATTCTGCTCCTCGAAATTTCCGACGCACAGAGTGTCCTGGGTTAGTATGGCGTCTGGGCAAACGATTTGGGAGGGCGACGTGGGCCTCGAAGACCGGATCAAACAGCAATTTCCCAGTCTCTTCATCACGCTGCTGAGCGTGCTGATCGGATTGGTGTTCGCGGACTTGGTGTCGGAGGCGCGCTCGCGCATGACGCTCTGGCCGCTCGACGTTGGCACGCTTCGCACCTGGGGCCAGATCTTCGCGATGGGCGCCAACGCGCTCAATTGCTGGGTGTTCCTAGCTTATATCGGGATTGCGCGTCAGCGCATTCCCACGCTCGACGATTCATTCATCGTCTTCATGGCGCCGGTGCCGCTGATCATCGGCAACTCGCTCGTCGGCCTGCACGATCTTTGGCCCTGGCTCTACTATGCGAGCTTTTATCTCTTCATGTCGCTGATCACGACGCACGTGCAGGTGCGCGCCGCGAGCGCTGACCGCGAACTCGCATCGTTTGCGCGCATCACCAAACCGTTCGGGCCGCTGCTGGTGCTCTATCTCGGCATACCGTTCTATGCAGCGGCGGGGTGGGCCGACAGCCACGGTATGCTTTCGCCGGTGGCGGAACTGCTGCTCGCGGTGAGCGCGATGCCGGCTGCGCTCCTCTTCATGTGGCTGTTCTTCCGCAGCTGGCATAAGGCGATCGCTGAAGCGCAGGTAGTGCACGCCTAGAAGGAGACCGGTGAACACAAGTGTCGCCGCTGCGGACCGCCGGCTTCCAGCCGGCATACGTGTCTCAGCCTGCACGGTTTGTGATGGTTGAGCCAAAGTGCCGGCTCGAAGCCGGCGGTCCGAAGTTCAATTCAACTCAAACGCTATCGGCAAACTCTTCAGGCCGGTCACGAAATAGCTTTCGACGTAGCGCGGGTCGCCGTCGAGGCGGACGCTTTTGAGTTTGGGGAGCAGCTCTTCGTAGAGGATGCGCATTTCGAGGCGTGCGAGATGCTGGCCGAGGCAAAGATGGGCGCCGAAGCCGAAGGCGAGCTGGCGATTGGGCGTGCGGTCGATGTCGAACGTGTTGGCGTTCGGAAACACCTCTTCGTCGCGATTGCCGGAGGCGTAGCAAAGCATCAGCCAATCGCCCTCTTTGATCTTGCGGCCACGCAATTCGGCATCCGCGCTGGCGGAGCGCATGAAGGTCCGCACCGGTGTCGTCCAGCGGATCGCTTCTTCGATGAGATTGGGAATGAGCGCGGGCTCGGCGCGGACGCGTTCGAGCAAGCCAGGCACGGTGGCGAGCGCCCACATCGCGCCGGCGGTGGACGATGACGTAGTATCGTGCCCGGCGGTGGCGATGATGGTGTAGTAGCCCGTCGCTTCGAAGGGCGGCATGGGCGCGCCATTGATCTCGGCGTTGGCGATGAGGGTGGCGAGATCGTCGCGCGGATGGGCGCGGCGGTCGGCGCTGATGGCGCCGAAATAGTCCGAGAAGTCGTTGACCACGGCGACGAGGATCTGCGCGAATTGCTCGTCGCTGAGCGCGTCTTGGAAGCGCTTCGTTTCGGGATCGCTAGCGCCGAACAGCTCTTGGGTGAGGCGCAGCATGCGCGGAAAATCTTCCGGCGGCACGCCGAGGATGTTCATCACCACTTTCAGCGGATAGTGCAGCGCGGCGTCTTTCACGAAATCGCAGCGGCCCGGCATCTTGGTGAAATTGGCGACGGCCTCTTGCGCCAGCGCACGGATGTCGGCTTCGCGCTTGCGGACGCTCTGCGGCATGAACCAGGCTTGGGTGAGCGCCCGGTATTTCATGTGATCGGGCTCATCCATCTGCACCAGCGAGCGCACCAGATGCGGTGAGCCGCCGGTGACCGCGCGGGCGCGGGCTTCGCCGGACTGGCTGGTGAGCGTGGTGGAGCGCACGGCGCTTGGGAAAAGCGCGTTGTTGCGGGAGATTTCGAGAATGTCGGCATGCTTGGTGACCACCCAGAACGGGTCGTGCTTCTCGGCGTGGGCGACGCCAAGCGGATTGTTGGCGCGCAGCCAGCGATAGGCGTCGAAGATTTCGTTTGAGGCGTAGGCGGACGGATTAACGAGTGTGGCGGCGATGGCGTCCGGAATGGTGTCGTCTGGCATTCGCAACTCCGCTTTCGGCAGAGTGTAGTCTGCATTCTGTCAAGAGACAAAATCGGATTTATTGGACGCCGATCCTCTCAGCGCGCGCCTTGCGCATCCTCACATTTGCTCCAGCGCGCGCTGTGCGCGCTTGCAGTAGCAAGGGACGGTTTTCCCATGTTCGCTTTCATTGGCGCAGCGGTCATTGTTTTGGCCCTGCTTGCGTTCGCGTCGGGTTCGTTACGCTATATCGCCAACAACCGGATTGCGATTGTCGAAAAACTTTGGAGCTCGAAGGGCTCGGTAAAGGCCGGCTTGATCGCGCTGAACGGCGAGGCTGGCTATCAGCCTGAAGTGCTGCGCGGCGGCCTGCACTTTCTGTTTCCGTTTCAATACCGCCTGCACATCCATCCGCTGGTGACGATCCCGCAGGGCCGCATCGGCTACATCTTCGCGCGCGATGGCAAGCCGCTCAGCTCAGGTCAAACGCTTGCCTCGAATTTTGGCGGCGCCGATTACCAGGACGTCCGCGCGTTCCTGAACAATGGCGGCCAGAAGGGCCCGCAACGTTCGGTGCTGCGTGAAGGCGCCTATGCGATCAACTTGGCGCAATTCGTGGTGGTCACCAAGGACCGGCCCTACGCGATGCGCCTCGATCCGGCGGAAACGGCGCTGATGAACGAAATGGCCGGCATCATTGAATCGCGCGGCGGCTTTGAGCCGGTGGTGATCAAGGACGCGGAAGACCAGATCGGCGTCGTCACCGTGCACGATGGTCCGGGGCTGGCGAACGGCGAAATTATCGCGCCGACCGTCGACAGCGATCCCAATGACGCCACCACCTTCCACAACAGCTTCCAGGATCCGGAGAAATTCCTGGCGGCCGGCGGCCGGCGTGGACGGCAATTGCAGGTGCTGGTCGAAGGCACCTACTTCATCAACCGGCTGTTTGCGACGGTGGAGCGAATTCCGAAAACCATCGTTGAAGTTGGTCACGTGGGCGTGGTCGTTTCGTACACGGGCGCGACCGGGATCGATAAGTCCGGTGACTCGTATCGCCACGGCGAGCTCGTTGAACAAAGCGAGCGCGGTGTGTGGCGCGACCCGCTGCTGCCGGGCAAGTACGCGTTCAACACGTATGCCGGTAAAGTGCTGATGGTGCCGACTACCAACTTCATCCTGAAGTGGGAAGCCAGTGTCGGCGGCGCCCACAAGCTGGATGAAAATCTGGCGGAAGTGTCGCTGATCACCAAGGACGCGTTCGAACCGACGCTGCCGCTCTCCGTGGTCGTGCACATCGACTATCGCAAGGCGCCCCTCGTCGTGCAGCGCTTCGGCGACATCAAGAAACTGGTTGAGCAAACCCTCGACCCGATGGTCTCCGCCTACTTCAAGAACGTCGCGCAACGGCGGACGCTGATTGAGCTGCTGCAAGAACGCAGCGAAATCCAGACGATCTCGTCGCAAGACATGAAGGAGAAGTTCAACGCTTATAACCTCGAACTGCAGGAAGTGCTGATCGGTACGCCGCGCCCGAGCGCCAAGGGTGACGACCAGATCGAACGCATCCTGACCCAGCTGCGTCAGCGCCAAATCGCTGACGAGCAAGTCGGTACTTATGAGCGGCAACGCTTGGCGGCGCAGAAAGAGCGCGAGTTGCGTGAGGCGGAAGCCAAAGCGCAGCAGCAGACGGCGATCACGCAGTCTGAGCTCTCGATCCAAGTGCAGGAAAACGAGGGCCGCGCTTCGCTGGCGCGGGCGACGCAGAACGCTGACCAGACCCGCACGCTGGCGCAGGCTGACGCTGACCGCATCCGCATGCTGGGTGAAGGTGAAGCGCGCAAAGTGGTGGCGCTCGCCGGTGCTGAAGCGGAGCGCGTGAGCAAGGTGGGTCTTGCGCAAGCGCAGGCGATCGACGCGCAGGTCACGGCCTCGGGCGGCGCGCGCTATCAGCTGGCGCGCCAGATCGCCGAACGCTTCGCGGAAGCGCTGGAGAAATCCGGCGTAGATGTGGTGCCGAAGGTGAACATCACCGGCGCCGAAGGCAATGCGGGCGGCTCGCTACTGCAGGCTTTGATGACGACGTTGTTGTCAGAGAAGCTCGATGTGCCGCTGAATGAAACGGGCGGCGCCCGCGCCAATGGCGCGGCAGTCGTCAGCTAAACACTAAGCCGGCGGCGCTTTGACGAGCGCCGCCGGCTTTCTGTGTTCGCTTAGCGGCGTTTGGCGCGCGTCTTGGCAGCCTTCTTCGCGGATTTGCTTTTGGCCGCTTTGGAGCGTTTCGCGGAGGAGGCGGCGCCGAGGCGGCCGCCCTTCTTGGCTGGCGCTTTGCTGACCTTCTTGCCGCGGCCTGAGCCGCTCTTTTTGCCACCGCCGCTTTCGGCGTTCACGGTCGCCCAAGCACGGCGCGCAGCTTCTTTCTTCGGCGTGCCGCGCTTCTCATAGCCGTCTTCGATGTGTTCGGCTTCGCGCTTTTGTTTGTCGGTGTAACTAGACTTGTCGCCGCGTGGCATGACGATCTCCTCATGACCCTCCCGCAACTCTAACCGCGCACGTTCAGCGGAGTTCCGGGAGGGACTGAGATCGGTCAGTCGCGCTTGGCGCCGAACGGCAGCAGCATCGGAACGCGCTTCTGATAGTCGCGATACTTCTGGCCGAAGTGCGCCACGAGATCGCGCTCCTCGAATAAGATACCGACGAGGATGTAGCCGGTGCCGCCGATGGCGAAGAGCAGATGGCCGACGCTCATGTGGGGCGCCGACCAGAAGGCGATGACGAAGCCCAGATAAAGCGGATGGCGCACGTGCTTGTAGAGCAGCGGCGTGTGAAACTGGGTTTCAGGGATGGCGCGGCCGAGCATCGAGGCGAACACTTGGCGCAGCCCAAACAGTTCGAAGTGGTTGATCAGGAAAGTGGCGAGCAGCAGCACCGCCCAGCCGAGCGCTTGCAACGCGTAGAGCGCGACGATCGCCGCTGGCGATGTCACGCTCCACACTGTGTCGGTGATCGGCCGCCACTGCCAGATGAGTAACGACACTGCCAATGTCGCAAACAGCACGTAGGTGCTGCGCTCAAGCGAGGCCGGTACGATCTTGGTCCAACCGCGCTTGAAGGCTGGGCGCGCCATGACGCTGTGCTGAACGGCGAAAAGCGTCAGCAGCGCGCCATTGATCAAAACGGCCATCAACGGTGGCGTAAACGCCATCGCGCGATCGACTGTCTTCGGCAAGAACGGCGCGTCAGCCAGAAAACCAATCACATACAAAAATGTGATCAGGAAAAATGAATAGCAAAGCGCGCCGTAGATCATGCCGATCGCGCCGGTCAGAGAGGACCGCGCGGGCATGCTTTCGGATGCGTGGGTCATTGCGGGCAATCTCCAGTCAAAAAGAATGGCAAACGAAGGGAAATGGCCGCTCCGGAGCGGCAGATTGGGAGGAAACTCCGGAGCGGCCTTCACTCACGCGGCCTTGCCAGATGCCAGCGCGTGAACGTCGGAGGCGGTCAGCGTCTTTCCGCCGATGCCCCAATCGCCTTGTTGGATTTCCTGGACGCGCACCCATGTCACGCCACGCAGCGCCTCGCCTTCAACGGCGACCATCGCGTTGGTGACCTTTTCGATAAGGTCGCGCTTCTGGTTCGGGGTGAAAACGTCCTTGATGACTTCGATTGTGACCAGCGGCACGTGGGTTTCTCCAATTCTTCGCCAAGTCCAGCGCCCGGCGTGACCAAACCCTAGGCCACGCGGCCTCTAAAGCCTTGGAGACGGCTTGGAGGAATTCCGGAGATTTCCCTGAGCCATGCTATACGTGCCCACGATGATTTATCGGTTCGACCAGTTCGAGCTCGACACCGAGAAGCTTGAACTTCGCGGTGACGGAGGCGTGATCGCGCTGGAGCCGCAAGTCTTCGCGTTGCTCGTTTTCCTGGTCGAAAACCGCGACCGCGTTGTCACCAAGGACGAGATTGTCGAAAAGATCTGGGACGGGCGCATCGTCAGCGACAGCGCCGTGTCGAGCCGCATTAAGTCGGCGCGGCAGGCCCTAGGCGACGATGGGGTTTCACAGCGCTTCATTCGCACTATGCACCGGGTGGGCTTCCGCTTTGTCGCAGAGGTTGTGAAGGGCGCGCCGAGAGCGACGGGCGTGCAAGTTCGAGAACCGCACGCTTCAGCCGCTATTGAACCTACCTCCACGCTGGAGCTGATGCGTCCCACCATTGCGGTTTTGCCGTTCCGGCTGGTGGGCGTGGCCGGCCCGTACGCCACCATCGCTGATGCGTTGCCTGATGAACTAATCGCGCAGCTGTCGCGGTTGCGCTGGCTGTTCGTCATCGCGCGCGGTTCGTCTTTCCGTTTTCGCAATCCGGTGGCGGACCTGTCGCAAATCCGCAGCGCGCTCAACGTTCGCTATTGTCTGTCGGGCGTCGTTGAGGTGCGGGGTTCGATGCTAACGATCGGGGTTGAGCTGGCGGACACCCATAATAGCGGCGTCATCTGGGGCGAGACCTTCCGCGTCGATGTCGGCGGCGTGCACGACGTGCGCGAAGAGATCGTACGCGCTGTTATCAGCGCGCTCGAATTGCAGATTCCGCTGAACGAAGCGCGGCGCGCGCGGTGGAAGCCGCCGGAGCAGCTCGATGCTTGGGCGGCCTATCACCTTGGCCTGCAGCACGCTTATCGCTTCAATAAGGATGACAACGACGCCGCGACCTCACTATTTCAGCGCGCGGTGGCTTTGGAGCCGACCTTTGCGCGCGCCTATGCCGGACTTTCGTTCACGCGCTTCCAGGACGCGTTCCTGCATTACACGCCAAACATCGACGCAGCCGCGACGGACGCGCGGCGATACGCGGAGCTGTCGCTCGAGCACGATCCGCTCGATCCGTTCGGAAACTTCACCATGGGCCGCTCATTCTGGCTGCGCGGCGATCTGGAAAGCAGCCTGCCGTGGCTCGATCGCGCCAACACGCTCAATCCGAACTACGCGCAAGGACGCTACGCGCGCGCCTTCACCGATCCGTTCCTGGGCATGGGCGATAGCGGCCAAGACCATGCGGACGCGGCGATGGCGCTCTCGCCGCTCGATCCCCTGCTCTATGCGATGTTGGCGTCGCGGTCGTTTTCGCATTTGGTGCGGGGGCAAACCGCGGAAAGCGCCGATTGGGCGGATCGCGCACTGCGCTCGCCCGGCGCGCACGTGCTCATTCCGGTAATCGCCACCGTCGCGCACGCGCTGAACGGCAATGACGCGCGCGCGCGCGAATGCGCAAACATGGCGCACGTGCGCGATCCAAACTTGTCCAGGGAGGATTTCTTCCGCGCGTTTCCGTTCCGGGATGCGGCGATCCGCAAGCAGTACGGCGACGTGCTGACGCGATACGGGTTCTAGGTTTGGTCTCGTGCTCCCCCGATAGGGGGAGCTGTCAGCGAAGCTGACTGAGGGGGCGGCGATGGCGTCGAAACCTATCGCGCGCCCCCCTCCGTCACGCGCTGCGCGCGCGCCACCTCCCCCTGACGGGGGAGGACGAGTGGTTGTGTGCTACTCCAGCCTGAGCACTCGAATAGTATTGGTCTTCCCCGCGCGCCCAAACGGGATGCCGGCGATGATGGCGACGCGGTCGCCGGGGCCGGCGATGCCGAGCGCGCGGACAGCGGCGTCAGCGCTGTCGACCATTTCTTCGACGCTGTTGATCTCTTCGCTGACTTTGGCGCGCGTGCCCCAGACGAGCGTGAGACGACGCGCGGTGGCGAGCACGGGCGTCAGACCAATGACGCCGCAACGCGGGCGCTCGCGGGCGACGCGAAAGGCGGTCGAGCCAGTCGCGGTGAAGGCGACGACCGCGGAGCAGCCAATGACGTCGGCGATGTTGCGGGCGCTGAGGGCGATAGCGTCGGCGGTGGTGGCTTGCGGCGGCGTCATATCGCGCGGCAGGCTTGCCCAATATTCGGCGTCGTCCTCAACGGCGCGGATGATGCGGTCCATGATGGCCACGGCCGATTGCGGATGGCGGCCGACGGCGCTTTCGGCGGAGAGCATGACGGCGTCCGCACCTTGATAGACGGCGGTGGCGACATCGGAGGCTTCGGCGCGTGTGGGTGTGGGCGCGTCGACCATGCTTTCTAGCATGTGGGTGGCGACGATCACCGGGCGGCCGGCGGCGCGGGCGGCGCGGATGATCTTGCGCTGCGCGATCGGCACCTGCTCCGGCGGTAGTTCGACACCGAGATCACCGCGCGCGACCATCACGGCGTCGGAGACTTCGACGATCTGCTCGATCTCGGTAAGCGCTGAGGGTTTTTCGATCTTAGAGATGATGCCGGCGCGGTCGCCGATCAGCTCGCGGGCCTCCCTGACATCATCCGGATGCTGCACGAACGAGAGCGCGATGTAGTCGACGCCGAGTTCGAGCGCGTATTTGAGGTCTTCTTTGTCCTTATCGGTGAGCGCTGAGATCGGGATGCGGCGCGTCGGAACGTTGACGCCCTTCTGATTCTTCAGGACGCCGCCGAAATCTACGCGCGCTTTCAAGAGCGCGCCGGTGCGTTCGGTGACGGTGAGCTGCATCTTGCCGTCGTCGAGCTTCAGAATGTCGCCGACTTCGAGTGCGCCGACGAGTTCCGGATGCGGCAGTCGGATGATGCCCTGCTCACCGGGTTCGCTTGAGCCTTCGAGCGTGACGATGTCGCCGTACTTCAAGGTGACTTGGCCGTCCTTGAACATGCCGACGCGGATCTTCGGGCCTTGCAAATCCGCGAACACGCCGACGGGGCGGCCGATCTTGGCTTCCGCTTCGCGGATCGAGGCCATGCGGCGCGCGTGATCCTCGCGGGCGCCATGACTGAAATTCAGGCGAAAGCAATCGACGCCGGCTTGGAGCAGCATGAGCAGCCGCTCCGGCGGATCGCTCGCCGGGCCCATGGTCGCGACAATTTTACAATCGCGTGAATGCATCACCGTCTCCACGCGCCATTCACAGTGCGTCGCGGGAGAAGTCTAGGGCCTATGCGCCCATTTTGTAGGGGCCGCCGCGTTCCAGTGCGCGTTGCCAGGCCGGACGCGCCTGCAACGCGGCGCGGGCGCGTAGGAGGTTCGGATAGCGCTCCAGGCCGCCACGCATCTTGGCTGCGTCGAGCACGAAACTCATTTCGATGTCGGCAGCGGTGAAACGATTGGCGACGAAATAGTCGCTCACGCCGAGCGAGACGTTTGCATGCGCGAGGTGATTGTCGATCTCTGGATCGACCCGCATCTGCATCAGCACGTTTCCGGCTTCGCCCAACATGCCGACATAAAGCTTCAGCAGCAGCGGCAGCATGGCCGAGCCTTCGGCGAAGTGCAGCCAATAGAGATAGTCGGCCCGCGCCGGATCGTTGGGCGCGACGGCGAGCTTTCCGCCAGCTTCGCGCTCGGCCAGATACTCAACGATAGCGCCGCTTTCGCCGAGCACTTTGCCGTCGATCTCGACGACTGGGGATTTGCCCAGTGGGTGGATGGCTTTGAGTTCGGGCGGCGCAAGGCGCGTTTGCGCATTGCGCTCGTAGTTCTTTACTTCGTACGGAACGCCAAGCTCCTCAAGCAGCCACAATATCCGCTGGGAGCGGGACTCGTTAAGGTGGTGGACGATAATCACAACTCTCTCCTCAATCTCTTGATCTCGTGCTCCCCGATAGGGGAGCTGTCAGCGAAGCTGACTGAGGGGGTGGCGCGGTGCTCGCGGGCACTGGCGCTCTCCCCTCCGTCACGCGCTTCGCGCGCGCCACCTCCCCCTGGCGGGGGAGGACGACAGTGAACTAGTACGGCGCAAAATTCAGCTTCAGCCCCGGTTCGGGCCAGCGGGTTTTGATCAGTTTGCCGGTGGTGGAGAGCGTGATGTAGGCGTCGCGCATGTCGGCGCCGCCGAAGCAGATGTTGGTGGTGATGAGGTCAGGGAACGGCGTGTGCGTGGACGCGCCGGCCGGCGTGATGGTGGTGATGCCGCCATTGAGGATGGTGGCGACGCAGACATCGCCGTTGGCTTGCACGGCGAGGCTGTCGAAGAAGCAGTGGTACGGCTGCACGCAGATACACCGTCCCGGCGGTCCAAGCGGGCTTGGCGACACTTCGCCCGGGCCGGTGACATCGAAGGCCCAGAGCTTGGCGGACTCTGTCTCCGCCGCATAGACGAGTGTCTCATCTGGCGACAAGCCAACGCCGTTCAGTCCGAGCGATCCGTACATAACGTCCTTCAACAAGGAGCCATCCGGCTTCGCGTAGTAGAGCCCGCCGCGTTCCTTCACGCGTGGGCGCCATTTGCCGAGATCGGTGAACCAGAACGCGCCGGACTTTTCGAACACGATGTCGTTGGGGCCGGAGAGACGGTTATCGTTGATGGTGTCGTAGAGGCGTTCGAATTTGCCTGTATTGATGTCGACGCGTTCGATGCGACCGGTGGTGTAATCGGCGGCGGCATTACCGGGAATGGTGAGGCCGCCGACGTCGTGCCAGTGGAAGCCGCCATTGTTGCAGATGTAAACAGCGCCGTCGGGGCCGAAGGCTGCGCCGTTGGGGCCGCCGCCGAGATCGGCGATCACTTCGATCTTGCCTTTGTGCACGCGCGAGAGCGTGCCGCGTTTAATCTCCACCAGAATGACCGAGCCGTCCGGCATGACGATCGGGCCTTCCGGAAACTGCAGGCCTTCAGCAAGAACTTCGAAATTGGACATGCGGAAAGCTTAGACGCCGTCACCTCTCCACCGCCAGGGGGAGAGTCGATTTGCGATCAGCAAATCGGGTGAGGGGGAGCGAGCCGAGACGTTGAACGTCACCACCACCCTCATCCGGCCCTTCGGGCCACCTTCTCCCGCGCAGCGGGAGAAGGGACAAACTCTCTCTCGAGAATACGCACAACAAAATCGGCGTCGTCGTTGGCGCCTGCCGCAACGTCTTCGTGGGAGACTTCGCGCCAGACGCTGCGGTCGATGCTGAAGTGGGTGTCGCCGGTGGGTTCGAGGTTCACTTCGGTGAGCACGATGCGGTCGGCGAGCGGCAGCGTCGCTTCGAACAGATACGATCCGCCGATGACGCAGACTTCCTCGGCGCTGCTCTCTTCGGCCATGGCGCGGCCGGCCGCGATCAGCGCGTCCAGCTTGGTGAAATTCCAGCCGCCTTCGGCGCGGAAGTTGGGATCGCGTGAGAGCACGAGATTGGGACGGCCGACCAGGGGGCGCTTGGGCAGGCTCTCCCAGGTCTTGCGGCCCATCAGCACTGGTTTGCCGATGGTGGCGGCTTTGAAGCGCTTGAGATCGGATGAGAGCCGCCACGGCAGCGCGCCATCGCGGCCGATGACGCCGTTCTTCGCAGTCGCGACGACGAGGGTGAGTTTGGGTGTGGGCACGAGTCGCTTCTAGCGCAGCGCAGCGCAAGTGTCGTGCTCCCCCGATAGGGGGAGCTGTCAGCGCGTCAGCGATGACTGAGGGGATGGCGCGGAAGTCTGCAGGCTGCGGCGCTCGCCCCTCCGTCGCATGCCGGCGCATGCGTCACCTCCCCCTAGCGGGGGAGGACGAGAAACCGGTAAGGCAGCCTGATGCAGAAATACGTCCTTCCCGTTGTGGCCGGCTTCGTCACCGCGTTTGTCATCAACTTCGTGATGAGCTTTGCCTCGGCGGCGGCAGGCGACAAAGGCGACAACACGGGGCTCTACGTCAGCATCGCGATTGGCGCGATCGTCACGGTGGTGTTCTTCAATCTTTCCGGCAATCGAAAGACGGCCGCCGCGAGCGCCGATGCGAAACGCGCTGCGCTGGCGTTTACACCGGCGCCGGGCAAGGCGGGGCTCTATCTGGTGCGCACGGGTTTCGTCGGCAAAATGGCCGGGATGAATTTGGCGGTGGACGGGCGTGAGGTGGCGCAGCTGAAAAGCCCGCGCTTCACGCGCGTCGACGTGGCGCCCGGCGCGCACACGCTGCGCGCTTCGTTTGGCGGCGGTTTGGCAGGACAGACGAAGGCCAGCGAACTGCCGTTCACCTGCGCGGATGGCGAGATCGTGGTGATGAAGCTCGGCATGGGCATGGGCGTCGTGCAGAACCCGGTGAAGATCGAGCGCTCAAGCGCCGATGCGGTGCGCAGTGAGTTGGCGGGTATGCAGATGACTGCGCCCGACGTGGCTACGATTTAGCGCGCGCTCGCGAACCAAATCACGTGGCGCGCGCCTTTGTTGTTGCGGCCGGCGCGCACCATGACTTCCTCCACTTGAAAGCCGGCGTGTTTCAGGCGGCGCGTGAAGCGCTCGTCGGGCGCGGCTGACCAGATGGCGAGCACACCGCCGGGGCGCAACGCGGCCTTCGCTTCCCTCAGGCCGTGGGTGGCATAGATCTGGTCGTTGTCGCGGCGCGTGAGGCCTTCGGGGCCGTTGTCGACATCGAGGAGGATCGCGTCGTAGCTGTCGCGGCTGGCGCCGTGGATGGCGCGGGCGACATCGCGGGTGACGAGCGTGAGGCGTGGGTCGTCCAAGCAGCCGGCGGTGAGCGCCGCCATCGGCCCGCGCGCCCAGTAGATGATTTCCGGAACCAACTCGACGACGGTGAAGCGCGCTTGCGGGCCGAGGCGCGCGAGTGCGGCGCGGAGTGTGAAGCCCATGCCGTAGCCACCGATGAGCAGATGCGGCGCGTCAGTTTGGAGGCGATCGCAGGTCATGAGCGCCAGCGCCTCTTCTGAACCGCTTGAGCGGCTCGACATCAGCTCGTTGGCGCCGAGGGTGATGATGAAATCGGTGTCGCGCTTGTAGAGGCGCAGTTCGTCGCCATCCGGGATTTGCGCTGTGGCGATAAGTTCGCGGGGTTTCATGTGTAGTCACCTACGCTCCCTCTCCCTCCTTTGGGAGGGAGAGGGTTGGGGTGAGGGTGGAGCGCCGATGTTTGCTTTCGTGGCGCGACAATCTTTAGACGCCAGCGCCACCCCCTCACCCTACCCTCTCCCCCGAGAGGGGGGGTATAGCTAGCCGGAAAACGAGCAACGGATTTGACCTGACGTCCATCGCGACTGGCTGGAATGAGGTCGAAAACAGCCGTTTGTTCAGATTGGCCGAGCGGCAGGAAATCGCCGGTAGCGGTCACTGGCCGCTGTCGCCTCTTCCCGGTTCCCGCAACGCTCGCGTCTCGTATGTTATTCGCACGAATGTGCTGTAGCCCATGAGGGCCAACCCAACCGCGGATAAGGCAGCGCTCGGTAAGACTCCTTGTTCACGCGATAGCGATTCGAAAACCCAAAGGAGGCCGCCGATTAAGCAGGCAATACCGATCCAATTGAGCCATCTTGCCCGAGCAACCTTCCTCGCGGCGATCGGATTGGAATCCAAGTATTGCTGTATCTGTCGGTTTGTGCGCCGCAATCCAGCGTCAACGCGGGCACCGCCAAGCGACCTTACCGCCGCAGCGGGGCCATAACTAATGCCGAAGATGATCGCCCCAATGATGAGGACGAAGACCACGTTGGAGAAAAGCTCCGTCACGAACGCTCTCTAATGAACGGTAAGGATATCTCCTCTCTGCGACCCGGAGCGCAACGACTGTTTTGGGCCAACCTCGCCCCACCTCTGATTTTCCGACTGTCCGAGTTCGGCCAGCGAGCGGACATTCGCGCTTGCACACCATAAGCGGCAGGATTTCGCCGAAAGTGGTCGCTGCGAATTGCGGTGACCGCTGTCACGATGATGACCTTTGCACCACAGACGCTATAGGTGTGGTCGGAGAGGGTAAGTTGAGCGCTGACAAGATGTACCTAGGACTCTTTGTGACGCTGGTGTCCGTCGTTGTGGCGTTCTTCGCGTTGGCTGGGCTAGCGCTTGGCGACTGCGTGACCGCAGAGTGTCATCTTGGCGACCGTGATCGTCCTATGTGGGCGGCGGTGATTGTCACCTGCACCGTCTTAGCGAACGGCGCGATGTGGTTTCTATTAATCCGAAGCGCCATGAAGGATTAGTCCTTCTTCCCCCAGCGGCTGGTTCTCGCCGGAAATCGACACTCGTGCGCCAATGACAAAGCCATCTTTGGGGCTGTACGGCGCCTAAAGCCAAGTCCCTTCCCACGCCACAGCGACGACGCGCTCCGACGCGACAAACAGGCAAACCGTCGTCTGGCGATCTTGAGACGAAAAGGCTTCCAGAGTTTCACCGGCCTCACGATTGCGTAGACCGCAGGTCGAGAATCTTTCGTTGAACGTTGATGGTTCTTGCTGAAATCCCCTTCGCTGCAAGACAGCGCTCGCTTCTTCGAAGGGCATTCCCACTTGCACGCCAAACCTTTGCCCGGTGGCCGTGCTGCCAGCCGTAACACACGACGATAGCAGCAGGCTGACCGCCACAACTACAAACGATCGTCCAATCATGTTCGATATCCTCGCTCCATCGTTCCGATTCACGGACGCCACAGCCAAGCACCGTAGGTGAACGAAGCGGCCACGTACGCTGCGCCAATCCGCAAGAGCCACACGCCCCACCGCGGTGAAAGCGGCCAGTCCCCTAAGTGGTTGACCTGCCATCTCTGAATCGCATCAGCACGCAGCAGGACCGCAAGCGCACAGACGGCGCAGACCAGATTGAAGGCGAAGTTCATGACTAATGATCATAGCGGGTTTGAGACCCAGTGTCGGAATTGGGCCAACACCCGTCTCAGCAGCGATTTTATGAGAGTCCGAATTCAGCCTCTAACCGGACGTTTGCGCGCACGCGTTCGCATTGGAGGCGCACTGGCGGAGGAGTAGCGTAGTCCCCGCTACGCGCTTGTGGCTTCTCTCGACGTCCCCATAATCCCCGAGCATCACGCGGAGGATTCGTTGTCGGTTGAAGAAATTAAGGGCCGCGTTGAAGCATTCCTCCAAACTGCAACACCCGAAGTGCTTTGTATAAGCGGCGAATGGGGCGTCGGTAAAACGCATACATGGCGGGCGCTGCTAAAGGAGTCGAAATCCACAATTAAGCTCACGCATTATTCCTACGTCTCGCTGTTCGGCGTAAACAGCGTGGACGAATTGCGTCATGCCGTTTTTGCCAATCGAATTCCCGTCGCGAAAATCGGCGAGAAATTGACCGCGCAGGAGTGGGAGGCAATCGGCAGAAAGCACTCGGGACTATTGCGAGACTTAGCGTCCGTCCTGCCCTGGGGAATCGGGGACGCCGCCAAGGCGTTAGCCCCCATGCTGCTGCACTCGATTCGCGACCAACTCGTGTGTATCGACGATCTCGAACGCAAGGGCCGTGATCTATCCATGCGCGATGCGCTAGGTCTCGTCTCCTTCCTTCGATACGAATGCGACTGCAAAGTGGTGATCTTGTCCAACACGAACGCGTTCGCAAGGAAAGCCGACAAAAAAGACTTCGACGAGCAGTTGGAAAAAGTAGTCGACAACTTGCTGGTGTTCGATCCGACCGCGACTTACTCGGCGAACGTCGCGCTTGGAGAAGCGTATCCAGCGCTCAAAGAGCGTTGCATCGCTCTCGAGATTTCAAACATTCGTGTGATCGACCGGATCAGACGCCTGTATGACCTGTTAGCGCCAATGTTAGCGGAATTTCACAGCGATGTCGCATCGCGCGTCGCGAACGATCTGGCGGTGCTTGGATGGTGCAAATTCTCGAACAACTCGCCCGACGTGGAGTTTCTAAACAATCGCCACGACGCTCGGCGCGCGAAGAAGCAAGCGCCCGAACTGTTTGCTGCGGATGCCCCAGAAGATCGCTCGAAGGAAGGGGCGTGGAACGCGCTCCTCGATAAGTATGGCCTATACACCCTCGACGATCTTGGTTTGACACTGTGGGATGGTGTGAAGAAGGGCTTCTTCGACATTGGCCAAGTGCGCGAGCGTTGCCGGGGATTGCAAAAATCGGTTGAGGCTGCGGAGGCAGAGCAAGCGCAGCGCGAGGCTTGGCAAGTGTTTCACGGTTCATTTGCCGACAACGAGGCCGAAGTTGTCTCGGCTATATTCGATACGCACTACAAATATGTTCGCTATTGCTCGCTGGGCAATTTGGACGGCGTTGTGCGGCTCCTGCGTGATCTTGACCGCAGCGATCTCGCGGACAAGCTGCTGTCGCACTACGTCGAGGAGAACGAGGTGAAGCGTGGAGCCTTTGATTTGAACGAGAACCGCCTGTACGCGCGCGAAATCATCGACGAAAAGCTCATTGCCACCGTCACCGAGAAATACGCGACTTTCGCCGATGCGCGTTCGCCAATTGACGCTATGTTGGAGGTCGGCGTGCGCGGAGGCAACGACGAAGATTACAGCATCGCAGCACGGGTAACGACAGACCAACTCGTGTCAGAATTCAAGTCCCGCAGGGGGGAAGCATTGCACGACGCAATAAATGCTTGCATCAGGTCCGACCGTGTAATTAACGCGCGCGATTCAGAGCGTCAGGTGTCGTCGAAGGCGAAGGAAGCCTTGCTGAGAATTGGCGCGGAGAGCCGAATAAATCGGCTCCGTGTGCGGCGCTTCGTCAGAACTGCCGATGAAGCTTAGCTGCCACCGGCCGATTTTTGACCTCAGGCATCGAAGCGGACCACGCATCCCGTTCGATTTTCGAAAAACGCCACCGCCCGCGTGGGATCGACACAACTGCTAGATCATCAGCTCAAGGTAGGGCCGAACGTATTCGGTTACTTCCTCGTATTTGTCTTGTCGCAACACCGCGCGCTTCTGAGATGAAATTTCCTGCACGTCGACGGTCGCGTCGAGAGGCATCGTCTCCGCCGCAATAATCAGCTGAGTTCGCTCGGGTACATTTTTCAACATAAACTCCATCATCGACTTGAGGTGCCCGAAGTCTTGTCCCTGTTGGTTGGGCGCGTCGATCACGATCGGACAGAAGGTCGACGACCCGAATTTCTTTTCGGTCGCGAGGAAGGCGAAGTAGAAGGCCAGTAGACCGCGCGGACCTTCACTGCCTCGGGCTAGTTTTGGGCTTCGAATTGATATCGTTCGCGCTTGATCTGCTCGCACATCCAACTCTCGTTCAAACGTGCGAAGCAAACCAGCAAAGTACCCGTTTATTTCCTTTGCTCGCTCTCTACTTGTGAACCGATCCATTTCAATTCGAGCCTCTTGGACACGACGATCTAGATTTCCATACTTCTCGTCGGCCTCCGAGAGTTGGGCCCTCAAAATCCTTGCGGCTTCCGCCTTGCCTTCGGCGCGCACCACGTCGTGCAACGTAATTCCTGACTTTTGGACCGTGAGCGCGGCCATTACGCGACCCAACGACTCCTCTATGTCACCGACGTTATGCCTCTGGTTCTCGATCAGCTCGTCCAGCGCCGATATTTTTGAACGCGCGAGCTCTATGGCGCCAATCAGACTCTCGCGATCTTCAACGAGTTCGAACTGGTCACTGATTTTATTGTGATAGTGCTGACCGCACATGGGACACTCGACGTCGCCATGCAGGTGCACAGCGTCGTCAAGTTCCATTGTCATCTCGGAGAGAGCGGCGTGCACCACAGCTTCTTGCTCTCGCCATAGCGTGCGTTCTTCGTTCAACTGACCGAGGAGTTTTCTGTGCTTAGCTTGCCGATCATGAAGCTGCTGGCTTTCGTCTACGAGACGCGCCGTCTCGCGTTCAAACGTCGCTATATCGAAGTCGATCGGCGCGCCCGCAATGGCGTCACGGACGCGCCTCAGTGTCGCTTGAATCTCTTCCCGTTCGCCCTCGACAGGCCGCAGTTCACTGACCAGGAGGTCGTGCTTTGCCTTCGCGAGGTAGTAGTCATTGGGCTTTAGCCCACTGTGATATTCGGCTAGGTTCTTGGGACTATCGGGCAGATAGAAATCGTTGAAGGACTTCCACGCCGCGTTCCAACTGGCGTCTTGGTCAACATAGAACGGTGCGAACATGTAAGATGGCGGCGGAGTGGCTACACGATCTTCCTTATCAGCCATTCGAAGTTCGAATTGGAGTAGCCTCGCAAGTGTGACCGCCAACTCTTTTGTAACGTGCTCGGTCTTTATCAGCGGCTGATTGCTGGCATCAAATATCGCGTAAGTTTTTCCGCTCTTGAGAGCGGCGTAACGCATTCCGTCTACTGTGAACTCCAATAACGAAGTTACACGAGCACCTTTCCAGGAGTCGTCAATCTTGTGGGGTTTGGCACCGAGTGTGTCATATAGACTCTTCATCACTGCGGATTTTCCGAAGCCGTTTCCGCCCACGAGAATCGTCACGCTTTGATCGAAGCTCAGCTGCAAGGCGCTCCGCTCGTTCACGCTGCACAGGGAGAGTTTTGAAAATTTCAGAGCCGACATTGTTCTTTCCCCGCAGACTTCTCAGAAGTCTGCGCAATCCGATGTCATTCCGCTGAACCATGGATGGCTCCATAAACCTCGACTAAGAACGCTGCCTCGCGCTCTACTCCCGACAGGTCCGGCATCGTTCCCTCCATTTGCGTTTGCAGCATGGTGACTGCTGCGCCGATGCTCTCGCACGAGTTCAGTACATCTTTTTCGCGTCGCATCACTGCTCGCGTCGCGTCAGAAAAGGCAGCCTCGGTTGCCGCTCCAACCTTGCAACGACGCATGTAATTGATAGCTGCCGTTTGAAGCTTGATGATCTTGATCGAACCCGTGCCCGTGGCGGCCAGCTCGGCGGCAATTGTGGGCCAATCCCGAACGATAGAAGGTCGGTTGGCGAGCGCCTTATCGAACAGCGCGTTTACTTCGTCGGCTGTGAGCGCTTTGCGGTCTAGCAAAGATGTTATGTTTTGGGACTTCTCCACATTACTCATCCGTGTTCGGATGGCATTGAAGAGAACCTCATAGAGAGCCGGAATTGGAATTTGTTGACCAACGTCGGCGTGCTCAAGGTGCTCTACGAGGCAGCCTTTTACGAACACTTCCTGCGCGCTTACTCCATGGCTGAACCTTTCAAGTAAGATCAGGTCGGCCCAATCCTCATACAAGGGCTCTGCGAAATCTTTGACCACCGCTGCCGCAAGTTGATCACGCACTGTTGCGTGCAGCTCGGCACCGGTGATGATGCTCGCGCTAGAGTCGCTTTCCTTGTCGGTTGCGAGCTTGAACTTGAATTGCGCATTCGAGATGAACCCGATGCTCGTCGTAAGCGCTTTCAGGCTTTCGACATTGAGGTACATTCTCGAAATTATTGATCGGGGCGACTCTGCCCCTTTCTGTGCGCAAAAGCTCGCGGGTGTCCACGATCCAGGGTCCTTCGCTTTGATCTGGTAGAAGCGCGCGAACTTCGGCGCGGTCGAAGAGTCCAAGATCAAGAGGTCGTCGAGATAGTCAAAGAACGCGCAGTACGGCTCGCCCGCTTCACGCAGTGAGAGGAGCTTTACGATGCAAACGTTCGCTTGGAAATCGTAACGCGCGGACGTTTCGCTACCCGCAGTCTCGCGGGGCGTTATCTTCGCGAGCGCCGCCAACAACTCATTTGACATACAAAACGAGCCAACTTGTCTGACACAACCATAAATAGGTTCTTCGTTCACACAAGCTAAGTGACGACGATGGCGCGCCTAATTAGCAACGCCCGTTCGTGATCTCTTTGGCCAAGTCCGGCGCATGCTAGTTGTCGTTTGACGGAACCACCTGAGTTCGGAGATCGCAAGCAGCGGCCACCTGCGCGACCCGGCGCGCGAGCTGCGGATTAAGCCTCACAACGCCGTCTGACCGCAACACGAAGTCTGCTCTCGAGAAAATTTCCTTCGACGCAAGACTCAGAATGCCTGCATCGACGACTGGACGCAGCGGCTCCATGAGATCGAGAACGAGAGATGGCTGCTCGCGACCGCTCATGTGCAAGAACCCGCTTCGCGGGTCGTACCCGCGCGCCAGCACGTCGAGCCGCACTTGGCTCTCAAGCACCGCGTAGGCGTAATTGAGCATCGCATTGAGAGGATGCGAAGCGTTGTAGTTCTTGCCCTTCTTGCCAGTGAGCAGGGATTGGCGTTGGCCGATGACGCGCCACCCATCGGGAATGGGCTGGCGCTTGGAAATCTTCCAGTTGAGCGGCGTTCCGGCCCAGGCGTCGAAATAGACTTTGGCCGCGCGCCCCTCGATTCCGTGAAGGTCGGAGGCGCGCAGCGCCTTGCGCGTTCGCAGCACACACAGCTTGTCGCCGATCACATCGAGAGCGAATCTCCGCGCCGTCGAGGCCGGGATGCAGTTCTCAAGGGTGACGAGGCTGGCCTCTAATTTTCCCCTGATCAGGCCCCGGGCAAACACCATCCGGCGCCGAGGATCGGCGCGAAGTTCGACCTGCCGCCGCCAGGCCTCGCCCCCGGCAGCGTAGGCCGAGCCTGCGATGACCGTGGCGCGGCCACTCCAATCAATACGGATCAGCGCGGTATCTTGATCAGTCAGCCAATCGATGGCGTCGAAAGTGACGACGCCCGGCGCATCGAGAACAATTATTCTCGTCGGTCTGATTGGGTCTCCCGGGAACATCCGCAGCTCCCGCCGTTTTTGCGGATAGTGAGTGAGACCGTCGCGGACTAGCAGCGCACCCTTTTCGACACTCAGCGAAACCCCGTGCCCGCATAAAATCAGCGGGTGTGGCGAACGCCGCCTGCCAGAGATAGTCGCTATTGGCGCGGCGTCTCGCATCCATTTCCAGCAACGCTGACGCCATTCGAAGTCATCGCCCTCAGTCTGGGGGCGAAGCGCTTTGGGCCGCGGTTTAGGTTTTGTTAGCACTCCGCCAACGCGGGACCTGATATTGCATTTCGCCGTGGCAGACACGTCGCCCCCTCAGACGCTTAGCGACCTCTACGCGCACGCAACCGCGCCGTGGGACCGCTACCTCGATTTTGCAGCCGGTCGTGGTCATCCAACGACGATCACGGAAATGATCTTGGCCGCGCTCAGCGCTGTAAATTCCAGCCTTGAAATTATATCCGAAAATACCGGGGACTCCACGGAATTACGCGAAAAAATAGCGTCGAAATGGGCAAGCCTGGCCGACGGCCCGGCAATTCAGGCCACATTTTTTCGGCAGGCCATTCGACGCCTAAATGCAGGAAATTGGATCGCCATTGGCTATCGGGTTTATGCGAGCGGGAGACGTGAGCCGAATTACGTCTGGCCTGGCCGCTTCTCAGCTAGAGATTTTGATTGGATGCACGGCACCTATTTCGACGGGCTAATTCGGTACGAGGATATTCGAATTATCGCGAGCGATAGATGCACCGCTGAATTGCTCCAGAAATTCGCTCGAAAGCGCGCCGGAAAAATTGGACGTCCCGAGATCGCTGAGATTCGAATAGCCATTCAGCGTGCAGCAAACCGCGTACCTGATTTTTGGGAGCCCTCGTCTCACAAGGAAGCGGTGTGGGAAGCGCAGCGGGAATTGGCATGCCTTAAGTCAGGCGATAAATTAGCCCTAGAGGAAATTACCGACGATATGTTGGAGTCGGAAAGTGCTATCGACAAAGCAATTAGAGCGCAGCGCCGTGAATTAGACCAATTCAGCTAATTTAGGCAGCGATTGATACCCAAGCGTTTCTGCAAACGGGCGCCTCCGCCATCAAGGTGTTGGTGATTGTCTTGCGCATACTTCGTCACCCAGTTTTAGACACTGGGAGGCCCAGATGGCCAAACGCAGAGACTATGCGAAAGAGTACAAGAGAAGACTGGAACGCGGCAAAGCTAAGGGCCTAACGGCAGCGCAGGCGCGCGGTCACGCGCGGGCCGGTCAAAAGAGATTGGCCCCAGCCTCGAAACGTTGGAAACCCGAGCAACTCCAGAAGGCTCTTCGAGGGCTGCGGCGTGGAGAGACGCTGAAAGTCTCGGCCAGAGCGGTTGGCGTTACAGAGGAACGCCTGCGCCGCACATTGCGAGAGCAGAAGTTGGCGCATCGCGAGGGCAGACGCTGGGTGCTGGACGAACCGCCGAAGCGGTTTCCGCTCTATTCCAATGGCGCGATCGTTAAGCCTGTTCTTTCGGCGAGTGAAACGGCGCGCGCGGCGTCATACATGAATGGCGCTGGTCGGTTCTTGAGCGACGGGGATGAAAAGAGTCTCCGCCCTTTCTCGGAAAGGGCGTCGTCGATGTCGACGGCGTCCAGCATCCCTTCGAAACCCGTCCGCTCACGCTCTATCGGCTCGACAGCGCTGGCGAACTGGACATTCCCGCCATCTATCGTCGGCTTGGATGAGAACCTCAGCGTTGACCCAGTGCGCCGAAGGCTGAGGCGCGCCGGGAGCGTTCGACAAGCACAGCGCAGGCTGGGCAACACCGACGCCGTGTGCGTCATCTGCGGAGAGTCAAACCCACACGCGCTCTATCCGGCCGACCACGTCGCGGGCCGACGGCATCACGACGCCACGGCAATCCTGTGCCGCAACTGTCACGACAAGCGTAGCGCCATCCAGCGGGAAGAGCCGCAAGCGTTCGGCGACCCCAAGAACCCGGTGCAGGTTGTTGGCCGTTGGCTGTGCGGCATTTCCAGTTACGCCGAACTCATGACCGACTTTCTGCGCGCCGCTGGCGACTGGCTTGTCCGGCTTTCGGAGCAAATTCCTCCGGAGTACCGGGAGATCGTTGCTCGCATTGGGCGGCGTCTCGCACGTTTCGCCGGTCACTTCTCGGGACTGAAAGACTGGCTCTGGAATGCAGGCGTGGTTCTCATCCGAATCGCTGAAACATGCGCCGATGCTATCAAAGACGTCCCGCCCCCGGCAGAACTCGCCGCCGCCCGCTGAGCCGTTCGACATCCATCTGCGTGCGTTCGCTCGCCCAGTTAGGCAAAGGCAAGTCGGCCGGGCGCGTCAGCCACTGCCTCCGAACCCAGACTACGGAATCATCTTCGACACCGAGACGCTCGCTGAAGACACGCCCAATCACAAAGCGGCTGCTCAGCCAATGCGCTTCGGCGTTTACCAGTTGATAGAACGGGGTGAGTGCACCGAGCGCGGATTTTTCTACGATTCCGACAATGACGTCTTGAGCGCCGAGGAGATCGACACGCTGCGTCGGGAAGCGCCGACGCTGGGTCACAAGCTGATCACGCGCGACGCCTTTGTGCATGACCTGTTGTTTGGCGTTATCGAGGCCGGCGGCACCATAGCGGGCTTCAACCTTCCTTTTGATCTGTCGCGCATCGCCATTGGCGCTGTCACTGCGCGACGTACGCGCAACCAACACACTGGCGAGCTTTCCAACCAGATGCAGGACGCCTTCACGTTTGAGCTGTCGCGGTTGGCGGATATGCCGAGACTGCAGATCAAGCACCAATCGAAGCGCGCAGCGTTCATCCGCCTTACAAGCCCGGGCGACGGCACTCCCAGAAGCGAGCGAAGGAAGGGTCGCTACAATTGGCAAGATCGCGGATACTTTCTCGACGCCAAGACGCTTGGGTCCGCCATGCTCGGCCAATCCGTTTCACTAGCTTCTCTCACTCGGCTGCTCGGGACGCCTACCAAGAAGACGAAGCTCAAGCACTACGGCGGGCCACTCGATCGAGCGATGCTCGATTATGCGGCAAGGGACGTTCAGGCCACGCGCGAGTGCCTCGACGAGCTGCTGCGCCGCTACGCCTCTCACACAGCGCTGACGCGGTTGCCCCATAAGATCTATTCCGAAGCTAGCCTCGGAAAGGCCTACCTGGAGGCAATGGGCGTCCAACCCTTGCGGTCACAACCGCCCGACCTGCTAGGAACAATAATGAGCACGTATTTCGGCGGTCGCGCCGAAGTCCGACTCAAGTGCAAGATCGCGCCAACGCTCTATTGCGACTTCAACGCCATGTACCCGACGGTCTGCACCCTCATGCAGCTGTGGCCGATGCTGACCGCAACGGGTGTTGAGTGCGTGGAAGATGCGGCATGGGCGCAGAGGTTTTTGGAAGAGATTTCGCTCGAACAAGTTCGCGACCCTGGAACCTGGAAATCGCTGACAGCTATTGTGTGCGTCGAACCCGACGCGGACATCTTTCCAGTTCGCGCGCGCTATGGCGGCGAAGGCTCCGCCACCATTGGCATAAATTATCTGAGTTCTGAACAGCCGCTCTGGTTCACGCTGGCCGATTGCGTTGCATCCAAAATATTGACGGGCAAAGCGCCGAAGGTAATTCGCGCGCTGCGCTTCAAAGCCTCCAAACGGCAGGATGGGCTGAAACCTGTTGATATTGCCGGTAGGGCCGAATTCCGGGTCGATCCTCAAATCGATGACTTTATTTGTCGCCTCATTCAATTGCGTCGCGACGTTAAGCGGGAACGCAGCAAATTTCCTAAACACAGCCCGGAATGGCAGACGTTGGACGCCGAACAGCAAGGACTTAAGCTGCTCGCAAATTCCACAAGCTACGGAATTTTCGTCGAACTCAATCCGAATGATCGCGAGAAACCGCAGGCGACAGAAATATTCCACGGCAGCGGCAATTTCTCGAAAGAACTGGATTTTGAAGAACAGCCCGGTCCGTACTTTCATCCGCTCCTGGCGACGGTAACAACCGGCGGCGCCCGTCTAATGCTGGCGATTGCCGAGCAACTCGCCAACGAAGCCGGTCTCGATTGGATATTTTGCGATACCGACAGCATGGCGTTTGCGCGGCCGGACGACATGCCGGAGACGGGGTTTGTCGATAAAGTCTCGGAAATCAGCAATTGGTTTTGCGCGCTCAATCCTTACGGCGAAACATCTTCGATTTTCGAACTGCAGGACGAAAATAAGGACACCGATACGGGAAAATTGGAGCCGCTCTTTTGTTATGCCGTATCTGACAAGCGATACGCGCTATTTAACGCAAACGACGAAGGCGAGATCATTATTCGCAAGGCCTCAGCCCATGGGCTAGGTTATCTTTATCCGCCTTATGACGACGGGCTTCACGAAGACGGCGAAAATTCCGCAGGCGTTCTTCAATGGCAGGAGGACCTCTGGCGGGAAATTGTTTGCGCCGCACAGGCCCAAAAACCCAACGCCGTAAAATTGGATTGGCGTGGGGAAATGAAGGCAAGAGCCGCTAGCCGCTACGGCGTTTCTAAACCAAGCCTGCTCAGGGCCTTCGCTCGATACAACGAGGGCGAGTCCTACACCGATCAGATCAAGCCCTTCAATTTCATGCTGTGGTTTCACGCGCGCAAAGTCGAAGATGTCGCTCGCCTTGATCCTGCCCTTGCGGATTGGGCGAGTGTCAAACCGCCGAAGCCAGCCGCCCCGTTTGATGACGTACCCGCGCGCGCGGTTGAACACGTCTTTGATCGGGAGACCTTCAAACCGGTCGATCCGATCTGGTTGAAGACCTACGCCGAAATCTTGCGCGGCTATGGGCGCCACGCCGAGACCAAATTTCTAGGTGGCGAAGCTGGCCAATCCGGCGTTCTTGAGCGACGGCATATCCGGGTGAACCGCATCTGGCACATTGGCAAGGAAGCGGACCGTTGGGAGGAAGACGAGGATTTCGGCGCTGAGGTAGATTCAGTCATTCAGTACGGTCTGTCGCCCGAAGAACGTCTCGCAGCCACGGCGATCATCCGAGAAGTCCTACGCTTCACCACTCAACGCGAATTGTCGCGTGCGTCGAAGGTCTCCGAACACACACTCCAGGCCGCCCTCGCTTTTGGAGACGTGACCGATGCACAGGTCGCCCGGCTGCGGGATGCGGCCGAGGTCATTTTGGCGTTGGTGCGCGAGGACAGCGCCGAGTCGATGGCGTTGCTCGATTGGGCTCGCAGCAGAGTCGAAATCGAGGGACGAAACGCCTTTGCGTTGCGGGTCGGAGTAGACGGCTCGAACATCGCCAAGGTGTTGGCAGGCGAACGGGCCTGCAGCGAGGGCATTTTGACTGCACTTCGCGCGGTGCGTGGCGAGGAATAGGTCTCTTTGGCGGACAACCTGCAGGGCCGAAAGCATTGCAGCATGTTCATGGTCTGCTACCCTGGCGCGAGGGGTGGAGACGATGGGCCTTCATGACGGGCTGGAGCTGGCCGAGATCATCGTCGCCATTCTGGTTGGCTTCGGGGCTGTCGCGACACCGTCATTCAAGATTGGCGAATGGTTTGGGAAGCGCAGCGCCGCGTCAGAGTCGGCGTCAAAAATTGGTGTTCTGGAAGAAAGGAACAACAAACTCCAAGGTCAAGCGGCGGCGCTTGAGGGGCAGGTCAGGGACGGCGAAGTTGAGTGCCAGCGACTGAGGGCGGATTTGGAGTCGGCTCTGCAAGAGCTACTCGTGCAAGAGAAGCAACTTGTAGACGCTTTTTCTTCGAGTGAGAAAATTTGGCGTCGGTTTCCAGCGATCAAGCCGCCGAATTTCGATGCCGCGAATGCACACAGCAAAACGAAGATTCTTACAATCGGCAATTTGAAGGGCGGCGTCGGCAAGACAACGCTAGCTGTGAATCTCGCCGCTTACTTTGCGCGCAAGCTAGAGAAGCGGGTCCTTGTTATTGACGTCGACTATCAGGGGTCCGCTTCCAATATGCTGAGACGGTTTGTGCAGCAGGAAGATACTCGCTCGAAGATCGACGCGCTGTTCACGCGCGATGATCGTCCAGAAATTTTTGGAAATGCCGTGGAGAGCTTGGAGAGCAAACTTCCGCGCGCATTCCTGCTTCCTTCGTCTCATGGATTTGATGACGTGGAGAGCCGCGCAATGATTGAGTGGTTTGCGGCACGTGGCGAGTTTGACGTGCGATACCACTTAGCGCGATTCCTGGCGAATCTTGATATCCGCGACCGATATCAGGTTATTATCATCGATACACCACCACGCCTGACAACAGGGATGATCAGCGCACTCTGCGCAAGCACTCACCTGTTGGTGCCAACTAAGTTGGACGGACTCTCAGCCGAAGCCGTCGCCCCGTTCCTAAAGAGTGTCGAGACGCTAATCGGGGATCTCAATCCAACGCTCAAACTGGCAGGCGTCGTTGGGACGATGACGCGAGATTATCGGATCGATGGCCCGGCGGAGGACGCAATCTCTACTTTGCGCGACACCCTCAATTGGTTTGGCAATCCGGCTCCGTTGTTCGATAACATATTGCCGACGCGCACAAGCATAGCCGATGCGGCGGCGCGCTCGGTGGCTTATGTTGCCGATCCAACGGTGCGCCCCCTGTTCGACAAGATCGGAGAGCAGCTGGCGTCGAGGATAGAGCTTTGAAAATTAGAGCCTTCGTACCAATCTTGACCGAGATCGCGGCGCTTTCCGCGCTGTACGGGCGAGGCGCGGACGCTCGAACGATCGTTGTCCTCGTTGCGAGTCTGCAACCGTTCGCGCGCCACGAACTCGCTGGATTCTTTACCGTCTCTAAACGTCCAGAGGGTGAGCCTGAACCTTCGAGTCACTCGGAGCAACTCAGCGTGCGCGGGCTTGCGAAAGTCATTAGGGGTGCGAGCCAGCTTCTTTCCGCTGCGGGTTCCGCAGCGAAGGCGAGAGACTTGTCCCAGGCGGCAAACGACCTCGACGAGTGCGGTGATTTGCCGGTCCATCGGCTCTTGGGGCGGGTGAAGGAGTCCCAGGAGGAAGCGCGGCAGCGTGAGATAGATGAATTTGTCTCCCGGCTGCGCGGGCTTGAGCGCGATGCGGGTGGGTTCGAGAAAATTGTAAAGGAACTGGAGGCCAAGCAACCACCAACCGTCAACGCGGTGGCTGTTGGGTACGTACAAGGCAAATCGAAATACCCCTCCAAGCCAAAGGCGTTGGCTGCCATTCGAGACAAGCGTTTTGAGCGAGCACGCCTCGCTACGAAGATGGGCGAGCGACCATGATTCTGATCCGCGCGGGATTTGCTCATAGGCGAGGTCGACTGTGCGAATACGTGGCATTTGCTATCGGTGCGGCGCGCCAGCAACAACCCGTGAGCACTTCCCTCCGAAGAGCTTCTTCCCAAAAAATGGCGGCCTAAATCTGAAGACGGTTCGGTCGTGCGAACTCCACAACAATGCTAAGTCGGGTGAGGATCAATACGTCCTAGCCCACATTTGCATCAATGCCGCGATGGGCGACAATCTCGCCAAGCGGATTTTTCTGCGTTCGATTCTCCCGCAGATAGCGGACTATCCACGGTTTCGTTCCCTGCTGGCGAGCGGTGCGAAGTCCGTAAGCGGTCGCACCGCCTATCCAATCGATACCAAACGTTTTGACTTATTTTTCGACGCGCTTACCAGCGCGGTCTTCTTTGATCGATTCGGTGTCCGCTTGGACGAAAGCGTGTTTCAGATGAGGCACATCTATTTGAGTTTTCATTCCGATGATGAAGAACTTGCGCTTGGGCAGAAGCGGGCGCGCTCAATGCTGGCGACCTTTTTTGAACGCTTTAGCTCGGCGATTGAACACTTCGAGGCAGCCAAGATCGACGACGTCATCTATGGAAACACGATCATTGCCCCGCTGGGCGACCAAGCATCCGTCACAGTGGGGCATACATTCTACGGCACGTTCGAAGTCGTGTCGTTGCTCACGCAAACTCGTGTGAACCAGGCCGTTGTTGGGTCCTTGTCACCGATGGAATGACGTTGAATTTGAGTAGTTTCAAAACAAGCTCGTTGAAAACAACGGCGGGTACTACCCTAAGCCTTCGCCTTGATAGCCGCGCGCAGGGTCGAGCGATCAGGCTCGTTCAACATACCAAGCGCCATTTCGAGCGCGGCGCCGGGCGGGTCCTTATGTCCAAGATCGGTTCTAATGGCACCGAATAGTTCCGCCATCCACTTGGTTCCAGAGATGGGCAGGCCAGAGGCTTCAGGCTCAAGCCCGGCGCTCAGGCTGTCCAACGCTCGAAGAGTAGCTGCGCTTCCCCAAACTAAGAGTTGCGTGCGGATACCGCGAAGCTTTTGGACGAGCGCCTCCTGGTCCTCCTTGGTCGGATCGGTCTTATTTTCGTGGAAGAGGTTCATCAGCGTGCTGACAAGCTGACTGTAGACTTCTCGCTTGTCAGTGAACAATCGGGCATCTGTTTCTTTGTCTTTGGCTGCACGATATTGAATCGACGCCGTTATGATTGCAGCCGCAATTCCAAAAATGCTCAGCACGAAATTTGAATCGGTGAAGTGGAAGAGAGCAACGAGCGCGGCGACGCCGCAACCAACAACGGCGACAACAATTAGCAGTGATGCCCAAAGGCCATTCGGACGCATTTGCGCAGCTCAGTGAAAAACCAACGGCGCTTCTGCTAATCCGATTTGATGTGTTTCGCCATCCGTGGCGACGGTATTACGCGACCAATCTGACCCGCGCGGCTCGCCTTGATGGCAGGGTCAAAACCATTGCTCATTTCCGCGCTAGCTATACCCCCCCCCGAGAGGGGGAGAGGGTTCAAAGTGGCGCGCGTTTCCGCGATTATGTGCGCGGATGGCGTGGTGATAAACTCGGCATGAGCCTCGTGTTGGCGGGGATGCAGATGACTGCGCCGGATGTGGGGGAAGTTGGGGGATCGCGATGTCGATGTATAAGGAATTGCACTACGTCGCGAGCCAATCCGATGAAACCGGGTTTCGGGAGATGCTTCGATCCATGGCGCTTACGGTTGCGCCCGAACGACCGGGAGGCGAGCGCGATCTGAGCGATGAGAGCGTCAACAAAGATCGGCGAAGATTGCTCTCCTTTCGTCCGGAAGAAGAACTCAAAGTTTCGTACACCAACCCCTATCCTCACTATTCTGAGGCCGTGCAGCCTCTCCTCACTTGGGACGTGCCGTACATCACCGGAACGGTGATCGTCACCGGTTGGCTCCGTCATCATGCCTATATGGAAAAGGATGGCCCAGAGTTCGTCGAAATCGGCGCGGCGTTCACCGCAATCAAAAAGTGGATGAAAGCGAATTGGCAACCTCTGAACAATTTCGACTTCATCGGGCCGGGAGCGTCGTCGCTTATCAACGAACACGGCTTCACATGGTCGTGTTTCGATCCCAATCGCACGACGTTCACGATCGCTCACAGTGATGGCACTGAGGAAGAAGTCACTCACGAAGAATGGATGAATTCCAATCGAGAATAGTGACTAAACCGCAATCGGCGCCTTGATCGTCGGGTGCGCTGTGTAGCCTTCGAGTTTGAAGTCGCTGTACTCGAAGCTGAAGATGTCTTTGCGCGTTGGGTTGATCAGCATTTGCGGCGGGGCGTACGGCGTGCGCGCGAGTTGGGTGCGCGCTTGGTCGAAGTGGTTCATGTAGAGGTGCGCGTCGCCGAAGGTGTGGACGAAATCGCCCGGGGCGAGATCGGTGACTTGCGCCATCATTTGCGTCAGCAACGCGTAGGACGCGATGTTGAACGGCACACCGAGGAAAACGTCGGCGCTGCGTTGATAGAGTTGGCAGCTCAGCTTTCCGTCAGCGACGAAGAACTGGAAGAGGCAATGGCACGGCGGCAGCGCCATTTGATCGACCTCGGCCGGATTCCATGCGCTGACGATGTGGCGGCGTGAGTTGGGATTGGTCTTGATCGATTGCACGACGTTGGCGATCTGATCGATCACGCGGCCGTCTTTGCTTTCCCAGCTGCGCCATTGCTTGCCGTAGACGGGGCCGAGTTCGCCCTCTTCGTTGGCCCACTCGTCCCAGATGGTGACGCCCTGTTCCTGCAGCCAACGCACGTTGCTGTCGCCGCGCAGGAACCAGAGCAGTTCGAGGATGATGCTCTTCAGGTGCACCTTCTTCGTCGTGAGCAGCGGGAAGCCCTCGCTCAAATCGAAGCGCAGCTGACGGCCGAAGACCCCGCGCGTGCCGGTGCCGGTGCGGTCGCCGCGATCGACGCCGTTATCGAGGATGTCCCGCAGCAGGCCGAGATAGGCGATGTCGGCGTTGCTGGGGACGCCTTCTGGCGCGGGTGCGGGCTGGGCGCTCATTGCGTCCTAGATATGGAGTGACTCGGAGTCTTTCGCACGCGCACTCGCTTCGTCATTCCGGACGCGAGGAGCGCGATCCGGAACCCAGGGGCCACGGACACCGCGCTCTGTCACCCCCTGGGTTCCGGCTCTCCCTTCGGTCGGCCGGAATGACTAGTATTGAGGTGCGGTTGAGCGCCTGCGCGACGGGGGCCCACGCTCCATTCCGTCACGCTGGGCAAGCGGCGCGGTCGGCTTTGTGGACCTGCTCGATCAGGCCGCCGGCCAGCCAGGCGGCGCGAGCGTTGACGTCGACGCCGGCGGCGCGCAGCGCGCGGGCGAGCCATTGGTTGCAGACGTTGAACAGGTGGAACGAGCCGCGGGTGCGGAGAAACTCGGAGCGGCCGATGACTTTGCCGGGCGCTACGATGATGGGATTTCCCTGCGGATCGAGGACAAGCGCGCGATCGATGTAGTGCTCGAGTTCGGCAGCGCCCTCGCGCGAGACGGCGATGGGCGCGTCATCGTTGGGGCCTAGGTACGCGGAAGATGCGGCGGCGTTGTAGGCAACGTGCATAACGCTTGGGCTCGGTGGAATGAGCGCGTCGAGGCCGAGCCAAAGGTTTGTGCCGTCGGACCGGTAGAATTTTTCGTCGCCCCACCCGATCAGAAACGACGACGCGTCCGGAAACATGCGGCGCAGCGGATGGTCGGGCGGAAACACTTCGGTCGGCACGCCGAGATCGCTGTGATAGCCGTTCGACCACATGTGCAGCAGCAAGCAGTCGCTGCTGGTCGGTTGCGGCACGTTGGGCGCCGGCGTTGGGTAGTAAAGATACGTGAGCAGCGCGAAGAGCGCGACGACGAGCGTGCCGCTGACCGGCCTTAATCGTCCTCGCTGAACAGCTTCACTCTGAACGCGCATCCGGCGAGCGCCGCTCCTACCATAGGCGCGGCGATGAAGAGCCAAAGTTGGCCAATCGCGTCACCCAACACCCAAACCGCAGGCCCCAGCGAGCGGGCCGGGTTCACGGATACGCCGGTGACCTGGATGCCGACAATGTGAATCGCCGTCAGCGTCAGGCCAATCGCCAATCCGGCGAGTTGCGAGGGCGCGTTCTTCTGGGTGACGCCGAGGATGGTGGTGACGAAGATGAAGGTCGCGACCACTTCGAAGACAGCGCACGAGAGCAGATTGAAGTCGCCCGGCGAATGGCCGAGGCCGTAGCCGTTCTGGCCGAGGCCGTGTTGTGCGAGCGAGTAGTTCGGTCCGCCCGACGCGATCACCAGCAGCACGCCGGCGCCGACGATTGCGCCCGCGCATTGCGCGACCCAGTACCCCAGCATTTCCGAAGTAGGCATGCGCCCTGCGATCCAGGCGCCGAAGCTCACCGCTGGGTTCACGTGGCAGCCCGAGACCGGGCCGATGCCGTAGGCCATGGCCACGATGGCGAGACCGAAGGCCCAGGCGATGCCCTCTTGCCCAATGATGCCGAAGCCAGCGAGCACCGCTGCGCCGCAGCCGAGCAACACCAGAGTGAATGTGCCGATGAATTCCGCCGCGAGCTTCCGGGTCATTGGGTGAGTCTCCGAGACGGTGAGGCGTTAAGCCGAGTCCCGCCTTCTCGATATCGCACCTCCGCTCTAATCAGGTAGGGTGCGGCTGGCGCCGCCTGTGGCGACTCTTGGCGTGGCGCGCGCCGGATTTGGCCCTATATTCCGAATCGTCCGGGCAACCGGACTATGGCGATAAACGCGCGGAGATAGGCGGATCGGACCCGGGTGCGATGCCCGGCGGCTCCACCAGCCTTCGCGCTTCGCGCTACGGCTCGGTAAACCAGCCTTTCCGCTTGATGCGCGAAGGCTGTCGCGCCGTAGCTTGCGAAGCGAGCGAAGGCGGACTTCGGCAAGCATTGGTTGGCTTGGCGAAGCCCGAATTCCTTCATTGGGGGATTGAGGGGCCGAAATAGGATCGACGGACGTTGAATGCCGAGGCTTTTGCTCGGGTGGTCCCGTTACAGGCCAAACAGCATAGTTGCCAATGACAACTCAGCTGAAGAGTTCGCCCTCGCTGCGTAAGCAGTGCGAGTGATCTCGACCTAAGTCCTTACGAGTAGCATCGTAAGGCGGGGCCCCCCGGCGCCCGGCAACAGAAGCCGGGGACTTCTTCTCCACATGATGTTCCGTGCGGTCAGCCAACCGTTCATCGCAAAGATTTTCGTTTGCGCGCAAATGCTTGGAGAGTTTTCCACAGGCGGCCTCGCGTGATGCGCGAAGAGCACGTGAGTTGGGCGCGAATTGCACGCGCGCCGCGAAACTGTTGCGCTGCACCGTGCGTTCGCCTCGCAACATTGAGCCGAGTGCTGTTTTCGCGCCCTGTGGATCAGTAATTGACGGGCCGAAATGAGCCGGTATGGATTTCATCGGGCGCGATGGAGGGGCGGCAGTGGCCGACGATATGATCGGATATGACACGCTGATGCAAGACGCCCTCCGCGGTGTCGTGCGTGCGGCGTTGCAAGAAGCGGCGAACCCGCGTGGGCTGCCGGGCAAGCATCACTTCTATATCACATTCCGCACGCATGCGCCCGGCGTTGTGATCCCGGATCAATTGCGCGCGCGCTATCCCGATGAAATGACGATCGTGCTTGAGCACCAATTCTGGGATCTCGAAGTTTATGCCGATCGCTTCCGCGTCATCTTGAAGTTTTCGGGTCAACCGCAGCCCATTACGATTCCGCTTTCGGCGATCACCCGCTTCTTCGATCCAAGCGTGAAGTTCGGTCTGCAGTTCGAACAAGCGCACACGGATGAAGCGCGCATGGCGTCAGGCGACACCGCCTCGCCATCAGCACAGCCGCAACAAGCACACACGCAAGACGCCGAACCGCCGAAGGATAGCTCGGTCGTCTCGCTCGACGCCTTCCGCAAAAAGTAAGCTAGTCTCGCCGTACAGCGCGCAGAGTAATGCGATCGCGCTCGCCTGCAGCGCGCTCGCAGAGCAAGCGCGCGATCTGTGCGTCGTCGACGAAGACGTGGCCCTTGAGCGCGTCGAGCAACGCCTTGGCGAGATTGTCGAGATCCAGGCTCGGCGCTTCGCCTAAATGCTCCATCCGGATTTCTACGTCGAAATCGCCGTAGCGCGGGCGGATCTGAAATTCCTTGCGGAAGAACTCGTAGACCAGCGGCTTGTAGTAGCGCGCCTGCGTGGTGATGCCATCGATGGCGATTTCGACGCCGCCATCCACGGCGCGCGCCCTGACCTTTCCGCGTCCGGACCAGTCATTCACAGCTTGATCGCCACAATCGTCCCCCATATCCCTCTGTGGGAATCGCCCGTTCACGGCTTGCAGGCAAGCTCCCATGGCAAACACGCGCATTGAAACCGATAGCTTCGGCCCGATCGAGGTCGAGAACGACAGATATTGGGGCGCGCAATCGCAGCGTTCGATCAGCAATTTCAAGATCGGCGTCGAAAAGATGCCGCAGCCGATCATCCGCGCGCTGGGGATCGTGAAACGCGCCGCGGCCGAAGCCAACATGGACTTGGGCCGGCTCGATCCCACGATCGGCAAAGCGATTGTCGCGGCTGCGCAGGAAGTCATCGAGGGCAAGCTCGATGCGCACTTCCCGCTGGCGGTCTGGCAGACAGGCTCGGGCACGCAATCGAACATGAACGCCAACGAGGTGATCTCGAACCGCGCCATTCAGATGCTGGGCGGCGAGATGGGCTCGAAGAAGCCGGTGCACCCCAACGATCACGTCAATATGAGCCAAAGCTCGAACGACACCTACCCCACCGCCATGCACATCGCGGCGGCGGAAGAAATCGAGCACCGGCTAATGCCAGCTTTGGCCAAGCTGAGGAACGCGCTGAACGACAAGGCGCAGGCCTGGAAGCACATTATCAAGATTGGCCGCACGCATACGCAGGACGCGACGCCGCTGACCTTGGGTCAGGAATTCTCGGGTTATGCGCAGCAGATCGAGAATGGACTGGCGCGCGTTGATTCAACTCTGCCGTTGCTAATGCAGCTGGCTCAGGGCGGCACGGCGGTTGGGACTGGACTAAATGCGCCTCCAGGCTTCGCGGAGAAGGTGGCGGAGCGCATCGCGGCGATCACGCAGATGAAGTTCACCTCAGCGCCGAACAAGTTCGAGGCGCTGGCTGCGCATGACGCCATGGTGATGAGCCATGGGGCGATCAACACGGTGGCGACGTCGTTGTTCAAGATCGCCAACGACATCCGGTTTCTGGGTTCGGGCCCGCGCTCGGGCCTCGGCGAATTGGCGTTGCCGGAAAATGAGCCTGGTTCGTCGATCATGCCGGGCAAGGTGAACCCAACGCAATGCGAAGCGCTGACCATGGTGTGCGTGCAAGTGTTCGGCAATAACGCGGCGATGACGTTTGCCGGCGCCAGCGGCCACTTCGAACTGAACGTCTTCAATCCAGTGATGGCTTACAATTTCTGGCAATCGACGCGGTTGTTAGCGGATGCCGCCGTCAGCTTCACTGATCATTGCGTCGTCGGCATTGTGGCGCGCGAGGACAACATCAAGAAGAACCTCGACATGTCGCTGATGCTGGTGACCGCGCTAGCCCCCAAATACGGCTACGACCGCGCCGCCAAGATCGCCAAGACTGCGCACAAGAACGGCACCTCGCTGCGCGAAGAAGCGGTGAAGGACGGCATTCCGGGGGACGATTTCGACGCCATCGTGCGCCCGGAGAAAATGATCGGGCCGGGCTAGCAAAAACGCCGCCGGTTTTCCGGCGGCGCTCTCTAACTTTGTCGCACTGCGCCTAGTGCATTTCGCGCCAGCGATCCTTGGCTTCGTCTTCGGTAATGCTCAGGCGCACTTTGTCGCCGGTGACCTGGTCGACATAGGTCAGCGGTAACAGGTGGTGTGAGCCGACCCCAAGTGAACGGGTCAACTGCAGGTCGCTGCCCATCACGTGGTCGACCTTGCCAATATGTTTTCCGTCGGAGCCGACGACGTCCATGTGTTCACGGATGGAACCGGAGTCGATCATGTCCAAATCTCCTCATGCGGCGCGCCCAATGCGTCCGCTTCATTCCGGTTCAATTGCGCTCCGCGCTACGGGTTCCTGGGCAATTACCTGCGGCTACACAATGAAATGACGGAACATCTTGCCGCTACGCGCGTCCCATATTCGCGAACGAAATCACGCGGTTTCAATCGACGGACGGCTTGGCCAAGTGGAGGCGTAAGTATACATCGCGTTCATGGCTGATGTCGTGAATCTGAAACGCGCGCGAAAGGCAAAGGCGCGTGTGGAGGCTGAAGGTAAAGCACAAGCAAACCGCGTGTCGTACGGACGCACGAAGACTGAAAAGAAATTAGCGCAGACGGAAAAAGATGCCGCACGACGGAAGCATGAAGGGCACAAGCGCGATGACGCCTAATGGCTCGCTGTTAAAGCGATCCATGCGCATTGCCGGCCACCGGACCTCGCTCGCGCTGGAACAAGAGTTTTGGGGCGCGTTGGAAAAGATCGCTCGGGCCCGCGGGACGAGCTTGCCGGTGCTAATTGCGACGATTGACGAGACCCGCGCCAAGGGATCGCCGGATTCGTCGCTGGCGTCAGCGGTTCGCGTGTTTGTTTTGGAAAACCGCCTGTAGCTATTGCTGCATGGGCCGCGCGTAAAGCGCGACGGCGAAATAGCACGGCGCGACGCTGCAATTATACATGTTCACGCGCACCACGAAGTTGCCGCTGTAGGCCGGTTGCGCGCCAAGGAAGGGCTGACTTGATGTGGTCGTGTCCTGGGTTAGCAGCTGACCGTTGGCATCGTACAGACCAAGGTCCAAGTCGTTGCAGTCGCGATCGCAGACGCCGAGCACACGGTAGTCATAGCCTTGATTGAGCTGCGCCGGCACATCGGTGACTTGGCCTTGCGAAAGGCCGCCTGTCGCGGGCTGCCCGACCATTTGGAAGCCTTGTTGGCCGAGCGTGGCGGAGGCTTGCTGAAGCTGCGTGAGGATAATGTTTTGCGCAGTGGCGTCGGGCTGCTGAGGTGCAACGGGCTGAGCGGATGTTTGCTGTTGTTGCTGGACGTAAGCAGCCTGCTGCTGCGTTGACGGCATCATTGAACCGATGATGCCGAGCACCACGACGGTGGCGATCACAGCGCCGACAACCCACACCCAAATGGGCAGTCCCTTCTTCGATTGAGTCTGCGCGGCCGGATGCTGCATCGGGGGCGGCGCGTGCGCACGCGGCGGTGCGCTGACAAACGTTTGCGGCGCTGCTGCGCGCGGCGCGGCCTTGGCGATGTTCGCAACAGCATCGGCAAAACGCCGCCAGCTAGCGTGATCGCGCTGGCCTTGCCAATCGGCCAGGTTCGCCGCCTGCAGTTCGCCAAAACCGAAGGGCGGCGTTGAAGCATCGATCATCACGGGGATGAGCACGCCCTTGTCGCGGCCCATGCGTGCTTCTTCGCGGACCCATTGCGATTTAGTGGAGTGTTCGCTCCATAGCACGATGAGCGCTTTGCATTGGGTCAACTTCGACTCGATGTAGTCGGCCCAGGTGCTGCCGGGCGGAATTTCGTTATCCCAGAAAACGTCGATGCCTTCCGCTTCGAGTGCTTCGGCGATCTGCTGGGCGCGCGCTGCATCTTCACGCGCGTACGAAAGAAAGACGTCCGCCATGTCCCGCTCCTCGCCGCTCTTCTAGCAGGGGCCGCGGCGCGATTTCAAAGCCCTTTCGGGTTAGAACCGTATTGGTTTGCGCCCGCCTGACCCGGAATAAAGATGAACGCCAACGTCGCGAGGAAGCCGATGTAGGGGACCGCGCAAAGGATCGCGAGCCAGCCTGATTGACCGAAATCATGGGCGCGGCGGCTAGCGGCGGCGACGTACGGAAAAAGCAGAGCGAGGCCGACGATCCACATCACCGCATAACTATCGTTCGCCGCGCTTGTGTAGGGGTTGAGGCCTGAGGTTCCCACGTCGATGAAGGCGGCCGCGAACACGAGAATATAGTAGAATACCACGAACCAGCCGAACTCTGCGCGCCGAGCGCGACCCGTGCCGTTCATAAAGAGCCGCAAACAGTTTTGGATGTAGCCGATTGGCGAGTTGTTCGCGTCGCCCACGGGCGCGCTCGCATACACGGTTTGCGGCTGTGGCGGTGGCGGTGGTGGTGGCGTGTATGAAGGCTGCGGCGCTGGTTGTGGCGCAGGCGCGCCACTCGGCACGCCGACGACGTTGCGCACGGCCGTTGCAAGCCGCACCCATTCTGGATGATTGGGCTCGCCGCGCCATGTTGAGAGATTCGCCGCCTGCACTTCGCCAAATCCAAATGGCGGGGGCGAGCTGTCGAGCAGCGCGGGGATGAGTTTGGATTTGTCGCGGCCCATGCGCGCCTCTTCGCGCACCCATTGCGATTTGGTCGAATGCTCGCTCCACAGCACCACGACAGCTTTGCACTGCGAAAGCTTGCCCTCGATATAATCCGCCCAAGTCTGACCGGGCGGGATATCGGTATCCCAGAACGCCTCAAGGCCCAGAGCGCCTAGGCCGTGGGCAACCTGCTCGGCGCGCGGCCGATCCTCACGCGAATAGGAAATGAAGACGTCCGCCATATAATTGGCCCCACGCTGGTGACTCGTCGCGCAAGGCTAAAGCCATTCGCGGGCGCCGCATCAAGTGAGTTCGCGATTATCTGCTCGCGCTGGCGGTTCGGTTTTGATCGAAATGAAATCCGGCGGGCGTCGCTTCAGAAATCTGTTCCTGCGCATAACGGTGGTGCGGCCGCCCTTCCGTCGAAACAAGCGCCATAGCCGTCAAAACAAGGATCAAAGCGCTGGCAAGAATGCCAAAAAACGCGCCTGTCTGGTATTGGGTGGGTCTGGACATCATGGCTTCTCTGACTTGAGAACCGCCGCCGGATTCAAAAGTTCCCAGCTGAACGACGCCCTCGCGCCCGTGGCCATGGCGCACTATGTTCCCCATTCGTGCTAGGCTGATGTATTAACGGACGAATCGATTGAGCGACGGCGCAGAAAATCTGCCGATCTCGGTGCGCGCGGCTGCGGCTGCGCCGTATCTGACGTCGCTCAACCCTGAACAGCGCGCTGCCGTTGAGGCGCTCGACGGACCAGTGCTGGTTCTGGCCGGCGCGGGCACCGGCAAGACGCGCGTGCTGACCACGCGCCTCGCCCACCTGCTCTCCACCGGCAAGGCCAAGCCGTGGGGCGTGCTGGCCGTCACCTTCACCAACAAAGCGTCGCGCGAAATGCGTGAGCGGGTGGAGGTCTTGCTCGGCCCGGGCGCGGGCGGGCTGCCCTTTCTCGGCACCTTCCATTCGATCAGCGCGCGCATGCTGCGTTCGCATGCGGAATTGGTCGGGATCAAAAGCAATTTCACCATCCTTGATCCCGACGATCAGATCCGGCTGCTGAAGCAAATCATCGAGGCCGAAAACATCGACGAGAAGCGTTGGCCAGCGCGAACGCTCGCCAACTTCATCGACAGCTGGAAGAACCGCGCGCTGACGCCGGAGCGCGTGCCGAAGGGCGAAGCGTTTGGATTTGCGGACGGCAAAGGCGCTGAACTCTACAAATATTACCAAGCGCGGCTCAGGATTTTGAACGCCTGCGATTTTGGCGATCTGCTGATGCACATGATCGACGTGTTTCAGCGCCATCCCGACGTGTTGGAGACGTACCACCGCAAGATCACCCACCTGATGGTGGACGAGTATCAGGACACCAACGTCGCGCAGTATCTGTGGCTGCGGCTGTTAGCGCAGGCTTCGAAGAATTTGTGCGTGGTGGGCGACGACGATCAGTCGATCTATGGCTGGCGCGGCGCCGAGGTCGATAACATCCTGCGCTTCGAGCACGATTTTCCAGGCGCAGTGGTGGTGAGGCTGGAGCGCAACTACCGATCCACTGGCCACATCTTGGCTGCCGCGTCGCATCTGATTTCGAACAATCGCGGGCGCCTAGGCAAAACGCTCTTCACCGATGACGAACTCGGCAATCTGGTGAAGGTCCGCGGCATTTGGGACGGTGAGGCCGAGGCGCGGCTGGTCGCCGACGACATTGAGGGCTGGGTGCAGTCCAACCGCAAATATACCGAGTGCGCGGTGCTGGTGCGCGCAGCGTGGCAGATGCGGGCGTTTGAAGAACGCTTCTTGATGTTGCGCATCCCTTACAAGGTCATCGGCGGCCCGCGCTTCTTCGAGCGCGCGGAAGTGCGTGATGCACACGCCTATTTGCGGCTGATCACGTCGGAGGATGACGACCTCGCCTTCGAGCGGGTCATCAACAATCCCAAACGCGGGTTCGGCGATACGTCGCTGGCGCGCTTACATGCGCATGCGCAGAAGCCTGCGGTGCGGTTCGTCACCGACAATGGGCCATTGTTCGATGCCGACACCGGTGAAGTGGTGGTCGAGCAACCGCCCTCGCCCGGCGGCGCGACGCGCTACCGGTCGCTGGTGGGCGCAGCTCGCGAGATTGTGCTGACCGACGAATTGCCGCTTAAAGCGCGCACGGCGCTTCGGAGCTTCCTTACCGATCTGGATCGCTGGCGCGAGCGCTCGCGCACCATAAGCCACATCGAGCTTGCGGAAACCGTGCTCGATGAGAGCGGCTACACGGAGATGTTGCGCAACGACAAATCTCCGCAAGCGCAGACGCGGCTCGAAAACTTGAAGGAATTGGTCCAGTCGATGGGCCAATTCGATACGTTGGCGGCTTACCTTGAACACGTTTCACTCGTGCTCGACATCGAAGCTGAGGGCGGCGGCGATACGGTGCATCTCTCAACGCTGCACGCCGCCAAGGGTCTGGAATGGCCGCTGGTGTTTTTGCCGGGGTGGGAAGAGCAGGTTTTCCCGTCGCAGCGCTCGATCGATGACAATGGCGAGAAGGGTCTCGAGGAAGAGCGGCGGCTCGCTTATGTGGGCATTACCCGCGCGCGGGAAAGCGCGCGGATTTCATTTGCGGCCAATCGCCAAATTTACGGGCGCTGGCAGACGGTGCTGCCTTCGCGCTTCGTGGATGAGCTGCCCGCCGCGAGCGTTGATGCGATCAGCGAGACAGGCTACGGCATGAACCCCGCGCAAGTGCGCGAAGCGAGCGGCTCGCGTTTCGACGCTTACGCGCCAGGCGCGGGCTTCAATAGCGCCTACCAAAGCCCAGGCTGGAAACGCGCGCAGGAACGCGGCCTCTTCCAAGGCAAACCGCCCATGTTGGAAGGCGAAGCGCGTTTGGTGGCGCGCTCCGGCGATGACGATTCACACTTCGGAATCGGCGACCGCATCTTCCACCAGAAATTCGGCTACGGAAAAATCCGCCACGTCGAAGGCAACAAGCTCACTGTGGATTTTGATAAAGCTGGCGAAAAGCGCGTGATCGATAGCTTTGTGGTGCCCGCGAGCGCGGCTTAGTTCGTACTCGTGCCGTGGCATTCGCCGATGCGATCGGTGACCATGTGCATTTGTTGTTGCATGGGGCCCATTGGCGTCTGGCCGCTCATGGTCATGTCCATCTCGACGTGATTTGAGCCGTAGGTCCCGTGCATCTGCATTGTGTAGCTGCCGCCGTCGCCGTTGTTGCAGGTGGCGGTGCCGTTTATGCGGCCGTTGGCGGAGTTGATACTATTTTCAGTGCAGTGCTGACCTGAATCCTCATTGACCAGCGATTTGCGCGTCAGCTCGGCGACATCGTCAGTTGTCATGCAGTCTTCGGAGACATTTGGCTGAGCGCGCATTTTCTCGGCCATGCCGGCGGGCATGCCGGGCATATTCATTGACACGATCGTCACCGTGGTCCGGTACTGGCCGGGCTGCAACGCCGCGCCCACCGGATTGACCTGAGTTGCGCCGGGCGCCGGTGGTGCGCCGTTCGCGCTTTGATGTTGTGACGCCGGCGGTGAGCAGGCGGCCAGCAAACAGGCGGACGCAAACAGAATGTTGCGCATAGTCATGACCCTCTCCCACCAAAACGCGGGCCAGCTTGCCTCCAGGCGCTACGCCCGCCAACCCGAAATCGTGACAAGCCAGCCTCGGCGCCCTAAGCGCCTGGACCCATGCTGCTGCTCACCGCCCTCGGCACACTGACCCAAATTCGCGCCGCGGCGGATGAATTGGACCGGCATGACCCTTCACCTGCGGACGCTGTCAGCTGGTTTGAGGAAAAGCCGGGCAAGTTCCGGCTCGAAGTTTATGTGCCGACCAAACAGGACGCGGACTCCACGCGCGCCATCGTGGGCGCGGCGGCGCCGGAACTGCACCTCGTCCAGAAGCGCATCAAGACGGCCGATTGGGTGGCGATGTCGCTGGAAGGTCTGCCTGCGGTGCGCGCGGGACGCTTCGTGGTGGCCGGCGCGCATGCTCTGAAACGTGAAAGCGGCGGGCGTTTGAAGATTTGGATCGAGGCCAGCGAAGCGTTCGGGACCGGGCATCACGGCACGACCTGGGGCTGTTTGATGGGACTTGAAGGCATTCTGCGCGAGCGGCGCGTTTCGCATGTGCTTGATGTGGGTGCGGGCTCCGGTGTGTTAGCGATTGCGGCGGCCAAGACGGGCGCTGATGCGTTGGCGATCGAGATCGATCCGCGCGCCGCTGCAATTGCCGAGATCAACGCCAAACAAAATCACGTGGCGCAGCGCTTGCGTGTGATTGCCGGCGACGGCGCGCGCTACATTGCGCAACAGCAGTTCGATTTGGTGTTCGCCAATATTCTGATGCGGCCGCTGATCCGGTTGGCCCCGAAACTGGCTCCGGCTGTGGCGCCTGGCGGCAATCTCATTCTCTCGGGTCTGTTGCGCACGCAAGCACCGCTGGTGCGGGAGGCTTATGCTTCGCGTGGGCTGATTTTAGAAAAGCAGATTCCGCGCGAGGCGTGGATGACTTTGGTTTGGCGCAAGCGCGGTTAGCGCGTGTAGACGTTGAGCGCGTACCAGCATGGGTCGGGGGCGGCCGTGCATTGGTACATGTCAATCTCGATTGTGTGGGGACCTGTTGCCGACGGGCGGATCGCTAGTGTCGGTACGTTGTCGTTCAGGACATCTTGCGCGACCTGAGTGCCGTTCACATCGTAGAGCCGAAGGTCGATGTCGCCGCAGCGCGAGTCGCACACGGCGATGACGCGATAATCTTGGCCGGCGCGGAGCGTGAGCGGATAACGGCGTGATTGTTGGGGAGATAGGCCGCCAGCGAACGGACCGGCCGCCTTCAGATAGCCACCCTCACTCACCGCGCGACCTGCCTCGGCAAGACGCTGTGAAAGCTCGCGCTGGAATTGGGGAGGCACTTGAGCCGCGGCTGGCAGACCTGCCAGGATCGCTAGCGCCGCGATTGCGGCGCACGCCCGCTTGACCCGTCCTCTCACGCTCATCTCCGCGACCAAATCGCCTGAAATTCCGAGGTCCGCCCCTTAAACCTCCCAGCCGAACCTCCTAAACTCAAGCTACTGAACCCCGAATGAACCTCCCTTAAAAGGATGCGTGCGTGTTCCAGACTTATGACGATCCAGGTGGCCCAGCCCTCGGCCGCAAGCATCTGCCGCGGCTCCGGAAGGCGCTCAAGGAAGCCGGACTTGATGGCTTTATCGTGCCGCACGAAGACGAATGGCAGAATGAGTATGTGCCGGCGGCGTATGACCGGCTGGCCTGGACGACGGGGTTCACAGGCTCTGCAGGCTCGGCCGTGGTGTTTGCCGATGATGCGGCGGTGTTTGTCGACGGCCGCTACACACTGCAAGTGCGCGCGCAAGTCGATGGCGCACTGTTTCAATATCGCGAATTCGATTCAGCTGGTGTCGCGGCGTATCTGCGCGAGCGCGCCCCGAAGGGCGGCAAGATTGGCTACGACCCAAAGCTGCACAGCCCCGATAGCCTGGAGCGTCTGCGCAGCGCTGTGGATGCCGCAGGCGCTCACTTAGTCGCCGTCGCCCAAAACCCGATCGACGCTGTTTGGGACGATCGTCCTGCGGTTCCGACCGCGAAGGTGCTGCCGCACAAGGAAGAGTTCACCGGCGAGTCTGCCTCGTCGAAGCGTCACCGGCTCGGTGAAGACTTAAAGGGTCAAGCCGATGCGGTGATGCTGACTTCTCCGGCATCGATTGCGTGGCTCTTCAACATTCGCGGCGGCGATGTTGCGCGCACACCGTTGCCGCTTGGCGAGGCGGTGCTTCGCGCCGATGGCACGGCGGACGTCTTCCTGGCGCCGGAGAAGGTGTCGCCGGAATTGCGCGAATGGCTGGGCAATGAGGTGTCGCTTCGGCCGAGCGAAGACTTGCCCGCCGCGATCAATGAATTGCGCGGCAAGAAAGTGCAGGTCGATTCTTCCACTGCGTCAGCGTGGTATTTCGAACGGCTGCGCGACTCCGGCGCCGAGATTGTGCCAGGGCCGGATCCCGTTGTGCTGCCGCGCGCCAAGAAGAATGCGGCCGAAATCGAAGGCTCGCGGCAAGCGCATCGGCGCGATGGCGCGGCCATTGCGCGTTTCCTGCATTGGGTTTCGACCGAAGGACAAACCGGCAAAGTGCAGGAAATCGAGGCGTGCCAGAAACTGGAAGGCTTCCGCCAAGCGTCGGGGATGCTGAAGGATTTGTCGTTCGACTCCATCTCGGGCGCCGGCCCCAACGGCGCCATTGTTCACTATCGCGTCACCAGCCGCACCAACCGAAAGCTGGCGCGCGGCTCGCTGTTCCTGATCGATAGCGGCGCGCAATATCTCGATGGCACCACCGACATTACGCGCACGGTGGCTATCGGCCGTCCTTCGAAAGAAATGAAGGACCGCTTCACGCGCGTGTTGAAAGGCCACATCGCGCTCTCGCGCGTGCGTTTCCCTGCGGGCACCACCGGTCACCAGCTCGATGCTTTGGCGCGCATGGCGCTGTGGGACGGCGGGCTCGACTATGATCACGGGACGGGGCACGGCGTGGGTTCTTACCTGGGCGTGCACGAAGGCCCGCATCGCATCGCCAAATTCGTCAACACGCAAGCGCTCGAGCCGGGCATGATCGTATCCAACGAGCCAGGGTACTACAAAACCGGCGCCTACGGCATCCGCATCGAGAACCTGCAAGTGGTGACGCCCGCCTCCATCATTGAAGGTGGCGAGCGGCCGATGCTGGGTTTTGAAACGCTGACGCTGGCGCCCATCGCGCGCGAATTGATGGTCAAGCAGATGTTGACCAAGGAAGAACGTGAGTGGGTCGACAGCTATCACGCGCGCGTGCGTGAGGCGATTGGTCAGCAGCTCGACGGGGAGGCCAAGGCCTGGCTCGAAGCCGCGACGGCACCGCTCTGATGGAACAGCTCCACGCTCCTCGGGACCGCATTTCAGCGGACACGCTCAAATTTCATCACGCCATTGTCTCGCTGATGGAGGAGCTTGAAGCCGCCGATTGGTACCGTCAGCGCGCCGACGATTGCGAGGATGCGTCGCTGAAGGAAATCCTCCTCCACAATATGCGCGAGGAGATCGAGCACGCGTCGATGCTGATCGAATGGCTCCGGCGCAATAATCCGCACTTCGCCAAACAGCTAAAAACCTACCTCTTCACCGACAAAGACATCTTGAAGGTGGAGCATGAGGCGGAAGGCAAAGACTGACGTCGGGCCAGCGACAAGGGAATTCCATGGCTGACGACTCCGAGTCTCTACGGACGATCCGCGCCGAGGAGTTCTGCGCGGCCTCGTTCTGGCGCGCGTTCGCACCGAGCTTGCACATCGGCGCCGTGCAGCGTGGTGCGCTGACAGACCCGCAACAGGACTATGCGCGATTGAGCAAGCGTATGCAGCGGGACGGCTACATCGCGGACAGCGACACGCGATTGCAAACCCTCGCGCCAATGATCGGCGAGACCGTCAAGAAGTTGGTGCGCTTCGGGCTGCCGCCGGTTCTCGTATGGGTCTATGACGAACCGTGGGAGTGCTTCCGACGCCTTGAATCCGTGATCGGGCATTTCCTTGGCGCCGACTACAGGCTCCTTCCAGACTTCTGGGCTTGGCATGTGGATCCGCGCAACAACGAAGCAGGTTGGCAACCCCATCGCGACAAGAACACAGGCAGTCTCGCGGCGGATGGCTCTCCACTCTCGCTGACGTGTTGGATTCCGCTCAGTGAAGCCAATCCATTGAACAGCTGCATGTATGTCGTGCCGGCATATCTCGACCCCAACTACAACAAGGGCGGTGGCGCGGATCTGCAGGTCCCCTATATCGCGCGCGCTCTACCCGCGAAGCCCGGCGACTTCTTGATTTGGAACCAGGCCATTTTGCATTGGGGCGGCCTGAGCAGCGAATTCGGAAAGGACCCGCGCATGAGCATGGCCTTGGAGTTTCAACGCGGGGACATTGAACCGTTCGGTCAGCCGCTTCTCGATCATGAGGCGCTGCCATCGTTTAGCGAGCGCGTTCGCTTGATCGCGAAGCAAATTCTGCAATACACCCACATGTACGGCGTGCCGGAAAAGCACGTGCAGCTTGGCCAATTCCTAAAGACGGCGCCGTTGCAAGACGACTAACGGCTGAGTTTGACCCAGGCGTCTTCGTCGATCACTTTGACGCCGAGTTTCTCTGCTTCAGCGAGCTTTGTCCCAGCGCCAGGACCGGCCACGACGAGATCGGTGTTCTTTGAAACACTGCCGGAAACTTTCGCACCCAACGCCACCGCGCGGGCTTTGGCCTCGTCGCGCGTCATTTGTTCGAGCGTACCGGTGAAAACGATAGTCATTCCCGCGACTTTGCTTGAAGTCGCCGCCTTGGGTTCAGGCCTCGGCGTGACTTGCTTCAGCAAGCGCTCGAGCGCCGCGCGGTTATGCTTCTCTGCAAAGAAATCTACGAGGTGGCCGGTGGCTACGGGACCAACGCCATCGGTTCGCGCGAGTTCGAAATAGTCATCGGCCGGCGTTTGCTTCGCCGCCGCCTTGATCGCGGCGATCGCGTCCGCCAACGAGCCGTAGTGGGCGATCAGCGCGTCCCACGCCTTTGCGGGGACACCCTTCACCTTCGGCGCGTCACCGGCGTCGAACAAATCGGCGCTGCCCGCTTTCAGTGTTGACGCCGCCGCGATGAGATTGTCGCGCGCGCCATCACCAACACCGGGGACTTGTTCGAGCGCGTCGTAGGCGTCTCCGGGGCGCGCCGCGACGGCGGCGTCCACGGCGGCGCGGAACGCCTCCCAAGTCTCGAAGCGGCGCGCCAAGACGCCAGCGGTCGTCTCGCCGGTGTCGCGGATGCCGAGAGCGTAAATGAAGCGCGACAATTCCACGGCGCGCCGCGCGTCAATGGAAGCGAGCAGGTTGGTCACGCTCTTCTCGCCGTAGCCCTCGCGCTCCATGAGTTCAGCCCGGTTCTTGTGAAGCTTCACGAAGATGTCGGCAGGTTCTTCCAGCCACCCAAGCTCGAAGAATTCCTCGATCTGCTTGAAGCCTAGCCCCTCAATGTCCATCGCGCGGCGCGACACGAAGTGGCGCAAGTGCTCGATGCGCTGGAAGGGACATGCAAATTCACCGGTGCAACGGCGCACCGAACTTTCTTCCGATGAGACTTCAGATTTGACCGGGCACGGGCAAATTTCCGGAAATTTGTAACGCCGCGTGTTCTTCGGGCGCTTCTCCAACACGACGTCGACGATTTGCGGGATCACGTCGCCGGCGCGCTGAATGACGACGGTGTCGCCTAGCCGCAAATCCTTGCCGCCGCGAATGGGCTCGCCGCCTGATCCGACACCGGCGATGTAGTCGGGATTGTGCAGGGTAACGTTGGTGACGGTGACGCCGCCGACAAATACCGGTTTGAGGCGGCCGACGGGCGTCAGCGCGCCGGTGCGACCGACTTGGATATCGATGTCTTCGAGGATGGTCTCGGTTTGCTCGGCGGCAAACTTATGCGCGATAGCCCAGCGCGGGCTGCGTGACACAAAGCCGAGCCGCTGTTGCAGCGCCAGCGAGTCGACCTTGTAAACGACGCCGTCGATTTCATACGGAAGCTTGGCGCGGCCTTCGTGGATTCGTTCGTATTCGGCCAGCAGCGCTTCGGCGCTCTTGCAGCGAATGATGGACGCGAGGGGGAAACCCATTTTCGCCAGCCGCTGCATCGATTCGAATTGCGTCTCTGCAAGCGGTTCGGATAGTTCGCCCCAGCCATGCACGAAGAAGCGCAGCGGCCGGGTTGCCGTGATTTTCGCGTCGAGCTGGCGCAGCGCGCCAGCCGCTGAATTGCGCGGATTGACGTACGTCTGTTTTCCTTCCTTTTCGAGGCGCGCGTTCATCGCCGCGAACGCCTTCTTTTCCATGTAAACTTCGCCGCGCACTTCCAGCACGCCCGGAGCGCCTTTGATGGTCTCGGGGATGTCGGCGATGGTGCGTAAATTGGCGGTGACGTCTTCACCTTCGCGGCCATCGCCGCGCGTGGCGCCCTGCACGAACTTGCCGCGCTCATAGCGCAGCGACGCGGAGAGGCCGTCTATCTTAGGTTCTGCAGTGACAATCGGCGGCGTGGTGAGATTGAGGAAACGCTGTAGGCGCTGCACGAAGGCTTGTGCATCTTCGGCGTCGAAAGCGTTGTCGAGCGACAGCATCGGCACGGTGTGGCGCACCTTGCCGAACTTTTCCGCAGGCGCTGCCCCCACACGCTGGGCCGGACTGTCGGCGCGCACGAGATCCGGAAAGCGCGCTTCGATGGCGTTGTTGCGTTTGCGGAGCTTGTCGTAATCCGCGTCCGTCAATTCCGGCGCGTCTTTGGAATAATAGAGCTTATCGTGACGCGCGATCTCTTGGGCGAGACGTGCGAGCTCCGCTGCCGCCTCTTTTGCCGTCAGTTTCTCGACTGCTTTATCGCTCACACCGCCTCCCCAGCGAGGAGGATTTAGAACACCGCGCCGAAGGTGCGGCCAAGCCAACCGCGGCGGCGCGCTTCATCGGCGGTCACTTGCTGCACGTTGCGCTGCTGCATCAGCGCATAGGTGCGTTGATACCAGGCGCTGCCCGGGAAGTTGTAGCCGAGGATCGCCGCCATGCGTTGCGCTTCATCCTGCATGCCGACTGCGAGATAGGCCTCCACCAGCCGATGCAGCGCTTCCGGCACATGCGAGGTGCGCTGGAAGTTCGGGTTCTCGATCACATTGCGGAAGCGATTGATAGCCGCAAGATGCTGATCGCGCGTCAGGTAGAAGCGGCCGATCTCCATCTCTTTGCCGGCCAGCTGGTCATAGACCATGTCGATCTTCAGCCGCGAGTCGCGCGCGTAGGTGCTGGTCGGAAATCGACGGACGACGTCGTTCAGCGCCGCAAGGGCGCGCTCGGTCGTGCCTTGATCGCGGCCGACGTCAACGATGCGTTCGAAGTGGCAGATGGCGATCAGATAATAGGCGTAGGGCGCGCTCTCATTACCCGGGTGCAGCGAGATAAAGCGTTGCGCTGCTTCGATCGCAGGATCGTATTCGTTGGCTTGGTAGTGCGCGTAAGCTTCCATCAGGATCGCGCGGCGCGCCCAGGAGGAATATGGGTGCTGACGTTCAACTTCCTGGAACGCGGCGACCGCTTCCGGCCAACGCTGGCGATCCATGAAGCTGGCGCCGGCATTGTAGAGCCGCTCCACGGGCTCGTCGCTATATTGGACGGCTTCGCGGCTGCCGCGGCTGTTAGCGCACGCGCCCAGTCCCGCCGCCAAAATCGCGAGAGCGAGTGCGCGGGTGACCTGCTTCATGCGTGGGCTCATCAACCTGCCTCTTCCTCGACGAATCCGGCGTCCCCCGCCGTCCCCTTTTTCGCCTGATACAGGACAACAGGCCGGGCGCAAAGCGCCTGCGGCTGTGGGACGAGCGGGAAGTCTCAGCTGGCGGCGGCGACTAGGGGCGCAGCAGCGCCGTGCTCAACCGAACGGCTCGTATCGGCTTCCCAACGCCAGGCTTCCGGCGTGTCCAGAAGAGCACGCACGAGGCGGGCGTTGAGCGCGTGGCCGGGCTGATCCGCCACAAAGCGGCCACAAATCGGCGCGCCGGCCAAGGCCAGATCGCCCACCGCGTCGAGCAGCTTATGGCGCACAAATTCGTCGTCGAAGCGAAGCCCTTCGGGGTTCACAACCTTGCCGGCGTCCACAACCAGCGTGTTGGCCATGGAGGCGCCGCGGCCAAGTCCGGCGGCCCGCATGGTTTCGACATCCGACAAGAAGCCGAAGGTGCGTGCGTCGGCAATTTCACGGAGGAAGCTTTGCGGAGTCAGGTCCACATGGCGGCGCTGCACGCCAATGGCCGGATCGGCAAAGCGGATGGTGACATCGAGGTGCAGACCGTCGAAATCCACAGCCGGCAGCAGGGCTGCGCTCTTGGCGCCCATGCGCACTTCGATCGGCTCAAGAATACGGATCATACGCTGCGTAGCGGATTGGACCTTGACGCCAGCATTATTGAGCAGCTGCACGAACGGCGCCGACGAGCCATCGAGAATCGGCAATTCCGGTCCGTCGGCCTCGACGATCAGATTGTCGATGCCCAAACCGGCGCAGGCCGACATCAGGTGCTCGACCGTGCCCATCTCCGCGCCAGCGGCATTGCGCAGCGTGGTGCAATTGCGGGTATCGCCTACGCTATTGGCGTGGCCACGAATGACGTTATCGCTGCCCCGCAGATCGGAGCGCACAAACACGATGCCGGTATCGATCGGCGCTGGCGTCAGCGCCAAACGCACATGCGCCCCGGAATGGACGCCCACGCCCGCGCACATAGCCGGGCCAGCGATAGTTTGTTGCCGACGCACGTGGTTCACCCTCTCGTCCCCCAAGGGCTTTTGGATCCCCCGACCCAAAGCTCCTGTAAGGCGAGAGTTCCCAGCTCGACAACACACGTTGCGTTACGGTTTGTGACCGTTAACGAGTGTGGCGAAAGAGGTTGAAAAATGGACGAAGATCGGCGTTCGGCGCCCCACCCTGATGATCCTGACACCTTGCTGGCGGAGGCCCGCCGCAAGGGTTCTGGTGCTGCCCTTGCGGCACGGCGCGCAGCGGTTCTGGCGGAGGTCCGCGACCCCGGTTTGGCGCGCGAAGCGCTGTCGATCGCTGTGCAGATGGACCCGCGCGATCCGGCGCCCCGTTTGGCGCTGGCGCGGCTGCACGCGGAAGGCGGCGATCTCGACGCAGCGCGCGCGGAAGCGGCGCTGGTGCTGAAAGACGCCGTCGACGAAGGCGCGCGCGCCCGGGCCGCGTTTTTGCTGGGGGAGATCGCGCGCTTCCAGAACGATGGCGCAGCGCGCGGCTTTTACGAAACGACACAGCGCGTCGAAGACGCCCTGCTTTCCCGCGATCGCAGCGATCCCACCGCAGCGCGTTGGTACGCGCGGGCGCGCGGACGCTTGGCTGAACTCGACGCGGCAGAAGGAGATTTCGATCGCGCGCGGACGGGCGGCGAAGGCGCGCTCGCCATGCTTTACGGCTGCGCCTCGCAAGTTGGCGAAACCCCAGTGATTGCGGCCGACATCGCCGACGCAGAAATGCGGATGGCGGCGTTCGATCTCGACGACGGCAACGCCAACAGCGCACGCCGGCGCTTGAATGTCGCGATCCAACGTTACGAAGCGTTGGTGATTACAGAAACAGCCGAGCCGCATTGGCCCGCGGTGCTTGCCGATGCGTGGGCGCTGGCGGCCGAGGCTGACTATGTGCGCGGCGCCAAATCGGATGCGCGCGCGGCCATGGACAAAGCGCTGCAGGCGCGTTTGGGGCTTGCGAGCCAATACGGTGAGGCTTGGGCGCTTGCGGGCACGTGGCGCGTGCGCGCCGCATTGCTGGCGGCGATCGACGATCCTGCCGGCGCGTCGGAGTCGCTGGCGCAAGCGCGGATTTTGTCGGAGCGCCTGTACGCAGCAGCGCACGGCAGCGAGATGCAAGCGCGCTTTCTCGTGCACACCATGCTGGATCAGGCCGATCACGCCCTGCGCGAGCGTCACTTGCAGACCGCACATGATGCCGCTGATTCAGCGCGAAAAATCTGCGAGGGTTTCGCTTCGGCGACGGCTGCAGCACCAGTCTGGTTCGCGGAAGCGGCCTCGTGCTGGGATCGGTTAGGCGAAGCGGCGCGTCTGGCTGCTATACCACCCAAAATGCAAGACGCGTTCGAGCGCGCCGTCCAGTTCCGCCGCATGGCGCTGAGCGCGGACTGCGAGAACGCACGTTTCAAACGCAATCTCGCAGCAAGCCTGATCAAGGTCGGCGAAGCCGCGCTCGATACCAATGCGCCGCAAACAGCGCGCGCCGCGTTCGCGGAGAGTACAAGCTTGCGCGTCCAACTCGCCGCTGGCGCGCCAAAGGACGCGGCGACGGCGCATATGCTGGCCGTCGCGCTTGAGCGGCTGGGCTTGGCTTCGCGCGCATGCGGCGACACGCAGGGTGCGCGTGCCGCTTGGGAGGAAGAGCTTGATCTGACCGCCCGGATTTTCGGGGACGCCGACAGCCCTGAAGCATCCCGCTTTCGCGCCATTGTCGAGGGTCACCTCGTCAGCCTCGGCGGCGCCGACACCGACGCACGGCGGCGCTCGGCGTTGAGTCGGCTAGACGCGCTGGCGCAAGCGGGTGCGCTCACCGAGCAGGAAGCAGCGCTGCGCAAGCAGCTGTGGTCGAACTGAGTACCCGCTCGCTTAGCGCGGGTTCATCTGCCGGCGCAGAAAGGCTGGGATTTCCAACTCTTCGTCGAGCGATGGATCGCGAACGCGCTCGTCGCGCGTACTCGGCAGCGCGGCCTCTTCGCTGTCGCCGAATTCGGCGAACGGCGACGAGCCATCATCGTCGGATACGCTCGGCTTGCGCCACCCGAACAGGTTAAAGCCGCCACCGCTGCTCGCAGCGGGACGGCGCTCCGGTACGTCGTCGTTGGCGAAGCTGGGGCGTGGCTCTTCGTAATTTTCGCGCGGCGCGGGGCGTGCGGGCGGTTCTTGCGAAAGATCGACGGCGCGATGCGCGGGCACGATCGGGCGCCGCATCGGCGCTTCAGCGGCGCGACGCGCGGGCTCGACGACAGTTTGCTGACTGACGATGGCTTCATCGTCGATGCCGGTGGCGACCACTGACACGCGGATCGAACCTTCGAGCGTTTCGTCAAACGTCGAGCCGAGGATGATGTTGGCGTTGGCGTCGACCTCGGCGCGGATTTCGTTGGCGGCCTGATCGACTTCGTACAGCGTCATGTCGAAGCCGCCTGTGATGTTGATCAGCACGCCTTTGGCGCCGCGCATCGACACGATGTCGAGCAGGGGGTTGGCCATGGCGCCGTGCGCGGCTTCGAGCGCGCGATTGGAGCCGGAGCCCTCGCCCGTGCCCATCATTGCAGTGCCCATCTCGGCCATCACCGTGCGGACATCGGCGAAATCGAGATTGATGAGGCCAGGCATCACCATCAGGTCGGTGACGCCGCGCACGCCGCTGTAGAGCACTTGGTCGGCCAGCTGGAACGCTTCGGCGAAGGTGGTGCGCTCATTTGCGACGCGGAAGAGGTTTTGGTTCGGAATGACGATCAGCGTGTCGACGTGCTTGCGCAGCTCCTGCACGCCCGCTTCAGCGAGCTGCATGCGGCGCTGACCTTCGAAGTGGAACGGCTTGGTGACGACCGCGATGGTGAGGATGCCGCGTTCACGCGCCGTGCGCGCGATCACTGGCGCTGCGCCCGTGCCGGTGCCGCCGCCCATGCCGGCGGCGACGAACACCATGTGCGCGCCTTCGAGGAACTCCAGAATTTCGGGTTGGCTCTCTTGAGCCGCGGCCTGACCAACTTCCGGGCGGGCGCCTGCGCCTAGCCCTTCGGTGATGGCTTGGCCGAGTTGGATGCGGTTCGGGGTGCGCGCACGCGTCAGCGCTTGCGCGTCAGTGTTGGCCACGACGAATTCCACGCCCTGCAGGCGTGCATCGATCATGTTGTTGACGGCGTTGCCGCCGGCGCCGCCGACGCCGAACACCACGATCCGTGGCTTCAGCTCATGCACCTGGGGCGCACTGTACTGGCTCATAAAACTCCCGCTCCAGGGCAATCGACTCGCACGATTCGCCCGACGCTCGCAGCGCGCCAAGTCTGTTATCAGCAGGCGCGTTTAAGACTTCGTTAAGCCTTGGAAACGCTCCGAGGCGCTTTTGGGGCTAACTCGGGTTAGATTGGGGTTTGGCGTGAGATTTCGAGTGGTCGTCTGCGTTTGCCTGGGCCAGCGCGCGCGTCTCTCCCCGGCGAGGTTAGTTCTTCGCCCCACAAGAAGGACGCCGGCGTCTCGGCGGTGGACACGTCAGCGGCTAGAGTGCGGCTATGAAGCCCGACCTAAACAAGCGCACTCGCCCCGCCAAAACGCGCACGCCCGGTCCGACCCGCGCCGAGGGCGAGTGTCTGTGCGGCGCGGTCGCGTTCGAGATTGGCGTACCGGCACAATGGACCTGGCACGATCATTCGAGTGCTACTCGGCGCGCGCACGGTGCGGCTTATGCAACTTATGTCGGCAGCTGGGCGAGCCGGTTCCGGTTTCTACGCGGCGAGGACAATCTCGCGCACTATGAGGACGTTGAGCGACGGGGCACGCGAAGCTTTTGCAGCACCTGCGGTACGCCGGTCATGTTTCAACGCAACAAGCAACACATCAACATCCCGCGCTCGCTGTTCAAAAGCGGCGTCGGCCGCGAGGCGCGCTACCACATCGGCATCGATCAGCTGCAGGAGTGGACCTATCAGGGCGAGCCGCTGTCGCCGCTGAAAGGGTTTCCGGGCGTGGTTTGGAATCGCGGCAAACGCAGCAAGGGGCCGCGCGCCTAAGATTTTTCGGCCGGCGGCTGAGGCTCATCTTCATGAGCGGGTTCGCGGGCGTCTGCATTTGGCGGCGCGGCAATGTGCTCGAGTTGCTCGTCCAAGGTGGTGGCCAGCCGTGACGCTTGATGCGGCCTTAGCTGTTCGGCCGCTGGCGCCGCGACTGGGCGCGCCGCTCTTGGCGCGGGACGAACGATCGCTCGAACCGGAGTTGCGGGGGCGTGGCGCGACGGACGCGCTGCGTGAGTGCGGGACGCAGCGCGTGCGGCCCGCGTCGTCGGCGCTCGCCGAACATGCGCAGCCGCGTGCTGCGTGCGGCCATGTGACGATGCCAAGGCGCGATTGTGTGGCGGGCTCGCGTGCGCATGCGCAACGGCGCGCGGAGGATGCGTGGCTGTCGCAGCGTGCCGCGGCGTTGGCGGCACAGAGCCAAGCAACACTTCAGGACGACGGGACGGATGTTGGATTTGATCGAGGGTATCCGGCGGCAGAATTTCGCGCGCGGATAGCGGCAGCGTCTGGGAGACGGCTGCAACCTCAACCGGCTGTGGCGCGTCTTTGCGCACCACCACGGTAACAGGGGCGGCGCATAATCCGGCAGCGTGCGCGATCACCGCGGCCCGCCTGCACAGGTCGAGATTGAAATTCAGCGCAGTTGTATCGAAGCGGCGGACAGCACGGGTCACAACCGCGCTGACGCCGGCGGTTTCGCTTGGCGTCGGCGGACCGGTAATTGCGACAGTCATGGCGAGGCAAAATGCGCTCGTCATCACGACGAACTTGCCAAGTCCGGCCAGTCCCAATTGGACAAGGGATTCCTTCGCGCGCATGGCGCGTTTCGCTCCGCCCAGAAATGTCCCTCGTCTTCAAAAGAACACGAAGCGTTCTCTGGCGTAAGTGCGCAAAGCAGTAATGTGATTAGCTTTAGTGAAAACTCGCGCAGCCGTGATCGACTTGTGCCCGCGTTGCCTCGACGTGAGCGCGCGTTTCGGCAGAGGCGGAAACACTGGCGCCGGTAAACGCTGCCGTCGCAACCGCGAGTTCCGATGGCGACAACGCCTGCGCCATGCCGCCGGTCATGCATTCACAATAGCCGGTGGAATTGTGCCGCTCGCAGGCGCCGCGATAAGCGCGGCGCGCGGCGCGCACATGTTCGTCCGAAGCGGTCGAACGGGCGTCCTGATAGTTCGGTAAGGACGAAGACGCCGACGACGATGAGGCGTTACCTGTCGCCGCCGCGGATTGTGAGCGTGTGCCAGCCGCCGTCGTGCACGCCGCCGCGATCAGCATGGCTGTGAGGATCAAGTATTTCATGGGCCCTCTCCTCCCCTCCTCCTGCGGTCCCACTCTAGCGTGCTCCAGCCGCAAGCACACCATCTTGCGTGGCGCTAACGGGCGGGCGAAGAGCGGTTCATGCGAATTATTGGAGGCAAGTTTAGGGGGCGAGCCATCGCAGCGCCCGAGGGCCGCGATACCCGCCCTACCGGCGATCGCGCCCGCGAGGCAGTGTTCAACGTGCTGACGCATGCTGAGTGGTCGCCTGGGCTTGAGGGGCGGCGGGTGCTTGATCTGTTTGCAGGCTCTGGTGCGCTGGGTTTTGAGGCGCTCTCGCGCGGGGCGGCCTTCGCGCTGTTTGTCGAAACAGACGCTGCTGCGCGCGGGGCGCTGCGCGACAACATTGAAGCGCTGAGGCTCTTTGGCGTGACGCGCATTCATCGCCGCGACGCGACGGATCTTGGCGTGAAGCCCGCCGGCTTGGGTGAGCCGTTCGATCTGGTGTTTCTCGACCCGCCCTATCATCGCGAATTAGGCTCGGCAGCACTCGCGCGTTTGTCCGCGGGCGGATGGGTCAATGCCGGCGCACTCGCCGTGTTTGAATGCGCCGCGGACGAAACGCCGAGCACGACGGGGTTCGAGGTGCTCGACACCCGCGAGTACGGCGCGGCGAAAGTGCTCTTCCTACGCGCCGTCTAAACCTCAGTTCGCTGGCACGCGATGCGGCGGGCCGGAGATGCCGATGGCGTGCCGCAAGTCGTTAGCTTGCATCAAGCGGCCATCGCGCATCACTAGCTCAACCAAGCGCAGGTCGCCGATATTGGTGCTGGGATCGCCGTCGACGAGGAAGAACTCGGCGTTCTTGCCCACCGTGATCGAACCCGCGACGTTGCCGACGCCGAAGAGTTGCGACGGCACGATGGTGGCAGTGGCCAACGCATCGGCAGGCGACATGCCGGCGGCGACGTAGAGCTCGAGTTCGCGCACCAGTTCGAGGCCGCTGCCGTCTGTGCCTGCCACAATGGTCATGTGCCGGTGATAGAGTTCGCCGACCAGGGCCGAGAGCGCTGCCTGCGCTTGGCGCATGCGTTGACGTGAAACTTGCGGTGTTGGCGGTAAGCCTCCGGAACGGAAGCCGCGCTCCACGGTCGGCGGCATGGTGCCGATGAATGGCGCGTAGGCGGGCGACAGGTCTCCAGACTCTGGGACATATTCGAGTTCAAACGTCACCAAAGTTGGATCGACAGCGGTGTGGCGGCGCTGCAATTCATTGAGGTAGGCCGTGAACTCCGGCGAGTGGATGTTCACGTCCGGCGCGTACTGGGCCATGCCGATGTGGCGCGCGATGCCATTAGAGTGATCAACAACATCCTGCGGCATCGCCTGCATCATCACGAAATTGATGTGGGTGATTTCGTCATAACCAGCGCGGACGGCGTCGAGCGGACGCATGCCGTGTGGAATGTGACCATGGACGTGCAGGCCAAGCCGGTGTGCTTCTGTCGCCATCGGCGCGACCCAAGCCGGATCGAGCGAGCCGTAGAGCTTGATCGCGAAATAGCCCTCATTGTGGGCACGATCGACGGCGGCGATTGCTTCCTGCTGATTATGCACGGCCACCGCGACTTGCGCGGCGTTCTCGCCGGCACCGTCGATCAACAGCGATGGCACGATGCGGGGGCCAAGCAATTGGCCGTTCTCGATGCGATGGCGGCGCGCTGTCGATTCAACCGGCTGATTGCCGGGGTCGCGCACGCTGGTGATGCCCTGCGCGAGCAACAGCGGGCCGGATTCGTCGCCGCCATAGTGCTGGTGGCTGTCCCACAAGCCAGGCACCAGCGTCTTACCAGCGCCAGCGATCACCCGCGCGCCGGCAGGCGCATGAACCGAGGATGCATTGCCAACCGCGGTGATGCGGCCATTGGCGACAACTACGCTTTGATGGTCACGGAAGCGGCGATTGATGGAATCATAAAGCCGCACATCTTGGATCACCACCGGCGTGGTGACGCGCGGACCAATCTGATCCACCAATGCTTGGCCGCGCGTGGCCAGCGCCGCATCCTGTGTTGCGCTTAGATCGGCGAGCACGCTCTCCCAGCCTTCGGGGACGTAAGAAAGCACGCTGGCGAAGGCAAAGAAATGATCGCCGTCGTACCAGACCGGGAATGGGGCGAGCCCAACGCCGACCACAGCATAAGCCGTGAGGTTCTTTGTGGCGTGGCCGTTGGAGACTTGCTTGGTCGCAAGCTGAACGAGCTGGGCTTGGCCGGATGGCAACAATTGCATGGTGTGGTTCGGCGCATGCATCAGCGCGTCGACGAAAGCGATGTTGCCGTCGAGAGCGCCGCCTACGGAAGAGTAGAAACCCCCGCTAAAGGCGCCGTCGCCATGATCAACGGGCGATCGGTACGTGTAGCGGCCGTTTGTGACGCTGAAGGTTTCGCCGGCGTCTCCGCTAGGCGTGACGCCGCGAATGGTGAGCGCTTGCAGCGATCCGTCGCTGCCAAAGCGCTGCTGCTCATCGATCTCGGTGACGAAGCCGCGCAGCAGAATGCTTTCGCGCGACCAGCGCACGCCGTCGGGCGTCGTCCAGCGCCAGGAATGACCGTGCGGGCCGGCCGTGGAGCGAATGACCCAGCTTTCTGCGCCAGCGGGCGGCTGCGCCAGATTGGCGCCCGGGGCGGGCTGGGCGCGCGTTGACGGCACAAGCGCAATGGCGACAAGCGCCAATACCGCGGCGAACAAGCGTTTCATGCATTCACTCCCAGGATTGGTTTGGCTTGGGCGCACGCTTCACGCCGCTCAAGGCGGGCGCGACGAAGCAGCGTGCGCATGCGACTAGGATCACGGGGACGGCGCGGGAGCCGGGGCGGGTTGAATCGTTGCGCGACGGATTGCCGGCGAGAGCTGCACTTGCGGGCGCAAGCGCACGCGCATGCGTTGGCACTGGTCGAGCGTTTGCTGATCGGGCGCGGCGACGTTGTGCTGCTCTTGTGCTTGCTGCAATTGCTGGCACGCCTCTTCGGTGCGGCCGCTGCGATTCAGCGCAAGAACCAGGCGTTGTGCATCGGCCTGGATGGCCTGCGACGCCACTGCGTTCGGCGCTTGGGTCGCGGTTTGCTCACGCAGCGAATAGGCTTGTGCAAAGCGAGCGCTCGCAGAGTTGAAGTCGCCACGACGCTCGGCGATGCGGCCAAGCTCGGAGGCGACGGGCGCGCGCAACGTCGGCGACGACAAGTTCGGCAGCGCCGTTTGTAGTTGCTGCTCGGCGGCGTCGCTTTGACCGGATGCTTGCGCCTGCACGCCTTGGCTCACGTTCGCGGCGGCCTCAGCTTCGGACGTCCGATTGGCGCGCCGGTAGGAGTGCGAGAGCATCCGCCACACGACGGGGTTCTGCGGCGCCACGTTGGCGGCCGTTTCTAGCGCTTGCTGACCAAGCGGGCTGCCATTGGCTTCGCCGACCGCGCCGGCGACGAGGGTCATATTCGCTGCTTGAGGATCATCCGGATGCGCTTGCGCGTAGGCGAGCAGGGTTTGGATGGCTGCGTCGCGCTGACTGGGATCAGACAGGTGCAGCGCAGCAAGACGTACGCTGGAATCGGGGTGCGTCAACAAACTGGCGATGGCGCTTTGGTAGGCCTGCTGCGCATCGGCGCTGAACTGTTGATCGCTGGCGAGCTGAAGCTGTGGATTCTGTTCATCTGGAGCGGGCGCGGCCATCGACGCACCGGACGATGACGGCGATGCCGAGGCTAGTTGAGTCGATGCAGAGCCGAGCGCGCCACCTTCAAGGCCCATGGACTGCGCGAGCTGCGCTGCTTGCTCGGGCGTAAGCCGGCCTTCTTCCAGCAAGCGCAACAATTGCGCCTGCAAATCTTGCTGGGTCGCGTGCGTTTGTTGCGGCGTGATGATGTATTTGCCGAACGCGGCGATGCCGACGACGAGCGCCAGCACGGTCAGCACCGAGACGACGCGGATGCGGTTCATCAAGCGGCGGCGCTTGGCTGCGATGACGCCGCCATCGACGTTGCGCCCTTCTAGTTTGGCGCGCAGCGCTTCTTCCAACAGCTGCATTTGCGGGGCCGTCGGCCCGCCATTCCAGCGCGTGAAGTCTTCAGCTTGAAACGCGCCGAAGCCGAGGGGGATTTCGACGCGATCAAGCATCACCGGCACCAGCCGGCCTTCATCGCGGGCGCGCCCTGCTTCATCGCGCACAAATGTCGAGGCAGAGGAGCCGCGCGTCCACACCACGATGACCGCTTTGGCGCCGCGCAATTCGCGCTCGATGATTTGTGCGTAGTCTTGGCCCGCCGCGAGTGAACGGTCCCACCAGATTCGGAAGCCGCGTTTTTGCAGCGCTTCGGCGAGCGGGCGCACCCGGTCGCGATCTTCACTAGCGTACGAAATGAAGACGTCCGACATCCACACACCCCTAATCCGCGCATCGGGCTCGGCCGCGCGTTCTCGCGGCGACCGCCTAGACCGCTTGTCCCTTGGGCGCCGGTTCTAGGCTTTAACCGTGACGGCGGGAAGATGACGCCGGTCACGACCCCGTGGGACGCTTGACGGATAAGGAAATTTTCGCGGCGTGTGATGTTTTCGGCGACGTTGGCGACTAACACTGCAGATGACCGCCCTCGCCATCCCCAAAGAGGCCCGCGCCATGCCGCAAGCCGGCGACGAGCAGCGTTTCCTGGCCTTCCTCGAAAGCCAGCAACGGACGCTCTATAAAGTCGCCTACATCTATTGCCGCGACGGTGAAGAGCGGCGCGACCTCGTGCAAGAGATGGCGATCCAACTTTGGCGTTCGTTCGACACGTTCGACGCGCGCGCCTCCGAGACGACGTGGACCTATCGGGTCGCCATGAATGTGGCGATCTCGCAGAGGCGTCGCGAGAGGCGCCGCATTCGCGACGCGCTGCCTCTCGATTTCGCGTTCGACATCGCCGATCAAACCTTCGACGCCGATACAGAACAATCGCGCCAACTGCGCATGCTGATTGATGACCTTGATGAGATGAGCCGAGCGCTCGTGCTCTTCTATCTTGAGGGCTTCGATTATTCCGAAATCGCCGAACTGCTCGGCACCACGGCCAGCAATGTCGGCACCCGTCTTAACCGCATCAAAGCCAAGCTGCAAAGCAAGGCCAAGGAGTAAGTCCATGGATCTCGACGATCTCAAAACCGAATGGGCCAAGCGCGATCAGGCGCTGCAGCAAAGCTTGCAAGCGCAGACCAAGCTGTCGCGCGCGCTGCTGGTGGAAACGCAGATGCAAAAGCTGCGCAGCCACAACGGCATGAATGTCTTCGAGCTGATCATCTACATCGCCTTCATCGTGTTCTTCGGCGCAACGGCGGCGAGCAGCTGGGGCCATTGGACGGTGTTCGTGCCGACCGTGCTGCTCGATATCTGGACCATCGCCATGGGCGCACAGACCTTTGCGGAGCGCGCGCGCCTGCGCGAAGTGGATTTCAGCGCACCGGTCCTGGACATCCAGAAGCGGCTGGCGGCGCTACAAAGCGAACGCGCCCGCGTGTTTCAGTGGGCTTTTCTCACGGGACAAATCCTGTGGTGGACGCCGTTCTTTCTGGTGGTGTTCTGGGCGCTGCTGCGTGTGGACCTGTTGGCGGCGTCAGACTTCATGCGCAGCTTTGTCGCGACTAATATTGCGGTCGGCGTGGTTCTAATCCCGGTGCTTTTGTGGGTCGCGCACATGGTCGGGCCACAACTCGCGAAGTCGAGCGCCGGCCGTTCGGTGCTCGACGGTGTAACGGGACGCGACCTCGCCGAAGCCCGCGCCATCGCGGCGCGGCTGGCGCGGTTCGAGGCTGAGACCGCCTGAGACATCAGCGCGCTTTGTCACGAGCGATGCTCCGTTCGCCGATCCCTAGTTGCACGCTACGGCAAAGCGCCTAGGGAGCACACAGGGAGGCGGCCATGCGCATTGCGAGCCCGGGGCATTTGGTGTTCGCGATCTTGATGATCGCTTGCGGACTGGTCGGCTTCATCGAAGGCAAGTTCGCGCCGATCTGGGCGCCGGTCGCACACGCCACGCCAGCGCGCGAGTTGCTCCTCTACCTCTGCGCGTTCGTAGCATTGGCAGGCGGCGTGGGCTTGCTGTTGAAGGCGGCGGCGCCCATCGCGTCGCGCGGATTGTTCGCCTATCTCGCGCTGTGGATGCTGCTGTTCAAAGTCCCATTCATCATCCGCGCGCCGCTTGAAGAAGGCTCATATCAAAGCACCGGCGAAAGCGCTGTATGGGTGGCCGGCGCTTGGGTGCTCGCAATCTGGTTTGCGTCTGATGCCGAGAAGCAGCGCTTCGGATTCGTGTTCGGTGACACGGGGTTGCGCCTTGCGCGCAGTCTTTATGGCCTTGCGCTGATCGCCTTTGGCTTCTCGCACTTCTTCTACGTCAACATGACGACGCCGCTTGTGCCGGCGTACCTGCCATTCCACGATGCGTGGGCCTTCATCACGGGCGGCGCCTACCTGGCCGCAGGCGTGGCGATCATTGTCGGCATCTTGGCGCGGCTCGCTGCCGCTCTCGTTGCACTGCAGATTGCACTGATCACGATTTTGGTTTGGGCACCGATGGTCGCTGCCGGCAACATAGACGCCGGTCATTGGCAGGAGACGGTCGTCTCCTGCGTGATTACCGCTGGCGCTTGGGTGATGGCGGACTCGTATCGCGATGCGCAGTGGTTCATGGGTAGAAAAGTCGAAGCCACCGCATAGTGATGGAGCGCGCTATTGGTTCCGGCTACAAGGACGCCATGAAAGCAGCCCTGGTTTCGCGTTACGGTCCGCCAAGCGTCATCAGCGTCGGCGAGACGCCGACACCACGGCCGGCGAAGAATGAAGTATTGATCCGCGTTCACGCCACCACCGTGAGCCGCACCGATTGCGGCGAACTCACGCCATATCCGGCGTTGCTGGCGCGGTTGATCTACGGCTTGGGGCGGCCGCGTCGTTCGATCTTCGGTGTCGACTTCGCTGGCGTAGTCGAAGGGGCGGGCCCGAGCGTCACCGCGTTCAAACTCGGCGATCGGGTCTTTGGCATTTGCCCGATCCGAAAAAATGGCGCCCACGCCGAATATGTGTGTATTCCCCAAGACGGCCCGATTGCGCGCCTCCCCGATCAAGTCGCGTTCGAAAACGGTGTGGTGTGCGAAGGCGCTTATTACGCAGACTCTTGCTTAAACAGATTCAATCTCAAGCCCGGGCGCAAAATCCTCATCTACGGCGCGTCTGGCGCTATTGGTTCGAGCGCCCTGCAGCTTGCGAAACTCAGCGGCGCTGAGGTGACAGCCGTGGTCGCCACGCAGCACATCGCGCTGGCGCAGTCGCTCGGCGCGGATCGCGTTGTCGATTATCTTAAAGAAGATTTTTCCAAGCTCGACGAAAGATTCGACTGCGTGTTGGATGCAGTGGGCAAGAGCAGCTTCTTCCAGTGCCGAAAGGTGATGACGCCCGAGGCCATGTTCATGGCCGCCGACATGGGGTCATGGGGACAGAATATTTTCCTGCTTCTATGGTCGGCGATAGTACGCAATGGACGCGTCGCAATTCCAGTGGCTCGGCGCGGACGCGCACCGGCGTTCGTGGCGTTCATGGCCGACTTGCTCGAACGCGGACAGTTTCGCGCCGTGATTGATCGTAGCTATCCGCTCGCCTCTATCGCGGAGGCGTATGGCTACGTTTTGACCGGCCAGAAGACTGGCATCGTAGTCGTCACGCCTTAGCGCTCGATGAACAGCGCCGCGGGGTGCTCCAGCATGCCCTTCACGCGCTGGATGAAGGCCGCTGCGTCGTAGCCGTCGACGACGCGGTGATCGAAGGACGACGACAGGTTCATCATCTTGCGCACGACGATCTGGCCGTTCTTCACCACGGGACGCTCGACCAGCTTGTTGACGCCGATGATCGCCACCTCCGGGTGATTGATCACCGGCGTGGTGACGATGCCGCCCAGCGCGCCGAGCGAGGTGATGGTGATGGTGGAGCCGGAAAGCTCTTCCTTGGTCGCGGTGTTGGCGCGCACGGCGGCGGCGAGGCGCGCCACTTCGGTGGCGCTATCCCAGACATCGCGTGACTCGGCGTGGCGAACCACGGGAACGATGAGGCCGTTATCGGTTTGGGTAGCGATGCCGATGTCGACGTTCTCGTGGCGATAAACGACGCCTTGATCGTCATCGAAGCGCGCATTGATCTGCGGAAAATCCGGCAGCGACAGCACCACCGCCCGCATCAGGAATGGCAGCAACGTCAGCTTCGGCTGATCGGCGCGCTTGGTGGCGTTGAGATGCGCACGCAGTTCTTCGAGTTCGGTGAGATCGGCTTCTTCAACGTAGGCGAAGTGCGGAATGCGGCGCTTGGCGTCCTGCATCTTCTCCGCGATCTTGCGACGAAGACCGATGACTTTCACCGGTTCGATGCCGTTCTTCTCTGCGAGCGATGATGTGCGGCGGCGTGCGCCGGCGACGGGCACAAGCACCTTGTCGAGATCTTCGTGGGTGATGCGGCCATCGGGGCCGCTGCCGCGTACTTGGCCGAGATCAATGCCGAGTTTTTGCGCGCGAGCGCGTACGGCGGGCGAGGCTTGCGCTTGGCTCCATTCGCGCACGTCGGTTGATTTGCGGACCGCCGGCATCTTGCCGGCAGAGTCTGTTTGCCGGCTGGAAGCCGGCGGTCCGGCGCCCATCGCCTTTTGCGTTTCTTCTTCCGACCACACCGCGCCGGACTGCGCTTTAATGCGGGGCTTGGCTTGTGGTGGTGCGGCGGCCATTGGCACAGCGACCTTCGCGGGCGCGGATTGCACTGCGCCGTTGGATTTTGGCGCAGCTGGCGGTGGGGGCGGCGTTGGTTTCGTTTCTTGCTTCGGCGCAGGCGCGGCTGGCTCTTCGCCAGCGCTATCGACTTCGAATACAGCGATGGGGCCGCCGACGGGCGCCATGTCGCCGGGCTCGCCGTGGATCGACACGACTTTACCGGCGACGGGCGAAGTCATTTCGACTGTCGCCTTGTCCGTCATCACGTCGACGAGCGGCGCGTCTTCCTTGATCACGTCGCCGACACGGACGTGCCAGGCGACGATTTCCGCTTCAGCGGTCCCTTCGCCAACATCCGGCAATTTGAAAACAAACTGGCCCATTGGTTAGGCAGCCTCCATCACGCGGCGCATCGCTTTGATCACACGCGACGGCCCCGGAAAATACTCCCACTCCAGCGAATGTGGGTATGGCGTGTCGTAGCCGGTGACGCGTTCGATCGGCGCTTCCAGCTTATAGAAGCAATGTTCTTGCACGAGCGCGCTGAGTTCGCCGCCATAACCCGAAGTGCGCGTCGCTTCATGAGTAATCACGCACCGGCCGGTTTTGCTGACGGACTTCACGATCGTCTCGATGTCGACCGGCACGAGCGTGCGCAGATCGATGACTTCCGCATCGATGCCGCTCTCTTCCGCCGCAGCCATCGCCACGTGCACCATGGTGCCATAGGCGAGGATGGTGCAGTCGGCGCCTTCGCGCACGATTGCCGCTTTGCCGATCGGGATGGTGTAGTGGCCTTCCGGCACTTCGCTGGCGGGGAATTTCGCCCATGGCGCCACCTGGCGCTCATAATGGCCGTCGAACGGGCCATTATAAATGCGCTTGGGCTCGAGGAAGATCACCGGATCATCATCTTCGATAGCGGAGATCAAGAGGCCTTTGGCGTCATATGGCGTCGACGGGATGACGGTTTTCAAGCCGGCGACGTGAGTGAACAGAGCCTCCGGGCTTTGGCTGTGCGTTTGTCCGCCCCGAATGCCGCCGCCATATGGCATGCGCACTGTGAGCGGCACAGTGAACTCGCCGGCGGAGCGGTAGCGGATCTTCGCGGCTTCGCTGACCAGTTGGTCGTAGGCCGGGTACATGTAATCGGCGAACTGGATCTCGACGACCGGACGCAGGCCGTACACGGCCATGCCGATGGCGGCGCCGGCGATGCCGCCTTCGCTGATCGGCGCGTCGAAGCAGCGCTTGGCGCCGTACTTCTGCTGCAGGTGTTCGGTGACTTTGAAGACGCCGCCGAAATAGCCGACGTCTTCGCCGAAGGTCAGCACGTTGGGGTCGCGCCCCATCACAGTGTCGAGCGCCGAGTTGAGCGCTTGGATCATGGTCATCGAGGCCATGCTCTAACTCCCGCTCTCGTCGCGCTGCTGACGCAGGTGCCAGGGCACGTCTTTGTAAACATCGTCGAACATCGAGGAGCGCGGATGTGCGCCTTCGGCGAGCGTGCCGATCTTTTCGGCTTCACGACCCGTGGTGCGCACAGTTTCAGCGGCCTCTTCCTGCGCTGCGCGGTGCTGCTCCTCGCTCCATTCGCCGATGGAGATGAGGTGCTGCTTCAGACGCGCGATCGGATCGCCGAGCGGCCAGCAGGAATATTCGTCGGCCGGGCGATAGCGCGCAGGATCATCGGAAGTGGAGTGCGGGCCGCCGCGATAGCTGAAGTGTTCGATCAAAGTCGGGCCGAGATTGGCGCGGGCGCGTTCGGCGGCCCATTGCGTCACGGCGTAGACAGCGAGGAAGTCGTTGCCGTCGACCCGCAGCGGCGGCACGCCGTAGCCGATGCCGCGCGCGGCGAAGGTGGTGTTCTCGCCGCCAGCAATGCCTTGGAACGAGCTGATCGCCCACTGATTGTTGGTGACGTTGATGATTACCGGTGCGCGATAGACGGAAGCAAACGTCAGCGCGGAATGAAAATCGCCTTCGGCGGTAGCGCCGTCGCCGACCCATGCGGCGGCAATGCGAACATCGCCGGAATAGGCGGACGCCATCGACCAGCCGACCGCTTGCGGCAGCTGCGTGGCCAAATTGCCGGAGATGGTGAAGAAGCCCGCCGGCTTCGACGAATACATGATCGGCAGCTGGCGGCCCTTCAGCGGATCGCGCGCGTTCGAATAGATCTGGTGCATCATGTCGACGAGCGGATATTCGCGCGCGATCAACAAGCCCTGCTGGCGATAGCTGGGAAAGCACATGTCATCGGGGCTGAGCGCCATGCCAGCGGCCACCGCGATCGCCTCTTCGCCGAGGCTTTGCATGTAGAACGAGGTTTTGCCCTGGCGCTGCGCGCGGTGCATGCGCTCGTCGAAGGCGCGCGTCAGAACCATGTAGTTGAGGGCGCGACGCATGAAGTCGGGCGACAAATGCGGCGCCCATGGACCCAGCGCATTGCCTTCCATATCGAGCACGCGGATCAGCCCGTAAGCGAAGTCGCGCAGCTCGAAGGCGGGCGTGTCGATGTCCGGCTTGGGCGTGGCGCCAGGTTCCGGGAAGCTCCAGCCGCTGAAGTCGGGCTTGTCGCCGGGCCGTGCGCGGGGCGCAGGCACGTGCAAGCTCAGCGCATTGCTGCGACGTGGTCCCGACGCTTGATCCATTTACGCCCTCGTTGCGGCGATCTTTGCGCGCACAAGGCGGTCCGACACAAGATGCGGCGAGACGCCTTCGCGGCGGCCCTCGTCAACGACGGCCAGGACGCGCGGCGCAATGGCCCGCACCTTGGCGTCGACCGCTTCCGCCGCTTCGCCCAGGTATTCGCACGACACCATAACGATGCCCCCGGCATTGACGACGTAATCCGGCGCATAGGTGATCCCCGCCGCCACAAGGCGAGCGCCATCTTCCTCGGTGGCGAGCTGGTTGTTGGCCGCGCCGCAGACGATTTTGGCGCCGAGTTCCGGGATGGTCTTGGCGTTGAGGCCAGCGCCTAGGGCGCATGGCGCAAACAGGTCGGCCTTCACCGCGTGAATCTGTTCCACCGGCGCAACTTCCGCACCGAGCGGCTCGATGCGGGCGAGATTGGTGGTGTTGACGTCGCTGATGATGAGCTTCGCGCCCTCATCGCTCAGCATTTGGCAGAGGTGGCGGCCCACGGCGCCGACGCCTTGCACCGCGATCGTCTTGCCGCTCACTGAACCGCCGAGCAGTCCTTTGATGGAGAGGAAGACGCCGAGCGCAGTCCATGGCGAAGGATCGCCGCCGGCACGGCCTTCTTCCTTTGGGATGCCGGTGACGAACGAGGTCGAACGCGCGATCGTCTTCATGTCGTTGACGGTGGCGCCGACATCTTCGGCGGTGATGTAGCGGCCGTGCAGATTTTCGACGTCGCGGCCGAAGGCCTCGAAGCACGCGGCGCGATCGGCGCCCATTTTGTAGATGACGGCTTTGCCGCCGCCGAGCGGTAGATCAGCCATGGCGTTTTTATAGGACATGCCGCGCGACAGGCGGAGCGCATCGGTGAGCGCGTCTTCGTCCTGCGCGTACGTCCAAATGCGGCAGCCACCGGCAGCAGGGCCGAGCGCGGTGGAGTGGATGGCAATGATGCCCTTGTAGCCTAAGGCTTCGTCGCCGACGAACACGACATCTTCGTGCGCATCGTAGGCCGCGTTGGTTTTTGGGTTCATTGAATCGGTTCGTCCATGAGCAAAGCGCGCGCATAGCGCATGGGGGGCGAGCCGTAAGCCAGCACGCCATCGTGGTAGGTCTTGAGATTGAAGGCGGCGCCGTGTTGCTGCTGGTAGGCGGCGCGCGCTTCATCGTGTTCAGTCACGCCCACGAAATAGGTCGAGAGCTGGGTCACGGAAAGCTGCGCCCGACGCCATTTGCCTGCCGCTTCGCGCTCTTCTTGAAAAGCCGTCTGCGTCAGCAAGTGCATCATGTCGTCTTGAGACATGCCGTCGCAATGGATGGCCTGGTCGATGATGGCGTTGGTGATGGTGCGCAGGCGCACTTTGAGCTGCGACAGCTTGTAGAGCGGATCGTTGGCGCGGAAGCCCTCCTGCACCATCATGTTTTCGGCGTACACAGCCCATCCCTCGATGAACGAGCCCGAGCCGAGAATGGCGCGAACCACGGACGGGTACGAGTTCGAATGGAACAGCTGCACGTAGTGACCCGGCATGGCCTCGTGCACGCCGACATCAGTGATGGCGCGCGTATTGTACTCGCGTAGGAAGGACGTGACCTGTTCTTGGGTCCAGTCCGTCGGGATCGGCAGCACGCAGTAATATGTCGCCAGATTTCTATCGAGCGGACCCGGGCTGTCGCAGTACGCGACCGCGAAGCCGCGCGCGAATTCCGGAATCTCGATGACACGCACCGGACCCGGCGGCAACGTGATCAAATCCTTCGACTGCACGAATTCGCGCGCCTGCTCGACCGTGCCCGTCGCGAACTGCACGACGCCATCGCGCGGCGGGCGATCCGCGGCCGCCAAATCGAGCGCGGCGCGGATCACGGCCTGCTGTTGTTCCGGCGTCGGAGTGTCTGGTGTCGGCGGCGCGCCGGCGCGGCCGGCGAGCGCCTGTTTTGAAACCTCGTACATCTGAGCGCGTACGCTGACGACAGCCGCATCGGCCCGTTGACGGATATCGTGCCGGCTGAGTGTCGATTGCAGCGTGAACTGCAGTTGCTGGTCGAAGCGCTCTGCGCCGGCGCGGAAATCCGCATGCGCCGCCGGAACCAGCGTCGCTTCAATCCAGTGCTGATGCTCGTCGACAGCCGCATTGTGCGTGACGATGGCCGCTTCCAGCCGCGCTCGAGCGGCGCCGCTCAACGCATCTTTGTGCGGCGCCACCATGTCGGTGACGGTGCTCTCCAAGCCAGGATTCTGCAGCGCGTAGGTCGCCGCGTGCGGCGCAGGCACCCGGGCGGGCACAAGCTCTTCCCGGGCCTGACGCAAGAGGCGCGGCATCTGCTCCATGCGCCGTGTGGCCGCGGCGAGCCGATCGGGGAGTGGCGCGAACTCGCGCGCCATCAGGCCATAGATCGCCCCGCCTGCCACGCCTTGGTAGCCGAGCGGATTCCAAGCCCAATCCTGCACGGTTTCCGTTGACCAGATTTGCGACCGCAACGCGTTTGCCAGGAGCGCCGCGTCCACTTGGTTGGCGCGTGACAAATGCGACTTGTCGATCGCGTTCAGCGCATCGAGCGTGTGATGCGCGAAACGCAACGACGCGTTGCGCGCGCTGGCGCTGACGTCGTCAAGCTGCGCATCGAAGCGATGGTCGCCGATCTGCGTGGCGCCAACCGGCCCTTGCCGCATGCTTTCATCGAGCCAGCGATGCGCGAGCGTCGCGAAGGCGCGGTCGGCAGCGCTTTGACTTTGACCCAAAGCTTCGCCCGCCACGATCGGCATGAGCATGGTCGAACCGAGGCCGGCGACGACCAGACGGCGTGTTGTTTTCATGAGGACGTTTGCTCCCAGGCGCTCGGATTTGAAGCACCCCTGTTCTTGTTGGCGCGCAAAATACTCACGGGTGCGATTGGCGCAATAAGGGTGGCGCAGCGGGGAAACAATTGCTTTGCGACAGGCGGCGGTGGGTGGATTTTGCCTGAAATTGCTGCGGCGCGGGAAGACAATGGTTTCTCTTTGCTCGCCAGCTTTGTGACACGCAATTGAGCCGGAAATCGGGGCCTCTTACATCGCAACTGCGAAGGAAGACCATCGCACCGCGTTGTTAGCTTGGAGGCGACGACCCATATCGCTGAAGCGCTGCTTTTCGCGCCCTCAGGACCCTCCACCACATGATCAAACTCGACGCCGCGCTCGCAGCGCGTTCCGGCCAATTCAAGATCGGCGGCGCGATCGAGGTGAACCGCTTGGGTTTCGGCGCCATGCGCGTCACCGGCAAGGGCATTTGGGGTCCGCCGGCAGACCGCAATGAAGCGCTGGCGGCGTTGAAGCGCGTGCCGGAACTCGGCATCAACTTCATCGACACAGCGTGGTCGTATGGGCCGAAGGTCTCGGAAGAGCTGATCCGCGAGGTGCTGCATCCCTATGACGGTGTGCTGATCGCGACGAAGGGCGGCCTAACGCGCGGCGGTCCGGATGATTGGGGCCAAGATGGCCGTCCGGAAAAGCTGATCAGCGATGCGAAGGATAGCCTTAAGCGCCTTGGCCTCGAACAAATCCCCCTCTGGCAGTTGCACCGCATCGACAGCAAAGTCCCCGCCGGCGAACAATTCGGCGCGGTAAGGCAATTGCTCGATGAAGGCCTCATCGCGCATGCGGGCTTGAGCGAAGTCTCGGTCGCTCAGATCGAGGCGGCGCGAAAAGTGTTTCCGGTGGCGACCGTGCAGAACCTCTACAATCTCGCCAACCGTCAAAGCGAAGAAGCGCTGAAGTATTGCGAACAGCAAGAGATCGGCTTCATCCCCTGGTACCCGCTCGCCGCGGGCGGTCTCGCGCGCCCTGGATCGGTGCTCGACAAGATCGCGCACGCGAAGGGTGCAGCCCCTTCACAGATCGCACTCGCCTGGGTGCTAAAGCGCAGCCCGGTGATGCTGCCGATTCCCGGCACAGGCAAGGTGAAGCACCTGGAGGAAAACACGCTCGCGGCGGCGATTAAGCTGAGCGATGAGGAGTTTGACGCACTGGATAAGGCCGGGCGCTGAGCGGGCGCCAAATTTCACGGTTGTCGGGCGACTAGGCGTTAAGGTGGCGTTCCTAGCCTAACTAGTGCGCCAAGGCTTGCGCGAGGATGCTTTCCAGCTCTTCCATCTGGTACGGCTTGCGGAGGATAGGGAAGGTTTGACTGACTTTCGCCGAGCCACTGAATCCGGTGGTCAGCACAATTGGCGTCTGCGGATAACGGCGATGAATCTCGTTCGCCAGTTCTACGCCGTCCATAGCGCCCGGCATCACGATGTCAGAGAAGATGAGATCATAGCTGCAGCCGTGCTCGAGGATATCGAGCGCCGCTGCGGCGTTTGCCACGCGTTTCGGCTGACAACCCATTTGCTGCAACATTTGTCCTACCATAGTTGCGACGCCGTCATCGTCCTCAACGACGAGAACGCTTCGGCCGGCCGCATGTAACGGCGTCGCGGGCGCGGGCAGAGGCGCCTGCGCGATGGCATCTTGTGTGCGCGGCAACAGCAGTCGGACCGTCGTGCCAGCGTTCAACGCGCTTTCAATGTGGGAGCTTCCTCCGCTTTGCACGGTGACGCCATAAACTTGGCTCAATCCGAGACCTGTGCCCTGACCCGCTTGTTTGGTTGTGAAGTACGGTTCGAACACGCGCTTGAGTATGTCGGGCGACATTCCTACGCCTGTGTCGCGCACGGCAATTTCGACAAGGTCGCGGCCATCGATCACCTTGTTTTGCGCCGACACGGTGAGGACCCCGCCCTTTGGCATGGCGTCCCGTGCGTTGACCGCCAGGTTTATAATGGCCAGTTCAAATTGCGTTGGATCAGTCTTGACCGGCCATAGATCGGGGGCTGCGTTTATGTCGACGAGAATGTCAGCGCGAAGCGAACGCTCAAGCAATGGGCGCATGGCTTGCAGACAAAGACCTGCGTCAATGGCCTCTAGCTTTAGCGTCTCCCGACGCGAAAACGCTAACAGCTGACGAGTTAGCCCCACACCGCGTTCGACGGCTTGGCGCATCGCCTCCATGGTGGCGGTCCTGCGTGCGGGATCCGGGTTACGTTCCATGAGCCGGAGACCGCTCAGGACGACAGTCAGCAAGTTGTTGAAGTCGTGAGCGACGCCGCCGGTAAGCTGACCAATGGCCTCCAGCTTGCGAGACTGCAGCAATTCTTCCTCGGCCTTTTCGCGCTGCTCGATTTCCTGCTGCAATTGCCGGGCGCGCTCACTCAAGTTTGCATTGGCTTCCGCCAGCGCGCCTTGTGAGAGACCGAATACGGTCAGCACCAGGGCGGCGAGCAAGATGAGAACACTGATGCCCGCATAGCGCACAATTCGACGCAGCGCCGATTCGGTATCGGTGCGGAGATAGACCGCGCCAAGACTTTCGCCATCGCGAACGACGCGCGCCACGACAACGACCGAAGCCCCCTGAACGTGAGGACTGCTGGGCACAGGCGACATTAGGGGGGCCGGGTTGCCGCCGCGGCTGAACTGAGCAAAGCGCTCGCCGCCGGCGCCATACACAGCCGCCGTCTCGATGTCTGGATTGGCGGCCAAGGCTCGCAAGTACTCTTGAGCATTGCTGGAATTGTCAAACATCAGCGCGGGAGCAACGCTCGCCGAGACGATCTGCGCCTGAACGCTGATCTCCCGCATCTTTTGCTGCTTGTAGGCGTCTTCATTCAGCACCGCCATCACCAGCCCAATCCCAACCAGGATTGCAGCGGCAACGACGGCGATCAAACGCCCTCGTCCCGCGAAGAAATTGCCGTGCAACAAGCCTTTCATGATGTTTCCCGCCTGCGAACGGAAACAGCGAGACCTAGAAGGCGCGGGTCGATCGAGAGATGGCTCTCGGCGGCGCGCGCATCGTCGATGTGAAAGCGGACGCGATTTTCAACAATGACAAAGTGCACGATGCCGCGCACATCGCCCCGATCGACTTCGCCGTCGGTTACTGTGAGAACCGGGCGGCCGTGTACCGCCCTCAGAGTATCGTAGACTCGTTCACCCGCAACGTAGATGAGCTGACATTGCGCGGCAGCGCTTGGGTTAGTCAGTTCGCGCACTTCGAAGGGACGGCCATCAACGCGCTGGGTTGCGGTCGCACGTTGCAACACGCGCGCGAGAGGTTCCGCGCCGATGACGCACAGCCGAATCGGCGCTTGCTGGTCGGAGAAGGCGCTGGCGGGCCAAGACACATACGACGCGAAGCGGTAGAGAAACGTAGCCTTCACCTGCTCTTCGGAGGTCTGCGCGCGCGGCTCCGCAAACACGGCAAGCGTAGCCGCGAGTGCAACGCCCAGCGATATAGCGAAGCGCATCACGGCCTCATGGCCTCCAGCGCGCGCTTATGAAGAACGATCGCAGGGATTCGCGGGGCGGAAGTGAAGGGTTGATAAATTCCACGTGCCCTTCATCGAGCAAATTATATCCCGCTACCGATAGCTCAAGATGATCGGTGAGACGAAAGCCAATGCGCGCATCGAGCGCTACATAGGATGGCACCTCGGGACTGGGCAGTTCCCCGACATAGCGCAGTGCGACGTCGAACTGTGTGCGCCGGTTTATGTCCATCAGTGAGCGAATGGTCGCCTGCACCGAAGGGTCGTTGCCCGCGAAAGCAACACCGAACACGTCAGCGCTGCCAGAGTCTAGGCTCAAATCCTTGTGCAGCAGAGACAGTCCCGCATTGACGCGCCACCAGTTTGTGAGTGCGTAAGCGCCCCAAGCCTCCACGCCATAGGTGTCGCCATGCATTCCGTTGCGAACCTCAAGAGGAAAGACGCTCGGATTGGTTGCCTCGACGGTGCGAAGGTCATCGTAGACGTTGTAGTAAGTCGAAATTGAAAACCAGAAGCGCTCATTGGGTTGGGCGCGATAGCCGGCCTCATAGGCAATCAGCGTTTCCGACACAAAATCCGGTCCGCCGTTTAGGATGCCTGGATTTATGAGGTCGCGATCAAAGCGAGACGGCGTCCTAACTGCGCGCGAGACCGCCGCCCACGCCAACGCATTTTCCGACAGCCGCCAAGCGAGGCGCATGCTCGGCATGTATTCAAGCCCGGTATAAGAATTGTCCTCAAGCTTTAGACCGGCGATCAAGTCCCACGCCGGCGTAAGCGCGATCGTGTCTTGGGCGTAGACATTGTAGGTCTGCAACGTGCGCGATCCGGGGTCGAGAAACACGGTGCCGGGACCTGGCGTAAACGTGTCCCGCGTAACGCGGGCGCCGCCGCCGATAACGATGTCCTGACGGGCTGAGAGTGCGAAATCGTATTGCGCGTCAACTGCTGCCGCATTCACTTCGGCGCGAATACCACTGGAGACGCTCCGTTCGGTACGATCGACATAAGCATGGACCTGCACATTGGAGTTGTCGCTAAAGCGCCTACTCCAGCGCCCGAGCAGATTGCCGCCGCCGATGGTGGTGTCAGAAACCTGACCCGGCAACTGGTCCTGATCCCCGCGATAGATGTCGCCTTGCAGGGTCAGTGTATCCTCGGCGCCGCCCCAATCGGCTCGGAATCCTGCTTGCGCGTTACGCCATTCGTTGGGGTCTCCGACGGCGCGCACCAATCCCGTCGCGTACACGCGAAATGCACCCGATGCGCCGAGACGAGCACCGTAACGCACGCCCAGCGCTTCGGCCGCGTCGCTCGCGCCGCCGGTGACCAGAAGCCCGGTCGTCTCGTGGGCGTCCCGAGAGACAATATTGATTACGCCATTGACCGCGTTGGAGCCCCACAGGGTGCCTCCGGGGCCGCTGATCACTTCGATCCGATCCAAATCTTCGATCAGGGGGTTTTGTTCGTCCCAGAACACGCCCGAGAACAACGGTGTGTAAACAATGCGCCCATCCATCAGAACCAGCAGCTTGTTGGCGGTGCCGCTCGAGTGATTGAAACCGCGCGCGCTGATCGCATAGCTGGATGCATCGATGCGCGCGACTTGCAGATTGGGCGCAAGCCGCAAGGCGCCGGGAATGCTGCGAACACCGGCGCGCACCATGTCGTCCGATGAAATGACAAAAATCGCGCCGGCCGCCTCGCCAATTGGTTGCGCGCTACCCGACACCGACGTTACTTCGACGTTGCTGAGTTGCTCAAGCGAGAGGTCGTTGAGCTCCGCTTCGGCGGTGCTGGCGCCTGGTTGAGGTATGCTGGCCGATGGGGTTGTATCGGCCGACTGCGCGTTCGCCTCGCACGCGAGCACACTGAAAAGGCCCGCACAAATTAGCGCCGAGCCGGCCAAAAGCCGATTGCGCCTATCCGCCGTCATCTCAACCCCCGCGCTTACCCGGAAATACAAACGCGGCCGGGAACCAGCGGTTCCCGGTTCTCCGGATGCCTAGGCGGCAAGCAATTCCTTCACGCGGCCCACCAGCTGCTCCATCGTCACCGGCTTGGACATGTAGTGCACCGGGTATTCTTCGAGCATGTGGCTGAAGCTTTCCGGCGCGTAGCCGGAGAGGAAGAGCACTTTGGCGTTGCCGATCATGTCGGCGCCAGCTTCGACCAGCATCTCTGGGCCGGTCATGATCGGCATGGAGACGTCGGAGATGATGATATCGAAGGCGCCGGGCTTGGCTTGCAGGATTTCCAGCGCATCCTCGCCGTTCTCGGCCTCTTCCACTTCGTAGCCGCACTCTTTCAGATTGCGCACGATCGAGCGGCGCACCGCGGTCTGGTCTTCAACGAAGAGGATCTTGCCGCGGCCGGCGACGTCCTTGGTCGGCGGCGCCAGCAGCAGGCGTTCCTTTTCGGCGATTTCGTTGAGCTCTTCCGGCGTCGGTTCGTAGGCCGGCAAGAAGATGCGGAAGGTGGTGCCGCGGCCGAGCTTGGTGTCGAAGAAGATGTAGCCGCCGGATTGCTTGATGATGCCGTAGCTGGTGGCGAGGCCGAGGCCGGTGCCTTTGCCGGCCTCTTTCGTTGAGTGATACGGGCGGAAGATTTTGGCGGCGTGCTCTGGTTTGATACCGCTGCCGGTGTCTTCCACTTCGATCAACGTATAAGCGCCGTCTTCGATCGGATTGTGCCCCCACGCGCGCGCATCTTCCGCCGTGACGCGGGAGGTGCGCACGGTGAGGCGGCCGTCCTTCGGCATCTTGCCGCTGCTGGGGATCATCGCGTCCCGGGCATTGGTGGCGAGATTGACGATGACGCGCTCGAGCTGGGTCTTGTCGACCTTCACGAACGGCAGGTCGCGGCCGTGCCGGATTTCAAACTTGATCGCATCGCCCATGACGCGGCGGATCAGCTCTTGGCGCGCGCCGATGAAATCACCGACTTCGAACACTTCCCGCGCAAACGTCTGTTGGCGCGCATAGGCGCGCAGCATTTCCGACAATTCCTTCGCTGTGGTGGCATGGTCGGAAATTTCGCGTAGCATCGGATAATCGGCGTCGCCCACCGGGTGGCGGCGCAGCAGGTACGAGCAGGTCTGCATCACCACGGTGAGCAAATTGTTGAAGTCGTGCGCAACGCCGGCGGCGAGTTCGCCGATCTCGCGCATCTTCTCCGACTGCGCCAGGCGCGTTTCGAGTTCGCGTTGCTGGCTGACGTTCAGAACATAAGCGAGCCCGCGCCCATCGGGACCACGCGCGAAATGCACATGCGCGGCTGTCGGCGGCGACGTTGCAAGCATCAGCTCGGCTGGTTCGTTGACGATGCCGCGCAGGCGCTGCGCCAACCCATTCGGACCTTCGGACGCATCAAACAAATCGACGAATGGCGCGCCGGGCGTGGCGCGGCCTTGGGTCATTTCCATCAGCGCCGCATTGGAATCGAGCAGCGCCGCCGCGGCTGGATCTGTGCAATCGAGTACGGCCGCGCCGAACGGCGCTTGCGCGAACACGCCATCGGTCGCCACCGCGTCCGTGCGCATCGCGGCGGGCGCCATGTCCGGATTTTCGGCGTCGGAGAAGAACACCAGCGTCCGCGCGGCGCCGTCGCCGTCGCCTGATGGCCAGAAGGTCAGCGAGGTCGCTTGCGTTTCGATGCTGTCGCGGCCGCGCAGCGTCAGCCGCGCGCGCGTCGGGCCGAAACCACGCCGGTCACGACGTAGCAGCCGCGCCGGATCTTCGCGTACGATATCCTTCAAGCGCAGTTGCGCCGGATCGTCGCCAACGCCGAGCACCGCGCGCAACGCGCGGTTCATGTAAATGATGGCGCCATCGGCGCGCGCCGCGAAAAATCCGACCGGTGCATCGTCCAAAAACAAATTGCGCGCGTCCTGCGCGCTTTCTTCCGCGTTGCCTGCAGCGAGTTCACGTAGACGCCACAGCACGTGCCCGCCCGCCATCGGGCCGACGCTCGCTTCGTAGCGAACGGGGCGCGTGCCTTGCGAGAGCACGCCGGTTGCCGGCAATTCCTCGCGCCGGGCTTGGCCAGCGCCTGCCGCCTTCGACAAGCGGAACATCGGTGCGGACAACATTGGGTCGGCGCCAAACAGGCGGCTCATCACCGGCGGCCGATCGCTCACGCCCAACATACCCGCGTTTTCAGCAATGGCGATGTAAGCGTCGTTTGCGACAACCGGCGACAACGATTTGTCGGTAATCAGCGCTGCTTCATCGAGTGCGTCCAGCATCGCGAAGTCGCTACGTCCGGAGGAGAACGCCGCAGCTGCAATCGCGCCGCGCTCCGGGAATGGCCCGAAGCGTTTGCCGGCGCCGCGCGACATCCACAAAAACAGAACCATGCCGCTGGCCACGACGAGCAACAGCAGAATGGCGCCCGCTTGGCCTACCGATGGACCTGAGGTGATGGCAACGCCCGCCGCCGCGACGCCAAGCGCGACCGCGGCCCAGAACACGATTTGCATCGGGTCCAGCCGCCCGCCGCTACGCGAGGGTGTGGGGTGAGCTTCGTCCGTCATCGAAGCTCTCTTTGACCCCGATTCGGGCGCCAAAGTACGCACCCCACCCTGTAATCCGTCAGCCATTGTCGTCTCACTACAGATTTACGCGCGGCGTACGCCTTGGCCGCCCGCGCCGGCGCGCCATTTTCATGACGAAGCCGATGACTTTGGCGACCGCTTCGTAATGTTCCCGCGGAATGGGTTGGTCGATATCCGCCGTCGCGTACAGCGCGCGCGCCAGCGGTGGATTTTCCACAATCGGAATGTTGTGCTCTTCAGCAACTTCGCGAATCCGTTGCGCAACAGCATCGACACCTTTGGCCAGACACATTGGCGCCGGCGTCTCGCCCTGCTGGTAACGCAGCGCAATCGCGTAGTGGGTCGGGTTGGTGATGATGACGCTGGCTTGCGGCACCGACGCCATCATGCGCTTGCGTGAGCGCTCCATGCGGATCTGACGCAACTTGCCTTTGACCAGCGGATCGCCTTCGCTCTGGCGTAGCTCTTCCTTGATCTCGCGCCGGCTCATCTTGAGCTTGTTCATGTAGGACTGGCGCGTGAACACGTAGTCGACCGCGGCGATAAACGCCGCCGCACTCACCAGCGAGATCATCAGCGACACTGAGCGCTCTTGCACGAACGGCAGCAGCGCCGATGGATCCATCAGTGAAATGCGCTCGAGCGAAGCGTCGTGCGGCCACAGCGCCGATGCTAGGCACGCGCCGACGACGGCAAGCTTGATCAGCGATTTGGTGAATTGCGAGAATGCCGCTTTGCCGAAGACGCGCTTGAAGCCTTCAGCCGGATTGAGCTTGTCGAGCTTCGGCGACAGTCGCTCCGCGGTGAAGGTGGGCTGATCCTGCAGATAGCGAGACGCCAAAGCGGCGCCCGCGAACGCTAGACCTGCCATCGCCAAAATGCCGCCGACTTTAAGCAGTGCGCTCGTGGCGATGCCGCGCAGGGCGTCGCTGCCGGTCGAGAACTGATCGGGCATCGCCAGGAAGGCGATGAAGCCGTGCGCGGTTTGAGTGAGCAGCGGCCCGGCCATGAAGGCGACAAGACTAGTCGCGGCCAGCAGCGACAGCGCCGTGCCGACTTCCTGCGAATAGATGATGTCGCCCTTTTCGCGCGCCTGCTCCAGCTTTCGCTGTGTGGGCTCTTCTGTGCGATCGTCGTCATCAGCGGCCATGGTCGGCTACCTCAACCACGTCGAATAGGATTGCAGGCTGTCGAGCCACATCAGCATTCCAGCTGAGAGCCCAAGCGCAAACACCGCAAAGCCGCCCATCACTTGCAGCGGCAACACCACGAAGAACACTTGGATCTGTGGAATGAGGCGCGCCAGCACAGCAAGGCCGACACGGAAGATCATGCCCGCCGCGATCACCGGCATGGCGATCTGAAAGCCGACACGGAACGATGAGGCCGCGGTGTCGAGCGCCAGCTGGGCTGCGTCGCCAACCGGCACGCGTGAACCGAGTGCGATCAGGTCGTACGAGCCGACGATGCCTTGGAGGAACATGTGATCGAGCCCTGTCGCGAAAATGAGCGCAACGCCCATCACGCTTAAAAACACCGAGATGATCTGACCGGACTGGTTGATCGTCGGGTCGGTGATCTGTGCGAAGGCGATGCCGATCTCGGTGCCAGCAATCTGCCCGGCGGTGGCGAGCGAACTCATCAGCATGCGCGCCGCGCCGCCAAGAACGAGACCGATCATGGTTTCGACAGCAATTTGCCCGGACATGCCCCAGGCGGTGCCCGCGGCTTGCGGAATATGTCCTGCCAAGTTCGGTGCGACGGCCATCGCCAAGGCGAGCGCAAAGCCAAGCCGAACGCGCGCCGGGATAGTCGGTTCGCCGAAGCCCGGCAGCAGCATGATCATGGCGCCGACGCGGGCGAACACCAGCGACACGCTCCAAATGTCGACGCCGTAGAGCGTGAGGTTCATTGGCTCTGGGGGCTCACGTCTGCGCGATCTGCTCGAAGATGTGGCGCATGAAGCCGCCGAGCAATCCGCCCATGATCGGCAGGAAGAGCAGGATGGCGATGAAAATCGAGAGGATCTTCGGCACGAACACCAGCGTCTGCTCTTGGATTTGGGTCAGCGTCTGCAGCAGCGAGACGACGAGACCCACCACCAAGCCCACCAGCATCGGGCCGGCGGCGACGAGCACCGTCACCCAGATGGCGTTGCGTCCCAGATCGAGCACTTCAGCGCCGCTCATGGCCGCCCCCTAGCTATCGACGACCGGCAAATTCTGCCGACCAGTCCGCCCAAGGACGCCGTTCGTGGTTAACGACGGGTTTCCACGCGACAGATGACCTGCTTACGCTTCCGCAAGGCGCGAACACGCGCACGGGGTGCGCGAAATCGTGCTCGGCGAGACACAGTGTGACTGTCTTTCAGCAAGAAGCATCCATTTCACCGAATCAACCTCATCTCTGGTTCAGCTGATGCTTGGAACCATCAGCAGGTCCGCACGTAGAACTGCGTTGGGACTGCCAGGGGAAAGTACGATGTCGCTGTTCAAATCATTCGCAGCCGCTTGGGGACGGCTCTTCGCCCGCAAGGACGATTTCAAATCCCTGCTGATGGCCGACCTAGGCATCGAGCGCTAGGCGGCCACAGGCTAGGCTAATGCGGCGGCGGTAAGCTGGCCGCGAAACTCTGAATGAGGCTGCCTGCCACCAGCCGCCAGCCATCGACCAGCACGAAGAAGATCAGCTTAAACGGCAAGCTCACCGTCACCGGGGGCATCATCATCATCCCCATCGCCATTAAGAGCGATGAGACCACCAGGTCGATGATCAGGAACGGGATGAACAGCATAAATCCGATCTCAAATGATCGCCTGAGCTCTGAGACCATGAACGCCGGCGCCAGCACGCGAAGCGGCGTCTCGACAACACTGGCGGGACGCGGGTTCAAGTGCGCCATGTCCATGAACAGCATCAAATCCTGATCGCGGGTCTGAGCGCCCATGAAGCGCTTCAGTGGTTCAACGATGCGCGGAAACGCTTCATCCAGCTGCATTTCGTTGCGCATCACGGGCCCGATGCCGTTGGTGTAGGCCTGGTTCCAAACTGGCTCCATGACGAACGCGGTGAGAAACAGCGACAGCGAGATGATGACCACGTTCGGCGGCGCCTGCTGCAAGCCGATGGCGGTACGCAGCAGCGAGAGCACCACCACGATGCGCACGAAGCTGGTGGTCATGATCAGGATCGATGGCGCCAACGACAGCACCGTGATCAGGGCAGCGAGCTGCAACACGCGCGCGGTCAGGCCATCGCCGGTGCCGAGGTTAATGTTCAGCGTTGGGTTGGCGGCGGGGGCCGCTTGCGCCCACGCATCATGAGCGCCGAAGGCGATCAGAGATGCGAACAGCGCAATGAGGATGGCGCGCTTCACGGTTGAGGCTCCCCCGGTAGGTCTTTCGCGGCGACTTCACTGATGGTGCGATCGCCAGCGGGCGAGAGCAGCAGCAAGTGTTCGCGATCATCGAAGCGCACCACCACGAGTCTGCGGCGCGGATCGATCATCAAGCTCTCGGTTATCTTGAGTCGGCGCGGACCCTTCACTGCGCCTTGCAGCATGTTGAGCCGCCGCGCGCCGTAAGCGACCAGACCAATCAGGGCGAGTGTGGCGAGCAACGCGAACACGGCGCGCGCCCATTGCAGCAAGTCCAAGCCAGCGTCTCCGTTCTGGAGGAATGGACTTGGCAGTCAGCCGGTTTGGTAAACGAGTTCTTAACGTTACGGGCGCGAGTTAAGTCCCGCTTAACCATACGCTGATCGACTGGGCAAAATCTGCAGTGCCGAGTCGCGCCCATGGATCTGTCGCAAACTCAGTTTTTCGGTCTCCTGCGCGCCCGGCTCAGCCAGCTGAGCGAGCGCCAGCGGCTGATCTCGGAAAACATCGCCAACGCGTCAACGCCCGGCTACCGGCCACGCGATCTGGATACGTCGGCGTTTGAGCGCATGCTCGCGTCGGCGGGGAATGACTGCAGCGGCGGACTGCAAATGGTGCGCACCTCACCTACGCACATGATGCCGGGCGGTGCGACGGGATCGGCGCCAGCCAGCATCACCACGCTGCCCGACAGCGAAACCACCATCGATGGCAATGCGGTGGTGCTCGAAGATCAGATGGCCAAGGCCTCCGACACGCGCATGCAATTCGATACCGCGATCGCGCTCTACCAAAAAGGGCTCGACCTGTTGCGGATGGCGTCGCGGGCGCCGGGACGATGAATAAGCGAGATAATTGAATGACCGATATTCAAGCCGCCATCGCCGCCGCCGCGTCGGGCATGCGCGCACAAACGACACGCATGCGGATTGCGGCTGAGAACGTCGCCAACGCCAACTCCACCGCCGACGGACCGAACGGCGAACCCTTTCGCCGGCGCATTCCGCTGCTTGAGAGCACGACGCTCGGCTCCGGCGCGCAAGGCGTGGCGGTGAAGGGCGCGACCTACGACATGAGCGCGTTCCGCCAAGAATATAATCCGAGCCATCCGGCGGCGGGGCCTGACGGCTATGTGCGCCTGCCCAACGTCGACACGCTGGTCGAGATGATGGACATGCGCGACGCCAGCCGCGCCTACGAAGCCAATCTGAACATGATCGATGCAGCGCGCAGCATGACCAATCGCGCGCTCGACCTTCTGAGGAAATCATAATGGCGATTGATCCGCTTTCAGCAGCACGCGCTTACCAACAGGCTGCGCGCGCGACGCAAAATTCCGGCGGCATGGCGGGCGCAGGCGCCGATGCCGATTTCGGATCGCTGGTGCAAGAGGCGATCCGGCAAGCCGGCGCCAGCGCGCAGACAGCGGAACACAGCGCCCTATCTGTTGCGGCGGGCCGATCCGACATCGTCGATGTAGTCACGGCGATCTCGGCGGCGGAGACGCAGATGCAAACGGTGATCGCGGTGCGCGACCAAGTCATTTCCGCGTATCAAGAAATTCTGCGGATGCCGATTTAATCGGCGTCGCCTTTCATTTGATGGAACTCCGCTCGCCTAATTGACGTTTTACCGCCGTCAATTGTTCAAGGAGTTCCTCCCATGCTTGGCTGGGCCATCATGTTCTTCGTGGCCGCGATCGCTGCGGCTGTTTTCGGATTCGGCGGCATCGCAACGACGTTCACTGGCATTGCGGTCGTCCTCTTTTGGGTTTTCGTCGCCCTCTTCGTGCTTTCGCTGGTCTTCGGCGCCCTCCCGCGCGGCGAAGGCGCGCCAGGCGGCAATGGCTTTGCGTTTGTCGCGCTGATCGCGGTGATCGCCATCTTCACCTACGCGTGGATCAAAAACGATTGGAGCGCGCAGCAAGTGGGCGCCACGATCGATCACGCCGCTACGCAAGTTGCCGAAGGCACCAGCAATGCTCTCAACCACGCGGGCCGCACCGCCGATCGCGTCGTGACTGACACCAGCAACACGGTTCGCCGCGATACAGACGGCAATCCGAACAATAACGGTTCGCGCCACTAAGTGTGCTGCCTCTCGTTTGACTTGAAAGCCCGGGCCTCGCCCGGGCTTTTGTTTGCATGACGATGGCCGCACGCGGCGCTGCCGCTGCGGGTTCGGTGACGGTCCTCCTACGCCAAGGCTTCGGAGGACATTTTGCCTCCCGGCAAAATGGGAGAGCGGGGCGCGCAAGAAGCCTGCGCAGAAAAGAGTAGTTTGGGGTTGGTGCTTGATGCGCGCCCCGCGTGATTTGTTTTGGCGACCGGCGGAAACTCAGGGGCGTTGCTACCGAACCACGGCGGGCCATGCGTTTGAGAGACAAGGTTTCACTGCTTCGATAACTTAAAGCAGCGAAACTGAAGATCGGCGCTTTCTCTTCGCTTAACCGGGTTGCCCCCGGACCGATCCCTGTGACGCTGGGTATGCCGTGCGCTCTTAGCGCCTAATTTCCGTTCCCGGTCGATGTGCAGCCGAACCACAACATGCCCAGCTGGATCTTTCGAGTTTCGTTTTCTCTCCTCGAAACTGCGGCGCCCGATCTCGCGACCATCTTCCGCATCACACTCAAATCACATCCCTTGAACTGATTGGCTGTTGGTACCGTCAGCCTCCCCACAAGAGACAGAGGCAGTGTAAGCGCATTTCAAACCGGTCGAATTGGGGCGCGGAAATCAACCTAATTTGGAACAAGAGGGCCTCGCCCGCCCTTGTTTGCGCAAGAAACAGAGCGGGCGCGGACGCCTGCGCTCCCGGGGCGACTCGGCCGAATTGACCTCGATCAATCCATATCGATCACGGCCACGAACTCTTCGGTGTCGAGGCGTCTAAAAACGAGCGCCTGGCTGGGATGCCCGTTCTCCTCGCCGAGATCGGCAAATGCCTGCGCGATCGCGCGTTGGGCAGCGGCGTTTCGCTTCAGCGCCACGTCGTCACCGATCCCGGAATAGGCAAGCGGTTCGCCATCGAGCACGGGCCATTCGAATGGATTGATGCTGGCGACATTGGGCGTCGCGTACAGCACCTCGTTTGTCAGCGCTTCGTCGGCGCCTTCGAGGACAACATCTTGCAAGACGAAACTGTCGCTCGGCAGCCGCTGGCGTAGCGCGCCGGACGCCAAGCAACGCGCACACACGCTTGGCGGCTCGTCCTCCAGATAGATTTCGCCGGTGTAGAGCCAAACGGTCTGGCGCTCGCAAACATCGCAGGTTTCGTCCGAGCGCTTGAACGGGCCGCCTTCCGCGTAGGCGTTCGGATAAAAGCGGAAATGCGGCTGATCGCTCACGAACCTCGCTTCATCATTTCGCGTGAAATAACCAAGCGCTGGATTTCGCTGGAGCCTTCGTAGATGCGGAAGAGGCGGACGTCGCGATAGAAGCGCTCGATGCCATGGTCGGCGACGTAGCCGGCGCCGCCGAAGATTTGCACGGCGCGATCGGCGACGCGGCCGACCATCTCTGAGCAGAAAAGTTTGCAGGCGGCGGCGTCCATGGTGACGCTTTCGCCGGCGTCGCGTTTGCGCGCGGCGTCCAGCACCATGGCGCGCCCGGCGTTGGTTTCGGCGCGGCTGTCGGCGAGCATGGCTTGGATCATCTGGAAATTGCCGATGGCTTGGCCGAATTGTTTGCGCTCGGTGGCGTACTTCACGCTCTCTTCGATCAGGCGCTCGGCAACGCCGACGCAGACAGACGAAATGTGCAGGCGGCCGCGGTCGAGCACTTGCATGGCGATGCGGAAGCCTTGGCCCTCTTCGCCGAGCCGGTTTTCGAGCGGCACTTTGACGGCGTCGAAGTTGACGTCGCAAATGTGAGCGCCCTGCTGACCCATTTTCTTTTCGGGTTTGCCGACAGACACGCCTTCGAAGTCGCGCGGCACCAGGAAAGCGCTGACGCCCGATCCGCCTTTTTGGTTGGGATCAGTGCGCGCCATGACGGTGAACAGCGAGGCGCGGTTGGCGTTGGTGATGTAGCGCTTGGCGCCATTGAGCACGTAATGGTCGCCGGCACGCTCGGCCTTTGTACGCACGGCGGCGGAGTCCGAACCGGCTTCTGGTTCAGTGAGCGCGAAGGATGTGACGACCTCACCGCTGGCAATGCCGGGCAGCCACTTTTGCTTCTGGGTGTCCGTGCCGAACATCACCAAGCCTTGGCTGCCGATGCCGACATTGGTGCCGAAGGCGGAGCGGAAAGCCGGCGAACAGCGGCAGAACTCAAACATCACGCGGCATTCGGCTTCCATCGAAAGCCCGAGGCCGCCGTAGTTTTCGGGAATGCTGAGGCCAAAAAGACCGAGCGCCTTCATTTCCGCGAGCGCGTCGGCGGGAATGGCGTCGTCTTCGGAGACTTTCGCTTCCAGCGGAATGAGCCGTTCGTCGACGAAACGGCGAATGGCGGCAAGAAGCGGATCGAGGTCGGACGTTTGCATCAGCAAATCTGGCGTTGCGAGATGGTGTTGAGGCGGTGTGGGACGCATTGGACCGCGCGTGAGCCGGTTTCGCGGACAACGATCGCGCCGATGGTTTGGTTGGCGGTGTGCGCGACGGATTGGCCGTCGCGTGGATCGAGGCGCCAAAGCTGAGTGACGGCGGTGGTGTCGTTCAGGGTCAACTGCCAGATGCCGAGATAGACGGCCTCGCCGGCGCTAACTTCGAAGGTTGGGCGATCGGGACCGACGATGATGCCTGGTGCGAAGTAGTTCACATGGCCGGCGGGAATAAGCGCGTAGACACTGTCGAGCGCATACACGCCTGGCGTCACGCGGCGATATTCGAATTCGCCTGGCGTGCCCGGCATGCGGATGGACGCGCCCTCATCGGTGCGCGCTTCAAAAACGGTGTTGCCGCTTTGCGGGAGGAAGGCGCCGGTAGCCGGGTCGATGCGCCGCCACAGCATCGTGTAGATGGGCGAGGTGTTATTGGTGGCTTCGGCGACGCCGATGAACACCATTGCGTCCGCTTCGGCCCCGACGCGAAAGCGATGGTCCTCTCCCGGTGTCGCGCATTGCGCTAAGAGTAGCGTCGCGACGATGGCGAATAGTCTGCGCATACGGTCCCCTGCCTTGCGGAAGCTGGTCCTAGCATGCCAACCAAGCTCCCGGGAGTGAGGCGATGGCCGAGAATGTCGGAAATGCGGGGCCGGTCACGGTAACAGATGGCCCGTTCAAGGGCTGGATGAGCTGGGGTGCGGGGGAGGATCCGTTCGAGACGGCGATCGGACCATTCTGCTTTCGCGGAACCGGGCGCGATGTCACCTGCGCCTTCGAGCCCAAGCGGGCGCACCTGAACGGCGGAGGCACTATTCACGGCGGGGCGCTGATGAGCTTTGCCGACTTCTGCTTGTTTGCAATCGCTCACGGCGCGCTTGCCGGCGCGAAAGCGGTTACTGTCGCTTTTCATTGCGAATTTTTGGCGCCCGGCGGATTGGACGAAACGATCGAGGCGCGCGGCGAGGTTTTGCGGGCGACACGCTCATTGGTGTTCGTGCGGGGGTTGATCACGCAGGGTGAGCGTTCGCTGCTTGCGTTTTCCGGCACGCTCAAGAAGATCGCTGCTTAACCCGCACGAAGCGGGCGAAAGGGCGCGTCAATGCGTTCACCAGGCTCAACGTTCGATCTTCGCGCGGCGCTTTCCGATGAGGTGCGCGGCGCGCTTGCCGCACTCGAGGATGGCGGCGGCGAAAAGGCAATTCACGCTTGCCGCGTGCGGCTAAAGCGAGCGCGGTCGCTGGCGCGGGTTGGGCATGCCTTTGCCCCGGGGCTTTCGGCTGTGTTCAACGATTCCACGCGCGCCATTATGCATTCGCTGGCGGATACGCGGAATCTGGCGGCGCTGGCCAAGACCTCCCGAATATTGGCAAAGCGATCGAAGCGGCGCGCCGCGGCTGGTCTGAAGGCGGCGAACCAAGCGCTCGAAGCAGCGCGTGAAGCGGCAGCGCCACTTGACCTTGAGGCGGTGAATGCGGGGCTGCGTGACCTGTTGGCGCTGGCGCAAGTCTGGCCGGAAGCGTCGCCGCGGCAGGTGAGGCGCGGCGCGCGGCGGCTCGTGCGGCGGGCGCGCAAGACTTGGCGCCAGGGCAGCAAAAAGGATGCGCCGGAGAAGCAGCGACACCTTTGGCGACAGCGCGAGAGCGATCGGCTGCATGCCGCTGCGCTTTTGGATGACGCGTGGCCGCGGCGGCGGCGGCGGCGGCAGAGCGAGCGGCTCGTCAGTTTCCTCGGGCGCGAACACGATGTGATGCTGTTGACGCAGCGCCTCAAGGCAAACCCTGCCATTGCCGGCGACGTTGCGGGCGCGTCAGCTGCTCTCAAAGTGCTCCGCAAGCGGCAAAGGCGGCTCGCCAAGCGGGCGCGGCGGACGGCCGCGCGGCTGCATGAAGGACGCGCCTAAAGCCCGTCTGGTGCAAATGTGAGCTAAATCAGCCGTCTAGCTTGTGGGTAACAAGACACAGGCGCGGCCGGAAACGCGCTGCATCCCTTCTATCTCAATTTGACCATGCCCTCGGTCACTTGAAGCGCTAGTGAGGCCATTCATTTCAGGCCCCTATGGTTCTTTTTATCTTCCTCGCCTTCCAGCTCTTCGCGACTGTCATCGGCGGCGCGCTCGTGTGGCGGCGCATCGAGCGGCAAGCGCGCGAGATCACCCAGCTGCGCCAGGCGGTTGAGTCGCTGGGTGGCAGCGCGATCGCACCTGCTCAGCGGGCGACCGCTGCCCGAGCCAATGTAGTGGCCATTCCCAGCCGCGCTCCAGTGCTGGCGGCGGCGAAAACCGCCGAACCATCGCGGGAGGCGAGCGGCGGTGGCCGTTGGCGGCTTTCACTCCCAGGGTCGATCGCTGAGGCCATCCCTCCCATTTCGCCGGCCACCGCGCGCGGCGCAGCGCTCGGGCTCGCGGCGACACTGCCGGCTCTTGCGTTCTTCTTTGCAGCAAACCACGCGCTGGTGGTTGCCTGCGGCCTTTGCATTGCCGCCGGCATGATGATGCTCGCGCTCAGCCCGTTTTGGCGTAGCGCGGCGTGGGCTGGGGTTTTGACCGGCGGCGCCTGGGCGTTGATTGGCTTTGTCATGCAGGTCGCGCACGCTCAACCACTTACCTATTGCGTGGGACTCATGCTGACAGGCGCCGCAGGTCTGACGTACGCGCTGCTGCGCGAACCCACCGCTGGTGCAACGCTGGCTCTGATCATGAGCGGGGCGGCTTTGGCCTTAGGCAGTCAGATCGGCATGGTTGGCGAACCGGGCGTTGCTTTTGGAATGATCGCCGCGTTGGCCGCTGTTGTCGGCGCAATGTCGCTGCGAATGGAAAGCGTCCATCTGGCTGCGTTCGTTGCGACCTTGATTGGACTGTTTGTTCTGAGCGGCCAGGAAAGCGCGGCGATTTGGTTCACGCCGGTGACGGCCTGGGCGGGTGCGCTCTTCTTAGGAGTCGCCGCGGTGCGTGTGCCGCGCTTGGGTGCGCGCGGCGTGGCGCTCGCGGGCACCGGAACGATGGCGCCTCTGTTGGCGATCGCCGCGCTTTACGCGTCGCACCAAGGCCTCGCCGATCCACGCGCAGCGGGCGCGGCCTTCGTAGGATTGGCGGTGCTGCTTGGCGGCGTGGTTGCGTTGGCCGCGCAATGGCACAATCGCGGCGTTTCCGGAATGAGGCTGACGCTTTGGGTGCTGGCGTCTGGTGCATTCGCAAGCGCCGTCGCCGGCGTTTTCCTCGCGTTGCCTGCGCCATTCGCCGCGACTGCCTTCGCCGCGATTGCGTTCGGACTGGCGCTCCTCGACCGGCGTTTCTCCAGCGCTGCGTGGCGTTTGTTTGCGTGCTTAGCGTCGCTTTTTGCGGCGTTTGAAGCGCTTTCGGGCATCTCTCTGGTATTGCGCGAAGCGCCGGCTTGGGATGGACGCCTCGTCGTCGTGTTCGCGCTTGCGCTTCCTGCCGCGCTCACTGGCGGCGCGGCGCTTCTTGCATATCGCAGCAGCGCCACGTTTACGGCGTCGCTGAGTAAAATCATCTCGGTCGTCTTGAGCGTGCTGACCGCCGACTTGCTGCTGCGCCTCGTCTTCTCGGGCGGCGCGCCCTTGATGCAGCCGATCGGATTTGCCGAAGCGGGTTGCCACGTCGCGGCGTGGCTGATGCTCGCGCTTTTCGTCGCAGCGCGTGCGAACAAGCGCGATGCAAGCGCGGTTCGCGCAAGCGCGGCCATGTTATTGGGCGGGGCGGCATTGGCGACGAGTGCGCTGATCGCGGTGCTGTGGCTCACGCCGTATTGGGAAACCATGCCGACGTCGCGCGCCCCTTGGGCGGTGCTGCACTTCAACGGCTTGGGCTTCATTGCACCGGCGGCTTTGTTCTGGGCGCATTGGGTCTTCTGGCGCGCGCGTGGCTCGAATGTGCGCACGCGCATCGCCATGGGCGCGGCGGCGACGATGTCGGCTTGCTTCGTGACCTTAGAAGCCATGCACCCGCAGGACAGCGCTGCAACGCCGGACACGCTGAGCGCACTGATTGGCGCCCTCTCATTTGCCGCGGCGATCGTCATCAACTTTGCGCCGGGCGTCACTGCGGCTGCGCGACGCCACTCACACCTCCAGGAAGATCTCCATGGAGACGGGCGCCGCGAGAAGACGCGTCAAGCGCGGTAGCATGCGGTTGAAATGCGGTGTTTCGGCATGGCGCTGAAAGGCGCGCCAATCCACGAAGCGCGCATGCACGACAAAAGTTCGGCGCGAGCCCATTTGGCGCGTAAGCACGTAAGACGTGCAACCGGGTTCTTCGACATCGACGGAAAAGGCGAGGTCCTTCAGAAGCGCTTCAACTTCATCCTGCGCGCCTTCGGATGCTTCGCCGCGCACAATCACGCATATCGCGCGCTTTGACGGCGCGTCCGCGCGCCGGAATTTTATGGGTTCAGCCCACATTCCATCACCCCATCGCCGCCCCCCGGCGGCGCCTCAGCCCGTGACGGCGATGTTAGGATGGGATTTCCGAGAAGCGCAACCTGGCGCCACAGCTTGAGCTGCGTTCAGCTGCCCCAGCAGCCGTAGGCGACTTCCTTCATCTTCACAGCGCTGCCATCCGACAGCACGCGGCTGCGGTTGTTGACCGTGATGGTGATGTGGTCGGTGGGCTGCACGCCGGCAAGAATGGGCGGTCGCTGCGGCAGATTGATCATAAGCGCGTCTTGGCGGCCATTGCGTTCGACGCGGCTTGGCACGTTGACGGTCATGTTGCCGATGCCAACGGCGGAGGTGCGGGCGCGGCGGCCGTCGCCGGCCAGTGTGAAATCGGTGAGGACAATGTCGCCCGTGGGTGGGCGGCACTGGATCATCGCGGTGACGCGGCCGCGACTGTCGGTCTCGGTCGCGGTGACGACGCCGTCTGTATAAGAATTGGTCCAGGTCGACTGAGATTGGGCCGCGCTGAAGCCAGGCGTCGCCAAAGTTGCAATGCAAAGGGCCGCGGCGAGTTGCATCCGCATCGTATCCACTCCGAGAATCTGTCCCGGGCGGCTCTTAGCAGGAGCGTTCGCAGGACGCGACCCGCAAACACCGTTGCAGATGCGTAATCCTCAGCGAAGCCGCTGCTGCCCCTGCTCCAACTCCAGCAGAAACTGCTTGGTTTTCATGCCGCCGCCGAAACCGGTGAGGCTGCCGTCAGCGCCGATGACGCGGTGGCACGGGATAATGATGGGAATCGGATTGCGGCCGTTGGCGGCGCCGATAGCGCGCACGGCTCTCGGATTGCCGATGGCGCGGGCTTGGTCGCCGTACGAGCGCGTCGCGCCGTAGGGAATTTTGGTGAGCGCCTGCCATGCCGCCTGCTGGAAATCCGTGCCTTGCGGACGCACCGGGACTTTGAACTCCTTCAAGCGGCCGGCGAAGTAAGCGTCGAGCTCCTTCTTGGCTTGCTCGATGATCTTGTCTGTGCCGCGCGGAAATTTAGGCGAGGGATATTTAGTATTTTCGAAATCGACATAGGTGATGGCTTGTCCGTCGGAGACGAGCGTCAGCGTGCCGATCGGTGTCTTGTGGGTGGCGCTGATCATTTGCGGAGCTCCTTCTTCGCGGCGCGCCGCCAGAGCCGGATCGCGGCATAGGCGCGCCAAGGTTTCAGATGTTCGAGCGTCTCACCCTTGCGGCCGAGCGCGTTGATGAGAGCGATGTCGGTCGCGGGATAGGCGTCGGGATCGCCGAGTGCGCGCATCGCGACGTATTCGATGGTCCAGGGCCCGATGCCAGGAATTTGCGCGAGCGCTGCGCGACCCGAGGCGATGGCGCCACGCGCGAGCGGGAGCTTTCCTTCGGCAGATGCGCCAGCGAGGCGGTGCAGCGTTTCGGCGCGCTTGGTGGGCAAGCCGATCTTGGCGATGGCTGCAGTACCGGCATTGGCGAGCGCCGCCGCTTCGGGGAAGGCGCGTTCCAGGCCTTCGGGGCCCTTCTCCAAAGGCGAACCGAATTTCTCGACGAGGCGATTGGTTAGCGTTCGCGCACCGGCGACGGTGACTTGTTGACCAAGCACTGCGCGGATCGCGAGTTCGAAGCCATCCAGCGCACCGGGCACGCGCACGCCAAGCTCGCGCTTCACCTCTTTGGCCAATTCTTTGTCCGTGGCGAGATGCGCGTCGACGGCGATCATTTCAGCATCAAGATCGAAAGCGCCGCGGACATTGGCGACCAGTGGACGCAGATGCGGCGCGAGGTTTTCGGAGAGTGTCAGCGCGAGACCCTTGGGTCCCATGCCGATCTCGATCCAACCGAGCGCATCACCCCATTTGAGCACGCGGGCGTAGGTCTTCGCGTCAGCGCGTTCCACACCGGGAAGCGCGCGCTTGCCAAGGAAGTCGAGCATCGGCGCGATGTTGTAATCGCCACGGGGAGACAGGCTGACGGTGAAGGTTTCGCCGCGGGTGAGCTGCTTGCGGCCGCGCATTTTGGTCGGCGGCGCGCCGTAGCGATCCTTCATGGTCGCGTTGAAACGGCGCAGTGAGCGGAAGCCGGAGGCGAAGGCGATCTCAGTAACGGAGAGCGCGGTTTCGTTGAGCAAGCGGCGCGCGGCGAGCAAGCGGCCGGTCTGCGCAATGTCGATGGGGCTGGCGCCGAATTGCGCATTCATGACACGGCGCAGATGGCGCGAGGTGACGCCGAGTTCGTCGGCGAGCGCTTCAAGTCCCGCCTCTTCCAGCGCACCCGCTTCGATGCGGGCGTAGGCGGCGGCGGCGAGGCGCGCCGGCGCATCGATCGGCGCGAGACCCGGCGCGCGTTCGGGGCGGCAGAGCAAGCATGGGCGGAAACCAGCGCTTTCAGCTGCCGCGGCGGACGGCCAGAAGGTGCGGTTGATGCGCTTTGGGGTGCGCGCAGGGCAAATGCAGCGGCAGTAGATGCCAGTGGATTTAACGCCGACATAGAAGCGGCCGTCGAAACGGCGGTCCTTGGCGTCACAGGCCGCATGGCAGGTGTCGGCATCGAGGATCATGGGCCGAATATGCGCCGTCGTGCGCGGGATGTCTCGCCGGATTCGGACACGCTTGTGAAGGCAGTTTTGACACCATCCGTGCCGCTATCTACGACTGACAGCTCGGAGGCGGGCATGAAGCGGACTTTCGTTTCATTGGCGGCGTTGGTCTTGGGCGTTGTCGCGCAAGCGAGTGCGCAGATCGGACCCGATTCACCGGCTCGGCCGAACATTGTCGTGGTCGTTGTCGACGACGCTGGGTTCATGGATTTCGGCGCTTATGGCGGCGAAGCGCATACGCCGAACATTGATGCGCTGGCGCGGCGTGGGGCGCAGTTCACGCACTACTACACCTCGCCGCTATGTGCGCCGTCGCGGGCGATGTTGCTGACCGGCGTCGACAATCACCGCACCGGCGTGGCGACCATTCCAGAAGTGCTGCCGCCATCGCAACAAGGGCATCGTGGCTACACGATGCATCTTGAGCCGAACGTGCTGACGGTGGCGCAGCGGCTGCGCGGTGTTGGCTATCGCACGTACATCACCGGCAAATGGCATTTGGGACATGGTGCGGGCGATCTGCCGAACGATCACGGCTTTGACCGCTCGTTCGTGCTCGACGCGTCGGGCGCGGACAATTGGCAAGACGCGCCGTACATGCCGTACAACAATTACGCGCCGTGGTTCGAGAACGGCCAGCCGGCGCATCTGCCGAGCGACTTCTATTCAAGCCGCTTCATCGTCGACAGGATGATCCAGTATTTGGATCAGGATCAGCACAACGCCGCGCCGTTCTTTGCTTATGTTGCGTTTCAAGCCGTGCACATTCCGGTGCAAGCGCCGCGCGAATACACGGCGCACTATCTCAATACGTACACGGCTGGATGGGACGTGGTGCGCGCGGAGCGTTGGCGGCGCGCGCAGGACCTGGGTTTCATTCCGCAAGGCGCGCCGCTTGCGCCGATGCCGCATGGGCTGCAGCGTTGGAGCGCACAGACGCCAGCGGATCAAGCGCTCTATGCGCGCTCGATGGCGGTGTATGCGGGCATGCTGGAAGCGATGGACGCCAATCTGGGCCGGCTGATCGCGCATCTACAAAGCCGTGGGTTGGCCGAGAACACGGTTTTTGTCGTCACCAGTGACAACGGGCCGGAGCCGAGCGATCCGATCCATGAAGTTGGCTTCACGCAGTGGATGGCGGTGCACGGCTACACGCGGCGTGTCGATAATCTTGGCGAGATGCACTCATACAATTTCATCGGGCCGCAATGGGCGAGCGCTGCGGCGTCGCCGGGCGATCTGTTTAAGTTTTACGCGAGCGATGGCGGCATTCATGTGCCGTTGATCGTGGCGGGTCCGGGCGTGCGCGCGGCGCGCGTGGATGCGCGTGCATTCGTGACGGATATTGCGCCGACTTTGTTGCAGCGCGCGGGCGTGGGCGCGGCGCCCGCGAATGCCGTGGCGCTGACGGGCGTGAGCTTGGACGGCGTGTTGACGGGCGCTGCGTCGCAAGTACGCGATGCGAATACGCCGTTGGGTATTGAGGTGTCGGGAAACTCCGCCCTCTTCCGTGGCGACTACAAACTGGTGCGCAATACGCCACGCTTTGGTGACAATGTCTGGCGGCTCTACAACATCACGGCAGATCCAGGCGAGACACACGATCTGACGCATGAGCAGGCGCAGCTGTTTGCATCGATGATGGCGGATTATCGCGCTTATGCGCAGGCGAACGGCGTGGTGGACATGCCGAGCGGGTACGATCCGCAACATCAGACGGCGCGCAATGCGCTAATGGCGCAGTTTGGGTATTATTGGTGGGCGCTGTTGTTGATTGCGCTATTGCTTGTCAGCGCGATCTGGTTTGGCGTGCGGGCGCTGACGCGGAAGCGTTAGCTGAGTCATTCCGGGCGAGCGGAGCGAGACCCGGAACCCAGGGATCATAGAGCTGTGTGGTTGCCCTGGGTTCCGGATGACGCTTCGCGTCTCCGGAATGACTCTGAGGGTAATTAAGCCGCCGCTTTCTGTTCCAACGCGATGTAGCGCTTCAAATGATAGTCGACGTTGCCGAAGGTCGCGTCGATCATGGTGACGCGTTTGAAATAGTGGCCGACACGCATTTCGTCGGTGACGCCCATGCCGCCGTGGATTTGCACGGCGTTCTGACCAACGAAGCGGCCGTGCTTGCCGATGGCGACCTTGGCGCCGGCGACGGCCTTGGCGCGCTCGGCATCACTTTCGCTGAGCTTGATGGTGGCGCGCAGCGCCATGGAGACGGACTCTTCGGTGGCCATGAACATGTCGACCAAGCGGTGCTGGATGACTTGGAATTCGGCGATGGCTTTGCCGAATTGCTTGCGCTGCTTGGCGTATTCTTGTGTCGAGGACGTCATCATGCGCATGCAGCCGACGGCTTCGTGGCTGTAGGCGGTGTTGGCGTCATCGACGATGCGTTCGATGATCGGCAGCGCGCCATCGGCTGCGCCGATCAAAGCGTCGGCGCCGACGGAGACGTTTTCGAAATAGACTTCGGAGGCGCGGGTGTCGTCCATCGTCGGATAATCGCGGCGCGTGACGCCTTTGGCGTTGGCAGGCACGAGAAAAAGCGAAATGCCCTTGGCGTCGCGTTGGCCGCCCGCGGTGCGGGCGGTGACCAGCAGATGGTCGGCTTGCGGGCCGCCGAGCACGACGGACTTTTGGCCGTTCAGCACATAGCCGGCGCCGTCCTTCTTGGCGGTGACTGAGACGTCGTTCAGGGACCAGCGGCTTTTCGGCTCGGCTTGCGCGAAGGCGATGATGCGCTCGCCGCCTGCGATGGCGTTCAGGTGTTCTTCTTTCTGGGCAGCGCTGCCTGCGTAGCTGAGCGCCCCGCCGCCGAGCACGACAGTCGGAACGTAAGGCTCAACGACCAGCGCTTTGCCGAACTCTTCCGCTACGACCGCAACATCGATGGGGCCGCCACCGAGGCCGCCGAAGTCTTCCGGCAGCGGCGCTGCGAGCAAGCCGAGCTCCGCGAAGGTCGCCCAGTTTTTCTTCCAGGCGTCTTCATCGGCGAGCGCGGCTTTGCGCTTCTCGAAATCGTATTGCTGTGCGGCCCACTTCGAGAGCGAGTCACGGAGCGCGTTTTGCTCGTCGGTGTAATCGAAGTTCATCGCTTACAGCCCCAGAACCATCTTGGCGATAATGTTGCGTTGGATTTCGTTGGAGCCGCCGTAGATCGAGGCTTTGCGCCAATTGAAATACACGGGCGCCGCGCTGCGCGCGTAGTCTGGGCCGACGGCGAATTCGTTGCCACCTGGCGTGTCGCGCAGATACGGCTGCGCGTAATTGCCGACAGCTTCGAGCGTGAGTTCGGTCAGGCGCTGCTGGATTTCGGTGCCCTTGATTTTCAGCAGCGACGATTCCGGCCCCGGCCCTTTGCCCGCGTGTTCGCGAGCAAGCACGCGGAGTTCGGTCATCTCCAGCGCTGAGAGATCGATTTCGAGTTCGGCGAGCTTGCGCTGAAAGTCTTCGTCCTCGCTCAGCGGCTTGCCGTCATCGCCGAGTTCGGATTTGGCGATCGACTTCAGGCGCTCGACATTGCGCTTCGAGCGCGCCACGCCGGCGATGCCGGCGCGTTCGTGGGCGAGCAGGAATTTCGCGCAGGTCCAGCCCTTGTTTTCTTCGTAGATGCGCTGATCGACCGGCACTTTGACGTTCTCGAGGAAGACGTCATTCACCTCATACCCACCGTCCAGCAGCTTGATCGGCCGCACGGTCACGCCGGGCGATTTCATGTCGATGAGCAGGAAGGAAATGCCTTCTTGCGGCTTTGCGCTTGAGTCCGTGCGGACCAGGAAAAAGCCCCAATCGGCGTATTGGCCGAGCGTGGTCCAGGTCTTCTGGCCGTTGACGATGTAGAAGTCGCCTTCGCGCACGGCTTTGGTTTTGAGCGATGCGAGATCCGAGCCGGCGCCGGGTTCGCTGTAGCCCTGCGCCCACCAGACTTCACCGGAGAGAATGCCTGGCAGGAAGCGCTGCTTCTGCTCAGGCGTGCCGAACGTGTAGAT
>JBAQGO010000128.1:0-126161 GCA_049287825.1 Vitreimonas sp. | reverse complement strand
CGTGCCTTGGCTGACGGTGCGCTCCTTGACTGAGTCTGTGTCGGAAATATTCGCGGTGCCGTTGTTGCCGACATAGCCGATCTGGCGCCCGCCGAAGCGATACCAGATTTCATGCGGATCGCCTTGGGAGCCGACATTGTCGCTCTCATCGCGGCGGATGACTTGGAAACTGAGATCAGTTCGGTAGCTCACCGTGCGCGGACGCCCATCGGCAATGGTGACGCTGTCCAGACGCGCTTGCCCGCCGACTTGCGTGTAATTGTAGGTCGAGGTCCAGGTCGTCGATTGCGAGGTGTCCGGCTTGTAGGAGATGAGTGAACTCACCGCCCCGCCCCACCAAGCGTAAGTGTTGGTGGATTGGGTGGTCTTCTTCTGCACGCCGTTCTCGTAATTCACCGTGGTGATGGTGAGCGGCGCGCCCAGCGCGTAGCTTGTGCCTGTGCCGTAATCGGTGGTGGTGTTGCCGACATAGGTGATCGAGCCTTTCACACTGGTGTCGACTTCATAAGTGACCTGGCTCTTGGCGTTCAGCGTGATGGCGCGCGAGAAAGAGACCGTCGTGCCGTTGGTCAAGTAATCGGTCTGCCCGCTGAGCCGGCCCAACGCATCGTAACTAAAGCTGGAGCGGCGCACCGCGTTGGCCGGATCGGGGGCGTTGTAGCTGCCCCCGGGATCGGAATCGTAATAGCCCTGTACGGCGTTGATCTGCGTGACGCGCCCGCCGGAATCGTAGGTGTAGAATTCGTCGCGCTCGTTGGTGAAGTAGACGGTGTAGTGGGTGTGGGTTTCTGAGTCGTTGACCAGCTGACTGTCGCTAAAATAAGTGACCGTCTCCGCGCGCTGACCAGCTGCATCGTAAGTGATCGTGGCCTTCGGCGAGGTGACCACCCGATCGAGCGCATCGTAGGTGTACCAATAATCGTTGCTGGTATTGGTGGACGCGGCCGCGCCATTAGCGTCGAGTGCGCGATAGGTCGAAGCCTCGTGGCGGATGTTGCCTTTGGCGTCGTATTCGTAAGCGAGCGTTGAAGGCGGCACATCGCTTGAACCCGCTTCGCTCCAGCTGAGCAGGCGCCCGAGCGCGTCATAGGTGGCGGTGGCGTTTTCGTAAGTGTGTGAGCCGGTCTCGGTGGTGACTTCCTTGGTGAGATCGCCAACCACATCGTATTCGTAAGACGTGGTGCGGGTGTTGGCGCCGACTGTCGTCGAGGCCGAGGCGATGCGGTTGCTGTTGAAGTAGCTGTAATTGAGCGCCGAACCGCCGCTGCGTTGCGTGAGCAGGCCGGCTTTGTTGTAGGTGAAGCCGCTGACATGGCCGCCGAGATCGGTAGTCTGGGTGTTGTGGTTGAAATAGTCAGTCTTCTCGACCAGCGTTTTCGAGTTGGCGTACGTGGTGGTCTGCTGCCAGCCGCCGAACGTGCCCATGCCGGTGGTGGCGATGGTTGCATCCCAAGCATAAGCGTACGTCGTGGTGTCGCCGCCCTGCGCCACCGTCTGGGTGACGCGGCCCTGCGCATCGTAGGTGATGGCTTGCGCGTTCGAGGTGCTGGCGCCGGTTGGGTCGCCGGTGACGCTGTAGCTTGGATTGAAGAAGCTGTTGAAGGTGCGGATGCGGTGGCCAAACCCGTCATAACGATAATAATCGATCAGGCCGCTGGCGTGATTGAGCTGAGTGATGCGGCCAAGCTTATCGAAGCTCTGAGTATCGACGCGCGCCAATTGGTCGGTGATTTTGCGGGCGTTTCCGAAAATGTCGTAGCCGGTAGCGACAGTGTTGTTGTCGGCGAACTTGGTTTGGCTGACGAGCGCGTCTTTGCCGCCATAGCCTGAGCCAGCGAGCAAAGTGTATTGCGTGAGATTGCCGTTGGCGTCGCGCGCCGCTACGCGCCGGCCAGAGGCGTCAAAGTACGTGTACTCGACCGGGCGGAAGCTTACCGCAGTCGTTGAACTCGCATTGGGCGTGAAGTTGGAATTGTAGCCGGAGATCCAATAGCCGTTTGCGCCTTTGGCTTGCACCGAAGGGCTCTGCACCTGAATGAGCCGGCCCATCGTGTTGTAGGTGTAATCAACCCGTGCGCTCAGCGCGTTGATCTCATAGATCACTTCGCCAAAGGCGTTATAGGCGCGCGTGGTGGAGAGATCGCTTCTGGTGCTGGCTGTGAGGTCGCGCTGGGGCTCCTTCACTTCAATGGCGGACCCCCGCGCATCGTAGCGCGTGATGGTGGCGACAACGCCGGACACGTTTGTTGTGCCGATGGCTGACCGCGTCGCGCCCCACAGATTGAGCACGGAATCGATGGTCGAATATCCAGCGCCAGCGCTGATGTCCGTGCTGGTCGAGGCGACCATCAGAGTCTGATTCCCCGCCGCATCGTACATGAAGTACTTGCTGGTCCCGTCGCCTGACGTGGTGCGCCAGAGCCGGCCGGCGCCGTCATAGTCGAAGCTTTCCGGCAGCATCTCATCGGAGACGGTGTTGCCGGATGAGAAGTGCACCAGGCCGCGCTGCGAGACTTCGCCGAAGGCGTTGTAATGAATCGACGTGGTGTCGACCGCCGCGCCTGCATGCGACCAGGAATTGGTGTTGGCGGCGTCGAGCACAACGCCTTGGCGGATCACCCGGCCTTCGGCATCGTAATCATAGCCGATGGCTTCGTGGCTGGTTCCCGACGGCAATTGCCGCGTATACTCATCGCGCGTGACGCGCCCATCTGCGTCGTAGCGATAGGTGTGCGTAAATCCCTCAGCGTCGGTGACCGAGGCCAGCCGGCCGCCGGCGCCATAAACATATTGAGTGATGTGATCGACGGGCGAGGCCAAAGTGGCGTCGTCGCGTTGCACGGTGCGGACCAAATTGTTGAGCCCGTCATAGAGATAATCGGTCTCAGGGGTAACGCTGTGCTGGGTCCCGCCGGACACGCTGGTGTAGTCGTTGAAGGACTGGTGTTTCTCCCATTCCATGCGCCCAGTGGCGTCATAGTGATACGTGGTGGTGTCGCCGGTAGCTTCTTGCTTGGTCAGCACTTCGCCGAGCGCATTATAAGTGTAGGTGACAGTCGAGTTGACTGTAGTCGTCGTGCCGGGGCTGGCGGCGTTGTGGACCACCACATTGGCGCGCACCTCTGTTAGGCGCCGGCCCATCTTGTCGTAGGTGAACGTCGTGGTGCGGTCGTTGGCGCTGTCGGCCGTGGGTAGATTGGTCGGCAGCACGCCTGCGGTGACCGGAACGCTAGATCCCGCACTTGTGCCGGCGTTGGCATAGCGCTTCTCGCTCGTGACGTTGCTGTCGGCGTCATAAATCCAATCGGTGCGATAATTGAGAGCATCGATCTGCGTCGTCTTACGCCCCAACTTGTCGTAATAAGACCAAGTCGCGTTGCCATTAGCGTCGGTGACCTTCACCACATTGCCCATCGCGTCGTACTGGGTGGTGACAATGAGGTCTTGCGTGGCGACGCCGAACGATGACGTGTAGGACGCGATCTCGATGGACGGCGTTTTGACTTGCGTCGCGCGATTGAGCGCGTCGTATGTGTATTGAGTTGAACGACAGGCGCCTGTTGCTGTTGGCGCGCTACCTGACGCGTCGGATAGCGAAGTGTTCAGTGTGGCATAGACGCGCTTGTCGGTGACATTGCCGTTGGCGTCGTAAGTGAGCGTGGTGACCGTGCCGCGCGGGCTCACGGTTACGATTAAGCGATCAAGCTTGTCGTACCAATTAAGGGTCTTGGCGCCGAGCGCATCGGTGGTCTGAATGACGTTGCCGCGCAGATCGTAGACATACGATGTGGTTGGCGTGACGCTTGAGGTGCTGCTGATCGCTGAGGATGTCGCCTGCACCGCGTCACCGCTCTGCGAGGTGAGCTGATCGGCGAGATTATAGGCGTAATTGGTGGTGCGGCGTACGCTGCTGACCAGGTTTGCAGCCTCAAGCATCTGTGTGCGGTTGCCGCGACTGTCATAGCTGAAGCTTGTCACCACGCTGGTCGCATCGGTGACGCCGTCGGCTAATTTCTCGGTCGTGCCGTCAGCGCGTTTCGGCGTAATGGCGACTGTCTGGCTGGTGAGCAGTCCGCGATGATCATAAGCGTAGGACGTAGTCGCGCCCAATTTGCTGGTGACCGACGCGCGCTGCCCGAACGCATTTAAGCTATAGGCCTCGCTGGCGCCGGCTGCGTCGGTCGCGCCAATGAGACGGCCAAGCTTGTCGTAAGCGAAGCTCGTGATTTCATCGGCGGCGCTTGGTCCGGAAGCGTGCGAAACGCCGTTTCGCGAAACCTGAACGTTCCGGACCGCGATATTGAAGCTGCCATTGATATTTTTGTCAGGACGATACGAATAGATGACGAGTTGCATCGCCACCGCGTTCGCGGGGGCAGTTCCTGTGATGCTGAGCGTCGAAAACGTCGCGCTGGTTGAGAAAACCTGCGTACTATAAGCGACGCTGCCGTCTGCCAACAGATAGTTGACGACGCCGTAAATGGTAACGCCTGCGTCCAATGCTTTGGCCTGGAAGGACACGCTGATGGCATCGCCCGCGGCGACCGTCGTCCTTCCATCGCTGCGATCGCCGTTGAGCACCTGAAGGTCGCCGCCCCAGGCATTGTTTGTATCCCAAGTCGGCACTTCTCCGTGGCTATTGCGCGCCACGGTGGCCTCGCCCCCATCCATCGGCTCCTGGGATTCCACGAGCCCTGTGCCTCCTGCCAGCCAGAATCCCGTGTAGGGGGCGATATCCTTGTTGGAGAAGCGCACCACCGAACCAACTTCGCCGAAGGCAGTGTAATTGGTTCGCGTGTGATAACCTTCGGCGTCAATTGCTTCGATGACGCGGTTGGCTTTGTCGTAGCTCATCACCGAGGCGTTGCCGCGGGCGTCGGTGATTTGCTTCACGTTGCCGAAGCCGTTGTATTGATAACTGGTGACGCCGCTAGCCGCATCGGTCTTGGTCAGCACGTGTCCGAGTTTGTCATAAGTAAAGTTGGTCTGATTGCCGCGTGCGTCGGTGATGCGGCTGACATTGCCCTGCCCATCATAGACATAGCTCGTCGTCGCTGCTTCGGTCGCGCCATACGCCGTAGTGACAGTCAAAACATGGCCGGCCTGGTCGTAGGTGCGGCGCGTTTTCGATTCATCGCGCCCCGAACCTGCGGCTTGAATTTCGTCCTGAAGCAAGCCGTTGGCGTAATAGCTGCGCGTGGTTTGCGTGCCGAGTTGATCGGTGATGGTGCTGACGCGACCGAACGCATCATAGCCATAGGCGATGACTGAATCCGTCCCCTTGCTGGCGCTGGCTATGTTGGCGAGCGTTGTAGAGTCCGTAACCGTCAGCGCTGTTGCATAGCGATGCTGGGCTGTGAGCCGGCTCTCGGCATCGACATCGTTTTGCGTGATGTAACCTTCGGCGTCGACCACATACCGGACATCGCCCCGCTCGCTATAATAAGTGCGGGTGATGCGGTTGGCGGTGTTGCTCGCCTGCCCCGACGCCCATGTGTCCATGGTGGATACCCAGGCGCTGTCGGCAGTTGCGCTGACGCCGGTGGCGTTGAGGGTCGCATATTGCGTGGTCTTGATGACGCGGCCGAACGCGTCATAAACAAAGCCCACCACAGCGCCAGACGCATCGATCGTGTAAGCGAGTTGCGCCTTGCTATTGTAGACCGAAAAGGAGACGCGGTCGTTCGCCGAGCTGGCAAGCGCTGCGACAGCGCTCTTGATGGTCGCGTATTTGTAGTTGGAGACCGTGCCCAGGGCAGTGGCATACTGGATGGTCTTGCGTGTGAGGCCAATGGCATAGCTGTCGTCGCTTTGGCGATAGACGATTTCAGTGACGTGGTTGAGCGCATCGATGGTGAAGCGCAAGAGCCCCTGCCCGTCATAGACCAAGCGCGTCGAGATATCAGCAGAGGCGTTCGCGGTGATGTTGCCAAGGATCGTCGAGAAGCTGTCGGTGGCAGGGGTTCCGCCTGGTGCGTTGGCGTAAGCGATAGTCTGCACTCTGCGCCCAGCGCTGTCATAGAGAATGCGCGTGACAAAGCCCTGGGCGTTGAGGCTGCCGAGCAAATTGCCGTCGCCGTCATAGAAGGCGCGCGTGACAGCGTCGTTGGCGCTGGTTGTCGGAAAGGTTGTTGTGGTGGGGGGCGTGCTGATGAAGCCCGACACCGAAAGCTTGCTCACATAGAGGGTAGTTTTGATCAGCCGGTTGGATGCATCGTATTCATACTTCACTGCCGCGCCATCGCCGGCAATAGTCTCGATCACGCGTCCGCCCGTATCATAAATGGTCCATGCCCAAACATCGGTGCTGGCGGCTGTTGGACGGTGGGTCGCGTCCATGTCGAATTCGGTCAACGGATTTGAGGCAAGCGCTGCGAGATCGGTGCTACTCAACAGATTGACATAGCGGACCGAAGCGATCAGCCGCCCATCTTGGTCGTAGCGATATTCAACGACCTCGCCGTTTTGACCGATGTCGGCAACTTTGCGTCCGACTTCGTCATAAAGAAAATAATGCACCTTGCCGGTGGCGTCAGTCGACTTTCGAAGCTGCCCGTCCTTGTCATAGACGAAGTTTTCCGTGCCCCCGGTGGTGTTGGTCCCCGACACTTGGGAACTCAAAAGGTCGCCGGCTTTGTTGTAAGTCGAAACGGTGGTGAGGCCGGCAGCGGTCGTCACCGTGGTGGTGGTGGCTGCGTCGTTGAAGGCGATGGTGGTAGTGGCGCCATTGAGATCGGTCGACGCGGTCAACCTCCCTAGCCCATCATAGGCGAAACTCTCGGTGGTTTGCGGACCCTGCGTGCGCTGTAAGAGCCGCCCTGCCTGGTCGTAGACAAAGACAGTTTGATTGTAACCCTCGGTGGTCGCCTCAACGCCGGCAGTCGATGCGGCGCCGTAATGCGTCGATTGGGAAAGATCGCCGCGCCCATCGTAGACGTACTTGCAAATCTCAGTATTGGAGAGATCTGTGAGCCCCGACACCCAACTCTGCATCTGGGCTTCGGTCTGTGCGGTCGATCCAATCGTGAAGGCGGTGTCAGGATAATCGATCGTGTATTGCAGATTGCCGGGCGTATCGTAGCGATATTCGGTTACCCGGCCCTCGGCGCTGATCACGAAGCGCAAATGATCTTCGCTATCATAGACGTAGCGTGTGTAGACTGAGGCGCTGCTGCTCGACGCAGTGGAAGCGGTGCGCGTCTCCAGGATCAGCGCGTTCTTGGAATCGTAGCTTCTGGTGATGACGTTGCCGTTAGCGTCGGTGATCGAGGCGATATTGCCATTGGCGTCGTAGGTGTATGTTGTGACAGCGCTCGTTGGGTCAGTGACTGTCGTGACGTTGCCGTTGCTGTCATACGCATATTGAACGGTCTGCGACGTGGCGCCGGTATAGGCCGGCGGCGCGGTCACCTGCGTCAGTTGGCCTGAAGCATTGTAATAAAGGCTCGTGACCTGCCCGCGCGGATCGGTGACATTGGTTTGCGTACTGGAAACATAAGCGACGTGCGTGGTGCGGCTGTCGCCGGTGACGGCCAGCTGAATGAGGTCGGTCACCCAAGTCGCATGGTTGGTGTCGTTGTACTGAATGGTGAGTGAGGAGCCGTCGCTCTGGGTGATCGACGCCAAGAGATTGGTCGTGCCAACATAGGCGTAGGTCGTGGTGTAGGTCGAAGAATCGGAAGTGTTGTCGGGCGTCAGATCGACGGTGACGGTCGTCAACCGATGCTGACTGTCATAGCCATAGGTCGCCCGCGTGATAGTGCTCGACGTTCCAAAATGCGTGACGATGGCGGTGATGTCTGTGCCAGACCAGGAATACTGCACGTATTCGCCGTTGGCGGTGGTGACGCGATCGAGTTTGCCGGTGCTGACATAGGTGAAGGCGAGTGCATTGCCGTCAGTGTCGGCGAAGCTGCTGATATAGCCGCCATCGGCTGCCAGATAGGTCTCGGTGAACTGGCTCGTCCCGTCGGTCCAGGTCCAATTGCCTGACGTGGAGACGAGCTTGTCATAAGCGCCGGCCCCGTCGGTGGCGATGTAGGCGGCGGCCGTTGAATTATAGGTATAAGCGATCTCGCTGCCGTCTGCGGAGACGCGAGTGATGGTCGAGCCTGTCGTGTTGAGCGTACCGGTCAGATTATAGACACGCCGGTCGGTGGATTGGCGCCAGCCGTCGCCGTTTTCGTTGAGCGCGCCTTGACTGTTATAAGTACGCCCGATGGCGACATCGGGACCCAAGCCGGCCAAGAATTCGTCTTGTTGCGTCAGGATCAGATTGCCGTTGGCGGCGTTGAGCGAAACGGTGTCGCCCGCGCGTCCCTGCACGCCGGCGCCCAGTAGCCCTGCCCCGCCCAACGCTGCTCGCGAGCCGCGCTCGAAGCCTGCGCCCAGGCCTGTAAAGATTGCCACCATGTCCGGTCCCGCCGAGTTGCAGCGGAGCCGTCGAACGTATGTCCTCCGCTTATAGTTAATCGGCCGGTTTCAGGAAAAGTTTAGCGGGGACGCGAAAAAATCTTCGCCGAACGTACATTTCATTCAACGGGCGAATGCGCACGAGGATTTTCGCCAAACAAAGGTCACGGCGATTGTTTCAGCGGTGGCGATTTGGCGCGCCTACGAAGTGCCGCCCGCGGCGAAATCGCGGATCTATGTAACCCAATTGAGATTCCAGGCCAGCTTCCGGCGCGCCTATCTGCGGCTCATGCTGCATCGGGTCGTGGCGGATCAGCATCGCATTGAGATCAGCGGCGCGAAAACCACGCTGGCGCGGCAAGCGGCGGCGAACGATCCGTTGGCCCCCGTCTCAGTACTTACTTCCGACTAGGAGTGGCGCACCCGACAGGATTCGAACCTGTGACCTCTGCCTTCGGAGGGCAGCGCTCTATCCAGCTGAGCTACGGGTGCTTCGCGGGGCGGAAGCTCTAGCGGAGGCTGGGCGCGAAAGCGAGAGGTCTGAGCCAAGTGCGGCTGGCGCCCCTCAGTCACGCTCCGCGTGACAGCTCCCCCGCTTTTGCGGGGAGCATGGAACGCGCGAGCCGCCCGCTTAATGCGCCGCTGGTGGGCGGACGATGCGGCCTTGGAGATTAGCCTGCACTTCGTGCGCGTCGAAGGCGTTGGGGTTATCCGACGGCTTGCGGCCGGAATACATGGTGATCTCCGCGAACGCTTCGTAGCGCGTCACTTCGCGATAGTCAGTCGGGTCATCCCAGAAGGGATCGTAGAACGGGGCCCAGCCGTGGCGGCGTGAGAAGAAGCGATAGCCGAACGGGCTGCGGTTGAAGTCCGTGGCTACCAGGCGCGAATTGGCGCGCGTGTCGCGGTCGGCGATGATGAAATAATCTTTGTTCTGCTGCAGCGTTAGCTCGGCGGCGCGGTAGAGCAGATAGTTTTCCACCGTCTCGCGGTCGGTCAGCGCATTGCCGCTGAAGCTGATCCGGACCCGGTTGGACTCGATTTGCTGTTCAGTGTAGCCGCCGTCCGAGTTTGGGCCGGCGGGTTGGTAAGCGGTCTCGGTCGCGCAGGCGCTGAGCGCGCCGACCGCCAAAGCGAGCAAAAGCGTTCGCATCACGCGTGTCTCCTCAGTCCCTCGCTCCGATGACAATCTAGGACGGAATTTGTTCCGGCCCAATCCCAATCTAGTGATGCAGAATGACGTTGGCGCTTTGAATCTTGGCCGGCGCCAGGCTCTCGCCGGTAGCCAATTGCACCGAGTGGATAACCGCGTCGATCTCGCGGCGCCAGAAATTCAGGAAGCGGTGGAGGCGCGGGTAATCGGGCGCGAGGTCGAGCGTTTGCCAGACGAAGCTTTGCAGAAGCGAGGGATGGTCCGGCAAATAATAGAGCACTTCGGCAGTCGCCAACCGCCAGCCCTGCAATCGGAGCGCCATCTCTTGGTTGTGCATGCGTTGAGGCTCCGCCCTTCCTCTTGAATACCGCGTGAACGCGCACGAAGATGGTTCGCCGATAGCGAAGGTGCGGACGCAAAGATTACCAAGTCAAGAATGAACACCTGCTAGCAATGCAGAGGCTCAGCTGCCAATGCGCATCAGTGGCGGAGCAGAATCAGCGCTGACGCAATCAGCAACAGCACGCCAACAAACGCTGCGAACATGCGGCTGGTGCGTGAGTCGGTGAGCGCTTCTGACAATGCGCCGCCGGCGACGCCGTAAACGGACATGGAAAGCGTATCCATGGCGATCATGGTGGCGCCGAGCAGCGCGAGCTGCGGCAAGAGCGGCCGCGCGGGATCCACGAACGGCGGCAGCACGGCGGTGAAAAAGACAACCACTTTCGGGTTCGAGATTTGCACGGCGAATCCGTCGCGGAAGGCGCTGCCAGGTCTGGCCTCCCCGCTCGTGTTCAGCGGCGGCGCGCCTTTGTAAGCTTTCCAAAGCGACTTCAGGCCGAGCCAGGCGACGTAAAGGCCGCCGGCGATGGCGATGAGATGGAATTGCGCGGGAAACGCCGCGACCAGTGCGCCTAGCCCAAGTGCTGCGGCGGCGAACCACACCAAAGTGGCTGTGTTCATGCCGGCGACGCCGAGAAGAGCTGCGCGCGGGCCGGCGTGCATGCCAGTGGCGATGGCGAAGAGATTGGCGGGGCCAGGCGTGACGGCGAAAACCGCCATGACGCTGGCAAACAGCGCGTAGCGCGCGGGATCAACGGGAAGCATGGGACGCTCGTTCGTTTTATGCTGAACACACGGTGAAACGGGCACGGCCGAAGGCGCGCCGGAGGCTCAGCTTTGCTGTCGTCCCGTGAGGACGCGGAGAGCGAACGGGCTCATGGGCCCGCTCTTGGCGTCACTTTTTGGCGGAGGCAAGCCCAAACTTACGCTGACGGCGCGCTTCCTCGAGCGCCTTGGCCTTAACCATGCGCAGCGATGCGAAGTGGCAAGCAATGTAGCCGAGCACGATCGGCGGCGCGCCGATAGCGATCGGCAGCACTGGCGAGAGCCCATGCGAGCCGAGCGACATCGCAACAAGGTAAAGCGTCAGCGGAAAGCCCAACCCCAACAGGATGAGGCCGGCCAGCGTTAACAGCCGCGCTTCCGAGCGCAGATCATTCGCATTGAGACGTTGCGTTGCCATGTCCGCGTGGGTTGCGAAAATCGCGCCACGCGTGAGCGCGCGACGCGCGCATGGTTAGCGTGGTGAGCGCGCAACGCGCTCATCTGCTTGTGCTGCATGAAAAACACGGTTTCCATCATCGAGCGTTAAGGCGGAGGAACTATAAGTAGGCCGGGGCGTACACTTCCGTGAATGCGGAAGGGTGTTGGGGCGATAGAATGTCGTTCGCAGAACTGCTGATCCCAGACGAGCAAGAGCTCGCTGAACATTATCCATCGCGCGTCGAGAAGACCGTGGACGGATGGGTTCACGCGGTCGGCATGTTGGCCGCCGTGATCGGCGGCGGTGTTCTGGTCGCGGTGGCGCTCACCAATCGCGGCGTGCCCATGGCGACGGCTAGCGCAATCTACGCGTTGTGCTTGATGGCGATGCTGGCGGCCTCCGCCGTCTACAATCTCAGTAAGCCTAATCAGCAGCGGCGCATCCTGCGGCGCATCGACGAAGCCGCGATTTTCTTGATGATCGCCGGCTCGTACACACCATTTACGATGAAGCTGCTGCCGCCGGAATTCGCGCTGTTTGCGACGGTGGCGATCTGGATTGCCGCGCTCTCCGGCGCCGCGGGCAAAGTGCTGTGGCCACAGCTAAGCGATCGCGCCTGGTGCGTGATCTATCTGGCGTTCGGGTGGCTGGCGGTTTTCGTGCTTGGACCTGCTGTCCCGACCTTGCCGCCCCTGGCGATCGGTTTGCTGGTGGTTGCCGGCGTTACCTATTCAGCTGGGGTGCTGCTCTACCTCAACCACGCGCTCCCCTTCCGCCGCGCGCTCTGGCACGCGTGCGTCATCCTAGGCGCGGCGGGGCACTATGGCGCGATTTTGGTGGGCTTGGTGCTGCCGGGCTAACCTACTCATTCTTTCCGCGCTTCTTGTCGCGCTCCGCGAGAATGCGCAGGCGCAGGGCGTTGAGTTTGATGAAGCCTTCGGCGTCGGCTTGGTTGTAGCCGCCGGCTTCGTCGAAGCCGACGAGCTTCTTGGAATAGAGCGAATACGGGCTTGAGCGACCGGCGACGCGGACACCGCCTTTGTAGAGCTTCAGCTTCACGTCGCCGGTGACGCTACCTTGGCTCGCATCGATGGCGGCTTGCAGCATCAGCCGCTCCGGCGTCCACCAGAAACCGTTATAAACGATGCTCGCGTATTTTGGCATCAGCTCGTCTTTGAGATGCATCGCGCCGCGATCGAGCGTGATCGATTCAATGGCGCGATGGCCGTGCCAAAGGATCGTGCCGCCCGGCGTTTCGTAATAGCCGCGCGACTTCATGCCGACATAACGGTTCTCAACCAGATCAAGCCCGCCAATGCCGTGCTTGGCGCCGAGACCATTGAGTTCGCCCAACAGTTTGTGCGCCTTCATCTTCTTGCCGTCGATGGCGACGAGATCGCCGCGCTCGAACGACAGCGTGACAACGTCCGCCTTATCCGGCGCTTCTTCCGGCGTGATGGTGCGGCGGTCGGCACGCTTGGTCACGATGTCCGGCGTTTCGACGTCGGGGTCTTCCAGCACCAAGCCTTCGCTTGAAGTGTGCAGCAGGTTGGCATCGATCGAGAATGGCGCGTCTTGCTCCTTGCCCTTGGCGATCGGAATGTTGTGCTGCTTGGCATAAGCAATGAGATCGGGGCGGCCCTGGAAGCTCCACTCGCGCCACGGCGCGATGACTTTCACGTCGGGCTTCAGCGCGTAATAGCTCACCTCGAAGCGCACCTGGTCGTTGCCCTTGCCGGTGGCGCCGTGACAGACAGCATCGGCGCCGACCAAGTTGGCGATCTCGATCTGCCGCTTGGCGATCAGCGGTCGCGCGATCGAGGTGCCGAGCAGATATTGGCCTTCGTACAAAGTGTTGGCGCGAAACATCGGGAAAACGAAATCGCGGACGAATTCCTCGCGTAGATCGTCGATGAAGATGTTTTCGGGCTTTACGCCCATGGCGAGTGCCTTCTCGCGCGCCGGCGCCAATTCTTCGCCTTGGCCCAGGTCAGCCGTGAAGGTGACGATCTCGCAGCCGTAAGTCTCTTCCAGCCATTTCAGGATGATGGAGGTGTCGAGCCCGCCGGAATAGGCGAGCACCACCTTCTTCACTTTGTTCGACTTTGGGTCCGCCATGTACGCCGCGCCTCGTGTTTCGGCGCGTTTCTTTTCACAAGCGCCGCGTCAGCGCAACGGAAGCGGCCGTTCGCGCACCCATTGCGACAAAAGCCACTTCTCTCCGCGGGTCACCGGCAGCCCCGCGTGGAGCGAGTCGCGTTCCAGCGCGTTGTCGGTGGACAGATTCCAGAAGATCAACGCATCGCCGGGCTTACCTTTGAAGCGTAGCCTGAGGCGTGGAAACTCGGTCTCTCCGCCTTCGTAGCCCTCGTTGAGATAGACCAAGACCGTGGCACAGCGTTGGCCGATGGTTCTGAGCTCAGCCTCAAAATTTTGACCCTCTTCGGGTCGGATGACATCGTAGTGCGGCCCATATTCCTGGCCGACTTCGTAGCGTAGCACGTTGCTGGGCTCGAGCTGCTCAGCCGACAAGTCGAGCGCGCCTGCGATGCGCAGCCGCGTCAACTGCATAACCAGATCGGGCTCCAGCATGCTCGAGCCCGCGACTGAGTTGGTGCGACGATCGCCAACGGCAGTGGTGTCGGATGCCGTCGCAACGCGAGCACCGTGAAGCTTGCCGCGGGCTTGCTCGATGAACCAATCGCATACCTCGCGCGGTAAGAAATTTTCGGCCACGAAGATTCGCGGCGCCGTAGCGTGTTGCGCAAGCTTTGGCGGCGCAAGCCACGGCTCGGCGTCGAAGCGCGTGACGCCCAGCATCTTGAGTTGCCCGCGCGCTCCGGCATGGCCAAGCGCTGCGGCTTCGGCGACCAAAGCGTGCGCCTCGTTGAGATTCTGCTCTCGTGCTAAGCCCAGAGCTGCAAGCATAGCTTGGTAAAGCAACGCTTCGTCGAATTTCTGGGCGCACGCCGCGCGCACGAGCCGCGCCGGTTCGTCGGCGTTCGGCGCTGGTGCGCGGCCGATGATCATGAAATGCGCGAGCGCCAGCTGGGCACGCGGATCGCCCGCGGCGGCGGCGGCAAAAAGGTTGGGCTTATCACTCATCCGCTCACATCAGCGGCACCGGCCGCTGCCGCACCCATTTCGACAACAACCACTTCTCGCCCTTTATCACAGGCTTGCCGGCATGCAGAGCAAGCGGCTCGCGTTCGCCCTGCTCCGAAAGATTCCAAAAGATCAGTGCATCGCCCGGCTTGCCCTTGAAGCGCCAGTCAAGATTCGGAAACTCAGTTTCGCCGCCCTCATATCCGTCGTTGAGATAGATCAGCACGGTGACCGCGCGCTGGCCCATGGCGCGAAGTTGTTGGGCAAGCACCGGCTGCCGCTCGTCTTCTTCGACGATGTAGTCGAAGTGCGGTTTGTATTCCTCATTGCGCGCGTAATGCAAAATGTTGGTGAGCTCCTGATGCTCCAGCGCCACGCCCGTCGCCGTGGCGATCTTTAGATTCACCAGCTGAAAAACTAGATCAGCCTCCAGCTGCGCGATCGGCGCACAGGAGTTTGTGCGATAGTCGTTCACGGCCAAATCGCCGTCCGCATTAGGATCCTGCACGGTAGCGCGCTCCAGCCGCTTGCGCGCAAGCTTGATGAGCCAGGCACACACCGCAAGCGGCAGAAAACCTTGCACCGTGAAGATGCGGGGCGCTTGGCAATGTTGGAGCAGCGCAGGTGGCAAAAACCATAGCGCATTGTCCACCCGATCGCTAAGCGCCGCGAGCTGGCCCTTGGCGCGCGTGTCGCCGTGCGCGGCGGCCGCTCTCACTAGGCGCAGTGCTTCATCCATATCTTGCGGCCGCCCATAGCCCCGCGCTGCCAACGCCGCATGATAGAGCAATGCGTCGCCCGAACCACGCTCGCAGAACTCGCGCACGATCTGCATGGCATGGTCAGCCGCGAACGGCGTTGGCCGTGTCACCAAAAGCTGATGCGCACGTAAGAGCTGCTCTCGGGGCCCGGCGTTGGGAGGTTGCGGCCTCATCGCGCCGCTCCCTAAACCAGCGGCCAGGGGCGGTCGCGCACCCACTTTGAATAAATCCACTTCTCTCCGGAGGTCGGCGACAATCCGGCATGCAGTGCGTTTTGCTCCAAGCCGCCGTTTTCTGCGACGTTCCAAAAGATAAGAGCGTCTCCGGCCTTGCCCTTGAAGCGCCAGTTCAAGCGCGGAAAATCGGTTTCGCCGCCCTCGAAGTCATCGTTGAGATAGATGAGCGCGGTGACGACGCGCTGCCCTTGCTGACGCACTTGCTCGGTGAAGTGCGGCTCGGCGGGATCAATGAAATCGAAGTGCGGCTCGAATTGCTGGCCGGGATCGTAGTGCAGCACATTGGTGGGCTCTTGCTGCTGACGCGCGATCTGGATCGTCGCGGCGACCCGGGCGTTGGCGAGTTCTAGAATCAGATCGGAGTCGAGGACGCTGAATCCAGCCCCGGTATTGCTGCGATTGGATTCGATCGATGCGCCGCCGGTCACCGGATTGTTGACGCGCGCGACGGCCAAGCGCGGCCGCGTACGCGCAATGATCCAATCGCAGGCGGCCTTCGGTAGGAAATTCGTGATGGCGAGGATTTTCGGCGCCCCACACACCTGCTGCGCCTCGGCCGGGCCAAACCATTGCGCGATGTCGAAAGTCGCGGGATCGCCGAGCAAGCGCATCTGGCCTTGCGCCTGTGCGTCGCCCAGTTCGGCCGCGCGCGCGACGAGGCGCACCGCTTCCTTCCAACCGTAAGGACGCCCCGCGCCTAGCGCGGACAGCACCGCCAGCAATTGCAACGCCCTGGTGTCGTTGCGCTCCGCCGCCGCTTCAACGAGGCGAAGCCCTTCTTTCGGCTCATACGGCGCGCCGCGGCCAACCAGCATCATGCCGCCGAGCTCGCCCTGTGCGCGCGGATCGCCCGCCGCCGCCCGATGCTGAAGCGTTTCTAACAAGCACCACGCCCTTTCGCGCGATGGATGCTAAGGCTTTCACGATGCCTCGCAACTTGGATCGGCTGCTGCGCGACACGATAACGCCGCCGGCCGGCATGTCGGTGGTCGACTTCAGCGCGCCTGTTGGCGCCGCCGCGCTGTTTGCGCCGGATTCAGTGACGTGGCGGGTGATGAAGAACCCGGTGGCGCTGATGGTTGGCGGCATCGCTGGCGTCATCTTGGAATTGGCCGAGCCGCGGGTGCGCACCGGGGTGTGGGAGCACACCACCTTTCGCCGCGATCCCGCCGGCCGCATTCGCCGCACCGGCTACGCGACGATGGTGACGATCTATGGGCCGGCCGACGCAGCGCGGGCGTTAGCCGCCAACGTCTCGCGCCGTCACGCCATGATCGGCGGCGAAACGCCAAGAGGCGCGGCCTATCGCGCTGATGATAATGAGCTGCTCACCTGGGTGCACGCCACAGCGGCCTTTGGGTTTCTCGAAGCGTATTGCCGCTTCGTGCATCCGCTGAGCGGCGCCGAGCGCGACCGATTCTACGTCGAAGGCGCAAGCGCCGCGTCCCTGTTCGGCGTTCGCACGCCACCGCTTGATGCTCCCGCAATCGAGGATCTGTTTGAATCGATGCGCCCTGCGCTTGAACGGTCGGATATCATGTTCGAGTTTCTGTCACTCTTGAAGCAGGCGCCTCTCTTGCCGGTGTTCGCGCGTCCGTTTCAGCGGGTCGCGATCCGCGCTGCGATCGAAATCATCCCGCCTTGGGCGCGCGATGTGCTTGGACTGAGTTCATTGCGCCTGCCGTTGGGCGGTCACACCGCATTTTGCACACTGGGCGCGACCTCGGAGCGCGTCGTGCTGGAGACCGCGCCGCCAGCGCAAGCGTGCGCACGCTTAGGACTGCCTGCCAACTTTCTCTATCGCTGACACGCTGGCGTAAGGCGGACGCGGTAAGCCGGCCAAGAGCCAATACGATAACCCGGCGACCACGCCGGCAATCAGCACAATCGGGAGCGGCGCCCAATTGCTCGCAAGCAACAGCGACAGCGCAACCGCACCAAGGATGTCAGGTAAAGGCCGCCACAAATTCAGATGGCGCGTGATCCAAATGCCGAGCAGAGCCCATAGCGCCGATGGGATCGCTACGATGGCTTCCGCGCTCCACCATAAGCTCAGAGAAAATGCGTGCGCCGCCATCACAACAGCGACGCCAACGGAGATCGCGAGCGAGATGGCCCAGGCCACAACGGGTTGAAGCATCGACCGCGCTGCGCGCGCGGTCACACCATCACCTGGTTGCCGAGCTCAACGGCGCGCCCTGAAGGGATGTGGAAGAAGTCCGTGGCGTTGGTGGCGTTGCGCGCGAGGTAGATGAAGAGATGATCCTGCCAGAGCGGCATGCCGCTCTTCTCACTTGGCACGATGGTGCGGCGAGAGAGGAAGAAGCTGGTCTTCATGATATCGAACTTGAGGCCGTGCTTGCGGGCTTCCGTGAGAGCTTTCACGACGTTCGGCGTTTCCATGAAGCCGAATGTCAGCGTCACCCGCTTCACGTCTGGCAAATAATCCTCGACCTTCACGCGCTCGCGCTCCGGCGCGCGCGGAGTCTGCAGGGTTTTCACCGTTAGAATGATGATCTGCTCGTGCAGCACCTGATTGTGTTTCAGATTGTGCATCAGGGCTGCGGGCACGATGTCGGGATCGCCGGTGAGAAAGATCGCGGCGCCGCGCACCCGATGTGGCGGGTGATGTGAGAGCGTTTCGAACAGTTTCGAGAGTGGCTCGTCGCGGCGGGTATTTTCAGCCAGCAAGCGCGTGCCGCGCACCCAGGTCCAGAAGGTAATCATCAAGCCTGCCGCCAGCAGCAATGGCACGAAACCGCCCTGCAGGACGCGTTGCAAGTTCGAAGACAGGAAGATCAATTCGATGATGGCGAACGGCGTCATGATCAACGCTGCCGCCCAGAGCGGCCGCTTCCACAAGCGCCAAATCACGATGAACGCCATGCAGGTGCTCATCAGCATCTCGCCGGTGATGGAGATGCCGTACGCCGCCGCCAAGCGTGTCGATGACCCAAACGCCAGCGCCAGGATCAGCACGCCTGCCAACAAGATCCAATTGATCTGCGGCATATAGATCTGGCCGGCCTGCGTTTCGGAGGTGCGCCGGATTTCCATGCGCGGCAGCAGACCAAGTTGGATCGCTTGTTGGGTGAGCGAGAACGCGCCGGAGATCACGGCTTGGCTGGCGATCACGGTGGCGGCCGTCGCCAGCACCACCAGCGGCAAGCGCATCATGTCGGGGGCCATCTCGAAGAACGGCGTGAAATTGAAAGCGAAGTGCTTTTCGCCCGCCGCCAATGCAACAGCCCGCGCCGCGCTATAAGCATGGTTCACCGCGTCGAGGTGGTTGATTACGTAGGCGCCCTGCCCGAGGTAATTCAGCGTCAGCGCCGGCAGGATGAAAATCCAAGCGATACGAATGGGCCGGCGTCCAAAATGGCCCATGTCGGCGTAGAGCGCTTCCGCGCCGGTGACCGCCAAGAACACTGAACCCAGAACGACAAACGTCAGGAGACCATGGCTGATCATGAAGCCGAGCGCGTGCGTGGGGAGCAGCGCAACGACAATGCCTGGATGCTGCATCACATGCATGGCGCCGATCACGCCCATAGCCGTGAACCACACCACCATGACTGGCCCGAAGAAGCGGCCGACGATCGCCGTGCCGCGCGATTGCACGACGAACAAACCGATGAGGATGATCACCCCGATGATGATGATAAAGGGGTCAATGCGCCCTGCGAGCGCGGGCACCGATCGCAAACCTTCCACGGCCGACAGCACCGAAATCGCCGGTGTGATCAGAGCGTCGCCGTAAAACATCGAGGCGCCAGCAACGCCGATGATGAACAGAATAGCAGTACGCCGTCCGAGCGCGCGCTGCGCCAACGCCATCAACGAAAGCGTGCCGCCTTCGCCCTTGTTGTCCATCTGCATGACCAGGACAACGTATTTCAGCGTCACCACGATCATCAGCGCCCAGAAGATGAGCGAGACGATTCCGTACACTTCTTCGATCGTCGCCGGCGTGCCGTCCTGCATGACGTGCGCGAGCGATTCCTTGAACGCATAGAGCGGGCTGGTGCCGATGTCGCCATAGACGACGCCGATCGAACCCAGCATCAGGGCAAAGAAGCCAACGTACTTCGACCGTCCGGACCCGTGCCCGGCGGTGGAGTGACCTTTGCCTGTGGTCTCGGATGGGTGAGGCGCGTCGGCCGGGGCCTGCGCCATGTTGAAATCCCCTACGGGCAGGCGGCCCGACCCCCTGGCGGCGCGCCTTTAGACCCTTTCAAATGGCTCGGCAAACCCCCGCAGCCAATGCGAGTGGCCATCCATGCGACAAGCGGTCTTGTGGTTTGGTTAGCGGCGCTGCGACATTACCGAACGGCAATGTTCGGTCAGAAGTCGACCGCTATGCCCTTGCGCTCCCAGTCGCCGAACCGGGTCGGCTCTGGGCCGGAGCGGCCGCCCTGCTCGGGCGCGAGCTTTTCCGCCTGTTTGCGGCGCTCCGCGGCCTCCGCCAGCGCACGTTGCGCCTCGGGCGCCAGAGCTTTGGGTTCTGCGTGATCAGCCATGCTTCCGATATCGCGCTTGGCGCGGTTCAAAACAATTGCGCAGTCGAATTGAGCGCGGCCCCGAAGTCGCCGCACATGGTTGATGAAGCCTTAACCGCGGCGCCGGAGCCTCGACGGCAACCGGTTGTTCGTGCGCAGTTTCGTTCTCCCCTCAGCCGCGCTTTGCGCGGCGCTTGGCCTTGTCGCCGGCGCTGAGCCCGCGTGGGCGCGCTCGCCCGTCGCCATCGAAGGCGCCGACGAAGACACGCGCAAAGCCATCCTCGATCTGTTGCCTGATCGCGCTGCGCCGACCAGCTTGTTCGATGCGGAGCGCATCGCTGAAGAAGCCAGCGCGCGCGCGACTGCATGGTTGCGCTCCGAAGGCTATTACGACGCAGTCGTCACGCCGCAAGCGAGCGAGAACCCAATTTCTGCGCGGCTCGAAATCACGCCGGGCCCACGCTACCGATTTAACGCGCCGCAGCTGAGCTTCGATGGCGATGCGCCGAATGATGAAGCGCATGCCGCGATGCAGGAGGCGCTGCAAGCCGTGCGCGCCGATGCACCAGCGCGGTCCAGCGATGTGCTGGCAGCGGAAGCGGCGGCAATGGCAGCACTTCAGCACGCTGGCTACGCTGATGGCGCGGTGGGCGAGCGGCGCGTGACGGTCGACCACGCGACGTTGCGCGTTTCCACCGACTTTCACTTCACGGCCGATTCACTGGTGCGGCTGGGCAGTGTGCGCGCTGAGCCGGACAATGTCTTCCGCCCGGGTTTCATCCGCTCGCTGCGCAATTGGCGCGAGGGCGCGGTTTACACGCCGGAAAACTTGCAGCGCCTGCGCCGCGATCTCACGGCGACCGGCGCGGTGTCGCGCGCATCGACGCGTTTGGCCCCGCCCGACGCCGATGGCCGCCGCGACGTGGTGCTCGAAGTCGAGCCGGCCAAGCGCAATGCGTACGAACTGGGTTTCGGCTATTCAACCACGGAAGGCGTCGGCGTCGACGCGCAATGGACGCGGCGCAACTTCACCGGCCGCGCCGATGCGCTGACGCTTTCGACGACACTTGGCCAGAAGCTTTCCAACGCCTCCCTGACCTGGGCGCTCCCAGATGCGGCGGGCCTCAGTCACACCTTGAGCTTTGGCATCGCCGGCGCGCACGAGGACACCGAAGCTTACCGCCGCGATGGTGTGGCGTTGTTTGCATCTGTCGATGCTTCACCACGCATCGAGCTTGGGCGCAGCTATGGCGTGCGGCTGGCGGTCGACACATACGACAATCTACCGAACGCCACGGTGCTCTCGGGCTTCGTCGATCTGCGCCAAGACAACACCAACTTCTCCCTCGATCCACGCAGCGGCTCGATTTTCGAAGTGCGCGCGGAGCCGACGGTCTCGGTGGATGGCGGCACGACTGGTTTTCTGCGCGCTACCGCCGAAGCGCGCAGTTATTATTCGCTGGGCGCCGATCAGCGGCTGACTTTCGCAGGACGCATCCGTGCGGGTTGGCTCGAAGCATTCGTGGGCGACGCTGACGACGTTCCCGCCGATCGCCGCTTCTATGCCGGCGGCGGCGGTTCAGTGCGCGGCTATCCGTACAATTCAATCTATCCGCATGAACGCGACGCGCTTGGGCTGACGCCGGGCGGCCAGGGTTTGCTCGAAGGCTCGTTTGAAGCGCGCTGGCGTTTCGATGGACGGCTTGGCGCGGCGGCGTTCATCGATGGCGGCAATGCCTTCGATACGTGGAGCGATGCCGCGGATCTGCGTTGGGGCGTTGGCGTTGGTTTGCGCTACGACCTTGGCTTTGCGCCGCTGCGCGTCGATGTCGCCTTTCCGCTCGACCACGATTTCACCAGCGCCAGCTACGCGCTCTATATCAGCGTCGGGCAGGCGTTCTGATGGCGCTGAAGCGGCCCTGGCGCCGGCGCATCGCGATTGCTGCGAGCGCCGCAGCGATCGCCGGCGGCGCAGCGATTGCGCTCGGGCCAGCCGCCCCCTGGGTCGTGGATCACTTCGCCGACGGCCAACGCGTGTGGCGGCTGGGACATCTGCGGCTTGAAGGCGTCAGCGGTTCGTGGCTGGGCGCTCTGCACGCGGATCATCTTAGCATTGCCGACGATGACGGCGTTTGGTTCGAAGCAAACGACATCGCCTTGGATTGGCGGCCGCAAGATATTCTGTCCGGCGGCCTTTCGATCAACACCGCACACGCGCACCGCGTTCAGATCCTGCGCCAGCCCAAACTGTCGCCAGCGTCGCCTTCGAGCGGCGCTGGTATTGATGTGCATCTCGGCGACATGCACGTTGATGCACTCGATGTTGGCGAGCAGGCGCTGGGCGAAGCGGCGAATTTCACGGCAAACTTGTCGCTGGACTTGCGCGACGACACTTTGAGCAGCCTGAACGTTGCGCTCCGCCGCACCGATTCAGACGCGGACCACGTGATCGCCAGCTATCGCGCTGGACCGCGGTATCTCCTGAACGTCGACATCGATGGCGAGGCCGGCGGCATTCTATCGCGCGCCATCGGCGCGCCGGATAAGACGTTGCGCGTCAATGGGAGCGGTGAAGGCACTGAACAAAGCGGCGAAGAGCACTTTCGCGCGACGTTGGATGCTGACGAACTCGCATCCGGACAAGTGCAATGGACGCCAACGGCGTGGCGCACGACAACCAATGCGCGTCTCGATGCTCTGCCCGGCCTCGCCGAACTCGCGCACCGCATTGGGCCGACTCTTGCCTTCAACGCGACCGGTGCGCGCGTGGGCGACTTCACGGCGCGCGCCGAAACGCCCTTCCTCGCCATCGATCTCACCGGTGCGCTCGATGAAAATCGCGGCGTCACCGGCCCCACGCATTTCGTCGCCGCGACGCAGCGCCTGAGCGATATTGCGCGTGAGTGTCCCTTCCCGCTTGGCGCGGCGCGGCTGGAAGGCGAAATCCGCCAGGCACGCGGCACAACGGCGTTGCGCGGCACACTTTCCGGCGCGGCGGCTGAAGTGCTTGGCCATCGGGGGACTTTTGGCGGATCGGTTCAAGCGTCGCTCAACAACGATGGCTTCGCGCTCACCGCCGATCTCCGCTCGGAACGTGGTGCGCAGGCGCTGCTCGCCGATGCACGAGTCAACGCGGATCTAGCTTACGACAATCATCGCAATCGCTTTGCGCTCAACCGCGCCACGTTCGACGGCGAAGCGGCGTTCGTGGACGCGCGCGGCTGGGCGCGTGCTGGCGACGGCGAGTTCTCCGGCGCATGGCAATCACGCAAGCTTGGCGCGCTGCTGCCAAATCTCAGCGGCGGCGCGAGTGGCCAATGGCGCGCTTTCGCGGCTCGGCAAGGCCAGCACTATATGTGGACAACAACCGTGAGCGGCGCAGGCGTCAATGTCGGTGGACACGATGTCGTCGCGCAAATGCTGGGCGCCGCGCCACGCGTCGATGCCATGCTGCGCAACGAGAATGGCGGCATCACGGTGTCGCACGCGCGTGTCGATGGCGCCCGCCTCCGCGCCGGCGCCACGGGACGCATTGTCGGCGGCCAAGCCAATCTTGCGCTCGAAGCGTCTGCGCAAGGTCCGCTCAATCTCGGCGGCGCCACCATCAGCGGCGCGGCGGACGCAACCGGCCGCCTCACGGGGCGTCTCGGTTCACCAACGCTCACCGCCCGCGCCACTCTCACCAGCTTCGAAGCTGGCGGCGCTGTGCTGGAGCGGCCGATTGTCGATTTCAGGCTGGCGCCTGGGCCGCGCGCCTATGTGGGGCACGCCACAGCGCAAGCTGCGCTTTCGGGCCAGCCGTTCACCGCAGCGGCAGACGTCGCGATTGCCGACGCAACGCTGCGGCTCTCCAATCTCGATGCACACGCCGCAAGTCTGCGCGCGCAAGGCAGCGCCGCCATCAGCGCGCGCGGCGTCAGTGCCGACCTCGCGCTGAATGGATCGCTCGATGGTCTGGCCGACGGCGTCTCCGGCGGCGTCGCCGGACAAGCGCGCCTCACGCCGGAAACAGTCGCGCTCGATGCGCAGCTCACCAATGCGCGCGCCGGCGATCTGTGGCTGCGCGCGGCCAGCATCAGCGCCAACGGACCCTATCGCGCCATCGCAGGCCACGTCGAGCTGCGTGGGCGCTTGCGGCAGGCGCCGCTGACGTTCACCGGCAATGCCGCCATCAACGCAACACACGGCGCGGTCGATGCGGATTTTGGCGGCCAAGGCACGCTCGCGGGCGCGGCGCTGGCAACACGCACGCCGCTGCACATGCGCTGGAGCGAAAGCGGTCTCGAAGCCAACCTCGACGCCAACATTGGCGACGGCGCGGTGGCTGTGAATTGGACGGAACGGCGACGCGCGCTGTCGGGCAGCGCGCAGATCACCGACGCGCCGCTGGCGCCGCTTGCCGCAATCTGGGGCGAAACCGCGACTGGTCGCATCGATGGACGCATGACGCTCGCCAACACTCGCGGCGGGCTCAGCGGCAACGCTGACATCACGCTTGCCGATGCGCGTTTGGCGGGCCGCCAGCGCGGCACGCTCAACATGCACATTGTCGGCAATCTCGATCCGTCGCGATTGGCGGCGCAGGTCGATGCGACGTCGAGCGATGGTTTGGTTGCGCGCTTCGAGGCGAATGCGCCGGTCGTCACCAGCACCGATCCCATTCGCGTCTCGTTGGCGCCGCAGCGACGCGGCACGGCGTCATGGTCTGTGCACGGGCCGGCGGAAAGCCTGTGGGCGGCGGCGCGGCTGCAGGATCAGTCGCTTGAAGGCCAGCTCAATGGCGAAGGCACGCTGCAATTCGGCGCCGGCTCGCTGACCGGCGATGGTCACATCGAAATTGCCAACGGCCGCTTCGAAGACAAGCTCTCCGGCATTTCGCTGACGGATTTGAACGCGCGCGTGCTGATCGACCAGCGCGGCGTCACCATCGATCACTTCCGGGCGCGCGATCCGCGTGGGGGCAGGCTCACCGCAACGGGTGGCAGCGCTAGCCCAACTGAAGGACGCATTGCGGTCACGGTTGACAATGTGCGCATCGCCGATCGCCCCGAAGCACGCGCCCGCGCCAGTGGCGAGCTCACGTTGGCGTGGCAGGGATTGCACTCGACGCTCTCGGGCAATCTCAATGTGCTCGAAGCCAACCTCGATATCGCCGCGAACCCATCGTCCGGCATTCCAACCATCAGTGTCGTCGAGATCAATCGGCCTGACGAAGAGGATCGCGGTCCAGAACAACCGCCCGCCCTTCCCGTTCCCAACGGCGCCGATCTTGATGTCACCATGACTGCACCGGCGCGCGTCTACACACGCGGTCGCGGCCTCGATGCGGAATGGTCACTCAATCTGCACCTCACCGGTTCGTCCAACGCGCCGCGCATCACCGGTGAAGCGCGCGCCATTCGCGGCACGCTCTCGCTGTCCAGCCAACCTTTCGACATCACCGACGCCACCATCACCTTCGACGGCGATCCGTTGGACGCGCGCATCGATCTCACCGGGGAGCGCGACACCGCCGATCTCACCGCAACGCTCCGCCTGACCGGCACAGCCCGCGATCCGGAAATCTCCTTCTCCAGCAACCCGGCCCTGCCGGAAGATGAAATCCTGCCGCAAGTTCTGTTCGGTCATTCGATCCAGGATTTGTCGCCGTTCGAAGCGGCGCAGGTCGCAACGAGCTTGGCCGCGCTTTCGGGACGTGGCTCGCTCGATCTCGTCAACGCCGCACGCGCTGCCGCCGGGCTAGACCGCTTCAACATCGCGCAGGACCCGACCGGCGGCTATCTCGTCTCGGGCGGCGTGTATCTCACGCGTGGCGTCTACGTCGAACTTGGGCGCACAGGTCTCGGCCAAGCGCAAACGCGCGTGGAATGGACCATTCGCCCGCGCATGGTGCTGATCACCAGCTTCCTCGGCAACGGCGACCAGCGCGTTTCGCTGCGTTGGCGAACGGAAAGCAATTGAGACGCTTGGCGCGCCCAGCCATATAGGGGCCAGATGAAATTCCTGGACCAGACCAAGATCTACATTCGCTCCGGCAATGGCGGCGCGGGATCGGTCTCGTTCCGGCGCGAGAAATTCATTGAGTATGGCGGCCCAGATGGCGGCGACGGCGGGCGCGGCGGCGATGTCTGGATCGAGAGCGCCGACGGCCTCAACACGCTGATCGACTATCGCTACCAGCAGCACTTCAAAGGCGCGACCGGCGGCCACGGCATGGGCCGCAGCCGCCACGGCGCTAATGGCGAAAGCATCACGCTGAAAGTGCCGACCGGCACGCAGGTGCTCGAAGAGGACAAAGAAAGCATCATCGCCGATCTACACGAGCCGGGTATGCGCGTGTTGCTGGCGCGCGGCGGCAATGGCGGCTTTGGCAACGAGCATTTCAAATCTTCGGTCAATCGCGCACCGACGCATGCGAACCCGGGACAAGAAGGCGAAGAGCGTACGCTTTGGCTGCGCCTGAAACTGATCGCCGATGCTGGGCTTATTGGTTTGCCCAACGCGGGCAAATCCACGTTCTTGCGCGCAGTGAGCGCAGCAACGCCGAAAGTGGCGGACTATCCGTTCACGACGCTCTATCCCCACCTCGGCGTTGTCACCATCAACGAAGAGCGCTTCGTGATGGCCGACCTCCCTGGCTTGATCGAAGGCGCCGCAGAAGGCGCTGGCCTGGGCACGCGCTTCTTGGGCCACGTCGAACGCTGCGTGGCGCTGGTGCATTTGATCGATGCAACACAAGACGGCGCCACTGAATCGTATCGCATCGTGCGCCACGAACTGGAAAATTACGGTGAGGAGCTCGCCGCCAAACCTGAGATCGTCGCGCTCAACAAGATCGATGCGCTGACGCCCGCAGAAGCCAACCGCAAGCGCGCCGCGCTCTCACGCGCCATCGGCAAAGAGGTGCGTCTCATCTCCGGCGTCTCCGGCGCGGGCGTGCGTGAGCTGAGCGCCGAGATTGCGCAAATGTTGCGCGCACGCCGCACGGGTGAAGTTCAAGCCGAGATCGCAGCGGCCGACGAGGATTGGACGCCCTGATGCGCGATCTGCCGCTCGCCTACCCCGGCATGCGCATTGGCCTCTTCGGCGGTAGCTTCGATCCCGCGCACGCAGGACATCAGCACGTTGCGGAAACGGCAATGAAGCGCATGCAACTGGATCGCGTGTGGTGGATGGTGTCGCCGCAGAATCCGCTGAAGCCGCAATCGAGTCCGTTCGCAAAGCGCCTTAAGTCCGCACAACAAGCCGCGCGCGGTTCGAAGATGGTTGTCACCGACATCGAGAAGCGCCTGCGCTGCGGCTACACCTACGAGACGTTGCGCGAACTGAAGCGGCTCTATCCCGGCGTAAATTTCTTTCTTGTCATGGGCGCCGACAATTTGGCCAACTTCCGCCGCTGGAAGAATTGGCGCGAGGTGGCCGATGCGGTTCCCGTGGTGATTGTGTCGCGGCCCGGCGCGGGCGCCCGCGAACGGCTAGAAGCGCCGAAAGATTGGATATTTTTGAACGCCCGCCTCCACCCCCAGTCTTCCACAGCGCTTAGAAAGCGAAAGCGGGCGGCTGTGGCGAAACCTGCGCGGAAGTGATAGCGTTCCTACCTCGCTGAGGTAGCAGAAGGACCAACGCACCTGTCGCCAGAAATGAAACGCGCGCCGGCCGCAACACCCGCCGGAGAGCTTTCGCGCAATCGACCGCGCGGAGTCGTCAATGTCGATCAAGCCACGCAAACCGTGCTGACGTCCCTAGAGGACGATAAGGCCGAGGACATCCTCGCCATCGACATTCGGGGAAAATCTTCTTTCGCAGACATGCTCATCGTCGCTTCGGGCCGCTCAGCACGGCACGTCGGCGCGTTGGCTGATCACGTCATGCGCAAGCTGAAAGAATCTGGCGTGAAGGACGTCAACGTCGAAGGCATGCCCAATTGCGATTGGGTGCTGGTCGACGCGGGCGATGTGGTGGTGCATCTCTTCCGCCCGGAAGTTCGCTCCTTTTACAACATCGAAAAGATCTGGGCCGCTTCGCCTGGACCGACGCCTTCGCTGCCGAGCTAAATGAAAATCTTGGTCGCAGCGGTCGGCCGTCTGCGCGACGGCCACGAAGCTGCGCTCACCGCAGACTATCTGCAGCGCGCTGCGGCTGCCGGCCGCCAACTCGGCTTCAAGTCGGTCGAGCTCGTCGAAGTCGAAGCCAAGCCGAACGGCGATCAGCGCGCCGAAGCCGGCGCCCTCTTCCGAGCCACACCCGACGACTCCCGCAAAATCCTGCTCGACGAGCGCGGCGCCGAATGGGCCTCGCGTCAGCTGGCCGAAAAGCTCGCGCGTTGGCGCGATGACGGCATTGCCTGCACGACCTTCTGGATCGGCGGCGCGGATGGTGTTTCGCAATCGGTTAAGGATAATGCTGACGAAAAGCTGGCTTTCGGCCGCCAAACTTGGCCGCATCGGCTCGTTCGCGTGATGATTTCCGAGCAAATTTACCGGGCTGTGACCATTTTGAGCGGTAATCCTTATCACCGGGACTGAACGTTCCGGAGGGTATGGTGAGACATGGCTCGTGGCGCAGTACGCGCCTGCGCCCTCGTCGCGTGCGCGGCAGGGGCGCTTGCGACGTTCCTGGGGGATGCATCCGCCCAGACCAGGCACGCCAGTTTGACGCAAGTCGAACGCGATCGCCGCGCTGAGGACGCGCGCGCCACACGCTTGCGCGCGCGCGCCGACGCCGCCCGCACCGAAATTGCCGGGCTCAACACCCGCTTGGTGGAATCCGGGCAGCGCCGCGCCGCGGCCGAAGCCGCCGCCACCGCCGCCGAACAGCATCTAACCACCCTCAACGCGCAGATGGGCGACGAGACGCAAAAGCGCCTGAACGCGCGCGACGCCTTCGAATCCGCGCTGATCGCCGCCGCCTTTTCACAGCGCCGCATCGAGCCGCGCGCCGTGCGCGCTGGCATTTTCGCACGCGCCGCCGCGCCGGAATTCAGCGGCGAAGAGCATCGCTCCGCAGCTGCATTCCAGAACGCCCAGCTCCTTGCCGCCAACGTGGCGCGTGAGCAGTCAGCACTTGTCGATGCACAGCAAGCCATAGACGCCGAACGCGCGCAGCTCGTGACGCTCGTGCAGCGCCGGCAAGTCGTCGCCGCCTCTCTCACCCAACAAGCCAGCGACGCTGAGCGCCGCGTGCGCCAGCTTGCGGCGCAAGCGCAAACACTACGCGAATTAGCCTCGCGCGTGCAGCGCCCGACACCGCACGGTTCCAGATCGGAACCCGCGATCATCCCTGCGTCCTGGGTTACGCCCGCGTCAGGCAGCATTGCCCGTCCGTTTGGCGCGCGCGATCGAGACGGCCCTGCCTCGCTTGGCGCGGTTCTCCACACCCGCAGCGGCGCGCAAGTCGTCTCGCCCGCTTCCGGCCAAGTGGCGTACGCCGGACTGTTTCGGAGCTACGGCCAAGTCTTGATCCTGAACCTCGACGGTGGTTACGTGCTCGTGCTCACCGGCATGGAATCGATCAACGCCAGGGTCGGTGAGACGGTGCAAGCGGGCCAGCCTGTCGGCGAAATGCCCAGTTCAGCCACGCTGGCGCCGGAATTGTATGTGGAAGTGAGGCGGCAAGGCCGTCCGATTGATCCAGGGCGTTGGCTCACCTCTCGGGGGCTAAGAGCTGATCGGGACGTACGGGCGGGCTAGAATTTCTCCGTAGGCGAACAAACCGCCGGAAGGGCGTGGGGAGTACGAGCGATGCGCATAGCGTGGTTGGCGGCGCCGGTTGCAGGTGCTGCGCTCTTGGTCGGCGCATTGGCTTGGTCTGCGCCCCAGGATCAGGGCCGCGGCGATGTTTACCGTCAGCTTGAATTGTTTGCCGACGTGCTGTCGCGCGTTGAGCAGGATTACGTGACGCCAATCGACCAGCGGACAGCCATGGAAGCGGCCATCAATGGCATGCTGGCTTCGCTCGATCCCCACTCCTCTTACATGAACGCCGACGAGTACCGCGACATGCAGGTGCAAACCCGTGGCGAGTACGGCGGCCTCGGCATTGAAGTGACGGTTGATGATGGCGTGGTCCGCGTCGTCTCCCCGATCGACGATACCCCGGCCGCCCGCGCCGGCATCCAAGCCGGCGACTATCTCACCGCCATCAACGGCGAAAGCATTGTCGGCCTGACCCTCAACGACGCTGTGCAGCGCATGCGCGGCGATCCAGGCAGCAGTCTCACGATAACCATCGCGCGCGAAGGTACGGACCCACGCGACGTCACGTTGCAACGCGAGATCATTAACGTGCGCTCCGTGACCGGACGCGTCGAAGGCGGCGACATCGGCGTCATCCGCATCTCCACCTTCAACGAGCGCACAGACACCCTGCTGCAGGACGCGATCCATCAGATCCGCGCCCAAGCCGGCACTCATCTGCGTGGCATCATCGTTGACCTGCGCAACAATCCAGGCGGCCTGCTCGATCAAGCCATCGACGTGTCGGACGCGTTCCTTGACGGCGGCGAAGTGGTCTCCACGCGCGGTCGCCATCCGGAAGACATCCAGCGCTACAATGCCCGCCGCGGCGACGATCTCGCTGGGCTTCCAGTGGTCGTGCTGGTCAACGGCGCTTCCGCCTCGGCAGCGGAAATCGTCGCCGGCGCGCTGCAAGATCGCCATCGCGCCATCGTTGTCGGCACCACCTCGTTCGGCAAAGGCTCCGTGCAAACCGTAATCCCGCTGCAAGGCGGCCGTGACGGTGCGCTGCGTCTCACCACGGCGCGCTACTACACGCCGTCGGGGCGTTCGATCCAAGGTCAGGGCATCACGCCTGACATGGAAGTGTCGGCGCGCCGCGTTGACGTCAGCCATCTGCAACGCCTCGGCATCACCGAAGCGGATTTGCCGAATGCGCTGCAAAACGAAAGCGGCGGCAATCATCGCTCGGCACTGCACGTGCCGGCCGATCAACCGCCAGCCAACTGGAACGCTGACGACGACTATCAGCTGAAGCGCGCGGAAGACTTCCTGCGCCAAGGCACTGTCGCGCAACGTCTGGCGGCGAACACCGGGCGTTAACACTTCATTAACCGCGACGGCATGGCAGCCGTTGCTGTTAGTGACGCGTGCACCGAATTCAGCGATGTTTTCGACTGATGATTCGGTCCGCGAAAATGCGCGTTCGTGCGCGGTGCGCGGCTCAACAAAAGGTCCGCGATGCCGACGCCTAGGCTTCCGCAGCGACGCCTGCCGCAGATTAAGATCAACCCCAAACTCGGCGCCCTCGGCGCCGGCGTGTTGATTGTCGCCGCGGCGTTCATTTCGATTCAGGTGTTTGGCGATCCCTCAGCGGCCGGTCCGCGCGGCGTCGTTTCGCTTGCGCCGACCTCCGCCTCCGCGGCGACCGCGCCGCGCATTTCGTTTACCGAGGCCGCGTCCGAAGGCGCGCAGCTCGCGCCCATGGGCGGGCTGAACGATCCGTCGTCCAGCGCACAAGTCGGCGAAATCAGCGCCGACGGTCAGCTGCATGTTTCCGTCGTCGACGCGCCCGAAGTCGACTCGACTGGCGCGCCCACGCTCCACCCGCTGCCACGCGCGCCGATTGCTGGACTGACGCAGCAAGGTCCGAACGGACCGATGCCGATTGTTGCGGCAAACGGGATGACATCCGCGCAAGCCTATGCGCGCCCGTTTCAGGCTCAGTCCAACAAGCCCTTGTTGGCGGTGGTGATCGGCGGCTTGGGCTTCAACGCCGCCGCGACGACGCAAGCCATCAACGAGCTGCCGCCGGAGATCACGCTCTCCTTCGTGCCCTACGCCAACAATCTGCAAAGCTGGATCGATCAGGCGCGCGCGCACGGCCATGAAGTCATGCTCGAATTGCCGATGGAGCCGTTCGACTCCAGCGCCGACGACACCGGTCCGCAAACATTGCTCGCCACAGCAACGCCGCAGCAAAATGTGTCACACCTCGAGCAATTGCTTTCGCTGGGCGCCGGTTACTTCGGGGTGACCAATTATCAGGGCGCGCGCTTCGCAACGTCAGCGCAAGCCTCACAACCCATCGTGCAAGCGTTGAAGCGGCGCGGACTCGTGTTCATCTCATCCGGGATTGGACAGCGCACCGCGCTCTCGGTCGAAGCCAGCCGCGCCGGCCTTACCAACACTGCTGCAGACCGCATCATCGATGCGCGCCGCGAAGCTGATGCCATCGACGACCAATTGCTCAATCTAGAGGCCCTGGCGCTGCAGAATCAGAGCGCCATTGGAGCCGGTTTCGCGTATCCCGTGACCATGCAGCAAGTCGGCCACTGGGCCGCTGACGTTGGGTCACGCGGTTATCAACTCGCGCCTGTCTCGGCCGTGCTCGCAGCACGCGCCGGTCACAGATGACAGACGAGAGAGATCCGAAACTCTTCCGCCCGAATGTAGGTCTCGCTGTGTTTCACCGCGACGGCCTTGTGCTGCTCGGCAAGCGTGTGGCGACCGAAGGCCCCTATCAGTGGCAAATGCCGCAAGGCGGTGTCGATCGCGGCGAAAACGCGCGGGAGGCGGCCTATCGCGAACTTGAAGAAGAAGTTGGCGTCACGCCAATGCACGTCGATCTGCTCGAAGAAACCGAGGACTGGCTTTATTACGAATTCCCCACGGAACTCCGGAAAAAGCTGAAGAAGCGCGGACGCTATTTGGGGCAAAGGCAGAAATGGTTCGCCTTCCGCTTCAAAGGCCGTGACGCCGATGTCAGACTCGACGCACATTCTCCGGAATTCAGCGATTGGCGCTGGGCGGCGCTCGAATCTGCACCCGGCCTTGTGATACCATTCAAGCGCGCCACCTACGAAGAAGTCGCGCGGCGGTTCAAGAAATACACAGTGGGGACTTCAAAGTGAATGTCAGCCGTGAAGGCGCCGCGCGAGCGCCAGCCTGATGAAACGCAACAGTGTTGTGACGCCGCTCGTGTTCGTGCACGGCGCGTTCTGCGGCGGCTGGGCGTTCGACTCTTTTCGTGAGCCGTTCGAAGCCGCCGGTTTTCAGACCCACGCGCCGGATTTACCGCACCACGGACGCGGCGCCGATCTCGAAGCGCTCGCGCAGGCGGGATTGAAAGACTACGCGCAAGCGATTGCGTCGTACGCGAAAACGCTGCGTGCGCCACCTGTGCTGATCGGCCATTCGCTGGGTGGCCTCGTGGTGCAGCTCGCGGCCATTCAAACCGAGGTCACCGGCCTCGTTCTGTTGGCGCCATCGGCGCCGTGGGGCGTGCCGCCGACAACCATGGACGAGCATAGCAATCAATTTGGCCTGTCCTTGCTCGGCGACTATTGGCGGCGGGCCGTTCCGCCCGACTATCGCGTCGCGCGCGCCACCACGCTCGATCGCCTCTCTCCAGAGGACGCGCGCCAGACGTTCGCGAACTTCGTCCCGGAAAGCGGCCGCGCCATTCGCGAGGCCGTGCAATGGTGGCTCGACGCCTCGATGGCGGGGCAAGCGCCGGTTTACGCCATCGCCGCGCCGGTGCTCGGCCTCGCCGGCGGCCGCGATCGCGTGAACCCGGCAAGCACAGTGCGCCGCGTCATCTCGCGCTTCCCGCAAGGCCAAGCGCACTTCCACGAATTTCCCGAGATGAGCCATTGGCTTGTCGGCGAACCCGAAGCGCCCGAGGTGGCGGACTTCTTGCTGCAATGGCTTGAGGTGCGCGACATTGCGCCGAAGCGGCGCAAGCCGTGGCAACTTTCTCTCTTCAACTGGGGCGATGCGCGCCCTTAGCGGTTCGCACCGCGTATTGTGATCAGCGCAATTTCCGGAGGATTGAGAAAGCGCGCCGGGACCATGCTGGTGCCAACGCCTGCGGTTACGAACAGTGTCTGTCCATTCCGATCAATCCGGCCGCATGCGAATTCCTTGTGATGAATCGGCAGGAACGGCCGGCCGACGAACGGAATGGTCACTTGCCCGCAATGCGTATGCGCTGCGAGCATCAGAGTGGGTCCTGCAGGCATTGTCGCGAACGGATCCGGATTATGGCTGAGCACGATGGTGTCGGCGCCCGCGGGCGCGCCATCGAGCGCCGCCGCGAAATCCGGATGACCAGTCCAAGCGTCGGCAATGCCGGCGATGACGATCTCGCCGCCCGAACGATGAATGGTGATGTTGCGATTCCACAGCGCCGCAGCCCCAGCGCTCTGCAGCGCGGCGGTGATGGTCTCGCGCCCGTACCAGCCATCGTGATTGCCGATCACAGCCACCACGCCGTAGCGCGAATTCACGGCAGCGATGGTGGCGATGCCGCCGACGATCTCCTGATTTTCCCGCGGTGAACGCTGTGCCTCGGGCGCATGCCCGTACACATAATCGCCTAGCATCACCACGAGATCGGGATGCAGCGCGTTGATGCGCCGCACCACCCTGCCCATCCGCGCCGCGTCCATGTGCGGCCCGCCGACATGCGTGTCGCCAATCGCGGCGATCGTGAGCGGCGCGCCGTGCCAGTTGGCGCTGACGATCTCGACGCGCCGCACCACCAGCGTTTCCGGTTCAACCAGAAACGCGTAAGCGCCGAGCAGCCACAGCAAGACCAATATTCCGAGCGGAGCAGCCAGCAGCCATCGCAGCCATGTTGCGAGGCTCGTCCATTTGGTTCTGAGAAAATAAGCCGCCGCGGCCAGCACCAGGCCGCTGACAACCGCGATAGCGACTAGGTTCAGCATGCGGTCAGCGCCGCACCATCTCAGCGGGCAATCGCGGCGCGCATGCCCTCGAGACGCGCCAACATCAATTGCGCGCCACTCCGCACCGTGTCGCCGTTGGCGTCGCGCACGTCTTCCTGCGCGTCCTTGATCTGCTGTTCGAGCTTGGCGGCGTCGACATCGGCCAGATCGACGGCGTCTTCCGCCAGCACAGTCAAGCCTTCCGGCGTCACGTCGGCGAAGCCGCCATTCACAAAGATGCGCCGCTCGACGTTATCGTTGAACACACGCAGCGCACCCGGACGCACGACGCTCATAACCGGCGCATGATGCGGCGACACCCCGAACTCGCCTTCCGAGCCGGGGACCACAACGTGATCGACTTCACCCGCGAACAGCTCCCGCTCAGGCGAAACCAGCGCGAAATTCAATTTGTCGGCCATCGATCACTCAGTTCTTTCGAGCATGCGCGAAAACCCGCGCCACAAATTTCCGACGCTTAGCGCTGGCTTCGGGCGAATCCAGCTCAACCAAAGCCAGCCGTCCATTGCCAAAATCCACTTCGTACGAGCGGAAGCGGAAATTCTTCTTTCGCGGATGCGGCGAGTCTTTGAGTTGCTTGGCTTGCGGATAGGCGCGCTTCAGCGCCGAGTCGATGGCGGGCATGGCGCGGTCAAAGTCGTGGTCTGCGAAGAAGACCGAGCCGGTCGTGCTGTTGAGATCAAGGAATACGCCGCTTTCACGGAGCGGATAGAACACCGTTCTGCCGCCCTGACGAAGCCCGAGCTCAGCGCGCTCCAGGTCAGTGACCGCCTCACCCTCCATCGGCATTTTGCCTTGTACGTTGCCCGCGATGATGGCGAGGCAGCCATCCACCACCAGTTTCGCCGCAAGCTCGCTGTGCTTCATCTGTGCCGCCACGGCCCAATCCTCACTGCTTCACCACCATGCCGGTCACTTGCGCCACAAATTTCGGCGTGCGCGATTGCGGCGTGGGGTAGCTCAACTGCACAATCGCCAAACGCCCCTGCGGCAGCTTCACGTCATAGGTGCGCACGCGCATGTCGGCTTCGCGCGAATCCGCATCGTCTTTCGCTCGTTTGGCTTCCGGGTAAGCGCGCAACACAGCGTTCTCGACCGTCGTCAGCGCTTTGGGCGCATCGGCGCCGGTGTACCAAATTGTGGAGCGCGCTTCATCTACGTCGTAGAACACGCCAGACTTATCCAACGGATAAAACATCGTGTTGCTGCCAGGCGGCAAACCGAGCTCACCGCATTGCTGCGCGTTCAAGATCACCGGCGCGATCGGAAATTTTCCGCGCACGGTTCCAGCGATGCCGGCGATGGCAGCTTCAACGACAAGCTGCGCGACGACCTCGCTGTGCTTCGCCATTACGCCGCCTCCGCCGCCAGACGCTGCGCCTTGGCGATCGCGTCCTCAATGGCGCCGACCATATAGAAAGCAGCTTCCGGAAGGTGATCGTATTCGCCATCCACGAGTCCTTTGAAGCCGCGGATGGTATCCTTGATATCGCAGAGCACGCCCGGCGTGTTAGTGAAGGCTTCCGCGACGTGGAACGGCTGGCTGAGGAAGCGCTCGATCTTGCGGGCGCGTGCAACCGTCAGTTTGTCCTCTTCCGACAACTCATCCATGCCGAGAATGGCGATGATGTCCTGGAGCGACTTGTAGCGCTGCAGCGTCTCCTGCACGCGGCGCGCGGTATCATAATGCTCTTGGCCGACGATATTGGCGTCCAGGATTCGCGACGTGGAGTCGAGCGGGTCGACCGCCGGATAGATGCCCTTTTCCGAGATTGCGCGGCTCAACACAGTGGTCGCGTCCAAGTGCGCGAACGAGGTCGCCGGCGCCGGATCGGTCAAGTCGTCGGCCGGAACGTAAATGGCTTGCACCGAGGTGATGGATCCCTTGGTGGTCGACGTGATGCGTTCCTGCATCGTACCCATTTCGGTTGCCAGCGTCGGCTGATAGCCGACCGCCGACGGGATACGTCCGAGCAGCGCCGACACTTCCGAACCGGCTTGCGTGAAGCGGAAAATATTATCGACGAAGAACAGAATGTCCTTGCCTTGATCGCGGAAGTGCTCGGCGATGGTGAGGCCCGAGAGTGCGACGCGCGCGCGCGCGCCCGGCGGCTCATTCATTTGGCCGAACACCAGCGCGCAACGCGAGCCTTGTCCGCCGCCGGCGATGTTGACCTTCGACTCAATCATCTCGTGATAGAGGTCGTTGCCCTCGCGCGTGCGTTCGCCGACGCCGGCGAACACCGAATAGCCGCCGTACGCTTTGGCTATGTTGTTAATCAGCTCTTGAATAAGCACCGTCTTGCCGACGCCCGCGCCGCCGAACAGGCCGATCTTGCCGCCCTTTGAGTACGGGCAAAGCAGATCGACGACCTTAATGCCGGTGGCGAGCATTTCCGGCACCGGCTTTTGATCGACGAATTCCGGCGCCAATTGGTGGATCGCGCGCCGCGCGCTCGTTTTGACGGGGCCCGCTTCGTCCACCGGTTCACCGATCACGTTCAAGATACGGCCGAGCGTTTCCTCGCCGACCGGCACCATAATCGGGGAGCCTGTGTCGGACACTTCCTGTCCGCGCACTAAGCCGTCAGTCGCATCCATCGCGATGGTGCGGACCGAGCCCTCGCCCAAGTGTGTCGCCACTTCGAGCACCAGGCGCCGGCCGTTATTGCTCGTCTCCAGCGCGTTATAGATGTTCGGCAGTTCGCCGTCGAACTCGACGTCGACGACAGCGCCGATCACCTGCGACACGCGGCCTTTCATGGGTTTCGTCATTTCACTTCCTCGTCCCGATCCTTCGTGCCGCGAGCGGCGGCTAATGCATCAAACGTCCAACAATCACCCCGGCGGCAACCGCCAGAAACGGCGCGACGATCAAAGCGATGCGCCCGAAATTCTTCATCACTCCACCGCGAGTTCGACTGGAATGTTGTTCCGCGTCGCCTTCGAGTACGGGCAGACTTGGTGCGCCGCTTCGATCAGCTCCTGAACTTGCGCGCGATCCATGCCGGGGATCGACAGCGTCAGTTTCGCGGAAAGCCCAAGCCCGCTCTCTTCACGGCCGATCGAGACTTGGCACTTCACCACCGCCTTCGACGCATCAAGCTTCTTCTGGCCGGCGACGAACAACACCGCCGAATTGAAGCAATTCGACCAGCCAATCGCGAACAATTGCTCTGGGTTCGTGCCCTCGCCTGAGCCGCCGAGGCCCTTCGAGTGCTCCATGTGAATCCACAGGCCACCTTCGCTCAGCGCCGCTTTGCCGCCAGCGCGGCCGCCTTTGGAGATGCCTGTGCACGTGAAAAGTGCGTCCGCCATTTAGAGCGCCTCCGCGCCGGAGATGATTTCGATGAGTTCTTTGGTGATGTTGGCTTGACGCTGACGGTTGTAGCGGAGCGTCAGCTTCTTGATCAGATCGCCGGCGTTGCGCGTGGCGCTGTCCATCGCCGACATTTGCGCGCCGTAGAAGCCGGCTTGGTTTTCGAGCAGTGCTTGCAGCAACTGCCCATTGAGATAACGCGGCAGCAGCGCTTCCAGGATTTCAGTTTCGTTCGGCTCGTATTCGTACACCGCACCCTTCAGATCCGGCGGCTTCACGCCTTCCGGCGCCTTGGCGGGAATGAGCTGCGCCGCGGTCGGCACTTGGCTGATCACCGATCTGAAGCGCGAGAAGAACAGCGTCGCAACGTCGAACGAGTTTGCGGCGAACATTCTGACGATTACCTCGCCGACAATCGCTGCAGCGTCAGAGTTGATCGCGCGGAAGCTGGAGAGATCGATGTACTCGACAATCAGCGGGCCGAATTGGCGGCGCAGCTGATCGCGGCCCTTCTTGCCGACAGCGATGATCTTCACTGTCTTGCCCGCAGCCAACAGCTCGTTGATCTTCTCGCGCGCGAAGCGGACGATCTGGGTGTTGAAGCCACCACAAAGGCCGCGCTCGCTCGTCATCACCACGATCAGGTGCACGTCGCTCTTGCCGGTGCCGCGCAACAATAGCGGTGCGCTGTCACCCGAAACCGCCGACGCCAGATTGGCGATCACTCGCGCCAAGCGCTCCGAATATGGCCGCGCCGCCTCGGCTTGGCTCTGCGCCCGCTTCAGCTTCGCGGCAGCCACCATCTGCATCGCCTTGGTGATCTTCTGCGTCGACTTCACGCTGGCGATCCGGTTGCGGAATTCCTTTAAGCTCGGCATGCGTCAATCCCTCACGCTGGTGAGGGCGAGCCTGCCGGCCACGCCCACGAAGAAGACGCCGGTCGCGCCCTCAAGCCAACGTACAAATGTACTCTTCAAAGCGATGCGGCGGGCGCGTGAGGCGGCAAACGCCACGCCCGACAACCAAACCGCGCCCATGACGTAGTGAATGGCGATAAGCAGAACGCCGATCGCCGGCGCGCTTGGCCCCGACGCGAATTGCGGCAGCGCCGCCAGGTAGAAGATCGCGATTTTCGGATTGAGCGCGTTGGTGAGGAAGCCCTGCATGAACGGCTGTTCGAGCCGTACTGGCTTTTCTGTAGCCTCTTGCCGTCCGCGCCCGGCGCGCCAGATCAGCTGCGCGCCGAGCCATGCGAGGTAGAGCGCGCCGGCGATTTTCACCGCGAGGAAAAGCGCGGGCACCGCCACAAGCACGTTCAGCGCGCCAAAGCCGATCAGCGACGCGTAGTAGACGCCGCCAACCACAATGCCGCTCACCGCCGCCAAACCGGCACGCAAGCCGCCACGCGCGCCGTGGCTCGCGACCAGAAGCGTGTCCGGTCCCGGCGAAAGCGTCACGGCCAGCGCGAGCGCCGACCAGGCAAGGAGAGCAGCCGTCGAGATCAAGCAAACGTCGCCGAGAACTCGTCGAGCGCGGCCTTGATCTTGTCTTCGATGCCGTCGGCCTTGATGTCTTTCTTGGCGACGATAGCTTGCAGCAGGTCGCTCTTCTTTGAGCGCAGCCAAGCGCGCAATTCATTTTCGAAGCGGCCAACGGCATTGACATCGACCTTATCGAGATAGCCGCGCGTGCCCGCATAGATCAGCACCACCTGCTCTTCGACCGGCGTCGGCGCGAATTGCGGTTGCTTCAGCAACTCGGTGAGACGTGCGCCCCGCGCCAGCAAACGCTGCGTGGTGGCGTCGAGGTCGGAGCCGAACTTCGCGAACGCCGCCATTTCGCGGTACTGCGCGAGTTCACCCTTCAGCGGACCGGCGACTTGCTTCATCGCTTTGATCTGCGCGTTGCCGCCGACGCGCGACACCGAGATACCGACGTTGAGCGCAGGCCGGATACCTTGGAAGAAGAGATCGGTTTCCAAGAAAATCTGACCATCGGTGATCGAAATGACGTTGGTTGGGATGTAGGCCGAGACGTCGTTGGCTTGCGTCTCAATAATCGGCAGCGCCGTCAGCGATCCGGACTTCGAATCTTCGTTCAGCTTCGCCGCCCGTTCCAGCAAGCGTGAGTGCAGATAGAACACGTCGCCCGGATAAGCTTCGCGGCCGGGCGGACGGCGCAGCAGCAGCGACATTTGGCGATAGGCAACGGCCTGCTTCGACAAGTCATCATAGATGATGAGCGCGTGCATGCCGTTGTCGCGGAAGTACTCGCCCATGGCGCAGCCCGAGAACGGCGCCAGGAATTGCAGCGGCGCTGGCTCAGAGGCGGTCGCGGCCACGATGATCGAATAGCCAAGCGCGCCCTTATCTTCGAGCGTCTTCACCAGCTGCGCCACAGTCGAGCGCTTTTGGCCAATAACGACGTAGATGCAGTAGAGCTTCTCGCTCTCCGGCGCGTTGCGATCGTGCGCATCGCGTTGATACAGGATGGTGTCGATGGCGACGGCGGTCTTGCCGGTTTGGCGGTCGCCGATGATCAGCTCGCGCTGGCCGCGGCCGATCGGGATGAGCGCGTCGATCGCCTTGATGCCGGTTTGCATCGGCTCATGCACCGACTTACGCGGAATGATGCCCGGCGCCTTCACGTCGACCGTGCGGCGCTCGGCAGCTTTGATCGGGCCTTTGCCGTCGATCGGTTCGCCCAGCGGGTTGACGACGCGGCCGAGCAGGCCCTTGCCCACCGGCACGTCGACGATTTCGCCGAGGCGCTTAACGGTGTCGCCTTCCTTCAAGCCGCGGTCTTCGCCGAAGATCACGACGCCGACATTGTCGCGCTCGAGGTTGAGGGCCATGCCCTTCACGCCACCCGGAAACTCGACCATTTCACCGGCCTGTACGTTCTCGAGGCCGTAAACGCGCGCGATGCCGTCGCCCACCGAGAGCACGCGGCCGATCTCGGAAACTTTGGCTTCAGTGCCAAAGCCTTTGATCTGCTCTTTCAGGATCGCGGAAATTTCAGCGGCGCGGACGTCCATTGCTTACCCCTTCAGGCGGATTTCAGTGCGAGACGCAGAGCGTCCAGTTTTGCTTTCACCGATGCATCGAATTGCTTGGAGCCGGCGCGAACGACGAAGCCGCCAATCAGGCTGTCGTCGACCGAAGTCTCGGCTTCCACTTTCGTGCCGAGCGATTTGCTGACGGCAGCGATGATGTCGTTCTTTTCAGAGTCCGCGAGCGGGCGCGCCGACACGATCTCGACTTGGCGAGCTCCCCGCTCCCGCGCAACCAGGCTGCGGTAAACCGACCCAATCTGCGGCAACTCCGCAGCGCGGCGATTTTGTGCGGCGGCTCCAATCAGCTTACGGCCCAGGTCGCTGATCCCAAGTTTGGCGGCGACAGCTGACAGTGCGCGCGCCTTGTCTTCCGGCTCAATTAACGGCGAGCGCGCGACATCGCGTAGATCGGAGCTTGCGTTCCAAGCTTCCGAGAACTTGGCGAAATCTTGCTCAACGGCATCCGTCGCCTTGGCGTCGCGCGCCAATTCAAACACGGCTCGCGCGTACCGCCCCGCCGCTTCGGAAGCTTCGCCGTCGTGCTGCTCACCCACGTCGATCTCGCTAATTCAGCCGCCGTCCGATCCCGCCGGGATCGCCCGCTGCCCTGTTGCCGCCGCCCAATGCAGCCAACTTGGGGAAAACCCAAACGCCAATCGGGCCGCAGCGCGCTCCGCGCGGACCCTTGACGCGCGCGCGAACTACCATGCCGCATTCGGCCTTGACAACCGCCTGGAAGGACGCCCGATCAGCGACAAAAGAGCCGAAATTTCGGGCCGCTGACGACCTGGGGGAAACACATCATGACCGACGCCGCCGCGGAGCCAGAAACGAGCCCTGAAAAGATGCGTTTGGTGGTCGTCGCCTCGGCCGCTGGCACCGTGTTCGAGTGGTACGATTTCTTTGTGTACGGAGCGCTCGCCTCAGTCATCGCGCCGCTCTTCTTCGCGGGCTTACCGGACGCGCAAGCCTTTGTTTTCACACTCCTCACCTTCGCTGTCGGCTTCGTTGTGCGCCCGCTCGGCGCGCTCGTGTTCGGCAAAATGGGCGACAGCATCGGCCGCAAGGGAACGTTCCTGATCACCATCACGCTGATGGGCTTGGCGACCTTCGCCATCGGCCTGCTGCCGACGGCGCATGAGATCGGCGTTTGGGCGCCGGTCGCGCTGGTTGCGTGCCGGGTTATTCAGGGCTTTGCGCTCGGTGGTGAGTATGGCGGCGCCGCCATCTACGTGGCCGAGCACGCCAACCCCAGAAAACGCGGATGGCAAACCGGCTGGATCCAGGTTTCCGCAGCGTTCGGCCTGGCCGGTGCGCTGCTCGTTGTGCTCATCACTCGCGCTACCGTCGGCGAAGAAGCGTTCAAGTCAGGCGCTTGGACCGGCGGCTGGCGCATCCCCTTCCTACTCTCCGTCGTGCTGCTGGCGATCTCAGTGTGGATTCGGCTGCAGCTCGAGGAGAGCCCGGCGTTCCAGAAGCTCAAGGACGAAGGCCAAGTCTCCAAGCGCGCCTACCACGAGAGCTTTTTGCAGTGGCGCAATCTGAAGATCGTGCTGCTCGCGTTCTTCTCGATCTGTATGGCGCAGGGCGTCGTTTGGTACACGGGATTCTTCTACACGCAGTTTTTCATCGAGCGGATTCTCAAGATCGATTCGCCGACCGTGAACGTGATCATGATCGCCGGCGTGGCGCTCTCGGCGCCGCTCTATATTTTCTTCGCGTGGCTCTCCGATAAAGTCGGCCGCAAGTTCGTCATGCTGTTCGGCATCGTGCTGATGCTCTTCCTCTACTTCCCGGGCTTTCAGTACGTTACGCGCGCCGGCAATCCCCCACTCGCGCATGCTCTAGAAACCGTGCCCGTCACCGTGATCGCCGATCCCGCCGATTGCAGCTTCCAGCTCGATCTCACCGGCGGCGCGCGGCAGTTCTCCACCTCTTGCGACATCGCCAAAGGCTCGCTCACCAACGCCGGCGTCGCGTACACGACGCAAGCTGGGCCAGCAGGGGCGCTGGCGCGCATTCGCATTGGCACACAGGAAATCGAAAGCGTCAGCGCCGCCGGTCAAACCAATACGCAAATCAAAGCCACGCGCACAGCGTTTGAAGCGCGCTTGCGCCCGGTGCTCAACGCTGCCGGCTTCCCCGCGCACGCACCCGGCGCGATGAATGGCTGGAGCTGGTCAGAGATCGTGCGTGTGTTCAATGAGAAGATCGGCGTCTTCTTGATGCTGGCGCTCTTCGTGGTGGCCGCCACCGCGCTCTACGGGCCGCAGGCCGCAGCTCTGGTGGAGCTCTTCCCAACGCGCATCCGCTACACGGCGATGTCAGTGCCTTATCATATCGGCGTTGGCTGGTTTGGCGGTTTACTTCCCGCCGTCGTGTTCGCGATCAACACGACCACCGGTTCGATTTATCAGGGGCTTTGGTTTCCGGTGATCGCCACGGCGATCTGCGCGGTGACGATGCTGTTCTTTCTGCCGGAAACCAAGAACCGCAACATTTTCGCCGATTAACGCCGCTTTCATCGTTGCTACCGCGTTCACTACGTTTCTGAACAAAAGCTTAAACGCCGCAGGGCATACTGCTTTGCATGACGGCGATCCCCCACGCCGCCGAGGCCCTCACCAGCGCCTTGGACCGCTTCGAGCGCGCCAGTACTGCGCTGCTCGGAGCGGTCTCTGGCGCTCGTGATGATGACGCCGGCGAGCAGCTGGTTCAAATCACGGCGGCGAAAGTTCAGTTCAGCGCCGGGGTCGCGCTCATCCACTTCTCCGACGAGATGTGGACCGCGCTGCTCGATATCCGGGCGAAGGACTAAGTCGCGTAGGTCGCATTGGCGATCGCGCAAATCGCATCGCAACACAGAGCAAACAACGCTTCCGAGAGCCGCTCGTAATCCGCCTTGAGCTCTTCCGGCGCGCCGACATCGTTCCACGATCCCATGCCGCCGAACACCCAAGTAGTCTCAACCGTGTTGAGCAGCTTGAGCTGCATCGCATCGAGCGGCGCATAGTGAACAAAGTCCGAAGACGGCCCCGCTGGCTCAGATGCTTCCAGCACTACCCGCGCCGATCGAAACCTCTTCGCAAACCGTTCTTCCTCAAGCTTCGCCGCTAACGTTGCGATTTCTGCGAGAACGGGCGCAAGCGACGATGTGATCTCAAGCATCGACAACGCGCGCAGATTCTGCGGCACAGTCTCGCCCTGGTGCAGGTAGGTGTTGAGCCAAATCTTGCCGTCGGCGTCGCGCGGATTGCCGACGCGATCGAAACCTTGCCATAGCACCGGTGAGCCGCCGCCAACTTGTTCGATCGGCCAGGCTGGACCACCGCCGACAAAACCTACCAACATGCGATCCGGTGCTGGGATGGTTTGTTTTGGGCCTCGCGCGCGCGGAGCATGGTGCAAACGCAAGCCCTTGCAGCCTTCTGCGCGCAGAGTTTCGAACCACGCCATCGGATCGGCCGCGATAAGCTGGTCTCGCTCGCCTTCAACCCAACGGAAGTCGCAGGTCTTGCTGAATCGGAAGACGCTCGCGTCCGGCCAAAACCCAGATACGTCGCGTCCGCGTAAAAAGCTGTTGCCGACACACGTCAAGGCCAGCGCCTGCGCGATTGGTCCTTGCATTTAGGATTTCGGCTGCGGCCGCTGGTCCGGCGGAATTTGATCGTAGAGCCTGCGTACTTCGGTGATCACCCCGTGCGCGGCATGAAACACCGGCGACAGCTTATGTTTATTCTGGCCGAACTCTTCTTCCTTCGCCGAAGCGCCGAGCACGTCCTTGTCGATCAGCACAAAAAATCTGGTCTCGCCTGGTTTCGGCGCTTTGGTGTCCGAGGTCTTCTTGAAGTGCTCCATGTTTTGCGCCACGCCCATGGCCAAGTTTCGCGCCGCCGCAGCGGGCCGTTCGTGACTGCCCGCGCCAATCATGCCGCCGCCGGTGCTAAAATAAACCGAGATGGAACTGTCGCTCATCGCCACAAGCGTCACTACGGCTTTCTCGTAGCCCGTTTCCATGATGACGCCGCGTAGCGCGCCCGGCGGTGCCGACGTATTCCAGTTGAACGCCTCGTCGCGGACCTTCACGTACATTGGGTCGAGCTGGTAAGCCATCGCCGCATCTAATCCTTGTAATAGTCGGCCATCAACTCTGTGGCCCATTGCGGCTGCCGCGTTGCGCCAATCGGCGCAAATTCTTTCATCCACGGCTTGAGATCGAGCACCGGGGTGCCGTTAATGGCGTCCAGCCCGCGCACCGTCAGCACCCGGCCCTCCACTTTCTGGATTGTCCCGCGCGTCAGCCCGATCCGGTTCGGCCGCGCCTTGCCGCGTTGCGCAAAGATGCCCACCAGAGGCCAATCCCTGCGCTCGCGCGGATGCCGCGCCCCAGTTTCCACTTTCGCCGGCTCGACACGATCCATCAGGAAGATCACTTCGACATGGCTGAAATCGGCAAGTCCCGCGAACGCTTCTTCTGGCAAATGCTCAGCCAGCACGATCTCGGCATCGACCTTGCCCCAAAAATCATCGGTCAGATCTTTACGCGGCGACCGCACCACGCCGATGGCCTTCACCTCGAACGTCCCGTTCATGGTCCCACTCTCGCTCAAAAGCTCTCATCCAAATCGGCTAAGAACATTGCCCGGCGCGCCGTCGCCCGCGCCTCGGCCTCGTCGGCCGCTCGGCCAGCACCGGTGCCGCCTTGGAACGAATCACGCGCCAGCTGAACATCCGCCAACACCGCGGCCCTCCAAGCTTGCTGCGATCGCTCCAAATCTTCTAGGTCACGGCCACTGAGCTTGCTGCGCAGCGATGCGAGCGAAACATTCATCTCATCTTCCCACACGGCAATCGCGCGTTCGTCACAGGCGCGCGCGAACACGCCAGTCAGATCTTCACCTCTCGCTGCCGCTTCAGCCTGACAAGCATCTTGCACAACGGAGTCGCAGTTCTGCGCCTCCCGACTCATGCAGGTTCTAATGAGAGCGCGATCACTTTCAACGCCCCCAAACAAGCGCTCTCTTGGCCGCAAAGTTGGGTCTTGCGCGAACGCCAGGCCGGCCGCGCCAACCACAACGAAAACCAGCAAGACCACACGCAATATCAGTGTCCTCAGCGCTTCGCTCGCTCCACCTTGGATCGCGTGCGGATGTTCAGAAGCTCCACCACCAACGAGAAGGCGATGGCGAAATAGAGGTAGCCGCGCGGAATGTGGAAGCCCAAGCCGTCAGCGACCAGCGCCATGCCGACCAACAAAATGAACGCCAGCGCCAGCATTTTCACTGTTGGGTGCCGCTCGATGAAGCTGCCCAGCGGCTCGGCGGCAAACGCCATCACGAAAGTCGACAACACGACCGCCGCGATCATGACAGCGAGGATGTCCGTCATCCCGACAGCGGTGATTACGCTATCAAGCGAAAACACAATGTTGATGATCACCAGCTGCACCAGCACAGCGGAGTAGCTGCTCTTGGCTTCCTTCTGCTCTTGCTCGGCGCCGTAAACGGCAGAGTGAATCTCCTGGGTCCCCTTCCAGAGCAGGAACGCGCCACCTGCGAGCAGAATCAGATCCTTTACGGTGAAGGCAATGAATTCCTCCGCGTCGCGCGGGTCGTGCATGCCCAACATCGCCGCCCATTGCGCCGGCATCGTGAAGATCGGCGTCGCGTCGAGCCGGATGATCCAGAAAATTCCCGACAGCATCAGGATACGCAACACCATCGCCACCCAGACGCCGAAGCGCCGCGCGTTGGTCTGCTGCTTGCCCTTCAGATTGCCGACGGCGATCGACACGAACAGCAGATTGTCGATGCCGAGCACGATCTCGAGAAAGGTCAGCGTCGTGAGGCTCACCCAAAAGGCGGGCGCAGCGAGCAAGTCCATAGGGCCGGTCTCCGGCGCCCAAACGCCTCAAGTGCGCCGCTGCGTCAAGGTGGCGCCGCCACAGCCGACGTGCTTCAGTGCGCCTTCATTCGGGAAGTTTCATGCGCCGTACCGCCTTCGCCTTGCTGTTCTTGCTTGCTGCCTGCAGCGGCGGACACCCCGTCGGCAACCAACTCACACCAACAGACGCCGCAACCTCCTTGATCACCCGCGGCCCGCTCATCATGACCGTAATCCCGCCGGCACACGCGAGCCAAGACGGCGAAGACCCGCTCATTCTGATGACGCTCCGCAAGGCCGATGGCCGCGTCATGAGTTTCGAGGAAGGCAATCACGCCCCCGAGCAGGTTATGGCGCAAAGCGCCGGCGGCCCGCTCGCGCAAGTGATGGGACTGCCCGATGCCGCCACACCCACACTCTACAGCGTTCGCGCCGAGGGCGCTCAAGGCGCGCCTTTCATTTGCGGTCCCGATGGGCCGGTGAGCATCGGCTATTACGCGGCGTCCAACGGCGATGTCACCATTGTTGGACTCCGGCAAAATATCAGTTTCGAGCCGCGCGACGATGGCACGATGAGTCCACTGCCGTTCAGTCCCGATTTCGTCTGTGCACGCCTACATTTCCACCGAGGTTGAGCCATGACCGTCTACGCCATCGCACAACTGCGCATCCACGATCGCCCGCTCTACAATCGCTATCTTGAGCGCTTCATGGACGTGCTGAAGCAGCACAACGGCCGCTTGCTCGCCGCTGACGACAGTCCCCGCGTGCTCAAGGGAGAGGCGCAGATGGACAAAGTCGTCGTCCTCTCGTTCGCGGACGAAGCCGCCTTCCGCGCCTGGGGCGCTTCACCGGAATACGTCGAGATAAGCAAAGACCGTGACGCCAGCTCTGACGCCACGATCCTGTTCGTCAAGGGTATCGACTAACGTTGTGGCGGGTTGGCGAGCGCGCTCGACGCTTGCCCAAAGGCGTAGCGCCAGCCATCCGGAGTGCGCACGTAAGTGTCGCTGAACCACAAGGTGCGGTCGAATGCGACGCCGGTCTCGCGGTTGTGGCCCTTCAGCCAAAGCCGCGCCGTGACAATCGCCGTATCAGCGCCGTAGAGCCGCACCGTTTGTGTGCCGGCATCTTCGACTTGATGCTCGTAGATCAGTTCTTGGCTGCGCGCGGATTCGATCAGTTGAGCGCGCGTGTACACAGTGCCCGCGCCGACCACCAAGATCATATCCGGATGCAGGATCGCTCCCATCCCGTCCGCATCGTTGCGCTCCACCACGGCTTGATACGCTGTGTCCAATGCCGCCACATTGGCGCGATCCGCTTCCGGCGAAGCGTAAGCAGTGCCGGCGGACAGCAAAGCCGTCAGCGCCACGGCAGCGCCGCGCGCTTGGGTCGTAAAAGTCATCTTCCACTCCGTCAAAATCAGCGCCCGGAGTATGCCGGAATCGGACCCCTCACGCTGGCCATTTCCGGACTTCACTGGCGCCGCTAGAATAAGGCCGGGAGAGCGTGATGCGAGCACTTGTTCTGGCTCTGATTTTTGGCTTGGCCGCGACGAGCGCTGCTGCGCAAGCGCGACCGCGCAGCTTCGTCGACGCTGCAACCATCGTTCAAAATCTCGCGTTGGAGATGCGTTACGCCGGCGCGCACAATTTCGTCGGCCGCCCGATCAACGGCTACCAAGCGCCGGTCTGTTTGCTGACGCGCCAAGCCGCAACGGCCCTCGCCGCCGTGCAAGCCGATCTCACCCGCTTCGGCCTCGGGCTGAAAGTCTTCGATTGCTATCGCCCCACGCGCGCCGTCGCCGACTTCGCTGCTTGGGCGCGTGATCTCAACGACCAAGCGCATCGCGCTGAATTCTATCCCGACGTCGACAAGTCGCAGCTCTTTGCGCTCGGCTACATCGCCGAACGCTCCGGCCATTCGCGCGGCTCAACCGTCGATCTCACGGTGACTGATCGAACCACCGGCGCTGAACTCGACATGGGCTCGCCGTTCGATCTGTTCAGCCCGCGCTCGTGGCCAGCGAGCGACGCCGTCGGCCCCGCGCAACGCGCCAATCGCCTCATGCTGCAAAGTGTCATGCGCGCGCACGGCTTCAAGCCGCTGGAACAAGAATGGTGGCACTTCACGCTCGACCACGAGCCCTACGCGCGCACGTACTTCGATTTTCCGGTAACGGCGAGCAGCGGCTGACGGGGATGCTTGCACAGAAGGCGAATTCCGCGCCTATCGTTGGGACATGAAGTGGCTCATCCTCACTACCGCACTCGCTCTATCCGCCTGCCTCGGTCTCGCGCGCGCTTCCAATCCCGGCTCTTCCTTCAGGGATTGCACCGATTGTCCTGAGATGGTGGTCGTTGACTCAGGGGCCTTTGCGATGGGCTCGCCGGCTTCTGAGCAAGGCCGCTTCGACGATGAAGGTCCTCAGCATACAGTCACCATCGCGCACAGATTCGCCATAAGCCGCACGCCAATTACGCGCGCGCAGTACGAAACGTTCGCGCAACAGACCCATCATGCGAGCACGGGCGGCTGCGCAAGCATGAACAACGATGGCGACTGGGTGGTTGTGCCCAGCTTGAGTTGGCGCGCGCCCGGGTTCGAACAGAACGACGAGCATCCGGTCATCTGCGTTTCGTGGGATGACGCCACCGCATACGCCGCTTGGCTCTCCGTCAAAACCGGCGCCCGCTATCGCCTGCTCACAGAAGCCGAGTTTGAATACGCCGTGCGCGCCGGCGCAACGACCGCCTATCCGTGGGGCGACGCCGCAGGCGATGTCTGCGCGCACGCCAACGGATTTGACCTTGCAGCAAAGCGCAACCATACCGATTGGCCCTCGCTCGCGTGCGATGACGGCGCCGCCTACACCGCTGCGGTGAACGCCTACCACGCGAACGCGTTCAATCTTTCCGGCATGACCGGCAACGTTTTCCAGTGGACCGAGGATTGCTTTGTCGAGGGCGGCTATGCCGGCGCGCCCGCAGACGGCTCAGCGCGTCAGCATGAGGGCTGCGTGACGCGCGTCATTCGGGGCGGCTCTTGGCTCAACGGCGCGCGCGGGCTTCGTGCAGCGATGCGCGACCGAGACCGCCAGCAGGACCGTTACACAAATATCGGCATCCGCGTGGCTCGCGAACTTTGATGAGCGCCAACGACTGACTGGCGACAAGCCGCCATGACTGATTACAAAAAACTATAAGGATCCACATCGATCTGCACGCGCACCGCGCTGTGCAGTTTCACCCGCGTCACCCATGCCGCCAAGAATGCGCTTAAATCCACGCCACGATCGGCGCGGATCAAGAAGCGCCGCCGGTGCATGCCGCGGATCACCGCCAGCGGCGCCGGCGCCGGACCCCACAAATCCAGCCCCTTCACGTGCGGCGCCTTCTCGCCCAGCGCCTTCGCTGCATCGTTGGCGAGCTGATCGTTGGCCGCCGACACGATCACCGCCGCTAAGCGCCCAAACGGCGGCATCCCTGCCTCTTCGCGCTCCTTCGCCTCCGCCGTCATGAACGCGTCGCGATCCTGTGCGGCGAGCGCCTGCATCACCGCTTCATCCGGCGCGTACGTCTGAATGAGCGCGCGGCCCTTCTTCTCGTGCCGGCCCGCGCGACCCGCGACTTGGCTGATCAACTGAAACGTCCGCTCGCCCGCACGGAGATCGCCGCCCTTCAAGCCAGAATCTGCATCAACCACGCCGACGAACGTCAAATTCGGAAAGTTGTGACCCTTGGCGACAATCTGCGTGCCGATCAGAATGTCGATCTCACCCGTCTCCATGCGCGTCACCAAATCGCGCACGGCTTCGCCGTTCGGCGTGGTGTCGGATGAGAAAATCTCGATGCGGACGTTCGGGAAGAGCGTGCTAATCTCCTCATGCACGCGCTCCACGCCCGGGCCGATCGAGGTGAACGAATCCGGCGTCAAACATTCCGGGCAGGCCTTCGGCTTCGGAATCGAGAAGCCGGTCAAGTGGCACACCAATCGCCCCGAATAGCGATGCTCAACGAGCCACGTGTCGGTCTCCGGCGATTTCATGCGGTGCCCGCAGACGCGGCACAGCGTCAGCGGCGCGTAGCCACGGCGGTTCATGTAAAACAAAGACTGCTCGCCGCGCGATAGCGCTTCGGCACACGCCGTCACCAGTTTCGGCGATAGCCAGCGATTTTTGTCCGGCGGCGGATCGAGCTTCAGATCGACCAGCTCCACATCCGGCAATTCCGCTTCCGCGTGCCGTACCGGCAGCTTCACGTGCGCGTAGCGCCCGGCTTGCGCATTGACCAACGTCTCCAGCGAAGGCGTAGCACTCGCCAGGATGATGTTGCACGCGCCCATCTTGGCGCGCGCCACCGCCAGATCGCGCGCTTGATAGATCACGCCCTCTTCCTGCTTGTAGGAAGGATCGTGCTCTTCATCGATCACGATCAGCCGCAAATTCGCGAACGGCAAAAACAACGCTGAGCGCGCACCCACCACCAAACGCGCACGCCCTGCCGCCACTTCGCGCCACGCGCGCCGCCGCGCTTTGTGGCCAATCGCCGAGTGCCACTCCACTGGCTCAACACCGAAGCGCGCTTTGAAGCGCGCCATCGCCGCTTGCGTCAGCGCGATTTCAGGGAGCAGCACCAACACTTGCGCACCCGGCGTCCGCAACGCCTCCGCCGCCGCTTCGAGATACACTTCCGTCTTGCCCGAACCGGTCACACCATCGAGAAGCGACACATGAAAGCCGCCGGCGCGCACCGACGCGCACACTTCCGCCGCCGCCGCTTTCTGCACGTCTGACAGCGCTTTTCCCTCGCGCGCGATATCCGGCTCTGGAAACGGCGGATCTTCGCTCATCTCCACGCGCTCCAGCGCGCCGCAATCGATCAGCCCCTTCACCACCGCTGACGATACTTCCGCGCGCCGCGACAATTCCGCAGCGCTCACCATGTCCTTCTCGGCCTCGCGCATCACCCTCGTGCGCGCGTCGGTCATTTTCGGCAGCGCCGCCCCACTCGGCCGCACCACGCTAAACGTCGGCGGATCGAGCAAAGCTTCCGGCGAACGCACCACCATGCGCAACAGATCGCCCGGCGGCCGCACCAGATACCGCGCCGCCCAATCGATGAATTGTCGCGACAGATCGGGCGCCAGCGGCCCCGGCAAAACTTCGCCGATAGCTTTCAGATTGGCAGCGCCCGGATTGTTCTGCTCAACCGCCCACACCACGCCGCGCACCAAGCGTGAGCCGATCGGCGCAATCACATGCGCGCCCGGCCGCAAGCCCATGCTCGACGGCGCGCGATAATCGAACGGCTCCGGCAACGGCAACGGAAACAGCACCGAGACTTTGTCGAGCGTGTCCGCCTCGTACCCCGCGCCCTCTTCCGCCACCGCAAACAGCGGTCCCGCCGGCAGCGTCGCACGCTGTCCCTTCAGCGCTTGAAGCGCGCGGCGGCGGGCTGTGGGGTTCATTGCCTTAGAATCTAGGGAGTCCGGAGATTCGGCGGAAGCCGTCCAGCGCTCATTTCACTCGCCATCGTCGTCCGCGACATCCGGCGCCTTCACGGCGCGGGACATCGAGAACCCGCCAAGGGCGCGGCCTTCTGCCGTATAAGCTGTGCCCGCATACACATCGCCGCGCAGCTCGCCCTCATACCGGACTCTGTCCGAATATTTGAGCGTCAGATGCGCGCCCCGCGTGCTCCATGCGCCGCCGCCATTCTCACCGCGTCCGAGGCGGCCGCTGCTGAACGTGCCATCTGGGTAGATCGTCCAGCCATATCTGACGATCGGCGCATTCCAAGAAACATGCCCAACCCATTCCCCAATCGCCGGCCGCGCCGCATCCGGCGCTGGCGACGCGACCTCGCCGCCATCCGCAAACGCCAGCTGCGTAAAGCAAGCGAACGCCGCGGCGATGAGAAGTGTTCGGGCCTTGATCACTACAACGATCCTTTATCGCCGGATCGTGACCGCTCGAAGGCGCTGACTTCGTCCTCCCCCGATAGGGGGAGCTGTCAGCGAAGCTGACTGAGGGGATGGCGCTGAGCGTGGAATGCCCGCGCCGCCCTCTCCGTCGCGTGCTCCGCACGCGCCACCTCTCCCTATCGGGAGAGGACGAGCAAGATGAACGGCAGTTAGGGGGGATTGGCGCCCATGCAATCCTACACTTTTCCGCACTAAAACCCTTTGCAATCAACAAAAGCGCTGTTCGCAATTCGACCGCTGCAAAACCCACTTACACTCCCCTCGTCTCCTGTCGGGAGGTTGAAGGTACAGCGACCATCAGTTCGGGAGATGTGGAGTGAGCGTGATGCGGAAGATGATCGTGAGATTGGGCGCCGCTGCTTCGGTGAGAACAAAGAAAGCCGAAGGTCCCGGGTCTCGCCGCGCTCGCCCGGGAAACGTCGAACCGTGAAACCCTCGTTCATCAATGAGAATTAAACTTTGCAACAAATGACCGCCTCCGCTCTCCACGCCCAATGGATCGCGCACTTGCGCGATGAGCGGCGTTTCGCGGCCAATTCGGTCGAGGCGTACGAGCGTGACGTCGAAGCCTTCCTGGATTTCCTGCAAGACCACCTGAGCGGCGAGCCCAGCGCCAAAGATCTCGCCGAACTCGAACCGCGCGATCTACGCGCCTATCTCGCCCATCGCCGCCAAGGGCCGGACGCGCTCTCAGATCGCTCGGTGTCGCGCGCACTCGCCGCCATTCGCAGCTTCTATCGCTATCTTGAACGCCGCCACGGGCTCAAGAATCCGCGCCTTGCACTGGTGCGTGGCCCAAAACTCAAGCGCAGCCTGCCGCGCCCCGTCTCGGAAAAAGTCGCGCGAGAGCTTATCGCCGACGCGAGCGCATCCGCTTCGCAAGATTGGATCGGCGCACGCGACGCGGCGCTCGTCACACTGCTCTACGCGGCGGGCCTTCGCATCAGCGAAGCACTCTCGCTCACCGGCGCCGACCGGCCACTACCGGAGACGCTGCGCATCACCGGTAAAGGCGGCAAGCAGCGGCTGGTGCCGATGCTGCCGGCCGCACGTGAAGCCATCGAGCGCTATGCGACACTCTGTCCACATGCGCTCACGCGCGACGACGCCCTCTTCCGCGGCGTACGCGGCGGCCCTCTCTCTCCACGCGACGCGCAAGCTCTGATGGAGCGTTTGCGCGCACGCTTGGGGTTGCCGTCATCAGCAACGCCGCACGCTCTGCGGCACTCGTTCGCGACGCATTTGTTAGCGAATGGCGGCGATCTGCGTGCGATCCAAGAGCTGCTCGGACACGAATCACTCTCGACCACGCAGACCTATGCGAGCGTCGAGACGCAAAAAATATTGCAGTCGTATCGCCGCGCACATCCACGCTCGTGAGCGAATTCGCATGCGCGCATTCCGCTACGCGCCTTGAAAACAAAGGCTGAGCACTGACTTACATCGCGCAATTTTTGCAGCAACACGCGCACACGCAAAATCACGCCGCTGTTTTCACAGCAATATTTTGCAAACTAAATTCGGCGAAAACCATGTTCGGAGAGTCAAACAGCTCCCATCCAACCCAAGACCACTTTTGTTAATGAGGAAACGACAATGGCTAAGAAGATGAAGAAGGCCGCGGCCAAGAAAGCTCCGAAGGCCCGCAAGGCTCGCAAAGCTGTTCGCAAGACAGCGAAGAAGTCTGCGAAGAAGGCCGTTCGCCGCAAGACGGCGAAGCGCAAGTCGAAGAAGATGGCTCGCTAACAGCCAAAGGCAGAGGGGGATGGCGGAACCGCCGTCCCCCTCCGCCGTTTCAGGTCTCAGAGATAAGGATCAGATGCGCTCACCGATCATCAAAAGCCCACGCTCTCGCATAGAACGCCGCCGATTGATCGCCCGCATCCACAAACGATGACCCGCCCGCCGCTCCGCAACGAGCGGCGTTTTCATTTCATTAAGCCGCCGCTTGCAGCGCCCAGCGCGCAACGCCGGGATACGGCGCTTCAAACGTATCGGCGAAGCCCGACTTCGCCAGCGTATGCGCCGCGTTCACGTCCTCCGCATCGAGATGCGCGATCACGCGCTTGGCGCCATTGGCGAGGCCCCACTGCGCCAACGCTCGCACCGCCTCACCACCGAACCCCTGAGCGCGGAATTCAGGCTGCAAGCCAAACGCCAGCTCGACATCGCCTTCCTCGTCAGGGCGTCCAATCAATGCCGCGATGCCAATCAGCCGCGGCGGCGCGCGTTCGCCGCCATTGGCGAGCAGCGCCCATCCGTACCAACCCTGCCCGTCGGGATCGTGTGAGAGATTCTTGCGCGCCCACTCAAACGCAGCCGTCTCAAATGGCGCCGGCGGCCAGATCGGCTCGTGCGTCACCGCCAGTGCATTGAAGAATGTGGTCCGGCTCTCGGCCTGCAACGTGGCCAGATCAATATCAAGCGCCAGCATCGCCAGGCGCGGCGTCGTCAGCATCAACATGCGCATCCCCTCGCTTGTCCGCAGGACCATTGAGCCTGATCACGCGCGCCTGAAAAGTGAGCATTCGTCAATACTCACTGACACTGCAGCTCACGGAGGCTTCGGACGGCTCTCATGCATGGCCAAGAGCAGGCCCGCTGCAATGAGCACCGGAATAATGGAGGCCACGGCCCAGCCAGCAACTGCGAGTCCGGTCGCCCCGACCCAGGACAAAGTGATGAAGGCCTGACCCATGTTGACGAAAAATCCAGCGCGCGTGCGGCGGCGGAAATTCTTGCGCGTGCCGGGCTTCTGATACCAGATCGCGATCAGGCACACCGAGATGATCGCACCTGCGCCACCCACCAAGAGCCAAAAGCCGGCCGGCCAATCAGCCAGCGACGCAATCACCGCCGGCGCCAACAATAAGAGGATCACCGGTCCCGCCGCAGCGATCGCCTTGGCGCGCTCAAGCTGATCACGGCTTACCGGCGCGCCCGCGATCAGGTCCGGCGCGTCCTCGGCGGACACGGTGATCCAAGCCAGGCTCGCCGCCAGTGTCGTCGCAATCAGCACGAACGCCGAAGCAAAGCCTGGAAGGGCGTATTGTTGAAGGCCTTCCTTCTGGAAGCGTGTGCCGAAAATGAAGAACAGCGGAATGAAATACAGGATCGGCAGCAGTATCTGCGAGAGCAATAGCGGATCGCGCACGATCAGCCGCCATTCCTTGCGCACCAAAGATGCGTTGACGCCGCCGCGCGTCTCGCGCACGCGGGTGTCGCGCTTGCGCCGCCCCCCGCCGACACCAGCGATGGCGCTGGCATTGGCGATAAAACGGCTCGAAAACCGCCAGACGGCGATCAAATAGACGCCAACCGAAATCCCGATCCATGTCGCGAACTCAACGGGTTGCCCAAACGCCGCGCGCGCCGGGATCGAGAGCGGGTTCGCAGCATCGCCGAACACCGGCACGAGATACATCAGCACATGGCGGTACACCTCCGCGCGCTGTTGGTAGGGCACGTAGTTCTGACTCTGGATCGCAAGAAAGAACGCTGCGCCGATTAAGCTGGCGAGAATCTGGGCGGCGATGCGTGTAGTCTTCGGGCCCAGTGTGCGGAAGAGCAGTTGCGCAAGCACCAGCGCGAGGCCGGTGGAGAACAGCGCCAACGCCAAAACGGTCGGCAGGAAATCCATCCACTGCCAGCCGCCAAACACCGGCAGCCACACAAACACAGCGCCAGCGAGCGCGAGATAAAGCGTCGCCACGTTGATGGCGATCGCTGCCATGCGCACCAGCAGAATGCGCCAGGGCGGCAACGGCGAAGCCAGCAGCAGATCGATGTCGCCGCGCTGATAGAGCGCCTCGGTGATGAGCATGAGCGCCTGCGCCACCATGAAGCTGAGCAGCAGCAAGAAGATGCCGCCAACGACCGTCAGCGGAATCGGGCTAAGGTTCGGCTGCACGCCCGCAATGCCGCGCGCGATCCAATATCCTCCGAAAAGCAGCGCCGCGAGCACCAGAACGCGGAAGATGATGCGCGCTGGTCCCGCCGTGCGCGCCAACCAATTGCGCCAAGAGAGACGCAATTCGTGGCGCAAGAGCCAAAGAACGCCGCCGGGCTTGAACATCAGGCGGTCGCGTTCGCCGGGGCGTGCGCTGCGGTCGCGCCCACCAACTGCAGATACACATCCTCAAGGCTGGTGTTAGCTGCATCCCCTGCCCGGCCGCGCAATTCAGCGAGCGTGCCTTCGGCGAGCAAGCGCCCGCCTTGGATGATGCCGATGCGATCGGCGACGCGTTCGGCGACATCGAGAATGTGGGTGGTGAGAATAATGGTGCCGCCCGCCTTGGCGCGCTGCTGCAACAGATCCTTCACTTGCCGCGCAATTGCCGCGTCGAGACCAGTCAACGGCTCATCCAGCATCAGCAGCTTCGGGTCGTGAATTAGAGCGCCGGCGAGTGCCGTCTTCTGTTTCATGCCGCGCGAGAAGCCTTCGGTGCGCTCGTTGCGATTGTCCCAGAGATCGAGGAAGCGCAGCAGCTCTTCGGCGCGCTGGCGCCCCGTCTTCACATCGACGCTCCAAAGCCCGGCGATGAATTCGAGATACTCCCACGCCGTGAGCTTGTCGTAGAGCGCCGGCTCGTCCGGCTGCCACGCCATGATCTGTTTGGCGGCAATCGGGTCGGCGAGTGAGTCGATGCCATAAACACTAATCGAACCCGCATCCGGCTTCAGCAAACCGGCGACCATGCGCAGCGTCGTCGTCTTGCCGGCGCCGTTCGGCCCGAGCAGGCCGTACAATTCCCCGGCGCGCACCGTGAGATCGAGAGCGTTGACGGCGACCTTGTCGCCGAATTTCTTGGTGAGGGCCGAGAGGCGAAGTGCGTCGCTCATGATTTCTCCTCAACGCCGCCTAGCCAACTCTCGACAACGAGGTCATCGACTTCTGGCACGGTTCTCTGGCCAAGGACCACAGATGCCAGTCCGGGGGATGGTAATGTCTTCGCCGGATCATCCGCTGGCGCCAAGCGGCAATAGACGGCGCTTCCTTCACGGATGCCGGTCACCGAAACCAGTTGGTTGGCAAAGACACGAGTCAGCAAGTCTCGCGCGTCCTCAAGAGTCAAAACATCCAGTTCCGCGCCATTGAAGAAAACGTGCGCACCGTTCGTGTCTGTGTAGAGGCCCGCCTGCATGCCGCCCTTCTCCCACGTGACCGTAAAACCCTTCAGGTTGACCGGAAACTCCGTCGCCAACTTCTGAAGCAACCCGAGCTGAACGTCACTGCTGACCGGCGTCATGCTTGCATTGTCCAGCCGTCGACACCCTTCGCGGCTTCCCGCACCGCTTCGCTTATAGTCGGGTGAGCGTGACAGGTGCGGGCGATGTCTTCGGCGCTGGCGCCGAATTCCATGGCGACGCAGGCCTCGCCGATCATCTCGCCGACGCCTGAGCCGATCATGTGCACGCCGACGACTTTCTTGGTCGCCGTTTCCTCCAACACCTTCACCAGGCCTTCGGTCTCGTGATTGGTGCGGGCGCGGGAATTGGCCATCATCGGGAATTTGCCGACCTTGTAGCCGATGCCGGCGTCCTTCAACTCTTCCTCGGTCTTGCCGACGCCAGCGACTTCCGGATCGGTGTACACAACGCCCGGGATGATCGCGTAATTCACGTGACCCCATTGGCCGGCGATCATTTGCGCGACGGCGATGCCCTCTTCTTCGGCCTTGTGCGCCAGCATCGCGCCAGTGGTGCAATCGCCGATGACGTAGACGCCGTCCACATTGGTCTTCAGGTGATCGTTGATCACGAAGCCCTTCGGATCGACCTTCACGCCAATGGTATCGAGCCCAAGATTGGCGGTGACCGGTTTGCGGCCGATGGAGACGAGAACGACGTCCGCCTCCAACGTGCGCCCCTGCCCGCCCTTGGCGGGCTCGATCGACACTTGCACGCCAGCGCGCGTCTTCTCGACGGCGGTGACCTTCTGGCCGAGCTCGAACACCATGCCTTGCTTCTTGAGGATGCGCTGAAACGCCGTAGCGATTTCGCCGTCCATGGTGGGCGTGATGCGGTCGAGGAATTCCACCACCGTCACCTGGCTGCCGAGCCGGCGCCACACCGAGCCAAGCTCCAGACCGATATAGCCGGCGCCGACGACGATTAGCTTTTCCGGCACTTTGCCCAGCGACAGTGCGCCAGTTGAAGAGACGATGCGCTCTTCGTCGATGTCCACGCCCGGCAGACCCATCGGCTCCGAACCAGTCGCGATGCAGATGTTCTTGGTTTCGAGCGTCTGCCTTGAACCGTCCGGCGCGGTGACTTCGACATTGCCTTTGCCGGCGATACGGCCTGTGCCTTTGACGTAATCGACCTTGTTCTTCTTCATCAGGAATTCGACCCCCTTGGTGAGGCCGTCGACGGCGTCTTCCTTCTGTTTCAACATTTGCGGGAGATCGAGCGAGAGGCCTTCAATCTTCACGCCCATGGACGGAAACGTCTTGCGCGCCGCTTCGTAATAATCGCTGGCGTGCAACAGCGCCTTTGAGGGAATGCAGCCAACGTTGAGGCAGGTGCCGCCGAGCTTGCCGCGGTTCTCGATGATGGCGGTCTTCAATCCAAGTTGGCCGGCGCGAATGGCGCAATTGTAGCCGCCGGGGCCGCCGCCGATGATAACGAGATCGTATGCCATGAATGCTCCGCGAAGCCGCGCAAATTTGGCGCGAACTTAGGGAGACAGGTGCACTGGATCAATGCGCGAAAGCGCAGGCCTCTTACGCGCCGTGGCGATCCCAATGCGCGCGATCGGCAGCGTCGACGATCAGAATGATCAGTCCGACAAGCAGAATGGCGCCCAACAGCGCGACCTGCGCTTCCGGCGCGTCCGGCGTGGCGATCAGCGTTTGCGGCTGCATGTAAGCGTTCGGGTTGATGTGCTGCACGGTTCCGACCAGCCCGCCGTTGTCCTGCTGTGCGAGCGCCCAGCGTCCACCAAAGCAGGCAAAGCCCAACAGCCACGTCCAGAAACCTTGCGTGCGGCGCATGAGGCGGATTGCGGAAATCAGAAAGAATACGCCCGCGCCATAGAGCAGCCCCGTCTGCAGCCAATTGAAGCGCGAAAGCTGATCCACATTCGCTTGCGACAGCACCGCTGTGAGGCTGACCGGCAAATGCGCCAAAACCACCGTTGCAGCGAACGCCCCGGCTAAGCTCACCAGCACCAAGACCAACAGCACCAGGATCGCTGGAAAGCGCAGTATGAACGTCATCGGGTGTCCCCTCCCGCCTCGCTCCCCCGAGCGGAGGCGCAATCTATAGTCCCGCCCGGCTGGAGTCAGGCCCTTTCGCTTGAATCAGGCGCGGTGAAACGGAATTGCCTCGGCGGCAGTTATCCACATCGATCCGCCCCCGAAACCGGGCACCGGGTGGGATGCAAGCCGTTGTTCTTGCGGGCGCGGAGAGAGACAGGACTGGGAGACGGGACAATGCAAGTCACCAAGCTTCGCGTAGCCAATGACAACGGCCTGGTCCCCGCGGGGCGGTATTTCGCCCATCTCGCTGAAGGCCTTCGCGAGGCCAATGAGCGCGCCGCCGCTGTCCTCGACGTCTATGAAGAGCAGGAGCGAAAACTCGAGACGCGCTATCGCCGTCAATCGGCATCGTCAGTGCCATCACATCGCGCGCGTCAAATGGAGATGGCGCTAAGCTGAAGGTCAGCGCTGCGTCATACAGCGCTGTACCACTCGCGCGGTAAGGTTCCGTGATCGACACGTGGTGTTTGAAACGCGTTGACGGTCTTGCCGCGCAGCCACAGCGATAGAACCCACTTCTCGCCGCGTGTTGTCGGCAAGCCAGCATGCAGGCTCATCGGATCGGGATCGCCGCTTGCATCCACGTTCACAAACAAGAGGCCGTCGCCCTTGCGCGCTTTAAACTTAAAGCCGACCTCGGTGAACTCGGTCTCGCCCCCGTCGTAACCGTCGTTGAGATAGAGCAGAAACGTCGCAACCCGCTGGCCGCGCGCTTCGATCTCGGCGTCCATGTCCGCGCCGGGCTTCAGAAAATCGCTGTGACGTGTGAACGCTTCGCCGGGCTTGTAGTGCAACAGCTTGGCGACTTCGAAATGTTCGGCCGGCATCGCTGCTGCGCGCGCGATGCGGTCGTGAATGAGGCTTAGCACGATATCAGATGACTCAAACTCGAAATCGGCTTCCGAATTGGAGCGGCCTGGATGCGCCTGCATCGTTGCGCCGGTGTTTTCATAGACTTGCGCGGGATGCAGGCCGTCGCGGCCGCGCGTGATCAGCCAATCGCATTCCTGCGGCGTTGCGAAGTTTTCAAACACGCGCACACGCGGCGACTCAAGCAACACGCGCCGCTCAGGCGGTTTTTGCAGGGCCTTGATGTTGACGGCAGCGCGCAGTTTCGCGGCGTTGGAGCCCGTGCCGCGCGCCAGCACTTGCAGCTCGCGTAACGCCTCGGGCCAGCCAACAGATGCGGCGCGCGCCAGATTGTCGAGGGATAGAGTGAGATTGCGCGGCGTCAGGTAACCAAGCGCCTGCGCATGCGCGAGCGCGGTCAAGGCTTGCGGATTACCCGCTTTCGCCGCTTCAACCATGCCTGCCAGCGGGTTGGCCATGAGCGGCTTATAGCCTGCCTTTAGAGATCGAGCAGGATCCGCTCCGGGTCTTCGAGCCCCTCTTTGACGCGCACCAGGAAGGTGACGGCCTCTTTGCCGTCGACGATGCGGTGATCGTAGCTGAGCGCCAGGTACATCATCGGGCGCACGACAACTTGCTTGTCGATCACCACCGGGCGTTCCTGGATTTTGTGCATGCCGAGGATGCCGGATTGCGGCGCGTTGAGGATGGGCGTCGACATCAGCGAACCATAGACGCCGCCGTTCGAGATCGTGAACGTGGCGCCTTGCAGGTCTTCGAGCTTGAGGTGGCCGTCGCGTGCTTTGACGCCTAGCTCGCCGACCTCCTGCTCGATCTCGGCCATCGATTTGCGATCGGCGTCGCGCACCACCGGCACGACCAAGCCACGATCGGTGCCGACGGCGATGCCGATGTCGTAATAGTTTTTGTAGATGATGTCCGTGCCGTCGATCTCGGCGTTGACGTTCGGGATTTCCTTCAGCGCCGCGATGCAGGCTTTCACGAAGAAGCTCATGAAGCCGAGCTTCACGCCGTGACGCTTCTCGAACGTATCCTTGTACTTGTTGCGCGCGGCCATGATGGCGGACATGTCCGCCTCATTGAACGTGGTCAGCATCGCTGCGGTGTTTTGCGCTTCCTTCAGGCGGCGCGCGACGGTTTGACGGAGGCGTGTCATCGGCATGCGCTCTTCGCGCGGCCCGATGGCGCGCGGCGGCGCAGTGATGGCTGTGGATTGCATGGTTTGCGGCTTTTGGGCGCGCGCTTCGATCACGGCGAGCGCATCGGATTTTGTCAGCCGGCCGTCGCGGCCCGAGCCGCTCAAGCCCGAGATGTCGACCCCACCTTCAGCTGCGATGCGTTGCACAGACGGCGGCGCTTGTTTGGCCCCTCCATCGTTGCGCGGCGCTTGCGAGGCAGGTTGCGGCGTGGGTGCGGCGGCAGGCTTCGGCGCGGGCGCGACGGCAGCCGGTTGCGGTGCAGCTTGCGCGCCGGCGGCGCCGAGATGCCCAAGCAGTGCGCCGATCACCACCGTCGCACCCTGCTGCGCGACAATTTCCGTCAGCACGCCCGCTTCCGGCGCGGACACTTCAACTGAGACTTTGTCTGTCTCCAACTCGACCAGCGTTTCGTCCTTACGCACGGCATCGCCAGCCTTCTTCAGCCATTTCGCGACCGTCGCTTCGCTGACGCTCTCGCCGAGTGTGGGTACAACAATGTCAGTCATTCAAATTGTCTCTCAGGTCTCAGCGGGCGCGTCGTGACTTGGCAAAGGTGGGCTATCGGATTTGGTCCAGAACACGTGGTCGTTGCCATTGTTCTTCTGCACCAGGCGCACTTTCGCCGGATCGAGTCCAGGCATGAGCCGCGCATTGACGCCGATCATCTTCGCGTCGGTTTGGCCCACCACCGTGAAATGCGAGAAGCAGCCGCACGTTTTGCAATGATGCATTTCCAACATGCGGTCGCCCCACATGTAGATGAACGTGTCATCCGCTTCAAACTTCACGTCCCGCTGCGGATAATAGGCCCAGAGTGAGCCGTACAAACGGCAGTGCGAGCAATTGCAGTCCATCACCGTCTCGGGCGCCTGCGGAACTTCGAAGCGGACGCCGCCGCAATGACAAGACCCCTGCACCATCAGCCCAGCGCCTCATTCAAAAACGTCTCAAGCTCTTTCAGGTGCTTAGACATCAAGCCCGCCGCAGTCGATGCAGTGGCTGGACGACCCGCGTAGCGGCCGGTTTTGGCTTTGAGGTTCAGACGCTCCAACGTCAGTTCAAGCCACGGTTCAACGAAGAACCAGCCGCCCATGTTCTTCGGCTCTTCCTGGCACCAGACCAGCTCGGTGTTCGGGAAGCGTGACAGCTCCTCGGAGATCGACTTCATCGGCCACGGATAGAGCTGCTCAAGCCGCATCAAGTAGATGTCGTTCAGGCCGCGCTTCTCGCGCTCGTCGAGCAGATCGTAATAGACTTTGCCGGAGCACAACACGACGCGGCGAATTTCAGAATCGCCCTTCAGCTTGATCGTCGTATTACCATTGCCCATCTGTGCATCGTCCCACAGCACGCGGTGGAACGAGGTGCCTTCCGCCAAATCGTCAAGCGCCGAGACCGCCTTCTTGTGCCGCAGCAGAGATTTTGGCGTGAACACGATTAGCGGCTTGCGGAAGTCGCGATGCAATTGCCGGCGCAGCGCGTGGAAATAATTGGCCGGCGTGGTGCAGTTGATCACCTGCATGTTGTCTTCGGCGCAGAGCTGCAGGAAGCGCTCGAGCCGCGCCGACGAGTGCTCCGGCCCCTGCCCTTCATAGCCGTGCGGTAACAGCATGGTCAGGCCGGACATGCGCAGCCATTTGCGCTCACCCGATGAGATAAACTGATCGATGATCACCTGAGCGCCGTTCACGAAGTCGCCGAACTGCGCTTCCCAAAGCGTCAGCGTCTTCGGGTCGGAGAGTGAATAGCCGTACTCGAAGCCAAGCACCGCCTCTTCCGAGAGCAACGAGTCGATGACTTCGTAATGCGCTTGGCCTTCGCGCAGATGATTGAGCGGCGTGTAGCGCTCTTCGGTGGTTTGATCGACGAAATGCGAATGGCGTTGGCTGAAGGTGCCGCGGCCTGAGTCTTGGCCGGACAAGCGCACAGGGAAGCCTTCATCGAGCAGCGTCGCAAAGGCGAGATGCTCGCCGAGCGCCCAGTCGATGCCGTGCCCCTCCTCAATCGCCTTGCGCCGCGCCTCGATAACCCGCGCGACAGTCTTGTGCATGTCGACGCTTGCGGGGATTTCCGTGATGCGACGGCCAAGCTCGATGAGTTTGCTCTTCGGCGTCGCCGTGGTGCCGCGGCGGTCGTCGTCTTCCGGCAGCGAGAAGCCGGACCACACGCCGTCCAGCCAATCCGCCTTGTTGGCCTTGAAACTCTTGCCGCCCTCGAACTCGCGATCGAGGAATTGCATGAACTCGTCGCCCGACGCCTGCGCTTCCTCGCGCGTCATCACGCCTTCATTGGCGAGACGCTCGGTGTAGATGGTGAGCGTCGAGGGTTGATCCTTGATGCGGCGATACATCAAGGGCTGCGTCATGGTCGGATCGTCGCCTTCGTTGTGACCGAAGCGGCGATAGCAGAACATGTCGATGACCACGTCCTTGCCGAAGATCTGGCGATACTCGGTCGCCACCTTCGCCGCGAAGGTCACGGCTTCCGGGTCGTCGCCGTTCACGTGGAAGATCGGCGCCTGCACCATTAGCGCGACGTCGCTTGGGTATGGGCTGGAGCGCGAGAAACGCGGCGCGGTGGTGAAACCGATCTGGTTGTTGATGATGAAATGCAGCGTGCCGCCGGTGCGGTAGCCGCGCAAACCGGAGAGCGCGAAGCATTCCGCCACCACGCCCTGCCCCGCGAACGCCGCATCACCATGGATGAGCAGCGGCAACACGCGCGCGCGCAATTCGTGCAGATCTTCGTCGTTGGTCCAGCGCTGGCGCAGCGCCTGTTTGGCGCGCGCTTTGCCGAGCACGACCGGATTGACGATCTCAAGGTGGCTTGGGTTCGCCGTCAGCGACAGGTGCACGATGTTGCCGTCGAACACCCGATCCGACGATGCGCCCAAGTGATACTTCACGTCGCCGGAGCCCAGTACGTCCTCGGGCGTAACCGAACCGCCGCCAAACTCATGGAAGATCGCTTGATACGGTTTGCCCATCACAGCGGCGAGCATGTTCAGGCGCCCGCGATGGGCCATCCCAAGAATAATTTCATCAACGCCGAGCGCGCCGCCGCGTTTGATGATCTGCTCCATGGCCGGGATCATCGCTTCGGCCCCATCGAGCCCGAAGCGCTTAGTGCCGGGATAACGCTTGGCGAGAAAGCGTTCGAACGTTTCGCCTTCCATTAGCTTGCGCAAAATCGCGCGCTTGCCTTCAGGTGTGAAGGTAATTTCCTTGTCGGGACCTTCGATGCGCTCTTGAATCCAGCTCTTCTCGGCCGGATCGGTGATGTGCATGAACTCGACGCCGACCGTCGAACAATAGGTGCGCTTCAGGATCGCCAGCATCTGATTGACGCTGGCGCTCTCCATGCCGAGCACGCCGTCGATGAAAATCGGGCGATCGAGATCGGCGCTGCCGAAGCCATAGGTGGAGGGATCAAGCTCCGCCGGGGCTTCGCGCACTTCGATGCCGAGCGGATCCAAGTTCGCCGCCAAGTGCCCGCGTGTGCGATAGGCGCGGATCATCATCAGCGCACGGATCGAGTCGCGCGCCGATTGCTGCACGTCTTGCGTCGAGGCGCTTGGCAACCGCGCGCGGGCTTTGCCTTCGAAGCGCTCGGTCAGCGCGCCCCAATTGCCGTCGAGCAGCGCTGTCAGCTCTGTCGTCTTCGGCTGCGCCAATTCTGGGCGGTACCAAGATGGCCCGGCCACTGCCGCGCGCACCGCGCTCGGGTCGTCACGCAGCTGCTGGAAAAACGCACGCCAAGAGGAATCGACCGAATTCGGGTCGTTCAGAAACTTCTCGTGCATCTCCTCCACGAAGGTCGCATTGGCGCCGTAGAGGAAGCTGGTTTCGAGAAGCGCGGTATTGGGCAAGCTGCGGGCGTCATCCGCCATGATAAAGCTGACCTTTCGGCTGGACGCGACACCTCAAATATAGGCGTCGTGACGAAGCGGCGCTCGTTCTAAAGTGCGTCGGTTAAGGAAAGAAGGGCTGCTTTAGTGCAAGCCCTGCGGTTCGTCAGTTCGGCGTGCAGTCGCCGTTTCGACCCACCACGCGCATGACGCCGAAGCTGTCGGTCCGCCCGCCGCCGCGCAACAGCGGCTCTGTCACAACGGTTGTGGGGCCATTCGCGGGTGCGCCACCGAAATGTTCCGTCAGGAATTGCGCCAAAGGCTGCTGCACGTTCGGCCCGTGCATGCGGGAATTCCAGATCAGGACGCATTGCCCTCGGCCCGTCGGCGCAGCCTCCGCCATCGGATAGTCTGGCGAATAGACACGCGCGTGAGGCAGGAAAAGTCGAAGATTGCCGCCAATGTGCGCATTCTCCGTGAGGATGGTCCCCTCCCCGAGGCCTTGACGCTCAAGGTCAGCAGCCAGCGCCGGCACGGGCATCTGCAGCCAACAATTATGACAGCCACGAGGCTCGGCCAACGCTTGGGCGGCGAGCCCTGCGAACACGCCGAGCGCAAACACTGCAGCAATGGCTGCAAACCAACGCTCGGCGCCCGGGCTTATCGGCCTGCGTTCGAGCCCCATGAAAAACAATAGCGGCATCGTCAGCAGCACCGGATGCAGATATCGGGGCTTAAAGTCTGTCACTTGCATGACAAACACGAGCGCCAACAGCGCCACCACTGTCACGCCGAAGCCCACCCAGAGCGCTTTACCCCAAGACGCCTCGCCTTCACCCCGCCTGCGTAGCGTTCGCCAGAAGATCAGGGCGACCAGCCAGAACGGCGCCAAAAACGTGAGTGGCCCGACGACAATGCTCGCCAAGCCTCGCCCAACATTGGCGGCATAACTCGAGCTATGCGCGACGCCGCCTACTTCGCGCAGCGCTTGTGCGTAACGATAGGGCGCATGGATCATCCAGTTGACAGGGATAATCAGAATGACGCCCGCAATCGTCAACGAGACCAACGTCCGCCAATTGAACAGTCCCGCGCGTAACGGCGCGACGAAACAGCAGCCGATGAGGAGCGGCGCGAGAAAAATACCGAAGCTGAACTTGGTTAGAAAACCTAGGCCGATCACAACGCCGACCAACGCGTAGTCAAGCAAGTGCTTGCTCTCGAAGGCTCGCGATAGAGACCACAACGTCAGAAAAATGAATACCGACAGCAGGAGCGAGTGCGTGTACCCAACCTGGGCGCCCCAGCCGATATTGTAGAGCAATACGAGCGCGTATGTGGCTAACGCGGCATGCGTCTGCGATTTCAGCACGCGACGGCCGGCGAAGTACGAAGCGACGAACATCGCCGCCAGCACGCCGTACTTGACCACGACGTGCGCCAACACGGTGCGTCCGAACACGGCGTAGCCGCTCAGCAAAATCCATGTGTAGAGCGGCGGCTGGCGCGGGTTGTATCCAAGCCGCCAATCGTTCGCGAGCAGCGCTTGCTCAATCTCGTCGGTGCCAAGCACCGGCGAAATCCAAAGCCGCAGCAGAATGCTGACGGCGATGTAGACGAAGAGAATCGCAAAAAAGCCCGTGGGGCTGATGGCGAAATCATAAAAGCGCGAGAGCGGTCCGCGCGCACGCGCTGAAGTCTGGCTTGCGTCGCTCGCTGTCACGCCTCGCCTCCCCGCGAACTTCTAGCTTTTCAGCAGCTCGCTCATGGTGCGGCCGAGTGCGGCCGGGTGCGGCGCCACTTTGATGCCTGCTGCCTCCATCGCCGCGATCTTCGATTCCGCGTCACCCTTGCCGCCGGAGATGATGGCGCCGGCGTGACCCATGCGCCGTCCGGGTGGCGCCGTGCGGCCGGCGATGAAGCCGACAACCGGCTTCCAGCGGCCCTTCTTTTTTTCGTCGGCCAGGAATTGCGCTGCATCTTCTTCCGCCGCGCCACCGATCTCGCCGATCATGACGATCGATTTGGTGGCGTCGTCAGCCAGGAAGCGTTCGAGCACGTCGATGAATTCCATGCCCTTCACGGGATCCCCGCCAATGCCGACCGCCGTGGTTTGGCCGAGGCCTTCATTGGTGGTTTGAAATACCGCCTCGTAGGTCAGCGTGCCGGAGCGGGAGACCACACCTACGGTCCCCTTCTTGAAAATCTGGCCGGGCATAATGCCGATCTTGCATTCGTTCGGCGTCAGGATTCCGGGGCAGTTCGGGCCCAGCAGCATCGACTTCGATTTCTGCAGCTTTGCTTTGACGCGCACCATATCGAGCACCGGAATGCCTTCGGTGATGCAGACGATGAACGGGATCTCCGCGTCGATGGCTTCTTCGATCGCCGCAGCGGCAAACGGCGGCGGCACGTAGATGACGCTCGCATCTGCGCCGGCTTGCTCTTTGGCTTCCGCGACCGTGTTGAAAATCGGCACTTCAGCAAGTTCGCGATCGTCCTCGTCGGTCAGCCGCGTGCCGCCTTTGCCAGGGCTGACGCCCGCAGTCAGCTTGGTGCCGTAAGCGAGCGCATGCTTGGAGTGAAACTTCGCCGTCTTACCGGTGAAGCCTTGGCAGATGACGCGCGTAGCGGCGTTGACGAGAATGGACAAAAGGCAAGCCCCAAAAACAACGGCCTGGGCTTAACCCAGGCCGTCTCCGATGCAAACCCTAGTGCGAAGCTTCAACCGCACCCCAGCCCTCGCTTGCGCTCGGGCGTTCGTCACTCGATTTGATCCCCCAGATCAAATCGCGCCTGCGGCGCCGCTCCTCATCCCATAATAAACGCGTTGAGCTTGTTGCCGTCGGGGTCGCGGAAATAGCCGGCGTAGAAGCCGCCGCCGCGGTCACCCGGAGGGCCCTCGTCCTTGGCGCCCATCGACATGGCGAGATGGTAGATGCGATCGACCTGCGCGCGGTCCTTCGCGGCCAGCGCCACCATCACGCCGTTGCCGACAGTCGGCGCATTGCCATCGAACGGCTTGGTCAGGCCGATGCCGGCGCCGCCGCCGGGCTCGCCCCAAGCGATGAAGGTCTCGTATTCCATCATGCGCTTGGTGCCCATTTCCTTGGCAATGGCGTCATAGAATGCAGCGGCGCGCTGTAAGTCGTTGGTGCCGAGCGTGACGTAACCGATCATGTGCCCACTCCCTAACCGCCGATCTCTGGCTTTGCGCCGAGACGTGTTATGCGCAGCATTCTACTCGGGGCGCGGAGCGGCGTGAAATGGAAAAAGACCGGCTGCTGGCGTTCAGCGACGGCGTGATCGCCATCATCATCACCATCATGGTGCTGGAGCTGCGCCCGCCGCACGAGCCGACTTGGGCGGCGTTGGCGGCGCTGGCGCCGAAATTTCTGAGCTACGTGCTGAGCTTCATCTACATCGGCATTTATTGGAATAACCACCACCACTTCATGTACGTCGCCAAAAGCGTGAACGGCGGCATTCTGTGGGCGAACATGGGGTTGCTGTTCTGCTTGTCGCTGGTGCCGTTCACGACAGCATGGCTCGGCGAAAGCGGCGGCGCGCCGATCCCAACAGCCGTGTACGGCGTGTCGCTCATTCTGCCGGCGTTTGCGTATTTGACCCTACAGACGCTGCTGATCCGCGCCGATGGGCCCGACAGCGCGTTGGCGAAAGCGGTGGCCAGCGACAACGATTGGAAGGGCAAGTTCTCGCCCCTCTTCTACGCACTAGGCATCGCGCTGGCGTTTTTCTACCCGCCGCTCTCGTGGGCGCTCTACGTGCTGGTGGCGCTGATTTGGCTAGTGCCGGATAAGCGGATCGAGCGGGTGATCGAGCAGAAGCCCTAGTTCACTTGATCGCAGTGAAGGCAGTGAGATAGCCTGCTTCTGGGGGCAGCCTTGGAAATTTGGGCGCGAATATTCGCTTTGCCATGGGATAAAATTGCCCTGATCGCTGGCGCGATTGGTGCCATCCTGGCCGCGCTAAAGTACGTCCGCGACCTGACTTCTAGGCCGCGAGGTGAAACTCACGCGCGTCGCGTGGTTCAGAGGCTGCTGCGCAGCGGTCCCAAGAAGCGAGCTTATGGGGAATTCAAGAGCAAACTTCGTGAGACCACGGACGCAGAACTGCGTTCAATCCTATTGGAATGCGGAGCCGTCGAAAGCATAGAGGGCATCATCCCCACAGAGGTATGGGGGCTTGCATCCCGCGCTAAGCAGTCCGCCCCCACGACGAAAAGGCCTACCCCTTAACCGCCTTCACGATCTTCCGCGCGGCGTCTTCCAGATCATCCGCGGAAATCACGTTCAGCCGGCTGTTGCGGATGATGGCTTTGCCTTCGTTCACGTTGGTGCCTTCGAGGCGCACGACCAGCGGCACTTGCAGGCCGACTTCCTTCACCGCCGCGACCACGCCTTCGGCGATGACGTCGCAGCGCATGATGCCGCCGAAAATGTTGATCAGAATGCCCTTCACCTTCGGATCGGCGGTGATGATCTTGAACGCCGCCGTCACCTTCTCTTTGCTCGCGCCGCCGCCGACATCGAGGAAGTTGGCAGGCTCGGCGCCGAACAATTTGATGATGTCCATGGTCGCCATGGCCAAACCTGCGCCGTTGACCATGCAGCCGATCTCGCCATCCAGCGCGATATAAGAAAGATCGTATTTCGAGGCCTCGATCTCGCGTTCGTCTTCCTCGCCGAGATCGCGCAACTCCGCCCATTCCGGATGCCGGAACGCGGCGTTGGAATCGAAGCTCACCTTCGCATCGCCGCAGATGAGCTTGTTATCTTCCGTGACGACGAGCGGATTGATTTCGAGCAGGCTCATGTCGCTCTTGGTGAAGGCGGTGTAGAGGCTCTTGATCAGAGCTTCGCATTGCGATGCGAGATCGCCGCTCAAGCCGAGAGTCGCCGCGACTTTATCGGTGTCCGCCTTCTGCACGCCCGCGAGCGGATCGATGCCAACTGTGGTGATCTTCTCCCGCGTTTCGTGCGCGACCTCTTCGATGTTCATGCCGCCAGCTTGGCTAACCACGAACGCCACGCGGCTTTGCTCGCGATCGACCAGCGCTGACAGATAAAATTCCTTGGCGATCTTGATGCCTTCTTCGACATAGATGCGCTTGACGACGCGTCCGTGCGCGCCGGTCTGCAGCGTCACCAGCGTGTTGCCGAGCATTTGCTGCGCGTATGCGCCGACATCTTCTTGTTTGAAGGCGATACGCACGCCGCCCTTTTCGCCGGCCGCCGCTTCCTTGAACTTGCCCTTGCCACGCCCACCCGCGTGAATCTGGCTCTTCACCGCCCAAACCGAGCCGCCAAGTTTCGCCGCAGCGTCCGCTGCTTCCGCCGGCGTGAATGCCGGGAAGCCGCGCGGTACCGGCGCGCCGAATTGCTTCAGGACAGCTTTGCCTTGGTATTCGTGGATGTTCATGAGCGCCTCGTTTGTGGGCTTGGCTAGCGTGGGTTTTCGGCCTGTGCAATCGGCGCGGCAGCCGCTACCGGTTTATCTTCGCCATACGCCATCTCGCCCGAGGCGACGCTGACGCCTAGATCGGCGACGTAGTCTTCCTTGCTCGCCGGGCCTTCGCGCGTCGATTGCCGCCAGAACATCAGCAGCGTCACCGCGAGCGCCACGGCGCCTGCAAACCAGAACAAGCCCGGCACATTGAACCAATCCACCAGTGGCCCCATCACCAGCGGCCCGATCACCGAGCCAACCGCCCACACAAACAGCACGCCCGCCGCCGATTGCGCGAGCTTGCCGGGCTCGGCGCGGTCAGCCATGTGCGCCACGGCGATGCCGTAGAAACTTAAGCCGCCCGCGCCCCACGCAAAGAACAGCGCCACCGCCTGCCAGCGCGAGAGCTGCCCACTCCATAGCGCCAGCGCAAACGCTGTGATCGCTGCGATGAACGCGAGCGCAGCGATCACCAAGCGCCGGTCGATGCGATCCGACAAGCGCCCCGCGGGCCACTGCAACAACAGTGAGCCTGTGTATGCGGCCGAGAAAAACTCCGCAGCCGCTGCGGGACCATAGTGCTGAGCGGCATAGAGCGGCGCCAACGCCAAGACACCGCCGTTTACCAGCCCTGCTCCGAAGGCGCCGATCACTGCGGCCGGCGCGGTAGCGAATTGCTCGACCAACGCTAGCGGTTGAGCCTTCGGCGGTTCTGGCTCTACCGTTGCCGTGAAGCAGACGGGCACCATCGAGAGCGCCGCGAGTGCTGCGGCAATCATCCATGGCTCCGGGGCGTTCGGGAGATAGTTGAAGGCCAGGAACGGCCCCAGCGCCAGCGCTGCGCGTGTCACCACCATATACACGCTCATCACTTCACCGCGCACACGTGGACTGATGGAGTGGCTCATCCAGCTTTCGATCGCCGCGAACATCAGCGCCACCGCGATTCCGGCGATCATGCGCGCCAGACCCCAGCTCCAGAGATCGCTGGTGAAGTGCAACGCCAATGTGGCTACCGCGAACACCGCCGCGCCCGCCGCGTACACGCGAATATTGCCGACGCGCGCCAGCAACATCGTCGCAATCATCGCGCCCATCATGAAGCCCGCAGAATAAGCTGCCGCTACGATGCCCCATTCGGTGCGCGTGTGGCCTTCCGTCGTGAACGACAGCGGCAGACGCGCACCGAGCAATCCGCCCGCGAGTTGCAGGATGGTGAGCGCAGCGATCAGCGCGGCGACGTTGCGCAGCAGGCTTGGCATCGGCTGCCTGCTTCTAGGCGCGATTCTCCGCGCGCGGTACCGGCAAAATCGGCCAGCTCACGCGCAGGAACTCAACCGAAGAAGAGTTGGTACATCAGCCGGCCCGGAATGAAGGTGAGCGCGCCGGCGATGACGAGCCCGCCGACGAATAGGCTGGTCATCGCTCGCTTGTGCATGAGTACCTGCTTGTTGCGAATGGCGTAGATGCCGAGCGGCAACGCGACCACCGTCCATCCACTGATGAGGTGGATAAAGGAGAGCGAGTTCCCGTTGAGACCAGTGATGAAGAAGCTGGAGATCGCGGTCGCGCCCATGGCGATCACCCAGGCCCAGCCTAGGGTCTTGTGTAGCGGGCTGCCCTTCGGCTGCAGCAAGATGACAACGCCGATTGCGAACGCCGCCGTCGCCGCCATGATGTGAAACTTCACTTGCGGTGGGATCGTCGCGAACAGAGCCATGTCCGGCCAGTGCGGGTGGAAACCGACGTGCTGCGCATACCGGACGATGTTTGGTATTTGCGGCCAGAGCGCGCCCAGCAAGATGGCGGCCACGCCGATGCGAATGGTCCATGACAGCAGACGAAACCGTTTCGGCGCCGTGTTCAGCATGCTCATGGGGTCGTTTCTCCGGTTCGGCCTTGCTAGAAGCATGACAGCGGAGAGCGCCCCTGCAGCCGGAAGTACGTGAAAACACTGCGCCAGCGCGTGAAACGCGGGCCCCCGCAACTGGCGAAGCGCGAGTTGCGCTCGATTCCGCGCAACAATGGCTGCGCGGGCTGGGCGTTTCCGCTGCGGCGGGCGTGTTTCTGGCGGTGAGCGGCGCCTTCACGGGCGGCGAAGTGCCAATGAAGACCCGCCTCCTGTACTGGGTGCCCGTCATGATTATGGGCGCCGCATTGGGGCGGGTGACTGCCGCTCTGGTGTCTCGCATTCCTCGCGCCACCGCCAATGAATGGGTGTTTGGCGCGCTGTTGGCGTTGGTGCTGACCGTCCCCGCGAGCTTGGTGATTTGGCTCTACACCAGCGTGTTCTTTGGCCAGCGCATTTCGCTGGGGACACTGCCCTACTTCGCCGGCGCTGTGCTGCTCGTCTCGCTGGCGATGACCGCGATCATGATGATGGTCGCCCGGCCCGGACGCGTGACGCACGCGCCGCCCGCGAACGTGGCCGCTCCGCAATCCGTGCGTTTTCTCGAGCGCCTACCGCCGAAGCTGAAAGGTGCGGCGCTCTACGCCATCTCAGCCGAGGACCACTACCTCCGCCTACACACTTCTAAAGGTAGCGATCTCATTCTCATGCGCATGAGCGACGCTATCGCCGAACTCGAAGGCCTCGAAGGCGCGCAGACACATCGCTCCTGGTGGGTGGCGCGCGATGCTGTGGAGAGCACGCGCCGTGACGGCGAACGCTTGACGCTCGTGCTCAAAGGCGGCGCTGAAGCGCCTGTCAGCCGCCCCAACATTCGCCCGCTGCGCGAGGCTGGCTGGTATTAGTGCGAGGTGGCCGGCGCGGCTGAGCGCGTCGCGCCGAAATCCCAATCCGACTCCGCGGCAAGATACGCAAATACCGCGTACGCCGCGACGTTCTGACGAAGCTGCTCGGGATCGATCGCCGCCATCGTGTCGTTCGCCGTGTGGTGATAGTCAAAATAGCGCGACGCATCTTGCTGCAGATCGACCACCGGTGTGCCGTTGGTTTTCACGCCGCCAATATCGGTGCCGCCATCCGCATTGTTGTCGCCGGGCACGACGCCGAGCGGCGCCAGAGCACGCTCGAACGCGCGCGCATACGGCAATGCTGAATCAGGAAAATGGGAATTGAAACGGTAGACGCGGTCGGCGCCCAAATCGCTTTCGGCCGCGATCACGTGATGTTCGCTGGCATGTGTGCGGCCATAGGCATCACCGCCGTAGCCGCCAGGTTCTTCCGTGCCAGCGAGCAGCAGCCGGATGGTGCGCCTCGGATGCCGCGGCAGCGCATTGATAAGCCGCGCCGCAGCGGTGATGATGGCGACTCCGCTGCCATCGTCGATCGCGCCTTGCCCCAGGTCCCATGAATCCATGTGTGCGGCGAGCAGAACGATTTCCTCCGGACGCTCGCGCCCACGAATGTCTGCGATGACATTGCCCGATTGCGCGTTGGGATTTCTGGTTGTCTCCAGTTCGAGATGCACCCGCACCGCGCCGCGCTCCAGCAGCGCATCAAGCGTGTTGGCGTCGGCGGGCGACATGCTGGCCGTTGGAATTGCAACGGTTCGGCCCGCGCTGCCTTGGTGCGCGAAGCGATGGGTGTCTGTGCCAACCGAACGGATCATGCACGCAAGCGCGCCCTTTGGCGCGGCAAGCCGAGGGCAGCCACCGCGCTTGACGACGGCTGCGCCGTAGCCCGACGCGTCCTGCGTACGCGTCATGTGTTCATCGATGAATACGATGCGGCCGCGGACCGCTGCATCCGGCGCGCCTTGCAGCGACGGCAAATCGGGGAAGCGCACAATTTCCGCTTCCAAACCACCGGCCGGCGTCGACGGCGAATTGCCGAGTGCCGCGATCACCAAATGTTGCTGCGACGGTGAGATGATGCGCGCCTCTTGTCGCTGCCACGACCATCCCGGAATCGGAAACGTCTCGATGCGCACGTTGCTGAAGCGATCGGCGCGCAACATCGCCACCGCCCAATCGCGGGCGCGCGCTTCCTGATCCGAACCGGCGAGACGTGGCCCAATCTGGCTGACCAGATCGCGCACGATCTCGTAGGCGTGATCATCATGGAGACCGGCCTCGCGCAAGCGATCGAGGATGCGCTGCACGTCCGCTGAAACTGGGGCCGGCGGGATTGACGCCGGCTGCGCGGCCGAGGCAGCTGGCGCCGGCGCCATGGCGGGCGGCGTCTGCGCGGCAGCCGTGGTTGCGAACACTACGAGGGCAAAAGCAAGACCGCGCATGAAGATATCCTTTATGTCCGCCGCCAAAGTGGCGTCTTCGGCACAGCGCGCAAGCGTGAAGCGATCAATCCGTGTAGGAACTGGCTTTGCTGATGTCGCAGTCGCGCGCTAGGAGAAAAAGCGACCATGCAGCTCCGGCTCAATCCCGCGCTCGATCCTGCGTCCTACGCCCGCAGCTACGCAGCGGAAAAGTGCGTGCAGATTCCAAATCTCTTCGAGAAGGCGATCGCCCACGAATTGGAGCGCACGCTGGTGTCGCTGCCGTGGCGGCTGATCTGCCAGAACGACGCAGAACAGAACATCCTGCTCACGCGCGAGCAGATCGCAGCGATGAGCGACGAGGAGCGGCGCGGGCTCGAAGACGGCATTCGCCGCCGCGCCGCGGAAAATCTCGGCTTCACGTATTTCACCTATCCGATGATTGAAGCGCGGCTGGGCAATTGGGATTCAGGTCATCCCATTCACGCGCTTACCGATTTTCTGAACTCCTCGGAATTCATCGCGTTCGCCAAAGCGCTCATCGGCGAACCGCGGCTGACGAAGATCGATTGCCACGCCACCAATTATCAGCGCGGCCATTTCCTCACGCGCCATGCCGACGAAGGCGAAAAGCTGGAACGCCGCGCCGCCTACACCATCGGTCTCTCGCGCAAATGGGAGCCGGATTGGGGCGGGCTGCTGCTGTTTCTGGATGAGCAATACAACATCAAGCGCGGCTTCACCCCGCGCTTCAATGTTTTGACCGTGTTCGATGGCCTGATGGAGCATACGGTGACGGCGGTGTCGCCGTTTGCGCCAGCGCCGCGGCTTTCCATCGCCGGCTGGTTTCGCGACGACGCGCCCGCGAAGCGCTAGCGCTTGCGCGCTTTCCACGCGCCGCGCGATTGGCCGTAGATGTCGACAAACTGTCCTTCGAACGGCGCCGGCATCGATACGTCCTCGCGCTGCAGTTTCGATCCCAAACGCAACGCCAGTGCGATCGACGGCGCGTTCTCTTTGTCGATGCTGTGAATGACGTTATCCCAGCCGAGCGCGTCGAAAGCCCAGTCCATGGCGGCGGTCGCGCCTTCTTGCGCGTAACCCTTCCCCATCGCTGACCTGCGCAAACCCCAGCCCACTTCGGTGCCCGGCCAATTCCCCAGCGCGCCGCCCGGCTGCCACGGACCCAAGCGGCCGATCCATTGGCCGGTCTCTTTCTCGATCACTGAGAACATCGAGAAGCCAAGCAGCGACCACGAACCCGCCAACGTCGCCACTTGCCGCCAGATTGCATCGGCCGGTTTGACGCCGCCAATGAAGCGCATGGTCTCCTCTTCGCTGCCCATGGCGACGAAGCCTTCAAAATCCTCCTGAACTGGCGGGCGGAGGATCAGGCGCTCAGTTTCAAGAGTTGGGCCCACACTCATCCGACGGACGGATCGATGCCCTTGCACGCATCGACCAAGCCCTTCACGGCGCCGACGCTTTTGTCGAACATTTCGCGTTCGTTCGGCATCAAGGCGATCTCGACGACCTTTTCGACGCCGTTCTTGCCGATGATGCACGGCACGCCGACGTAGATGTCGTTCAAGCCATACTGGCCGTTCAAATTTGCAGCGCACGGCAGCAAGCGGCGCTTATCGCGCAGATAGCTCTTCGCCATCAGCATCGCGCTTTCGGCCGGCGCGTAGAACGCTGAGCCCGTCTTTAACAGATTGACGATCTCGGCGCCGCCATCGCGCGTGCGCTGCACGATCTGGTCGAGCTTTTCTTGCGTGGTCCAACCCATCTTCACCAGATCCGGCACGGGAATGCCGGCGACGGTGGAGTAGCGCGTCAGCGGCACCATGGTGTCGCCGTGGCCGCCCATGACGAAAGCGGTGACGTCTTCGACCGAGACGTTGAACTCTTCCGCCAAGAACCAGCGAAAACGCGCGCTATCGAGCACGCCGGCCATGCCGATCACTTTGTTGTGCGGCAGCTTCGAGAATTGGCGGAACGCCCAGACCATGGCGTCGAGCGGATTGGTCACCACGATCACGAACGCATTCGGCGCATGCTTGGCAATGCCCTCGCCCACCGCCTTCATGACTTTGAGATTGATGCCGAGCAGATCGTCGCGGCTCATGCCCGGTTTGCGCGGCACGCCTGCAGTGACGATGCAAACGTCGGCGCCAGCGATGCCTTCGTAAGAATTCGCGCCCTTCAGCGCGCTATCCTTGCCGAACACCGGCGAAGCTTCGGCGATGTCCAGGCCTTTGCCTTGCGGCACGCCTTCGACCACGTCGAACAGCACTACATCACCCAGTTCGTCACGCGCGGCGATGTGCGCCAGCGTGCCGCCGATCATGCCAGAACCAATAAGGGCGATCTTTGCGCGGGCCATGTCTTCGAAGCTCCGGGAATCACGAAAATGAAGGCGCGTGCTTAGACCTCGGAAGCTTGAGGTGCAACGCGCGCTTTCGTCCCCCCCCCGCGAGGGAGGTGGATCGCGCGTCAGCGCGAGACGGAGGGGCGCGGCCAGCTGGCGGCGAGCGTCCAGACGCCGAGGATCAAGGTTGTCACATTGATGAAAACCTCAAACTTCATGGCGTCATTGGTTTGCGCCAATGCGTACATGCCGTTCTGAATATTGAAGGTGATGTCCATAGCCGCGAGATAGATCAGCGCCGATCCCGCCATCAGCCCGAGCGGCGGCGCCCAGCCGCGTTGCATCACAAAGCCTGCGCCGGCCGCCGCCATGCACAGCGCCATCCAGCAGTCCGCCACGGGGAAACTTGACTCGAATGCCGTGTACCATCGCTCGTGCGTCGTCATCACGTCGCCGCCGGTGAAGTAGCTCCACCAATAAAGCCCAGTGACGATCGCGCCGACGATCAGCAAGCCGCCGAGAACGCGGTTCGCCATCGTTACTTCTTGATACAGATCAGTACGCCGTCGCCGATCGAAGTCATCGCTGCGTGCACGCGCGTATCGTCCTTCGCCTTCAGCGCCAACGCTCGCAGCGCCACCGTGTCAGGCTCATTCTCGTTCGCATCGGCGACGCGCCCTGACCACAGAACGTTGTCGAATAGCATCACGCCGCCCGGACGCAGCAGTTTCAAGCCGCCCTCATAGTAAGCGTCGTAGCTCGTCTTATCCGCATCGATGAAGCCCATGTCGTAAGTGCCGGTTTCGCCCGCTTTCAGGCGCTGTTCGATCGTCTCAGTCGCTGGGCGCAATTGCAGATCGATGAGTCCATCAACGCCGGCCTCGCGCCAATAGCCGCGCGCCTTGCTCGTCCATTCTTCGCTGACGTCGCAGGCGAGAATATATGGCTTGTTGCAGAGCTCCTGCATCGCCAGCGCTGTCGCTAGCGAGGAGTATCCGGTGAACACGCCGATCTCGAACGCGCGCCGCGCGCCGGAAAGCCGCGCGATCTGCTGCATGAACGCGCCCTGCTCCGGGCTAATCTGCATCCGCGCCATTGGCAGCGAGGAGGTTTCCTCGCGGCACTTCTTCAGCGCCGGATGCTCCTTCGGATTGACCGATCCAAGATAAGCGACGACTTCAAGCGCAAGGCCGAGAGAGCGGGACATGACTTCTCTTTAGGCTATGCGCTGCTTCAGCGCCATCACGTCTCGAAATAATGACCTTGATCCAAATCTTCGAGCAGACCCGGCTCGGTTGGCGTCCATGCCAGCCGCTCGCGCGTCAGCGCATTCGATGTCGGCGCATCAATCGCGGCAAACATCGCAAACCAGCCAAAGTGCTCCGCAGCTTCCGCCGGAGACTTGCTCACCACCGGTATATTCAGATGCCGGCCGATCACCGCCGCGATTTCCTTGAACGGCACACCCTCATCGGCGACGCCATGATAGCGCGCGCCTGCAACACCCCTCTCCAGGGCCAGCCGATAGAGCTTCGCCGCATCCAACCGGTGCACGCCAGACCAACGGTTCAACCCTTCGCCGACATACGCTGATGCGCCCTTCTCTCGCGCAATCGCGATGAGGCGCGGCACGAAACCATGATCACCCTCGCCGTGCACCGACGGCGACAACCGAATAGCCATCGCCCGCACGCCGTGCGCCAGTGTCGCGAATCCCGCTTGTTCGGACGCGCGCGGAAATCCATCCGGCGCAGCGTCGTCCTCGAGCGCCAAACGTCCCGGTGCGAGAAGCGCCGTCCCAGAGGTCACGATCAGCGGTTTGTTCGAGCCAGCGAGCCCTGCTGCAAGCGCTTCAATCGCACGCTTGTCGATCTGACCGCTTTCCGCGTAGTTCGCGAAGTCGTGCACAAAAGCACAATGGGTCACGCCATCGGACCGGGCCGCGGCGTCGCGAAGCACGTCGAGATCCTCAAGCGATCCGCGCACCACGTCTGCGCCAAGCGCCTCGATCGCTGCCGCGCTTGCGTCTGAGCGCGCCAATCCGACCACTGTGTGGCCGCCGGCTATCAATTCAGGAACGATCGCTGAGCCAACGAAGCCGCTGGCGCCTGTCACAAAAACTCGCATGCCAGCGACGTAAGCCGTCAGGTTAGGCGCTTCAACTCCGGCACCAAGTCATCGCGTTCCCACGAGAACCCGCCTTCATTGTCCGGCTGGCGGCCAAAGTGCCCATAAGCAGCACTGCGTGCATAAATCGGGCGGTTGAGCCGCAGATGCGTGCGGATAGAGCGCGGGGTCGCACCGCCGATCAGGTCCGGCAACAGTTTTTCGAGTTTCGCTGGATCGATGGTGTCGGCGCCGTGCAGATCAACATAGAAGCTGGTCGGCCGCGCTACGCCGATCGCATACGAAATTTGGATCGTGCAGCGCTGCGCGAGACCAGCGGCCACCACGTTCTTCGCCAGATAGCGGCACGCATACGCGGCCGAACGGTCGACCTTCGTGGGATCTTTGCCCGAGAACGCGCCGCCGCCATGTGGGGCTGCGCCACCATAGGTGTCGACGATAATCTTGCGGCCGGTCAGGCCTGCATCGCCATCCGGCCCGCCGATCTCGAACTTGCCGGTCGGGTTGATGTGCCACTTGGTGTCGTCCGTCACCAAGCCATCCGGAAATACCGAACGCACGTACGGCTCGATCAGAGCCTGCATCGCTTCAGTCGAATATAGCTTCGAACCCAGCATCGGCTTGTGTTGATGGGACACCACGATCTGCTCGACATGCACCGGCTTATCGTTCTCATAACGCAGGGTGACTTGGCTTTTCGCGTCGGGCTCAAGCTCCGGCCGCTCGCCCGAGTGTCGCACCTCCGCTAGGCGTTTCAAAATGTTATGCGAATATTGCAGCGTCGCCGGCATGAGCTGCGGCGTTTCACTGCACGCGTAGCCAAACATGATGCCCTGGTCGCCCGCGCCTTCGTCTTTCGTGTCGCTCGAATCCACGCCCTGCGCGATATCCGCTGATTGGGCGTGCAAATAGCAGGCGTATTCCGCTGTCTTCCAGTGAAAGCCGTCTTGCTCGTAACCGATGTCCTTCACCGCGGCGCGGACCTTGTCTTCAAGGCCTTCTACTATGCCATCGGGTCCACGCACTTCGCCCGCCAAAATGATCCGTTGCGTCGTCACCATCGTCTCGCACGCCACGCGCGCTTCCGGGTCGGCGCCAAGGAAAGCGTCGACAACGGTGTCGGAGATGCGGTCAGCGACTTTGTCCGGGTGGCCCTCAGAAACACTTTCGCTGGTAAATACGTACGAGCTTCTGGCCACGCCACTCTCCGAACAAATCAAGCGGGCCGTCTTACGGGCAACGGGATATGTGACGCAATCGCGGCATTATCAGCTGCGCTTGCCGGACTCGGTCGCCTCTTCGGCTAAGGTCCGCACAAGGTCGACCACTTTCCGGCGCAAGCGTGGGCTTTTGATCGATGCGAAAACCGACAGGAGTTGCGTACCCTCCGGCGTCGCCAAGGCATCGTCGATGTAGTCTTGTTTTGCCTCCGCGACCCCCGCTGCCCGTCCCTGCGATAGGCCTTCAAAGAATCTCGATATCGGTTGTTGAAGAGCGCTGGCGATATTCAACATGCGGCTCACAGCTATTCGATTGACGCCCTTTTCGTATTTTTGAACTTGTTGGAAGGTTACACCAAGTAATTCTGCAAGCCGTTCTTGGCTCATCCCAATCTCGAGCCGTCGCGAGCGAACACGTTGGCCCAATTTTCGGTCGACAGAGGTCGCTGCCCGCTCATCATTCATTGAATGTCGTCCGCAAGATTCTGCTTTGGCAGCACAAATCTCAGACTGAACAAGATTACAAGCAAAACAACGAGCTGAATGCTTCCTGACGTAGCGAAAGGTGTTTCAACCAGAGAGGGTGGAAGTTGCGCTTCAGCGTACCGTCTACCTCCCAGGGTTGACCGGACCACTCTACCGTAAGAGTCTATAATTGCTGAGATTCCACCGGAGGCTGCTCGAACCATCGGTAGCCCCTCCTCAATCGACCGATACCTCGTCATGGCGAAGTGCTGATAGGGGCCGGTGAAAAAGCGCAAGTCGCCGAACCAGGCATCGTTGGAGATGTTGGCTATCCAGCCCGGCCGATCGGGACCGTGCGGCGTCAAGCCCGGGAAGATCGCCTCGTAGCAGATCAGCACCAGCGCCGGCGGCGCGCCAGGAATGATCAATCGCTGCGGCGAGGGGCCTTCCACGAAGCCGGCGCCGATTTCCTGCAGTGGCGTAATTCCGAGTTGGCGCACGATCGGCCAGAACGGAATGTACTCTCCGAATGGGACTAGGTGATGCTTGTCGTAGATTTGAGCGACACGTGCTTGCCCACCCACACCGTCAATCACCGCGCCGGAATTGAAGAGCTGCAACTCGTCGGCTTGCCCTTGACCTTGCATGTAAGCCTCGCATCGGGCACGCGGTGCACAGCGCGTGAGACCAGTAATCAGCGCACGATCACCCAAGCCACGCCCGAGAGCGTCGAGATAAGTTTGGTTGTCGAGTTGGAAGAAGTTCAGCGTCGGTATCGCGCCTTCTGGCCACACCAGAATGTCAGTGCGGCTGTCTTCGGCTGGTCCGCTCGCGTCGAGATAGCGTTGCAACACGCGCCATTCCTGGCCGCGCGCACATTCAACGCGTTCGGGGATAGAGCCCGCTTCGCACCACTTCGCTTGCTGACTTAGCCCGGACTCCGCAACGCGCACCGACGGCTGCGCGCCGGGCGCATCGATCGGCGCATGCGCGATGCGTTGCGCGCCCCAGCCCCACATCATGCCGACCGCAAGTGCGGCGATGATGGTCGGCGCAAAACGCATCGCACCACTAACCCGATCGGCGAGGGTTGCGGGCGCTGCTGCAAGCAAAAGCGTGACCAGTGTCAGCCCATAAATCCCGAACAGCGAAGCCATTTGCGAGACAGGTTCGCCCGGCGTCCAAACGTACCCCGGCAAAATCCATGGAAAGCCGCTGAAAATATTTCCGCGAAGCCATTCCGAGATGAACAGTCCCGCCGCAAACACCAAAATGCGCCGCGTATCCCGCGTCCACAGAACAATCGCCAACGCACAGCCCAAGCCAAAAAACAGCGCGAGCGAGGCCGCCATGAGAAGCACGGCCGGCACACCCCACGGTGCGAACTCGGGCCCGCGCGCAATAAACGCCGATGAAATCCAGTAGAGGCCAAACGCCAGGTAGCCGAGGCCAAACCACCAGCCTGTCGAAAACGCGGACCAGATGCGGCTCTTTTGCATGAACGACAGATCAAGCAGCCACACCAGCACGCTGATCGAAGCAAAATAGAGAAGCGTCAGCTGAAACGGCGCCTGTCCGAGCACCGCAATGGCGCCGGCGAGAAACGCAATGCCGCGCCGCTGCCAGCGCGTACGATTGCCCATCCAGACATGCAGGCGCGAGGCCGACTCTGCCGTATCCAAGATTATCCCGCCGATCTTCCCCGCAGCAGCGTTGGACCGCGCCGCGCGCGTCGCGTCAAGAGTCGCGAACGCCCGATGGTTCCACTGCCGCACTCTGAACTACACGTGTCGCTTCGCTGGCGCGCTTGATGCGGAGCCGCTTTACTCGGCGCGGATCAGCGTCGGTGATTTCGAGGTCGAGACCCGCGGGGTGGTGCAAGATTTCCCCCCGCTGCGGCAAATGCCCCGCCAACGCCGCAGCCAAGCCTGCCACAGTATCGAATTCATCTTCGTGTTCAGGCAGCGCCAAATTCAGGCCAGTCTTTGTCTCCAACTCTGCGAGCGACGCGCGCCCATCCGCCTCAAACACGCCCCCGGCGCGCTCCAGAATCATCGCCGCATCGACATCGTGCTCGTCATCAATGGCGCCGACGATTTGTTCGACGAGATCCTCCATGGAGACCAGGCCGTCGGTGCCGCCGTATTCGTCCACCACCAACGCTAAGTGAATGCGGCTCGATTGCATGCGCAGAAACAGCGTCGATAAAGTCATCGACTGCGGCACGAATAGTATGTCGCGTTTGATGCGGCCTAAGAGGTGATCGGAGAACTTGGCGCTCTCCTCTCCCTCCGCGTTCGGCGCCAGCAGCGACATCACATCGCGAACGTGCACAAAGCCCTGCGGATCGTCGAGCGTTTCGCCGTACACTGGCAATCGCGAATGCTGGCTATCGGAAAACACCCGCGCCGCTTCGCCGAGCGAGGCGCCCGCTTCAATCGCCACGATCTCCGCGCGGGGACGCATCACGTCGGCGACGCTCAAGCGGTCGAACCGCGCCGCGCGCAGGATCATGTCCTTATGTGCGCCCTCGATCAGCTCACCGCTGCTTTCGCTTTCGCGCAGCGCCTCGGCAACTGCGTCTGCCGAACCAATACGCTCGCGGCCAATGATGCGCCCAAGCCGCTGCCACAGCGCCGACCGTTTGCGCGGACTCTCACCGTCTGGCGGTGTTTCGCTCATGTTAGTGTGCGCTCTCAAGCATACGGATCGACGATGCCGATCGAGCGCATGATTTCGGTTTCCCGCGCTTCCATGCGACTCGCGTCAGCTTCGTTCTCGTGATCATAGCCCAAAAGATGCAGAAAACCGTGCACGACCAAATGCGCGGCGTGGGCATCGAAGGCTTTGCCCTGAAATTGCGCTTCTTCGACAATGGTTTCCGCCGCCAAGGCGATGTCGCCCAGGAAGCGCGAGGGGCCCGGCGGCTCCGCCTGCGCGGGCGGAAACGACAGCACGTTGGTCGAGCCTTCCTTGCCGCGAAATTCCCTGTTCATGCCAGCGATGGTCACGTCATCGCCGAGTAGAACCGAAACCGCACCCTCAACATTTTCGCTTTCGGCGGCCGCCGCCAGAGCGCGCGCGAGAATTTCCTCGTGCCCGCGCCACAACTCCGTGCCCGCCAGAATGTCAACTTCCAAGCTAGCCATTGCCGCCCTCATCGCGATGGTAAGCTTCCACGATCTGCGCAACGAGACGATGACGTACAACGTCTTGGGTCGCGAAGCGAATGACGTCGACGCCCTGGATGTTTTCCAAGATTGAGATGGCGTGCGCCAAGCCGGATTGATCGACCCGAACCAGGTCGATCTGGGATGGGTCGCCTGTGACCACCATGCGCGAGCCTTCGCCCAAACGCGTCAGCACCATCTTCATTTGCAGGATGGTGGCGTTCTGGGCTTCGTCGACGATGACGAACGCATTCGACAACGTGCGTCCGCGCATGAACGCCAAGGGCGCCACTTCGATCTGACGCCGTTCGCGGCGGGTCTTGAGATCGTTCTCGTTCATCTGACTGCGGAACGCATCCCAGATCGGCTGCAGATAGGGATCCACTTTTTCAGCGAGATCGCCCGGCAAATAGCCGAGCTTCTCCCCCGCTTCCACGGCGGGACGCGTGACGATGATGCGATCCACGCGCTCTTGCTTCAGCGCTTCAACCGCCGCAGCAACCGCGAGGAAGGTTTTGCCCGTGCCCGCAGGACCAACACCGAAAATCAAATCGACGTTCTCGTCACGAAGCGCCTCAACGTAGTGGACCTGTCGCGGTGTACGCAGCGTTAGCCCACCGACTTGCGGAAGCTGTATCGGGCCGGCCTGATCGGCATTGCCTTCCGCGAACGAGATCGCGCCAAGCACATCGCCTTCGCGCACGCGCCCTTTGCGGCGCGCCAGATCCGCGAGTGCATCGACGATCCGCCTCACCTTCTCAAGATCGGCCTCGCCGCCGGCGCGCGCACGAGCGGTCAGTTGATCGCCCTGTGCATCGAGCGTCACGCGATAAGCCGGCGTACCGCGCGGCGCGCTGGGATCGCGGAACGCTTCCTGAATGTTGGCGACATGGCGGTGCAGGGGCCCGAACACGGCCTGCGCCACGCCAGGATCGCTGAGCGTAAAGACGCGCGTCAGTTCGCCGTTGGTCTTTGTTGTACTCACGCGAGCACAGCCGCTTCGGCGCGCGCGCCAGCGAGTGCGTTCTGCGTGGCCGCAGCGATGCGCACGGGCACGATGTCGCCGTTGCGCGCGGAGGTGTCGTCGAAATGCACGGCCTGCAGATATGGCGAGCGTCCATGCTTCTGGCCAGCCTTGCGCCCCTCGCCGGTCACCAAAACCGGCAAAACCGCACCGACCTGGCTCTCGTTGAAGGCGCGCTGCTGCGCGAAAAGTTCCGCTTGCAGGCGCTGCAGCCGCTCCGAAGTCACCGCGTCGTCAACCTGCCCGATCATCGCCGCAGCCGGCGTGCCGGGGCGCGGCGAATACTTGAACGAGAACGCCATGGCAAACTGAACGTCGTGGACGAGGGCCATTGTCGCCTCAAAGTCCTTCTCGGTCTCGCCTGGGAAACCGACGATGAAATCCGACGAAATCGCGATGTCGGGGCGCAACGCGCGCAAGCGTGCGACGATGTCGAGAAAATAAGCGCCGTCGTGCTTGCGGTTCATCGCTTTCAGCACGCGATCTGATCCCGACTGCACCGGCAAATGCAGAAACGGCATCAGCTTCGGCTCTTCGCCATGCAGCGCGATCAGATCGTCGGTCATCTCGGCCGGATGCGATGTCATGTAGCGCAGCCGATTAACGCCTTCGACCACCGCCAGCTTGCGCAACAGATCGGCGAAGCCGTCGCCGCCTTCACCGTGATACGCGTTCACGTTCTGCCCAAGCAGCGTGATCTCGCGCACGCCCTGCTCCGCCAGCGCCCGCGCCTCCGCCAGCACATCAGCCACCGGCCGCGAATACTCCGCGCCGCGCGTGTAGGGCACAACGCAGAAGGTACAGAACTTATCGCAGCCTTCCTGGATCGACAAAAACGCCGTCACGCCATCCGGCGCGCGCGCGGGCAACGCGTCGAATTTTTCCTGTGCGCTGAAATCCGCAGCGAGCCGCTCGCCCGTCTTGCGCGCCGTGCGCGCAATCAGCTCCGGCAGCTTGTGATAAGCCTGCGGTCCAACAACGAGGTCGACCGCCGGCGCCCGACGAATGATCTCTTCGCCTTCAGCCTGCGCCACGCAGCCCGCGATCACGATCGACGTATTCTTCCCTTCCGCCGCGCGTCGCTCCTTGTGCACGCGCAGGCGGCCGATCTCGGAATAGACCTTCTCCGTCGCCTTCTCACGGATGTGGCAGGTGTTCAGCACCACCAGATCAGCGTCATCGGGTTTGTCGACCTGCGCATAGCCCAGCGGCGTAAGCACATCGCGCATGCGCTCGCTGTCATACACGTTCATTTGGCAGCCATAGGTCTCGATGAAGAGACGCTTCGGCGCGCGCTGGCGCTCTTCGCTCATCTAGCGCTTGGCCTTCGCCTTCTCGTCGAGCGGAACGCCATAGAGTTCGAGTCGATGATCGACCAGCTTGTAGCCAAGCCGCTTGGCGATCTCGTGCTGCAGTCGTTCGATTTCGGGATCGACGAACTCGATTACCTTGCCAGCCTTCATGTCGATCAAATGATCGTGGTGGCTCTCGGGCATTTCTTCATAGCGCGAACGCCCATCGCGGAAATCGTGCCGCTCTAGAATGCCAGCCTCTTCGAACAGCCGCACCGTCCGGTACACTGTGGCAATTGAAATGCCGGAATCGACCGCCGCGGCGCGGCGATGCAATTCTTCCACATCAGGGTGATCGTGGCTGGCCGAGATCACGCGCGCGATCACGCGGCGCTGCTCGGTCATGCGCATGCCTTTGTCGACGCAAAGCTTTTCGATGCGATCCATGCGCCTCAAATACCCTTTTGCAGCACGCCCTGTCCACCGCCCACGCGCTAAACAACCGGACGCGGCAACGCTCTTCGCATCACAATCGCGTCCACAGCCCCGCCCTCGCCCGCATAATAGGCGTTCCGGCGCCCAGCTTCTTCATAACCAAGCTTCACATAAAGCGCGCGCGCGGCGACGTTATCCTCGGCGACTTCCAGATGCATGTGCGAGGCGCCGCGCACCAAAGCCGTCACACCCGCCGCCGTCACCAGAGATGCGCCCACGCCCTTGCGTCGTGCTTCGGGAACCACGGCGACCGTCAAGATCTCGGCATCACCGGCCGCTGCCCACGCAATCACGAAGCCTTGCGGCGCGCCGGCGCTGGCGACGAGCGCAAAGGTTGTTTGGTTGTCCAAAATCTTGGCGAGCTCGGGTTCGGTCCACGGCTTTGGAAATGACCGCGCGTGCAACTGAGCGAGCAACGCCGCCGCACTGGTGCTGACAGCCTCGATCATGCCGGCAATGTGACATGCGGCGCGCGCAGATACAGGGGGTCTGGTTTGTAATTCTCGCTCTCAAGACGAGCGGCGCGGCGCGCCATCGCGACAGCGTCGGCCACCACGCCCGGCGCAGTCAGCGCAAACGCACGATCGCCTGCCGCTTCTCGCAACACCGCTTCATGTTGGCCGTGCGCAATGCCACGCGGCGCAACCAGCGGCGCGCCATTCTCATAGAGCGCGCAGTACGCCGCGCCCGGCGTCTCGATCAGCGCCGCCCGCAGCCCCGCTTCGCCGCCCTGAAGCGCCAGCGCTTCCAGCGTCGACACGCCGATGCAGGGCCTGCTCAGCGCCAAAGCCAGCGCCCGCGCAAAAGACAAGCCGACGCGCACGCCCGTGAACGACCCAGGCCCGGTCGTCACAGCGATGCGATCCAGTTCGGAAAAGGCAACACCAGCAGCATCCGCCGCCTCACGCGCCATCGGCGCCAGACGCTCCGCCTGTCCGCGCTGCATGCGTTCGCTCAATGACGCGAGCACGGCATCGCCGCGCACAATCGCGACGGAGCACGCGTCCAAGGCCGTATCAACCGCGAGCACGATCATGTCATGGCTCGCGCCGTGCTCACACCACTTGCTCGACGCCGTTCACTTCCGGAACGTAGTGGCGGAGCATGTTCTCGATGCCTTGCTTCAGCGTCAGCGCTGACGATGGGCAACCTGCGCACGAGCCGCGCATGTTGAGCCGCACAATGCCGGCATCGCCGTCCCAGGAGTGGAAAGTGATGTCGCCGCCATCGCGCGCCACAGCGGGGCGCACCCGCGCCTCAATGATTTCCTTGATCTCTTTGACGATCTCAGCGGCTTCGCCTTCATAAACGGTGTCGTCCTCGCCAGACTCTTCGCCCGCTTCCAACACCACTGGCCGGCCAGCCGTGTAGTGATCCATAATCGCCGCCAGCACGTGCGGCTTCAGATGCGGCCACTCGATCGCTTCGCCCTTCGTGATGCTGAGAAAGTCGCTACCCAGATAGACGCGTTCAACGCCGTCGATCCCGAACAGCGCCTGCGCTAGCGGCGAGTCCGACGCCGCATCCGCGCCCGCATAGTCACGGCTACCCCGGCCCAGCACATCGCGGCCCGGCAAGAACTTCAGCGTGCGCGGGTTTGGAGTCGATTCCGTCTGAATAAACATGAGCTTCAGGTGGTCCTTCGCGGCAAAGCGGTCAAGCAGCCGGCGGCGTCGCAGGCGGCTCCGGTTCCGGCGCGGGCGGCGCGACCGGCATCGGCACCGCGAGCGCACGGATTTCCTCGCGGCTCAATGTGCTCGGAATAACCATAACCGGAATATGCCGCGTTCCCAGACCCGGCCCTTTCGCCAGCGAGGCCACATACGGCCCCGGCCCCGAGCCGCCATGCGCCGCGGCCAGCACCACCAGCTTCAATGACAAATCTTCATCGATCAGCTTCTTCAATTCGCTCTTGCCATTGCCCTCGCGCAGCACCGGCTCAGCCGTCACCCCGCAATCGGCCCACACCTCGGCCGCGTAGCGCTGCGTCAGAGACTCCGCGGCATCAAGCGCTTGGCGGCGCATCTCTTCGGTGATCGACGCCCAGGGTGCGGGATCCGATGGCTCGATCACGCGCAGCATGACCAAGCGCCAGCCATTCACCTTCGCCAGTTGCCCGGCATAGGTGAGCGCCGCAGGAAATTCCTTGCTCTCGTCAGCGATCACTAAGCAGGCGTTGGTCTCGCTCATCGGCGCCCATGCTCGCGCAAAGGCGTGCGCGCTTCAAGCATGCCAGAAGCCCACGACCTCACGCACCTCAGCCATGATCGGTGCAGCAATGACGCGCGCCTTCTCGGCGCCGTCCTTGAGAATCGCATCGATGGCGCCTGGATCGCCGTTCAAGCGGCGCATCTCCGACGCGATCGGTCCCAGCTGAGCGGCGAGCAATTCGGCCAAAGCCGGCTTGAACACGCCAAAACCCTTGCCGCCGAACTCCTTCAGCACGTCGTCGACCGAACGACCCGACGCCGCAGAATAGATGCCGACCAGGTTCTCGACTTCGGCCCTGCCCTTCAGACCTTCCTCGCTCTCCGGCAACGGGTTCGGATCGGTGGTCGCGCGCTTGATCTTCTGCATGATCGCATCGGCGTCATCGGTCATGTTGATGCGCGACGCATCCGATGCATCGGACTTCGACATCTTCTTCGACCCATCGCGCAGCGACATAATCCGCGCACCTGGCCCTTGGATCAGCGGCTCGGGCAACGGGAAGAAGTTCGGGGCCTCGTAGTCGTTGTTAAACTTCTGGGCGATGTCGCGCGACAGCTCGAGATGCTGCTTCTGGTCTTCGCCCACCGGCACGTGCGTGCCCTTGTAGAGAAGGATGTCGGCCGCCTGCAGCACCGGGTAGTCGAACAGCCCCACGCTCATGCGCTGCTCATCCTTGCCGGCTTTGTCCTTGAACTGCGTCATGCGCTCGACCCAGCCCATGCGCGCCACGCAATTGAAGATCCACGCCAGTTCAGAATGCTCACGCACCGCCGATTGCACAAAGATGATGGACTTGTTCGGATCAACGCCCGCCGCGATGTAAGCCGCCGCCACTTCACGGCAGCGCGAAGCCAAACCCTTGGGATCCGGCTCAATGGTGATCGCGTGCAGATCGACGATGCAGTAGATGCAGTCGAACTGCTTCTGCAGCGCCACCCAGTTCTTCAGCGCGCCAAGATAATTGCCGAGATGCAGACCGTTGGTCGGCTGCATGCCGGAAAACACGCGCTTGGGGCCCATGTACTCGGGCGGCGGGGCGTCAGTCATCGGAAACTCCGGAACGTGAGATCAAGCGCGCTGGCCATGAAACGGGTCTCGAGCGCGTGCGGCGTTAGCTTTGCTTGGCCCGCCATCGTCCTGAAAATCTCACGTTCATCACCGCTTCCTATCAGCCGTCGAGGCTAGGCGGCAAGCCGCCTTCCGGCGCCGGGGGACCCTTTTCACGCCGCAGTGCGCCGCGGATTTCGCTCAGTGAGATGGCGCGCAAAGCCAGCGCCGCGATCGCGTAAATCAGAAAGGCGCCTGCCGCGACAGCGAGAATGGCGAATTCTTTGCGGTGAAAGATATGACGCAGGAGATCATAGTTGAGCGCACAATAGCCCGCGAACGCCGCCATGATCGCGCAGGCGATGCCGAGCCGCATGAACCGCGCCCAAGCTTTGGCGCTCACCCGATACGTCCCCTCGCGCGCCAACGTCGAGGAGAGCATGATCACGTTGAACCAGCCCGCCAGACTGGTCGCCACGCCCATCCCGATCACGCCATCAATGCCAAAGCGCGGCAGCGTGAAGAACAGCGTCGCGCCAAGAATCGTGTTCACGACCACTGATGTCACCGCAAACTGCATCGGCCGCTTCGTATCCTGGCGGGCGAAGAACGGCGGCGTGAACACTTTCGCCAGCACAAACGCTGGCACGCCCCACGCAAACTGCCGAAGCACCTCCGCGGTTCGGTGCGCATCGGCGTGCGTGAAGGCGCCGCGCGTCACCGTCGCGTCGATGATGAAGTATGGCATTACCAGATAAGCGATTGCCGCCGGCACCGTTAGCGCCATGGACAAGCCAATGGCGTCATCCATCGCCGCCGCGCCCTGCTCCACTTCTCCAGCCGCATGGTGACGCGACAAACGCGGCACCAGCGCCAAACCGACGGCCACGCCAATAAGGCCCAAGGGCAATTGGTACAGGCGATCGGAATTGTAGAGCACCGAACGCGCGCCCTCGTCTGAGCCCGTTAGAAACTGCGAGACGAGCGAATTGATCTGCGTCGCGCCACCCGCCAGCACGCCGGGGATCGCCAGCATCAGCACGCGCCCTACCGCCGGCGTCACGCGCGGCAACCCAAAGCGCAGGCGCGCGCCCACGCGTCGCGCGCCCCACCACAACAGCCCCGCCTGCAGAAATCCGGCGATCGTCACCGACGTTGCAACCCAGATCGCCGCATCGTGCTGCGATGGCGCCAGCAGCAACGCCGCGATGGTACACAAGTTGAGCAGCGTCGGCACGCCCGCCGACAGCGCAAACCGTCCCATCGTGTTCAACACACCGGAGAGCAACGAGGCCAACGTCATGCACGCCAGATACGGCATGGTGAGCTGCGTCATTAGCGTCGCAGTCGCCAACAGCTCCGGCTGATTGGCGTAGGCCGAGAGCAGATACGGCATCAGCAATGGCATCGCGACCTGGGCGACAACACAGAAGCCCGCCACCACCCACAGCAGGAACGACATTGCTTCCGATGCGATGCGGTCGGCGGATTCTTCGCCGTGTTCGGCGCGATCCTTCGCGTAGATGGGCACAAAGGCTTGCGCGAACGCACCTTCGGCAAACAAACGTCTGAACAAGTTCGGAAACATCAACGCCGTCGCGAACGCATCCATCAGCGGCCCTTGTCCGCCGAAATGCGCGTTCGCCACGAGGTCGCGTGCAAATCCCAAAATGCGGCTGGCCAGGGTCAGCGACGCCTGAACGAAGGTATTGCGGGCAAGACTCAAGGAAACCCCCGTGGACAGCGCGCCGCTTCTAGCCTGCTTCGCGGGCCGCGTGGAATACCAGCTACAGCTCGGCCCTGCGCTGTAACGAAGCAGAGATCAGCGCGCTGTGGACGCCCGGGCCGAGGTCGGCGGCTTTTTCTCGGCGTCCGAATCGGCGGCGCGCAACACCGCTACCAGTGCATCGCGCAAAGCCGCGCCGCGTTTGGCCGAAGCGACCTGCCCGCCGTCTCCCTCGGTGACGTAGAAAACGTCGCTCGCCCGTTCGCCGTAGGTGTCAATGTGGGCGCTGGCGATGGAGATGTCCGCATCGGCGAACACACGCGATAACGACGCCAGCAACCCGGGACGATCGCGTCCCGAAGCCTCCACCACGCTTGCTTGCGGCGTCAGCGCATTGTCCATGCGCACCCAGGGCTCGATCGCAAACGCCAGCGCGCGGCGCGAAAGCGGCGCAGGCAGCGGCGGCGAGATGTCTTCCAGCGCCGCGCGGTTCACGCGCCCTACAAGCGCATCGAGCGCGCGCTCGTTGTTGGCCCCGAACGGCTTGCGGTCTGTGGTCTGGATCGAGAACACATCGAACGCCGCGCCGTCCCGCGTCGTGTGTACGCGCGCGCTCGCGATATCGGCGCCGCTCGCGGTGATCGCCGCGGCCAAGCTCGCAAACAACCCACGCCGGTCGCCGGCATAGACCAGCACATCCGTCACGCCCGGCGCCGCTCGCAGCCGCGTCGCCACGTGCGGAATGGCTCTCTCATCGCGCGCGCGCATCACCTCTTGCGCATGCCAAGCGCGCGCTTCGGCGTCGTGATTGAGCCAATAGCTATCATCGAGCGCACTCATCCATGCATCCAGCGCTGCCGATACGCCGACATCGGAGACCAATTGCTCCTTCGCTTCGCTCGCAATCGCCGCCAAATGCGCGCGCACGCTATCTTCGTCCGAACGCCCACCGTGCAGCGCCGCTTCCGTCAGCCGATAGAGATCGCGCAGCAGCTGGCCCTTCCAGTCGTTCCAGACATTCGGCCCGACCGCTCGAATGTCAGCTACCGTCAACACCAGCAGCAACCGCAGCTTCTCGACTGAGCCGACCTCCTGCGCAAACCGCGCCACGGTGCGCGGATCGCCGATGTCGCGCTTCTGCGCCACGTCGCTCATCAGCAAATGGTGGCCGACCAGCCACCCAACCAGATCGACCTCTTCGTGCGACAAGCCCAAGCGTTCGCACGCCGCGCGGGCGGACTTCTCGCCTTCGATCTGCTGATCGCCTTCGCCCTTGCCGGTGTCGTGCAGCAGCATCGCCAGATACAGCGCGCGGCGATTGATGATTTTCGAGAAAATGGCGCTTGAGAGTGGATGCTGCTTGGCATGCTCGCCGTGCTCGATTTCCGAGATCACGTCGACGGCCTGCAGCGTGTGCTCATCCACCGTGTAATGGTGATACATGTTGAACTGCATCTGCGCGACGATGCGGCCTACCTCCGGCATAAACCGTCCAAGCACATCCGCTTCGTTCATGCGCCTGAGCGCAGCGCCCGGATGATTGGAAGATGTCGCGACGTCCAGAAACGCCGCCCGCGCCGCTTCATCCTTGCGCCACGCAGGCCCCAGCGAACGTGCGCGCCGCGATACCTCGCGCAGCGCGTCAGGATGAATATCGAGCCCGCGCTTGTCGGCGATACCAAACACGCGGATCAAATTGGCCGGAGTTTCCAGGGCTTTGACGTCCGCATTCAATCGCCCGCCATCGACATGAAAACCCGGCTCGATCGCCTGCGCCCGCTTGCGTGACGGCGGCAGAAAGCGCTGCAATCCGCGCGGCGCGCTTTTGGCGTTCTCCGATTCCAGCTTCGCGCACAGAACGCGCGTCAGTCCGCCGACTTCCTTCGCCGCCAGAAAATAGCGCTTCATGAAGCGCTCAACGCCGCTAACTTCGCGCCGCGCCTCGTAGTGCATGCGCCGCGCTAGCTCCGGCTGCAGATCGAAGGTGAGCCGCTCTTCCGCGCGACCCGCTACGAAGTGCAAATGACAGCGCACCGTCCATAAGAACTCAAGCGCCCGGCGAAACGCTGCGGCGTCGTCGGCGCTGAACACTCCGGCTTCGACATACTGCCCCATGCTGGTGAAGCCATAGCGATGGCGCGCGAGCCAGAAGAGCGTGTGCAGATCGCGCAATCCGCCCTTCCCCTCTTTAATGTTGGGCTCAACCATATAGCGCGAAGCGCCGATGCGCTGGTGACGCTGATCGCGCTCTTGCAATTTCGCTGTGATGAACACAGCGCGATCGCGCTGCGCCACCTCCTTGCGGAAGCGCGACTCCAATTGCTTCACCAGCGAAGCATCGCCGGCAATCAATCGCGCTTCCAACAACGCTGTCTGAATCGTGTAGTCGCCGCGCGCCAGCTTCAGCGACTCTTCGATGTTGCGCGAGGCATGCCCGACCTTCAGTTCAAGGTCCCAGAGCATGTAAAGCATGAACTCGGTGACGCTCTCCGAGAACGGCGTCGCCTTGTAGGCCCGCAGAAATAACAGATCGAGGTCCGAGAACGGCGCCAGCTCGCCTCGCCCGTAGCCGCCTACCGCGACAACTGCGAAACGTTCGCCCTCCGTCGGATTGCGCGCTCGGAACACGTGCGTGGTCGTGAAGTCGTAGAGTGCGCTCACGATCTCGTCGCCGATCGCCGAGATCAGCCGCGCCACGGCCAAACCGTTCTCGCCTGCCTCGAGCCGTGCACGCGCCGCCGCGCGTCCGTTCGATAAAGCCTCTCGCAACAAGGCCTTGACCTCGCCGCGCGCATCGTCGCCGTGTTCGGCGTAGAGCGCGCTCAACGCGCCGCGCAACGCCGCTCCGTCGAGCACGTCGCCGACCGTGATCGGTTTGAGCCGTTCAGCCATTGCCACGCCGGATCATTCCGCGGCCACTGCGCACCGTGACTCGCCTGCTGCGTGAAATGACTTCTTGGTAAAACACACAACGCAAACTTGCCTCATTTCGCGGGCACAGCCAAATAGGTACGGGATCACTTCCCGGGGAGCTCAGACCACATGCGCAGCAAAGGCGGCCGGACCATCAAACTGAGCCCCGTCGACGAAGACGGCCACATCACAGATCACCCTTCCCGCGCTGGCCTCGAAGCGCTCATGGACCAAAAGCTGTTCCACCAGCGCATCAAAAGCGAACGCTCCGCTGCGTACTGGTTCGCCGCCTCGATATGGGGCGTTACGGGCCTCGTCCTCGGCGGCATCCTCGGCGCGTTTATGATGTACACGGCGATGGATTCATCCTTGCCGTTGGCGTCGGAAGCGGTCACGCGCGGCATGGCCGTGGAGCAAGCGCGCCGTTCGGTCGACAACCGTCCAGGCCTCCTGCCGAGCAACAACAATCCGCAGCAGCCGTAAGGCTTCTACTTCTCTGAGTCTTTGGCTGCAGCCTTGAGGCGATAAAGCGCCTCAAGCGCTTCGCGTGGCGACAAGCCATCCGGATTGATCTCGGCCAACGCTGCCTCCAGCGCTGACGGCGCATGCTCGGCCATCACTTGCGCAAACAGCGGCAGGTCGTCGGCGATCTCGACGCGCGTTGAGCCGCCGTTCGCTTCGAGCCGAGCCAGCACCGCGCGCGCGCGCTCCACCGCGCTCTTCGGCAAGCCGGCGAGCTTCGCGACCTGAATGCCGTAGCTGCGATCCGCCGGACCTGCCGAGACTTCGTGCAAGAACACGAGATCGCTCTTCCACTCTTTCGCACGCAGATGCGCGTTGGCGCCGGCTTCCAGCTTCTCCGCCAATCGCGTCAGCTCATGATAGTGCGTCGCGAACACCGCGCGGCACGTATTGGCCGCGTGCAAATGCTCCGCCACGGCCCAAGCGATGGCCAAACCATCGAAGGTCGCGGTGCCGCGCCCGATCTCATCGAGCACCACCAGCGCCCGCGGCCCCGCTTGATGCAAGATCGCAGCAGTCTCGACCATCTCGGTCATGAACGTCGAACGCCCGCGCGCCAGATCGTCAGAGGCGCCCACGCGCGCGAACACGCGATCTACTACGCCCAACCGCAATTTGCGCGCGGGGACAAACGATCCGGCTTGCGCCAACACCGCGAGCAACGCGATCTGGCGCAGATACGTGCTCTTGCCGGCCATGTTCGGGCCGGTGACCACCAATAAGCGTGGGCCACTCTTGCCTTCCGCATCGAGCCGCGCGTCGTTCGGCGTGAAGCCATTGCCATCTCGGCGCACGCCCTCTTCCACCACCGGGTGCCGCGCTCCTTCAGCCAGCAACGCCGAGCTCTCATCAATCTCCGGCCGCGTCGCCTGACTCTCTTCCGCCCACTGCGCCAGCCCCGCCGCCACATCGAGCGACGCCAGCGCTTCTGCCGCCGCACGAACATCGCCCTCACAGGCCGCCGCTTCCATCGCGAACTCTTTGAACAGCGCCAGCTCACGCGCCAGCGACGCTTCACCAGCGCGCGCGATCTTCGCATCCAGCTCTGCAAGCTCAGTGGTAGTGAAACGCACCGAACCTGCATTGGTCTGCCGATGAATGAAGCGCGCATTCAGGGGCGGCGCCATCAAGGCTTCCGCCTGCTTCGTCGTCGCATCGACATGATAGCCCAGCACGCCATTGTGCTTGAGCTTCAGCCCAGCGACGCCGGTCTCTTCTGAGTATTTGGCCTGCAGCGCCGCAATAACCTTGCGCGCGTCGTCGCGCAGCGCACGCGACTCATCGAGCGTCGCATCGAAACCTGCCGCCACGAATCCGCCATCGCGCGTGAGCAGCAGCAAATCCGGCGCTAACGCCTGCTGCAGCTTCTGCGCCAGTGCGGCGCTCGCTGCGTGGCTCGCCAGCGCCAACGCCTCGCCCGCGCGCTTCACTTCCGCCGGCGCCTCACCGCTCAAGCCCAACACCCGCGCCGATGCACGATCGCCGGCGCTCAATCCGTCACGCAACGCCGCTAAATCTCGCGGCCCGCCGCGGCCCAACGCCAAGCGCGTCAACGAACGCGCCAAATCTCCCGCCGCGCGCAACTCTTCGCGCACGCCGCGCCGCCGTTCCTTCTCACCGAGAAAGAACGCCACCGCATCAAGCCGCGCGTTGATTGCACGAACATCGGTCAGCGGCCGCGCCATCCGCTCCGCCAACAAGCGCCCGCCCGCCGCCGTCACCGTGCGATCCACACACGCGAGCAAAGATCCTTCGCGCCCGCCCCGAACTGAGCGCTCAATCTCCAGCGCCGCCCGCGTCGCCGCATCGATCGCCATGAAGGCGCGCTCGCCGGAGCGCTTCGGTGGCGTCAAACGCGGCGCAGCGCCCGCTTGCGTCAGCTCGATGTAATCGAGCACCAAGCCCATCGCCGAGAGCTCCACGTCGCTGAAATCCCCGAACGCGTCGAGCGCCGCGACTTCAAACGCCGCTTTGATGCGTCGCGCCGCAGCTTTCGCGTCAGCCTTCACGCCGGGCCGCGGCGTCACCGTCGCCCCGCACACGCGCGCCGCTTCTGCAACTCGGGCCATCTCCGCATCGACAACAATCAACTCGGCAGGCGCCAATGCCGCGAGCTCTTCCTCCACCGCATCCGCCTTCAGCGCACGTGTTTCGAACGCGCCCGTCGAAACATCGGCCCAAGCAATCGCCGCCGCATCGCCCGCGAACGCAACTGCCGCCAGCCGATTGGCTGCGCGTGCATCGAGCAAGCCCTCTTCTGTCAAAGTCCCCGGCGTCACCACGCGCACAACGCCGCGTGCGACGATCGATTTGCCGCCGCGCTTCTTCGCTTCAGCCGGATCTTCCAGCTGCTCGCACACCGCAACTTTGAAACCAGAACGGATCAGCTTCGCGAGATAGCCTTCGGCCTGATGCCACGGCACGCCCGCCATCGGAATCGGTTCGCCGCCATGTTGGCCGCGCTTGGTCAGCGTGATGCCGATCGCCACCGCCGCCTTCTCGGCATCCTCGAAAAACATTTCATAGAAATCGCCCATGCGAAAAAACACGATCGCATCGGGGTGCTCGGCTTTCGCCGCGAGATATTGCGCCATGAACGGCGTTGGCTTCGCGGGCGCTGGGTGGGAGGAATCGGCCACGCTTCACCCTTAGCGGCTTGCGTCACGGACTTCCATTGACGCGGAGGCGCCCAAAGCTAGGGTGCGGCGCAAATAGCGCACGAGCTTCGCCCATATGACTGAGCAGAAAAAGAGCTTCACCGACGCCGAAGCGCTGGAGTTCCACCGCGAGCCGACGCCGGGGAAAATCTCGATCACGCCGACCAAGCCGATGGCGACGCAACGCGATCTTTCGCTCGCTTATTCACCGGGCGTCGCAGCGCCCGTCAAAGCCATCGCTGAAGACGCAGACCGCGCGTACGACTACACCGCCAAGGGCAATTTCGTAGCCGTCATCACCAACGGCACCGCCATTCTGGGGCTCGGCAATCTCGGCGCCATGGCCGCAAAGCCGGTGATGGAAGGCAAGAGCGTCCTTTTCAAGCGCTTCGCCGACATCGATTCCGTCGACATCGAAGTGACAACGCAGGACGCCGAAGAATTTATCACCACCGTCCGCAACATCGGCCCCACCTGGGGCGGCATCAATCTCGAGGACATTAAAAGCCCCGAGTGCTTCATCATCGAAAGCCGCCTTCGTGACGAACTCGACATTCCGGTTTTCCACGATGATCAACACGGCACCGCCGTCATCGCGGCCGCCGGTCTGCTCAATGCGTGCGAACTCACCGGCCGCAAACTCTCCGACACCAAAGTCGTCGTGAACGGCGCTGGCGCTGCAGGTCTCTCCTGCATCGCGCTGATCAAACAGCTTGGCGTTCGCCACGAAAACGTCATCGCCCTCGACCGCGAAGGCGTCATCTATATCGGCCGCGAAAAAGGCATGGACCAATTTAAAGCCGCGCACGCCATCGACACCAAAGCCCGCACGCTCGATGACGCCATCAAAGGCGCCGACGTGTTCATGGGACTCTCCGTCGCCGGCGCGATGACGCAGGACATGGTCAAGGCCATGGCCAAGAAGCCGATCATCTTCGCCATGGCCAATCCCGATCCAGAGATCACGCCGGAAGCCGTGCACGAAGTGCGCAAAGACGCCATCGTAGCGACCGGTCGGTCGGACTATCCGAACCAGGTCAACAACGTTCTTGGCTTTCCGTACATCTTCCGCGGCGCTCTCGATGTGCGCGCACGCAGCATCAACGAAGAGATGAAGGTCGCCGCCGCGCGCGCCCTCGCCGCGCTCGCAAAGGAAGATGTGCCCGACGAAGTCGCCGCCGCCTATCACGGCCGCCGCCTTAAGTTCGGACCCGACTACATCATCCCGACGCCGTTCGATCCGCGTTTGATCTCAGAAATTCCGCCCTACGTCGCCCAAGCCGCGATGGACACCGGCGTCGCGCGCAAGCCGATCGCTGACATGGACGCCTATCGTCAAAGCCTGGCGCAGCGTCTCGATCCGACCGCCGCGATGATGCAGCGCGTGCAAACCGTCGTGCGCCGCACCCCCCAACGCATTGTGTTTGCCGAAGGCGAAGAACCCGCCGTCATCCGCGCCGCGTACGCGTTTCAGGAAAGCGGCCTCGGCGAAGCCATTCTCATCGGCCGCGAAGAGACAGTGCGCGCCAACATGGCCAATGTCGGCCTGCCCGACACTGCAAAGCTCCGCATCCTCAACGCCCGCCTCTCCGAGCACAACGCCGCCTACACCGATCTCGTGTACAAGCGCCAACAGCGCTTCGGCATGATCTATCGCGACGCGCAACGCCTGGTGAACCAGGATCGCAACGTCTTCGGCTCTTGCGTTGTGGCGCTCGGCCACGCCGACGGCATGGTCACCGGCGTCACCCGCAACTACGCCACCGCGCTCGGTGACATTCGCACTGTCATCGATCCAACGCGAGGCTGCCGCCTCATCGGCGTCACCATCGTGCTCTCGCGCGGGCGCACACTTTTCATCTCCGACACCGCCGTCACGGAATTCCCGAACGCGCAAGAACTCTCGGAAATCACATTGCAAGCCGCGAAATTCACGCGGCAATTCGGCGCCCACGCGCGCGTCGCGCTGCTGTCGCACTCCAATTTCGGCAATCCGGAGATGGAGCGCTCCGAAAAAATCCGCGAGGCCATCGCCATCCTCGATCGCGGCGGCAACGCCAATTTCGAATACGAAGGCGAGATGAACGCCGACGTCGCGCTCAATCACAACATGCGCGAGCTCTACCCGTTCTCGCGCCTCACCGACGCCGCCAACGTCTTGGTAATGCCCGCACTCCACTCCGCCTCGATCGCCACCAATTTGCTCGCCACCGCCGGCGGCGCCACCGTCATTGGGCCAGTGCTCACGGGACTCTCAAAGCCCATCCAAATCGCGCCCATCGGCGCGACTGTCTCCGACATCGTGACCTTCGCAGCCTTAGCTGCATTTCAAGCGGGCGAAGCGAACGAGCCCAAGAGGAAGTAGCGCCGATTGACCTGCCAGGGTCAGCCGTTGACGCTGACGCGCCGACAGGTTTCCGCACGTCCCTGGCCCACCCGGAAGCGCGCTTGCTCGAACGTTCCTTCCAAATCGTAGCGGGCGTTTGAATAATGAAAGCCGTCCGCGCGCGCGGTTTGCTGGGACACTGTGATAGTCGGCTTGCCAAATCGATAGATCATCGCGATGCGGCGGTCGTCGTCAAACACAACCCGCAACAAATCTGAGGGGCATCTGAAGCCGTAGCTGCGTTGCTGCGCAGCGTCGGCGGTTGAAATTGCAGCCGATACGCACACGGCGCAGAGCAGCGCGAGAGATGAGAGCAAAGTACGCATAGCATCCTCCTGGCCTCGAATTAACCGCCGCGCTTTTTTCGCGTCAATCGCCCAAACGGAAATGTGAAGCGGCGCCGCCTTCCAAAAAGCGTTAGCCGAGTAACGCCGCGACGCCTCTTCGAACCAAACAATCGGCGCAGCGATCACGCCGCCCGGACGGCGCCCTCCGTTGATCGGATCGATCGCCTGGATCTCGTCGGATTGCTGGCCGGGATCGAGGTCGCTCAGCACCACGTCAAACGTCGTTGCCGGTCCGCCTTTTCTACCACTGCCCGCGACGCATCAGACCAGGCGCCAAACGGTCCGCCGCTGCCGCGTACATCAGTCCGCCGGTTCACGCGCCAAGTCCGAGCGCGAAAGACGGACAGGCGTTGCGGATTGCCGGCTACGCAATCCGCAGCACGTCCCGTCGGGCGCTTGTTGACGGACGTTCCCAAACCCCTCCAGATCGCACCACACAGGGAGCGCGGATGTCAGACCCATCGAGCCCAGCCAAACGCACCAGTCTTGTCAGCGCCTTCGCATTTTTCGGCGACCGCCGCGCGCTCGTCATGCTCGGCCTGGGCTTTGCCGCCGGCCTGCCATTCCTCTTGGTGTTTGACACGCTCTCGGCCTGGCTGCGGCAAGCCAATCTCTCGCTCGAAGTCATAGGCTATTTCAGCCTCGCAACCATCGCATCGTCGCTGAAATTCTTGTGGGCGCCGCTGATTGACCGCACCAACGTGCCGGTGCTCACCAACCTGCTCGGCCACCGACGTTCGTGGATGCTGGTCGCGCAGGCGGCGATCGTCCTCGGCCTCTGGCTGATCGCCGGCGCCAACCCCGCGCAAAATCTGAGCCTTGTCGCCCTCTTCGCGGTGTGCGTCGGCTTTGCGTCCGCAACACAAGACATCGTCGTCGACGCCTGGCGCATCGAAGCGGCCGAGCAAGAGCGTCAAGGCTTGATGGCCGCCGCCTACCAATGGGGCTATCGGGTCGCGCAAATCATCGCCGGCGCGCTGGCCCTGGCGTTGGCCGACGCATACGGCTGGCAACTCTCTTACACGGTGATGGCCGCGTTCATGGCCATCGGCGTCGGTGCAGTGCTGTTTGCCCCGCGCGAGCAAGCCCACACCATCCGTCATATTCCCGTCGAAGGCATTCCGCATCGCGCTATCCCAGAAGCCGTCGAATGGTTCGTGCGGCTGATCATTCTGATCATCTCCGCCATCCTTATCGGCCTTGGTCTCACAGGCAACGGACCGTTTCTGAGCTTCCTCACCGCGCCTCTCATCGGCGCCGATGCCAGCACCGCCTTCACCGGCGCGTTCACGGCAAAGCCGGACGGAATCTGGCTGCAATTGTTGTTCGTGGCGCTTGGCTTCACGGCGCTCGTCGTTGCCGCGCTGCCGATCCCTGGTGTGAAAACCCGGCCCGGCGCTTCGCTCTCGCACATGCTTGGCGATCCGCTGCAGGACTTTTTTCAGCGTCATCGCGGCGCCGCCACACTCATCCTCGCCCTGATCTGCGTCTATCGCCTCGCTGAGTCAGTGCTGGTGATCATGAACCCGTTCTATCAGGATCTCGGCTTCTCACTCACTGAGATCGCGGAAGTGCGCAAACTGTTCGGCGTTGTCGCGACGTTGATCGGCGTCTCCGCCGGCGGCGTCGCCATCCTCCGCTTAGGCCTGATGCGGTCGCTGGTGATCGGCGCGTTTGCGCAGCCGATCAGCCATATCGGCTTCATTTGGCTCGCCACCCAAGGCCATCATATGCCGGCGCTGTTCACGGCCATCGGCCTAGACAACGTGGCCTCCGGTTTCGCGGGCACCTGCCTCATCGCCTACATGTCGAGCCTCACATCGGTGGGCTTCACCGCTTCGCAATACGCACTGTTCTCCTCGCTCTATTCCCTGTTCGGAAAAATCATCGCCTCACAATCGGGACGTATCGTCGAAAGCTCGGCGCAAGCGGCGGAAGGCGGCGGCGGCTTTGGCGCTTTGCGCTCGCTCTTCTCAGGACTGACGACTGAGTCCTACACCCGCGCCGCCGACCTGCACGTCAGTGCGGCATCTTTGGGCGCCGGCTACGTGGTCTTCTTTCTCTACACCGCTGTCGTCGGCGTCGCCGGCATCTTCTTGGCCATGATCATCGCCGCGCGGCCGCAAACGCCAGCTGGCGAAGCCGCTAGTCCGCGCGCGGTATAAAGCGTTCCGCCACAGCAAGCAGCCGATGAGCGTCAATCGGCTTGGTGATGAAGTCGTCCATGCCCGCGCGCATGGCGCGCGTGCGCTCGGCGTCGCCGGTGTCGGCGGTCAGCGCCACGATCGGGGCGCGCGCCGAGGGCCCCGCGCCCGCGCGAATGCGTTCGGCCGCCTCGATGCCGTCGATGCGCGGCATTCGGATATCGAGCAAAATGAGATCAAACGCAGCCGCCGCAGCAGCGGCGACCGCCTCCTCGCCATCCTGCGCACCGACGACGATGCAGCCCGCGCACGTCAAGAACTTGCGCGCCAACAATGCGTTGATTGGATTGTCCTCGGCCAGCAGCACGCGCAAGCCAGTCAAAATGCCCGGCGCAGCCTCATCGGCGCGCGGCGCCTCCCCCGCGGCCACCGTGATGGTCTCGCCCAACGAAACGCGGATGCGCTCCACCAAAGAGCGCCGCCGCAGCGGCTTCAGCGTGTAGTGCACTATGCCCGCCGCGCGCGCTAACGGAATGGCTTCGCGATTCTCTTGCGCGATCAGCGCGATCACCGCGCGCGCACCGCGCTTCATTGCGTTGATCGTCTCGCCGTCGGCGCCCTCATGCCAATCCAACAGAATGACGTCCGGCTGCTCGTCACGTTCGACCACAACGCCATTCAGCGACGCGATCATCGCGCGGATGGATTGCGCCAGCACATGCGAAGGTGTGATCAGCGCCACACGCGCGCCGCTCAGCGTCAGAGGCGCCGGCGCGTCGGCCACGGCGCCAAACGGAATCTCCACCCAAAAAGTCGCACCGTAACCTGGCTTGCTGAACAGCCCTGCCTCGCCGCCCATCGCTAACGCCAAACGTTTGACGATAGCGAGACCGAGTCCGGTGCCGCCGTGACGGCGCGAAACACTTGCGTCAGCTTGCGTGAATTCTTCGAAGATCAGTGTCTGCTTTTCGGGCGCCACACCAAGGCCGGTGTCGCGCACACTGAAGCGCAAGCGCCCACCCGGCCGCGGCGACATTTCGAGCACGACGCCGCCGGACTCGGTAAACTTCACGGCGTTGCCGGCCAGATTGAACAAGATCTGGCGCAAGCGGCCGTCGTCGCCGATCACCCGCGTCGGCGCGCTACTGCGAACAGTGACCGCGATTTCCAGATCCTTGCCGCGCGCCTTAGGCGACAACAGCTCGGCGACGTCTTGCATGGTCGCTTCCGGATCGAACGGCACGCTGTCGAGCGCGATGCGGCCTGCCTCAAGACGCGAATAGTCGAGTATCTCAGTGATCAGTTCGAGCAGATGCTCGCCCGATTGCTTAATAGCGCCGACATAGGATTGCGCGCTCGGCTCCAGCTTGCCCAAATCCAGGAGCGACGCCATGCCGAGAATGCCATTGAGCGGCGTGCGCAATTCGTGCGTAAGCGTTGCGAACAACGTCGTCTTGGCGCGCAGCGCGTCCTCGGCCGCGCGCACGTGAAGGGTGACATCGCGCGCCACGACCAAGCGCACGCCATCGGCTTGCTGTCGCTCAACCCATTCGAAGTGACGGCCGTCCGGCGCGGTCGCATCGAAGCGACGCATGCCGTCGATGAATGCCGGCGTCGCCGCCCTGCCCCAAGGCGGGCGCTGCGGGCCTACCCAATGACGAAACGTCTCGCGGAACGCCGCATTGGCGCGCAGCAACGACCCATCCGCCGCCAGAATGGCGGCAGGATCGGGCAGCGCATCGAACGCATCGAAGGCTGCGGCTGTGGCGGGCTCGCCCATGCGAGCGATCAAGCCTGCCGCCGGTTAAGAAACCTTAGCAAATCCGCCCTGATCGGCGCCCGCCCATTGCCGCTTCAGGCTAAGAGCTTCGGCGACATGAATGCGCTTGACCGCATCGGCGCCGTCGAGATCCGCGATGGTGCGCGCCACCTTCAGCGTACGGTGATAGGCGCGCGCCGAGAGCTGCAGCGACTCGGCGGCCTTAGACAGAAGCGCCGCGCCGTTCGCGTCAGGCGCGGCCACACGCTCGAGCGCATCAAGATCGAGCGTCGCGTTCAGCCCGGCGCCGCGCGCAGTCTGTGCAGCGCGCGCACGCGACACACGGGCGGCTGCCTCCGCTGTGCCTTCGATCGGCGGCGGCAAGGCGAGATCGGCGGCGGTGACGGGCGGGACGTCGAGTTGGATATCGATGCGATCGAGCAGCGGGCCGGAGAGGCGCGCTTGATACTCGGTGGCGCAGCGCGGACCGCGCCGGCACATGCCCGCACCGGGACCACCTCCACAGCGGCACGGATTCATCGCGGCTGCGAGCAAAATGCGCGCTGGATAAGTGACGTGATGATTGGCGCGCGCGATCAGCACTTGGCCAGACTCGAGCGGCTGCCTCAAAGCATCGAGCGCCTGTTGCGAAAATTCCGGCATCCGCCAGGAAGCGCACAGCGCCTGTTATACAACCTGAGGGTTCCCATAAAAATTTTGTTTGAGTAGCAAGCGCACAAGCTCAAGCGCTTGATAAAATGGGTGTTTTTGCCTGACGCCTAGCCCATTTGCCGATTCTGGCACCCGAAGCCAATCGAAGTTTATATTTTCTAACGTTAGATCACCTTATCCTACGGACTCTTGAAGTTATTAAAATATTGTCTTAGAGGCTCCTCATGATCGAGGAAACGCGCCTCTTGTCGCTCCAGTTACTCCAGCAGGCCCTGACCGGCGTTGATGCCGAAATCAAACTCGTGGAGCTTGAGTACAAGTCCAAGTTAGAGCCGCTCTATGCGAAGCGACGCTCGTTGCTCGCGCGCGCTGCATTTGCGGAATCGGCTGACGACGTCCGGTCATCAGCGCCGGTACCCAAGAGTCTCCAGGAGATGATCCTTCTGGCGCTCTCTGACCCGAACAAACCTTGGATGCGGACCTCAGAAATCGTTGCTGTGCTTAAGGAGAAGTACGGGACGAACATGAGCAGCAACAGCGTGAGTTCGACGCTCACGTTGCTCAAGGACAAGAAGCTGATCAAGCGGCATGGCCGGTTGGTCTCGCTTGCCTCTCAATCCACTGAAGAACCGAACGGGGTCGATGCAGCAAACATCGACCCCGTCAAAACCACTTAACCCGCCTCGGAACGGCGACCAACACTAGGAGGACCCGATGGCTCATCACCATCAACCCTGAACGGGCTAGCCACCTTGCGGCGGCTGTGTCGCACCCACTTTTCAATCAGGGCAAGCGGCTCTCGTTCTTTATAATCCTTACGCACGATGTCAAGCCGATTCCTTTATGGAATTGGAATTGATTCGTGCTGTTCTAAAGAATTCCGAGTCGCTTGACCTCTCCCCCAAACGACAGGTCAAGAGTTCTTCAATGTCAGAAAACAGCCAACTACCTGAGTCCAAACCGAAATCCATAAATATCCTAGAACACCGTGCCAACCTTGCGGGCGTCATCCAGGACCTGGAAGCCCGGCTCCAGCGGGACCACGCCAGCCTCAATAAGATCGACGATGCGCTGCGGGTGATTGATCCGGAAATCGACATCGGCGGCTTGAAGGTTCGCCGTGGCATCAAGAAACGGCACGAGGTTGGCGCCACTGATCTCATTCTCAGTGTGCTTCGCGAAGCGCCTCAACCGCTAACCGCTCGTGAGTTGGGATTTAAGCTGGCCGAAGCGCGCGGTCAGACTCAGACCAAAGAGGTCGAGAAGGCGATTCAACAGACTGGCACTACGCTTCAAAGCCTTCGCCGGCAGGGCACCGTCGAGGCGATCAAGGTGAACATCGGATCGCAGAAGTGGCGCGTGTCGGACTAGTCGTCATCGTCGAAGCGGAGCTTGATCTGCCGACATCCGATTGCGGTTAGGCACTGGATCAGAAAAACCGCCGAGAAACCGCCGCGCGCGAGCTTGTTTGCGATCGACAGATCGGTTTGCCGCTTCAGGCCTAGTTCCATCAGCAAGCGCGCCAGTTCCTTGTAGCTCACGCCTCGCCGCCTGAGTTCGTCCTTGAGGACGGTCCTGGCCCGCTCTTTCCACACCTGCTCAGGGATCGTCATGCGATTTTACATCAATCAGGAGAATCATCGTCAAAATCGATATGCCAATCAGGGAAACACTTTCCTAATTCACCGCCCGTTGAGGCATAGGAAATATATCGATAATGGTGATGTCCGGTGACTACCCAGCGTTCTCGGCTGGCCCCTTTGGCGGTGGGGCGACTGACAGACGAACAGGCATTTGACCTAATTATGCGGGCGCGTTGGGGCGACGGTGAGCCAATTTGTCCGAAATGCGGATGTGAAGGCGCCTACGTAATTCGTCGGAAATCGAAGACCGAACGCTTCGTGGCCCCGACCTTCCGGTGTCGCAAGTCGGAGCCGCCGCACAACTTTTCGCTGCTCTCAGGCAGAGCGCTGTCGAACGTGAAGCTGCCGCTCAGCACGCTGCTTTACGCGGTGTCTCTCTTCGCGTCGGCACCGGTTGGAATTTCTGCGGAGCATTTGGCTGACATGGTCGATGTCAGCCCGACCACGGCGCGCGTGCTCCAGCACAAGTTGCGCGAAGTCATGGGCCAGGAGCAGAAGGGCCGCACGCTTTCAGGCAGCGTCGAAGCGGATGGCTGTTTCGTGGGCGGGCACAATCGTCCGAAGAACGTCCATAAACATCGTGACGATCGGCGGCGGCAGCGCTTTCAAGTAGGCGCCCAATGCGTATTTGCGATGCGTGAGCGCAAAGGCCCGACGCTCGTCGTTGTCGTCCAGCGCGAGAGCGAAGGGCGAAAGTTCGTTTTGGACCACGTGGAAAAGCACTCTAAGATTTTCACCGACAGTGCGAGTCACTTCACGAGGTTGGCGGCTAAGGGAAAGCACTACTGCATCAACCACAAACAGCGCTACTTTCAGGTCGTGGGCGACGAGCTTGTTCACACGAACACAGTCGAGAGCTTCTTCAACCGCGTGCGTGACGCCGAGCACATCTACGGGCACATTGGCGGCGCGCACTTGTTCAACTTTGCCGTCGAACAGGCGTGGCGTCAGGATCATCGAAAAAAGACAGCAGAGGAGAAGTTTATGCTGCTTCTCCGGCAGGCCTGCACCTCGGCACGTTCAATCGCCTGGACCGGCTGCTGGCAGCGGCGGACGGGCCGCAACAAGGCGCGCCGAGCCAATCCGCTGAAGGTTCGCAACGCCCTTCGTCGATGGCAGCTTGAACGCGCCATCGAGCGTGAAAACGAGAGCGGCCTGCGGGAGGCGACTGAGGCTCCGGATAACGCAAACGCAAGCCTGCCCAAGAAGGCTCCGCCCGCGCTGCCCTGGGGCTCCTTGGGGCGGCGCGGTGCTGTTTAGGCGCTGATTTGTACGGTTCCCTACCTACTGAGTTGTAAGTTGATTTCCGTTAACTTCGTGCAATTTGATTCACGCTCGGAACAATGGAGAGGGGCTCCATGTCTCGCCGTGATTTTGAAAACGACAACCATCTTGGCTGGCTCTCGACCGTCCATCCTCGGATCGTGATTGGCTACGCTATAGTCTGTATTCTGGCCGCGCTGTTTGTGGTGGCGAGCGCCACGCTGGGCGGCTGAACCAAGTCCGCCGGGCCGAAGTCTCCCCCGCATCAAATTCGGCCCAACTACGGAAAGCGGTCCCTCCACAACCCAGCCAACCCGGAGGGGCCGCTTTTCTTATGAACAGAAAGGTCGCCCCTTACAGGGCGACCCCCCTTGGCTGTACCGCCGGTTAAAAAGGGCTTGACCTTGCGGCGTGCTCACAATGGGCCTCTGTACGCTTTCCGACAATCAACCCTTGCTTGCCGGTAATCCTGTCCCAGCGGGGCCGCTTTCTTTTGGAGGCCAGACCTCAACGTCCTTAGTCTCGTTGTGCACGATGCGCGCATGGTCCGCTTTGTGCCGTCGCACTCCGTCCTTAGCGGTGCTTCGGGCGTCTTCCAGCGTGCCCGCGTGAGTGAGTGAAGCAACGCGCACCCCGTCTAGGACGTATTGAACTTCGTACATCGCGGGATTGTGCGCCTGTTCGGTCGCGAACAGTGTTCGGCACCTAACACATCGCATCCGCTTGAGCACCCCAACGCAACGCCTGCGTTCCTATATGCGCTTCGCATGGGGTCGTCTGGAGACGACCATGGCCGACAAGCAGAAAAAGCTACCGTTCAGCACGACGCTCTCAGGTATTCCCGACCCCAAGCCCTCGGCAGGCGGACGGCTCAGCGATCTGATGGCAGGGGCGAGAGCGACGAGCGGCGCGACATCGTCTGGCAAGCGCCCGAAGCGACGCCGCAAAGGCCAACTCAATGACGGGGAGTGGGCGTCGGGCTATGGTCCAGCCGCGAAGAAGAAGCGTGATCCGTGAGAACGATCATCAATGTGATTGGCGGCTGCCTGATAGCCATCATTTGGGTGGTCACGCTTCCCTATCTCTTCATCCTTGTCGCCGCCGAATGTGGCCATCCGGATGATTGCGGGTGGAGACCGTGGCCTCTCATATTGTTGGTGTATGCCGTCGCCGCCGTGGCCACTGTGGCGGTGCGGTTCGCGATGAAGCGTCTCACTCACAAGTCGGATCGCGGATGAGAACCCGCCAGCCTCTCTGGGAAACCCTGCTTGAAGCCACTGGAGCGGCCTTCGTTGTAGGCGTGCTGGTGGTCGGCATTTGGCGCTGGATGACGGGCTAATGGCTGCCACCCCGCATTCTGCGGGGAAGTTTGTGCTCAACGCTTGCGCGTTTTCGATGTCATGCGATCTGGCAAGCGTGCAATCTGCGCCGCACATCTCAAAGTCGCAGAGAGTGCAGGATCATGCCCTCGGCACATGGCTGCTAGCTGTTTGGCGACCTCGGCAATGTAGGCCCGTACTTCTTCCTTGCTTGGCTTCTTCATTTGCGTCTCCTTTGAAAAGGAGGCGCTGGGGAAGCGTATTCACGCATGAAAGGACAGCGAGCCGCAAGCCGCCCTACGAGCGTACCTAAGGCGACGCTTCAACCCTTTCACCGTCAGCAGGACGATCGGCGACGTCGTCGGTTTTTGGATCATAGAGTCGTGAGCCCTCTTCGAAACTCGTGATCAAACGATCGTTGCGGTCTTCGAGAACCATGGTGCCGTTGGTTTTTCGGTCGGTCCAATATTTGCCGGAAAGGCTGTTCGGGGGATCCCCGTGCACGTCAAAGACAAAGGCGCCAAAATGTATTTCGCTTCTGACACCGCGCAACTTCGGAGTCGGCTCGTTGCGGTACGCCGCCGACACCTGGAAGACGCAGTCGGGCGCTTGCAGGACTGTCGCGGTAACAGTCTCCGACGACGATTCCTTCGTATAGAACCGAGCGGACAGCGAACTGAAGGTCTGCCTGAAGACCATGAATCCTGAAATCGGCGGCACAGTCTTGTTTGTCGCCGGATCAATCCAACTGGATTCCAGCGTTACCCGCCACGTTCCCTGTACCCAAGGGCGTTGCACCAGCCAGCCCTTGAAAACTCCGAACCGCCAACAGCGCGTGTTGAACCAGCTAGTGAGCAAAGTAAGTCCGGTAACTGTGGCCCCAAACGCGAGAAACTGATCCAAGGAAAAAGCTATTCCCCGCGTTAGGAGGACCGCCGCCCAGAGAACGGCAGTCAACCCTACAATCAAGCTGATCTGCGTACGGCTCAGCATCACTTGAATCCAACGTAGCGCCAAGCGGCCAACACAAAGTCGTTGGCTTGCTGGCGAGTCCACTTCTGGCTTGCCCGGAAGAGGTACTTCAACTCGCTAACTTCGCCCCACTCGCGACAGAGGTCGTCCGTCTTGGTGGCGTTGTAGAGGTGGGTGAGCACTGCATTGACGTCGTCGTAGTATCGATCGCTGCCAAAGAGGTGGTTCGGCGTGTTCCAAACCATGCACTCGTTGAGGAAGCCGATCACTGGCTCTGCTGCCGACACCTTGTTCTCGCACATTTCGTTGCGAAGGCTTTTCAGCACGCGCACCAATGATTTGAATCGCGTGCCGGTATCCTTGTTCTTCGCGACTCCATTTTCATAGTGTTGGTCCGGCCAGTTGATGATTTTCTTGGCCGGATTGTCGTCAGGCCGCATCTCGACGCCTTCGATGACCCCTCCCTTGTTGTTGTAGCGGCGGTGCGTGAAAAAAGGCGCCACGTCGGCTTCAACGTGATAGCTGGTTTCCTTGACATCGAAGGCTTTGTTGCCGCGCTTCACCGCCCCCGAGCCGAAGTAGCCTGTGAGTGCTTCTCCTAGATCGGCCTTGAACTGATCGAAGCTGTACGTCGCCGGGCTGATCGAGAATGTCTGCGCCGTGGTGCCATCTGGAATGTCGTAGAAAAACGTGTCACTGCAAACGACCCCGATGTCGACGTCGCTTTCTCCTTTGGTGTTCGTATTGTTGTTGTACGAACCTTGCAGGATGACGGACACGGATTTCGACTGAAGCTTCGCGCTCGCCTTGATTGCGTTCCGAACGGCACCAACTGCGTTGTCGCAGCGTTTGGTCTCCGTCGCTCCGGGCGGCGCCGCCCAGTCACGAAACTTCGACTCCCAATCGGTCTTGCTCAGGGGGAGACCGCTCATTGGCACCCCCGCAACGCAAGGAGGTTGTTGGGCTCGTAGCCGTCGGCGACCGTCTTCAAATACTTGCGGCCATTGTGACGTGTCGCCACCACAACGTCGGTGGCTCGACCGTTCACCATGGTCCAGTAGCTGTGGGTTCGATTTTCGATGAAGCGGATCGCGTCGTCGATCAGATGATAGAATCCGCTTCCGCCAACGGCGTCGATGCGTTGGTCCGCGTCCCTGCCGTCTGGGGTAATGCACGTGATTTGTAAGCTTGCCATTTCACACATCCTGAGTGTGCTGGCGTGCATTGACCGGTGCGTCGAATTGGGGTCATACCCCGCATCGCTGCTAAGCCTCGATCGCTGCACAACCAGCGTTGAGAAAGGCCCGGGGGCGCTACAACGCTTGCCCGGGCCTTTGCACGTCTAGGGCGATTCTTTCTTTGTTCTCAATCCCGTCAGTGCTTGCGATCGCGCGGCGGAAATGGATCATTCCCAGGCTTGACCGTGTCGGAGTCTCTGATCTTCGCGTCGCGGCCATGGATGCGGACTTCTCCGCCGCCTTCATTAGCCACCATGCGCTTCGCCGCACGCTCTGCCTGGGCCTGGGTGTCCGTGACCTTACTGGCCCGATTGGCACCCGGCTTTACGACAGCCCAATCCTTACCGTGCGGCACGACGTGCCTACCCTTTGAAGCCATTTCCTACCTCCATGGCCGCATGGGCCTTGCATCCGGTGCTGGCTCGTGCCAACACATCATCGTGATACATCCTAGCGGAAAGAAAATGTATCATCAAGATATATTTGGAGGCGTGTTCCAGTGAGCACAGACGGTCCGTCCGGGAACTCCAAAGCGGTGAGCCTCGTTTACACGGCTCTAAGCCCAATGTATCAGCCTGATATAGGGAAGGACGGGCGAGCGATTGCGCCGCCGGGCCGATGGGAGCCGGCGGAGGCTACGGCCCGTATCAACGAATGTGCGGGACGGGACGATCTCGACCTATGGCCGGTGCTCTGGGTGCTCGCTTGGTTGGAGCAGCAGCCGATCATCATGGGTGACTTACTTCACCTTTTAAGTACAGGGTATGTATACGATGAAGCGGTTGAGACTTCGATGGCAGGGCTGTACTTCAAGTACACTGTCGAAGGGCCAACTCCGAATAGTAATGGTCGGACTTTGACTGCGGTTGTCGTGCCGAATGGCGGTCGCAAGATCAAAGTTTGCAGTGTCGAATGGAAGGACCAGAAATGAGCGATCAGGCAATCCGTTATACGGCTTGCGGGCTCGACAATGTCCTTCTCGTTGGGATGACCTTACAAACGGATCATGCCGACCAGGACGTGACGGGCATTCCGAATGTTCGGAAGCTACACAAGCTAATCGCACAGCTATTGGCCGAAAAACCAACTGGGCTGGCGCCGAATGAGCTTCGATTTCTACGCACTGAATTGGGGCTTACACAGTCCCAGTTGGCCAAGCTCGTCCACAAGGATCACCAGACGGTGGGCCGATGGGAGAGAGGCGAGACGCCGCTTGACCCCGCCGCCGACACCATTGTCCGTATGAGCGTCCTGGAATGGGCCGACCAACGGCAATCGGTCGAAGAGGTATCTAAACGAGCCGTGCCCGGTGCTGACGCTTGGCAGATCACGATCGACGCCAGTGACCCAGCCCACTACCGGAAGCTCGCCGCCTAAATGCCGGTATCTACGTAAGAAGTGCATGCATGCGACGGTTTGTCGCATGTTAACACTTTTGCTGAGCTAATTGAGCGAATTAGCGGCGATACTTCACGTTTCGCAAGTAAAACCATGACTAGAGCGGTAAGTCCGCACTAAATACTCCGGTTGTAGGAAGCGTTCGCGCGCAAGTAGCCTTTGGCCGCAAGCGATTCGGACCTTGCGCGCACCATTTCTTGCTGGCATGCGCCCGCGCGGCTCATCCGGATAACAACTGGTAGTTAGTAATGGCAACTGTCGCGGAGTTTCGAAAGGCCCACTTGGCCAAGCTCGACAAAATCGTCCGCCGCGAACACGTGGCCGGAACGTTTTCGTGCGTTTCTTGCTCTGTTCCAATCCAAGAGTACGTCACTGGCTGCCGGCGGTGTGAAGACGGCTGGTATTGCAGTGATTGTTATTTCGACCTCTTGGGCGATGCGATCGAAAAACACCCCGTAGCGAAGCCCGGCTCCGCGCGGGGCTAGCTTTTGATCACTCATTTTTTGGGGAAGGAAGAGGTCGACGGCTTCGCCGTGGACCTTGCCGCACGCCTAGAAGCTCTAGGCGTGAACTATCCCCTTACGTGGTTCGCGCTCGGCATCTCCGGCGAGAAAATGGGTTTCGCGGTTCTCGATCACGTCGACGCTAAACGGCAGGCAAACCTCACCATGTACGGCGTCTCCTACAACAAGGAGGCAGACACCGTTGTCTACGACACAGAAGTGATCTGGGATCAGATTAAGACCCCGGTCTTGTTGATCGACAGCGCCAACCATTCAGGCCGATCGATGCTTGCGGTCACGAATGACCTGATGACCAGGAATTTGGACGTCATCACGTATTCACTGGTGACCAAGATCGGGAGCCAAATCATCCCGAGCTATTTCGGTGTACTGATCGGCTACCGAGACCGCGTCTACTTTCAACTCCCTGAGGTGCCGAACAATCGGTTGCAGAAGAAACCACCCTTTGGTGTGCTTCGCCGGCTAAATCAGACTGACGTAGATCGGCCATACATCAAGAGCGGCGTCGCATCGCTGGATAAAGAAAACTATGGCGATCATTTTTACGATCAAGAGACTGAAGGCTCGCATGTCTACATCATGCTCAATCGTGACAAGGTTCTGGGCCTCGTAAAATTCAAGCTGAGAGAGACCAATCTCGTCATTTCGCTAGTTGCCGTTGAGAAGAAGTTGCGTGGGTCAGGCGTCGGCGGGGCGCTGATCCGTTGGGCCGAAACATGGGCGAGAAATCATAACTGTAAGGTGATCGAGCTTTGGGCGATCGAGAACATGGTAGACATGTATAAGCATGTCGGCTTCGAGGTCGTCGAAAAACAGATCAATACCGGTGGCGGAGAGAACTACGTCCATATGCGCCGTAGCATTCTCTATCACATCAAGCCCAATTTCACGCTGCCCGATCCCCACGGATAATGTGATGCGCGCGATCGCCACACCGGTTGGCGAAGTTCGACGTAACCAAAGCTCAGCAGCCGATTCCTCGCAATCCGAAAATAATCATCTGCTCGCTCGCTGCCGACATTGCTCCTGAAGCTCCTGGTACAGAGGCCGCAAGCGCTGGAGGTCGTACGTCACTGATCGGGTCGACCCATTCGCGAACGCGTACGTGTTGGTCACACGATCCTGCGTCAGGATGAAGTTCTGTACGTCGGCGTTGTGTAAGCGGCACGAGTAGCCGGCCACGTCGCAAGTGAAGTAGCCTGGGAAATTGGGGCCTGTGTGGTTGCTGCCGAGAGCCCATACGACCGCACCAGAAGCGAACGGCACGTTGCCGGTATCTCGTAGTTCGGCGGCGCCGAAGCATCCCAAGGTCAACTCTATTCCGTTGTCGGTGCGCCTGAGCGCCGGAAGACCCCCATCGCCAGAAATTTTCTGCCATGAGCCAAGGCTGGAAATGATGGCGACGCCAATTCCCAAAACCATCACGGCCCCAATGAACCAGAGCGCATTGAGCGTTTGAGACTGCTTCATCAAATTCGACCAAGCCGATTATGGCATAATCCGACTATGGAATTAGCCCGCTGGACATGGGTCGTCCAGCACGAAAGGGCCGCGTCGCGTCGCTCCACGGCGAAAGCTACGCGGCGTTTGTGCGTTTGCTGGTGGAGCGTCGAAAGGTATCGGGGCTGTCACAGCAGGATGTGGCAGACGCGTTGCGTTGGCCGCAGTCGTTCATTGCGAAGATCGAGAAGCAGCAACGCCGAATCGACGCCGTTGAACTCATCCGATTAGCCGCCGCTGTCGGCTTCGATCCGTCAAAGATCGTTCGGGACCTACAGAAGCTCATGATCGAGCTTGGTGAGATCGATAAATAGCTGATGAAGTTTCGCGATCTGATAGAGCACAACGTCCGTACCAGTTGGCGTGATCTCGACCCCTCGGATTTGGCGCTCGGTGACGTTGAATCAGCACCAAATCAGGGTTCAAGGAGCCCGGTGCCGGACCTCGGCGTGTTTGATTCGCCCACTCTTGAGTTAAGTCCTGATACGAGCACCGTTCAAACGCCGGGGGCAACAGCGAGAGGACTTCAACCTCCGGCAGTCTTGCACATGTACGAACGCTTCATTCAAGCGATCTCGGGCGTCGGCGAGAAATGACTACGTGAGGCGAACGACGATCTCGATCTCTGTATGGTAGGGGAGAAAACGAAAGACGCGTTCCGATACTCGGCCCATTTTGCCTTCCTCGGTCACTTCGCAGAAATCCACGGCATCGCCGACGTTCGGCACGGTTCGTGGGTCGGATACCGTGATCTCGGCATCAGGATCGTCTCGGTCTCCAAGCACTACGTGCATGATCGTTTTCACGCCGCATCTCCTGTATTCGGACCTGATGGCAGGCCCCAGCGGATGGTTTCGCCATCCTTGAAACAATCGGCTTCGTTCTGTCGCTTCATTGCTTGAAGACATAGATTGCACCGCTGGATCGTCTGCCGGACGAGCTTGAGATCAGTGGTCGGCAGGCCACGGTGAAGCATGAGGCCAAGTGCCAACTGACGGGTTGTCAGAGGCGTGTTGGTCTCCTGGAGGAGTGTCAGGAGAACGAGCCGCTGTTGGCCGCAGAAGGCCCTGGGCGGAGGGACGACGGGCACCAGACGACTCTTCGGATCATGGCTGCGGATCGCCGCGTCTACGGCGTCCAACTCGGTCACCAGCTTCCGAACTTCATACTGCTGCTGATGAATGTGGGCGGCGATTTCCTTACGTTTCAGAACGAGCCCACCAATGGCCATCAGGATTGCCAACCGTCCGCCAGGATCGCTCATGTCAGCACCCAGGCCTTAAAGCTGCCCTCTCCGGATTTCTGCGTGCGTGTACCGGCTTCGCGGATCACGCCTTCTCGCCTCCATTTGCCCAACGCCGCGCCAATGCGTTTGATCATCGTTTGACGCAGACGAGCATCCCTGGCGTCCAAACCCCGTTCGGCGATGACACGTTCGGCGATGTCCGCTGATGTCAGGGGGCTGCCGGCCTTCCTCAACATGGTCAGTGCAATGTCACTGATCTCACCGGCAAATGCCCGATGTATCGGCGGTACGGGGCGAACCTTTATCGGTTGCAAGTCGATCTCCGGATGAATGATCCGGAGCGCTGCATCAATATGGTCCAGGTCGAGTGTCAACGCCCGAAGGCTATTCTGGAGGTGTTCGATCTGACCGACGATCTCACCGCGTTTGCGGCTCAATGTGTTGATGGTGTGCTCATTCTGCATGTCAATCCGATTATGGAATTGACAGATTTTCCGTTGCAAGGCCGTTGATGTGCGCTTGCTGCTCAAACCTAAATTTTAGGGGATTTCTTAGGTTGTAAGACAAGCGCTGTGCGCTTGCTGGTGGATGCCGGAAAATTCTGGAAGCTCATCAAGAAACAGCACCCCCTGGTGCGCGAGACTGATTTCGCCGGGCTTGGCGCGCAAACCACCGCCCACCAACGCCGCCATCGACGCGGAATGATGCGGCGCGCGGAAGGGGCGCGTGCGCGTCAATTGTCCGCGCTGCAACAGGCCCGCCACCGAATGCAGCATCGAAACTTCCAGCAATTCCTCGCTGGAAAGCGGCGGCATCAAACCCGGCAAACGCTGCGCCAGCATGGACTTTCCCGCGCCAGGCGGACCAACAAAGAGAATGTTGTGTGCGCCGGCCGCTGCGATTTCGAGCGCGCGCTTGCCCTGCTCTTGCCCACGTACATCGCGCAAATCCGGCACGCTCGCGCCAGAAATGAGATCGCCGCGCTCTGGCGGCTTCAATGCAGCACCGCCGCGGAAATGATTGACGAGCGCGAGCAAAGACGGCGCAGCGATCACTTCGCCGCCCGCCCACGCCGCTTCCGCGCCGCACGCATCGGGACACACGAACGCTGCGTTCATCCCATGCGCGGCCATCGCTGCAGGCAACGCGCCAGGCGCGGGCGCAAGCGCGCCGTCGAGTCCAAGCTCACCGAACGCCACGATGTTATCGAGCGCATCGACCGGCAGCGCGCCGATTGCCGCCATCATCGCCATCGCAATCGGCAAGTCGTAGTGCGTGCCTTCCTTCGGCAAATCTGCGGGCGCGAGATTGACGATCAAGCGTCCCGCAGGAATTGCCAAACCGATGGATGCAAACGCGGCACGCACGCGCTCGCGGCTCTCGGTGATGGCTTTATCCCCGAGGCCTACAATGACGATGCCCGGCTGGCCGCCCGCGAGTTGAACTTGCACATCCACAGGCCGCGCTTCGAGACCCGCAAAGGCCACGGTGGTGACGTTGGCGCATGTCTGCATAACCCGCCCCTTATCCACAGGATGGCGGTCGCCATCGTACGGGGCGAGAACAAAAGGGCAACAGAAATCGAACGTAGAATCGCTGCGGGCGACGATGCCCACAGGTTTATCCCCGGCGGGTGTGAGCGGCTACGGGAAAGTGAGGACGTTCGTCGCTTAGTTGCCGGCCATATTCACGGGCGGCGGCGCTTCGATAACCGGCGCGGCGGCGGTGTATTGCGGCGGTGGAGACGCAGACGCCGTGTAGTTGGGACGCACCGGCTCCTGCACGACTTGCATGAAGGACACCACGCGGCGAACGCCTCCGACAGTGCTGGCGATTTCAGCAGCGTGATGCAGCTCTTCATCGCTGCGTGCCGTGCCCATCAGGTAGACGTTGCCGTGGAAGACTTCGAGATTGATGTTCACCGCGCGCACGCGCGGGCTCGCAAACAGGCGCGTGCGAATTTGCGTACCGATGAATTCATCGCCAACCGCTGTGCCGATCGTCGACCGCGCGCCAATGGCTAGTTCGTCGTAAACATTGTGAACCGTTGGATACGTGCGCGCGATCATCAGCGCGGCTTGATGATGCTGCTCATCTGGCACCGCGCCCGAGAGCAAAAGATTATCGTCGTAGACCTCGACGTGGGTGTCGCGGAAACCTTCAGCGTCAGCGGCCATCAAGCGGCCCTTCACGTCGCCGTAAACGTGGCCGTCATCCATGACTTCGCCAGCGGTGCGATCTTGCACCGCGGCCATGCCAACGCCGGCGGCCGCACCCGCGACCATCACGGCGCAACCGCCAGTCGAAGCACAAGCCACGAGGGCTGCAAGAGCTAATAGGACGCGCATGCACGCGACACTGCATCAGGATCGTTTCGGCACGCTTAACGGTAAGCGGGTGAACGCTCGTCAAACCAGGCGCCACGTTCATGTCTTGGCAACACACCGGCGCCGACCACGATCAAATCGAAGCGAATGGGCGCGGAAGTTAAGCGCCAGCGCCCCGCCAGCACTTGCGAGGCGCGGGCGATGCGGCTTTGACCTTGCGGCGTCAGCGCGAACGCGCCCGCGTCATATGTTGATCGCGCCTTAACTTCCGCGATCACCAGAACGCCAGATTTCCAAGCGGCGATGTCGACTTCGCCATAGGGCGTGCGCAAGCGATGGCCTAGAATGCGATAGCCCTTAACGATCAGAAACAGCATCGCGACCCATTCGGCGACGCGGCCACGACGTTCGGCGCGTTCGCGGCTCACGAGCCGCCGCGGATGTTGAGCGCGCGTGTGTACGCGCGATTGCGCGAGACACGGAGTTCAGCGGCTGCGGCTTGCGAAGCTTCCTTCACGCTCATGCGGGTGAGCGCGTCGGCGAGATAAGCGTCGAGCACTTCGTCGCTGGCTTCCGCCGCTTCCGGCGGTGGGCCAATGACAACGACGATCTCCCCTTTCGGCGGCGGTGCCTCGAAATAGTGAGCCGCCAACGCATCAAGCGTGTCGCGGCGTGTCTCTTCGAAGAACTTCGTCAGTTCGCGTGCGATGACAGCATCACGCGCGCCGAGCACCCCGGCCATGTCGGCCAAGCTGTCGGCGAGACGCGGGCCGGTCTCGTAGAGGATCAGCGTCGCATCGACGCTGGCGAGCGCTTCGAGCGCGCTGCGCCGCGCGCTTTGCTTTGAAGGCATGAATCCCGCGAAGTGAAAGCGATCGGTGGGAAGTCCTGAGACGACAAGCGCGGCCAGTGAAGCGGAGGCGCCGGGGATTGGAAACACGCGATGGCCGGCATCGATCACAGCGCGCACCAACTTGTAGCCCGGATCGGAAACCAGCGGCGTGCCGGCGTCGGAAATCAACGCCACGCTTTCGCCACGCACCAGCGCTGCGAGAATATCGCCTCTCGCAACTTCGGCGTTGTGCTCGTGATAGGTGGCGAGCTTGGGGCGCAGATCGTACGCGTCCAGCAACTTGCGGGCCACGCGTGTGTCCTCCGCGTAGACAGCACTCGCGCCGCTCAAAATATCGAGTGCGCGCAAGGTGATGTCGCGCAGATTGCCGATGGGCGTGGCCACCACATAAAGGCCCGTTTCCAAAGGTGGACTGCCCTCACGGGCGCCGATACGGTCCGCCGCGACTTGGACTGGCGATTTGGACGAGGGATCATTCATGGCCGAGAAGCAATCATCGGCGTTGGCGAAGCGGACGCCAAGTGTTTCCAAGCTGAGATTGGGCGCGGCGTTGAGTTTGGCGGCGTTCATGGCGGCTTGCGCGACAGCGCCCACTCATGTGCCGTCCAATCCGATTCCAGGCCCACCCCCGCCTCCCCCACCGCCAACCGGAACCACCGTCGAAACCCAGGAAGGCGTGACGCCGCCTTTCATGCAGGGCCGGCGCATCACGCGCGTTGGGCTTCTGCTGCCCTTCACGATGCGCCCGCAAGACGCGGCCTCGCTCTACAATGCTGCTGAACTGGCGCTCTTCGATCATGGTGATGAGAACACGCTGCTCATCCCGCGCGATGCCGGTTCGGACCAGGCCTCGGCTCAGGCTGCGGCAACGGCGCTGGTGCACGACGGCGCCGACATCATCATCGGCCCGATGTTGCGCGAGGGCGTGCAAGGCGCCGGCGTCGCCGCGCACGGGACCATCCCGGTGATCGGATTTTCGTCGGACCGCTCCGTCGCCGGCAATGGCGTCTATCTGCTGAGCTTCCAGCTGGAAGATGAGATTACGCGGCTGGCGCAGTTCGCGGCGAGTCGCAACATTCGCACCATTGCGCTGATCGCGCCGTCGAATGAGTATGGCCGGCGCGTGCAACAGGCGCTGCAAGCCGAAGCAGCGCGTAACGGCATCACCATCACCCAATCGGTTCTCTACAATCGCACCGACGCGGACGCGACGGCATCGGCGCGGGCGCTGGCCGCCACGTTTGAAGCCACCCCGGCGCAAGGCGTGTTGATCGCCGATAGCGGCTCCCCGCTGCGCGCGGTGAGCGTCGCCCTGGTGCAAGGCGGCGTCGATCCGCACCACGTGCAATTCATGGGCACCAGCGCTTGGCTCGGCGACGCCATGCGTGAGCCGACGTTGGCAGGCGGTTGGTACGTATCGTCAGACCCGAGCGCCCGCACCGATTTCGATGCGCGCTATCAATCGGTGTTCAACGCGCAGCCAGCACGCGTGGCGAGCTTGGGCTACGACGCGGTGGCGCTTGCCACGACGCTGTCGCGTAGCGGCGGGCCGCAAGGGTTTAGCCGCGGGGCCATTGAGAACCGCGAAGGCTTTGCGGGGTCGGACGGGCTCTTCCGTTTCGACAATGACGGCTCAATCGAGCGCGGCTTGGCGATCATGGAAGTGCGCGCCAATACGGTCGGCGTTCTCGATCCCGCGCCGCACCGCTTCGCCAACGCTAGCGGCTAGGCGAGCTCAGCGGCAATCTTGTTGGCGAGAACGCGGCCGCTGCGCGTGAGTGTGACGCGGTTGTCGCGCGCGTCGATCAGCCCCTGCTCCGCGAGCCAGGCTATGGCGGCCGGATCGATGGGCTTTTCGCGCAAGGCGTTGATGCGCGCAAGATCGAGGCCTTCGTCGGTGCGCAGGCCCATGATCAGCATTTCATCGGCGTGTTCGGTGTTGGTGAGCTCTTGCTCGCTCACCCAACCAACGCCGCGCTGCGCGACAGCATCGATGTAATCCGCCGGCCTGCGTTGCGCTTCCAGCGCGTAGCGCGTGCCTTCGTGCGTCATGCGCCCGTGCGCGCCGGGGCCGACGCCCAGCCAATCGCCGCTCCGCCAATAAACGAGATTGTGCTGCGCGCGGGCGGCAGCAGAGCGGGCGTGATTTGAGATTTCGTAGGCCGGAAGCCCAGCACCATCGCAGACCTCTTGCGTTGCTTCGTAAAGCTCGGCGCCTTGATCGTCGCTCGGCGGCGTGACTTGGCCGCGCGCAACGCGTCGCGCGAAAGCGGTTTTTGGTTCGATGGTCAGCTGATAGAGTGACAGGTGTTCTATGGGCAGCGTCACAGCGCGCGCAAGTTCGTCGCGCCACGCCTCAACGCTCTGCCGTTCGCGCGCGTAGATCAGGTCCAGCGAGACGCGTGCGCCGGTCGTCGCGGCGATGTCGACAGCGTAGGTCGATGTTGCGGCGTCATGCTTGCGGCCAAGCGCCTTGAGGGCGTCATCATCGAACGCTTGTGCGCCAACCGAGAAGCGATTAATCCCGGCGGCGGCTTGTTCCTCGAACAGCTTGGCGTCCTCGGGATTGGCTTCGAGCGTGATCTCGCAATCGGCGGCGAGCACGAACGACTGCGAGGCCGCGTCGATCAGGCGCGCGATTTCGGCGCCGCGCAGAAGCGATGGCGTGCCGCCGCCGAAGAAGAGGCTTTGCGCGGTGCGTTTACCGAACCGCGTCGCGTGGGCGACCAGATCCGCTTCGATCGCGGCGATCAGTGGCGCGTTGTCCGCGCCGCGGGCGCGATAGACGTTGAAATCGCAATACGGGCAGATGGCGCTGCAATACGGCCAGTGCACGTAAATGCCGAAGCCGCTCATCGCAGCGCTGCGACAAGTTTTTCAAACGCGCGAGCGCGGTGGGTGAGCGGCAGCTTCTCGTCGCCGGACATTTCGCCAAAAGTTTTGACGTGGCGGTCCGGCACGAAGATGGGATCGTAGCCGAAGCCCTTGTCGCCGCGCGCTGGCCAAACGATGTGGCCGCGCGCTTCGCCTTCGAAGCTCTCGATCGCGCTATTCGGCTGCGCCAGCGAAAGCACGCACACGAAGCGCGCCGAGAAATCCGAAGCGCCCCTCGCTTCCAGCTCGCGCCACACGCGCGCCATCGCGCTTTTGAAATCTTTCTTCGGTCCAGCCCAACGCGCGGAGTACACACCCGGCGCGCGATCGAGCGCGAAGACCTCAAGTCCCGAGTCATCCGCCAACGCCGGCAACCCCGAAGCGTTCGCCGCTGCGCGCGCCTTCAGTTCGGCGTTGCCGACAAATGTGGTCTCCGTCTCCTCCGGTTCGGGCAGATTGAGAGACGCCGCCGAGATCGCCTCGACCCCGAACGGGGCCAGCAATTCGCCGATCTCGCGCACTTTCCCGGCATTGTGGCTGGCGACGACGATGCGTCCGGAGAGTTTGGGCATGGGTTTGGAAGCGGCTTTCGCGTGACACTTGTTTGACGGGGACAACCCCGGTCTATATCGTTTTTCAATAAAGTCCGGCTAGGTTGGCGGCCAGGCTTGATGGAATATGGGCGGATATGGCCATGCGTGCGCTCGGCAAAGGCTCCATCGCTGAGATTATTCGGGTCGGTCTGGTGATTTCCTGGATCGTGCTCTGGGTGGCCGCGGCCGCCCTGGTCGCCATGGCCATTGCTTACGCGCTGCATGTCGGCGGCATCGTCGATTTCGGGACGATGTTCGGCCCGAATTCGCGGATCCGCATCGATGACAACGTCGTCGTCAGCCCGATCACCACACCAAGCTGGCCGGTAGTTGTGCCCGCCTTCCTGATCGGCGCGGTGGTCATCACTGGCGGCATGATGATCGTTTGGCGTTTGCGCAAATTGTTCGACAGTTTTTGCTCCGGCGAGCCATTCGCGAAAGAGAACGCCACGCATCTGCGCGCGATCTGGATGACGATGATCGGCATCGAAGTCGCGCGTTACCTACTGTTGGCGCTCACTGGTTTTCTGCTGCTGCACTTCGGAGGACCGCTGGCTCAGAACACCGACATTAAGCTCAGCGTCAATCTGAGCACCTGGGCGTCAATCCTCATCCTGGTCGTGTTGGCTGAAGTGTTCCGCGAGGGCGCACGCATGAAGGCGGAACAGGAGCTGACGATCTGATGGCGATCCGCGTCACTCTCGATCGCATCTTGCTCGAACGGCGCATGTCGCTGACCGATCTAAGCGAACGCGTCGGGGTGACGCTGGCGAACTTGTCGATCCTGAAGACCGGTAAAGCAAAGGCCATCCGCTTCTCGACCCTCAACGCGCTTTGCCGCGTGCTAAATTGCCAACCGGGAGAGCTGCTAGGCTATGAGCCAAGCACGGACGACGAAAACGCCGAGGAAACCGCGGATCAAGCTGCAGAATAGCCAGCCGTCCCGCTGATCCTATTGCTTTGTCCAATACGCGTTGCCGTCCTGGACCTTGATCTCCTCGTTGACGCCGTAGCGCTGCCGATAATTCAGCACGGCGGCCTGACATCCAGCGAGATGCCAGTCGTCGATGATGATGACGCCGCCTTTGGACAGCATCGGATAGAGATAGAGCAGCGATTCTTCGACAGAATCGTAGGAGTCCGAATCCAGACGGATCAACGCGAATTTATTGCCCACGAGATGGCGCAAGGTATCGGCGAAGAATCCCTCGACAAAAACGATCCTGTCGTCGAGCAGACCAAATCTCTCGATGTTTTCCGTGACCTCTTCGCGCGAGGCGACCCAGCGGTCGCGCCAAAGATCCACAGGGTCGTTCACTGCACGCTGATTTTTTGGAATGCCGGCAAAGGAATCCGCAGCAACAACCTTGCGATGTGCAATGCCATGGGCGTTCAGGAGCGCGCGCATCAGGATAATGGCGCCGCCGCGCCAGACGCCGGCTTCGATGAAGTCGCCTGGAACGGCATTCTCCTCCACAATGAGTACGGCGGTCTCAATAAGATCCAACTGGCTTTTGGTGAGCAGCGTCAACGGTCGCGCAAGGGGATCGATCGTCCATCGCGCCTCTTGGAGGTCGTAATGGGTCACGCAGCGAAATTCTTCGAGCGAGGTTTCGCCGCCAAGATAGGAATAGTTGGTGATCGATCGTTTGATCAGGTCTATATAGGCGTCGCGATTGGATTGTTCAGAGCGCGCGGACATTGACTTCGCTCTTTCGGGAAGATCGTCGATCACCGCGCCAGCTTAGCGAACGTGATGCACTCAGCGAGGACACCCTTCGATAGACGGCGTTCGTCATCGATGAGCAGCAAAGTCCCGTCGATGAACTGCGCGCGACATTCCGCGCAATGCGAGGCGCTTAGCCCTTAGTCACTGCATCGACACATTATGAGCTGGTGTTAATGCGAAAGTTGATCGTGAAGGCCGGTGTTCGAGGCGTTAAGCGCCGCGCTTACTTGCGATGTAGCCGTCAATCGCATCCGACAGCACGGTGAGCGGGATGCCGCCGGTTTGGACAATCGTGTCGTTGAAATCGCGCAGGTCGAAGGCAGCGCCGAGTTCGCCGCGGGCGTGCTCGCGCAGGCGCAAAATCTCGGTGTGACCCACCTTGTACCCGCAAGCCTGACCCGGAGTTGAGGTGTAGCGATCGATCTCGCTTTGTGCGGCGCCCGCTGCGCGGCCGGTTTGATCGATGAGCGATTGGATCGCCTTCTCGCGCGACCATTGCTTAGCATGCAGACCCGTGTCCACCACCAGACGCGCGGCGCGGAAGCGTTGCGCTTGCAAATAGCCCAAGCGGCCCCATGCGTCGCCATCGTAATAGCCGAGTTCGTCGACCAGTTGCTCTGCGTAGAGCGCCCAGCCTTCGAC
>JBAQGO010000127.1:0-45827 GCA_049287825.1 Vitreimonas sp. | reverse complement strand
CGTCGGCGCTATTGCTGATGTCGCTTCCGCCACCGCCGCCAGGCGGGCCGGCCCAAGCCATCGGCGCGAACGCCAGGCCCAGAGCGACGGCGCAAACCGACGTCATGAGTTTCACTTGCATTTCCCGTACCTCCACATACGCGGGCATGCTCCCCAGCCAAAAATCGGGACAATGCAGCCAGCTTGGTGGAGAGAAGCGCCCAAAGCGGACGGGCTTTCTTGGTTAAACAATCAGCGTGGGATTTTAACCAAGGTGCGATGGTTAAGTTGTAGCCTTTCGCGCTTAATGCGGTAGTCCACGAAGCCACGCTCACGTGCGCACGCTGACATAAGTTAAACGGAAGACGAGCTCTTTCACTCGTCGCCACTTCGCGCACGATGTTCACGGTTTCTCATCACCTCACACGTAAGGTGCGCGGAATAATTCGTGCAGAGAGGGCGCCGTGAGTAGCTCTCCGCTGGTGGGTCAATGATGCTTCGTGCCGCAATGAAGCGCAGCGCATGGATGCGCACGCCAGCTTTGGCTGCGTGTGCAATCATCGCATGTAGCTTAGCGTGGACGCCATCGGCGTTAGCGCAGACCCATGCCCGCCACACGTCGATCGATCGCGTCCTCGCGCGGATGAACGCCCAAGAGGCGCGACTGAATGAGCAGGCTCGGCTACTCGAACTGCAGCAACACCAGCTGGCCGATCAAGGCTTGTTAATCGAGGCGCAACGTAAACGAATTCTTGAAATGAACTCCGCGACCGCGCTCGCCGACAATGAGATGAGCCAATTTCGCGCTACAGGCGCGCCATCGTCAGTATCCGCTTACACGCAACTCGCCGCCGATGAGCCAATATCGGTTAATCGTCATGCACGCCTTTCCACCATCGATGGTGCGAGCGCTGCCGGAGCGGGGAATTCGACATCGGCCACATCAAATCCGGCCGAACCCGTGGGCCAAGCGCCTCCGGAAGCGCCACATTCGACGGCGGCAGCCGCGTTGCCGGAAGGGCAAAACGCTTTGCTGGGTCACGGCCGTCTGGTCATCGAACCTCAGGTCGACTACGCGCTGAATTCGTCCAACCGTTTGGTGTTCCGGGGCGTCGAGATCGTTACCGGAATCCAAATTGGGTTAATTGACGCTAACGACACCGCGCGCAGCACGTTTTCTGCGGCGCTGGACGCGCGTTACGCTCTGACTGATCGGCTCGAAGTCGAAGCGCGCGTGCCTTACGTCTATCGCTCGGACCGGGTGACCACTGTTGCACAGAACAACAACACAGTTACCCAAACCTTCAATCTCAACGGAAGCGATGTCGGCGATGTCGAGTTTTCCGCACGCTACCAGCTTAATCGCCCGCGCAACGGCGGCCCACTCTACATCGCAGGCGTCCGAGTGAAATCCGACACGGGCAAGGGTCCTTTCGACCTTGCCCGCGACCAAAATGGGGTTTCAACCGAACTTGCCACAGGCTCCGGCTTTTGGGCCTACCAGGGCTCGCTCTCAATTCTGTATCCGTCAGATCCGGTCGTGCTCTATGCCAACGCATCGTACACGCACAGCCAAGAGCGTGACATCAACAAGACTTATGGCACGGTAACGGTCGGGCGGGTGGCGCCAGGCGATGCTATCAGCGGCGGTTTCGGGTTCGGCTTTGCGCTCAACCCGCGCTTTTCCTACTCGCTCGGCTACACCCACACTTATGTCATGCCGACAGAAACCGAGCTCAACGGTACGCTGCAGCGTTCAACCGAATTGCAAGTCGGTTCGCTGCAATTGGGCATGAGCTTTCGCGCCACGGAGAATATGACTTGGGCGACGACGGTTGACGTGGGTGTCACTTCCGATGCGCCCGACGTGCGGATCGCCTTCCGGACGCCGTTTAGCTTCTAACGGCCGGTCCGGGATAGGGCCGCTGCCTGAGCCGTCGAAGTTCAGTGCCGCGGCATTGATTGCGCCACAATAGGGCGCACAAGCGTCCGAGCGAGCAAGCAGTCCGCTTGCGCAGCTGACCAATCTCGTACCGTTTGCGGCGGTTAACCGCCGTAAACGAGAAGAGCCGCAGCGCAGCACCGCACGTCTCAACCTGCGAAACTTGGTGTATTTCTTGCGCTGGCGGAGAAGGGTGTCGTCAAGGCTGGGCATTCCAGCTCTTAGCTTGAGCGGTCATGAGCGGGCAAACCTCCAGCGACCACGGACGTTTCGTCGTGCTCGACGGCATGCGCGGGCTTGCCGCCATCGCGGTCATTATGGATCACGTAACGTCGGTAGCACTACAGGGCCTGTTTCCGGGCCGCGCCCTAGCGGTCGACTTTTTCTTCGTGCTGAGCGGCTTCGTGCTCTCCTATGTGTATGGCGAGCGCCTGCGCACTGGCATGTCGTTCTTTTCGTTCATGCGAGTACGGGTGATCCGGCTCTATCCGCTTTACTTTCTCGGTACGCTGATGGGCGCAGCTCTGGCGCTGCTGCAAGCCACGAAACACTGGATTCCTTATCCGCCCATCAACGCGCTCTGGGCCTTCCTCTGCGGCATTTTCTTCATTCCATGCCCGCCGCAAGTCACCACGGAGTGGCTCTCCATCTATCCACTGGACGGGCCGGGCTGGTCGCTCTTCTTCGAGCTTGTGGTGAACGTCGCGTTCGCGCTGCTGATCACGCGTCTTTCTTGGCGCTTCCTGATCGGCCTACTGGCGGTCGCCGTTCCTCCGCTGCTCTATTGCACGATCTGGACCGGCTCGACGGACATGGGCTGGTCTTGGGAAAACGTGATTGGCGGCTTTCCGCGGGTGACTTACGGATTCTTCGCGGGCGTACTGGTTTACAAGCTGTGGACGACAGTGAAGATCCCGGCGCTTCCAGCATGGGCGGCTTTCGTCGTGCTGATCGCGGTATTCATGTTTCCCATACCGGAGCGCGCGCCGTTCCGATGGATTTTTGACGTCTTAGCCGCGACGGTCATTTTTCCGATCCTGGTCGCTGTTTCCGCTGGCGCGCAAGCGAAGGGCCTTTTGCTTAAAGCCAGCGCCAAAGCGGGCGCGTTATCGTACAGCGTTTACATTTTGCACGTACCGATCTGGAATTGGGCAAAGGCGATGTTGCCGATCGTGGCGCCGTGGTGGAACGCCATTCCGGGTTTCGTGCATTACTTCATGATCGCCGCCATCGCCGTTACCGCTGCGGCTATTCTCGATCAGATTTACGACAGACCTCTCCGCCGATGGTTGGCCCGTCCGCGGAAACGGTCGCCCTTGTTGGAGCAGGCTGGAAACAGCCGCGGCGAGATCGGATGAGGCGCGTCAGCCGCTTGCAGGCGCCCGGTGCGTGTGCGCCATTCAAGTGCTGAGTTTGGTAAAGGCTTGCGCGAGGTCGGCGATCAGATCGTCTGGATCTTCGAGACCAATGGAAAGGCGGAGCGTCGGGCCCGCGGCTGTCCACTTGCGCGTCGTTCGGATGATTTGGCGATCGCTTGGCACGATCAGACTTTCATAGCCGCCCCAGGACCACCCCATGGCGAAGAGCTGTAAACTCTCGAGCATAGCCTTGAGCGCGTCGGGAGCGCATGGTCTGAGCACCATGCCAAACAATCCGCTCGCGCCGAGGAAATCGCGCTTCCAGATCGCGTGATCCGGCGAACCGGGCAGGGCGGGGTTTAGAACTTCGGCCACCTCAGGGCGCGCCGCCAGCCACTCCGCGACGCGCAGCGCCGAGGCGCCTTGCCGCTCAAGACGCACTGCGAGCGTGCGCATGCCGCGTAGGGCGAGGAAGGCATCGTCGGGCGAGACGCTCTGGCCCAGCTGTTTGTGCGTGTGCCAGACCCGCTCTTGCCACTCCGCGGTCGCGCTCGTCACCGAGCCCAAAAACACATCTGCGTGGCCGCCTTGGTATTTGCTGAGCGCTTGGATGGAGAGATCCGCGCCGTGGTCGAACGGCTTGAAGTGTACGCCGGCCGACCAGGTGTTATCGAGCAGCGCGGGGACGTTGCGCGCACGCGCTGCGGCAGCGATGGCCGGCACATCCTGAATTTCGAACGTCGAGGAGCCCGGAGACTCCATGAATACGCCGCAGGTATTTTCGGTGATGAGTTCGGCGATGCCTGCTCCGACGCGCGGATCGTAGAAGCGCGGGCGAACATTGAAGCGCCGCAGGAGGCGGTTGCAAAAATTGCGGGTGGGCTTGTAGGCGGAGTCGACGACCAGCAGCTCGCTATCAGCGCGCGCTACGGTGAGGATTGCGAGCGTACAGGCCGCGAGCCCCGATGGGGCGAGCACGGCGCCAGCGCCGCCTTCGACCGCGACCAACGCCTCGCGCAACGCCTCTTGCACAGCCATGCCGTCGATCGCGTAGGTCTTGGGTGCGTCGTATAGTGTATCGGTGTCTTCGAAGAGCAATGTCGTCGCGCGATGCAGCGGCGGATTGACGGCAACGCCATTGCCAGCGGGGTTGCGGCCCGCATGAGCCAAGCGCGTTTCAACTCTGAGCTTGGAAAGATCGTCCTTGTTCACGCCGGACCCGTAGCAATGGGCGTGTCGTCGCGGCTGCCCCATTCGGCCCAGGCGCCGTCATAGACGCTGGCGTCCCAGCGGCCGAGCCGCGCCAGCGCCAAGGCGATGATCGCCGCAGTCACGCCGGAGCCGCACGTGCACACCGCCGGCCGCGCGGCGGTGGCGCCAGCTTCATCAAAAATTTGTTGCAGCTCCGCGGCGCTACGGAGGAAGCCTTGTTCATTGACTAGAGCGCCCGATGGCACGCTCCGCGCGCCCGGCATGTGGCCGCTCTTCAAGCCAGCGCGGGGCTCAGGCGCTTCGCCACGAAAGCGTTGGGCAGGACGCGCGTCGAAAATCGGTGCGCCGCCTTTGGCGATGATGCGCTGCACGTCGGTCACATCGCGCACGAGATCAGCGCGGAAGCGCGCTGTGAAGTGGCGTTCCATGCGCGCCTGCGCCGGCCCGGTTTCGATCGGATAACCACCGCGCTCCCAAGCTGGAAAGCCGCCGTCGAGCACGACGACGTCTTCATGTCCCATGACACGGAACGTCCACCACACACGTGGGGCAGAGAACAAGCCTTGATTGTCATAGACGACGACGCGGTTGCCGTCCCCGATGCCCAGCTTGCGCATGCGCGAGCTGAACTTTTCCGGCGACGGGAGCATGTGGGGGAGAGTGCTGTCCGTGTCGGCAATCTCGTCGATGGGGAAGAAGACGGCGCCAGGTATGCGGCGTTCAGCAAACAGCGCCTTTGCATCACGCGTGTCCCCGGGCAAAAACCACGTCGCGTCAACCGGACGGATTTCCGGGGCATCAAGGCGCTCGGCGAGCCATTCACAACTGACAAGTGGGTCTGACGCTTGGTCGCTCATGCGTCCGGATTAGGCCGCTCGCGCGTGAGGTTCAACCGGCGCCGCGTCGCTTATGCCGACTTGGCCAACTCCAGTTGCACGACATCTGTGCGCCCGGTGCGGAAGCCAGCTTCGCAATAGCCGAGATAAAACAGCCAAAGCCGCTTGAATCGCTCATCAAAGCCAAGGGTGCTTATGTGCTCCCACTTGCCGTGGAAACGCCGCGCCCATTCCGCCAACGTCTCTGCGTACGATGACCCGAAAGCATCGGCTTTGCGCCACGCCAAGCCAGCTCTTGCGGTTTCTTCCTTGAGGCGCTCCAGGCTGGCGAGCATCCCGCCTGGGAAGACATAGCGTTGAATGAAATCCGAACGGCTGCGGTAGTGCTCAAACAGATCGTCTTTGATGGTGATGATTTGGAGGGCTGCGCGCCCGCCCGGTTTCAAAACGTCGGCGATTTTGGCGAAATAGGCAGGCCAATATTTTTCGCCGACAGCTTCGAACATTTCGATCGAAGCGACTTTATCGAATTGGCCCTCAACGTCGCGATAGTCCTGACTGCGGATTTCGACGCGATCCTCAAGACCGGCGCGCCGCATGCGCTCGCGGGCGTATCGGAGTTGCTCGTCGCTGATGGTAATCCCAGTAACGCGCGCGCCGTAGTCGCGGGCGGCGAACTCCGCAAAACCGCCCCAGCCACATCCGATCTCGAGGACGTGCTCTCCCGGTTTTAGTTCTAGGTGCTCGGCGACCGCGCGATACTTCGCCTGTTGAGCCGATTCAAGGTCAGCAATTGTGGCGTCGTCGTATATCGCGGAAGAGTACGTCATGGACCGATCGAGCCAGGCTTCGTAAAAGCGATTGCCGAGATCGTAGTGGGCGAGAATGTTGCGTTTGGAGCCGTCGCGCGTGTTCTCTCTCCGGCGATGACGCAGCCAGTTCAGCGCTTTGCCAATGGGACCGCCTTCGAACAGACGCATGAACCGCTCAGCGTTGTCGGCCAAGAGAGTGAGCAGGGCGGGAAGATCGCTGCTCTCCCATTCACCCGCGATCAGGCCCTCGGCGAAGCCGATGTCGCCGTTGAAAACAACGCGACGCGCAAAAGCATAGTCGTTGATCTGCAACCAAATCGGCGAGGCGCTGGCGTCGCCAAACAACAAGATTTGGCCGTCCGGAAGCCGCGCGGCAATGGCCCCGCCACGAACTCGCATAAGCCCGAGCATCACCGCTTTTGCCGTGGCGGGGGCCCGCAGACGAGAGATCGTTGCGGACGTTGCGCGGACGCCCTGAAAGTGTCCTGAAACGCCTGGTTCCTGCATGTGTGTAACGTAGTCCCTTGGCCATCCGCCTTAAAGGCTGGGCTCCTAGATTGGCTACGTGGAACTCGTGGCGCCGGATCAAGCCGAACGCGCAACGCCGATTGCGCGTCTCGATGATCGGCTTAGGGGTGCGCCGCCCTCGCAGCCGCCAGCATCTTGCGGAGGCGCATGACGCGTGCGCGAGACGCCAGATGGCTGCTGTAGATGCCGTCCCACCCGCCGATGAAATGGGCGCGGAAGACATAGTAGCGGAGAAATGTGGCTGGATATTCGAAGGGCAGACGCAACAGGATCCACCACATCGGTTTGCGCAGCGATTGCGCTTGCAGCGTCGTGTAGGAATCGTTCTTGCGTCTCAGGTGCTCCCAGGAGCGAACAGAGAAGTGCGTAGCTGTCCCGTTGAGTTGGCCAACGGTTTCGTCCTTGGTGTCGACAGTGTCGTGCACGGCGCTCTCCCGGAAGCGAACCGCGCGCTTGTCGTAGAGCCGGACGTAATTGTGCGTGTCGGCCAACCAGCGTGGCTTGTCTTTTCCCGGATAGACGTTGCGGATTTTGAAGCGATAGGCCTTCAACGCCGGCCCGCTCGCCATGAGCGCTTTCACTTCTTGGAAGAGAGCCGGCGTCGCCACTTCGTCGGCATCGAGATTCAAAATCCAATCATTGCGCGCGTAGTCTTCGGCCGCACGCTTCTGCGGGCCGTAGCCATTCCACGCATGCTGCTCGACTCTGGCGCCCAAACGCCGTGCGACCGCGACGGTATCGTCCGTTGAGCCGCTATCGACCACAACGATTTCGTCCGCCAGCCCCTGCAAGGCCTCAATGCACCGCCCAAGGCGATCGCCTTCGTTCTTGGTGATGATGGTGACGGAGAGCGGCGTCGCGGGCATGCGTGGGCGTTATAAGGCTGAAGCGGCGGCGGCAATCAACCCGAACGCGCCAATTCCGCTGCTTCGGCGTAGCCGAAAAGCGAGAGTGCCAGGCGAATGGCGTGGCCGCGTGGCGTCTTCAGATCGCTGTCCCGCTCGATCGCCAGGCGTGCTTCCTGATCGGCTGCGCCGAGCATCTTGGAATGCACTTCGGCATTGACGAGCCGGAAGGGCGGCAGACCTGATTGCTGGGTGCCGAGCATGTCGCCAGCGCCGCGCATGCGAAAATCTATCTCCGCGATCGCGAAGCCGTCATCGTTGCGCCGCAGCGCATCGAGGCGCACCTTCGCCTGCTCGCCGAGCGGTGGTTTCCAGAGCAATACACACGAACCTTGTTTGTCGCCGCGGCCCACGCGGCCCCGCAGTTGGTGGAGTTGCGCCAAGCCAAAGCGCTCCGCGTGCTCGATCACCATGATCGTCGCCTCGGGCACGTTGACGCCGACTTCGATCACTGTGGTGGCGACCAAGAGGAACGAGTCGCCACTGCGGAAACGATCCATCGCTTTCTCGCGCGCCGTTGGCGACATACGCCCGTGCACCAGCTCAACGCGATCGCCGAACCGCGCCTTGAGTTCGGCGTGGCGATCCTCGACGGCGGCGAGGTCGACGGCTTCGCTTTCTTCAATCAAGGGGCAGACCCAATAAGCGCGTTCGCCGCGCTTGGCCGCCTCGGCGATTTTGTCTGCCACCTCATCGGCGCGATTGAGTGGCATCGCCGCCGTGTTGATCGGTTGGCGGCCCGGCGGTTTTTCGTCGAGCACCGAGAGATCCATGTCGCCGTGAATGGAGAGCGCGAGCGTTCGCGGAATGGGCGTTGCGCTCATCACCAGCACGTGCGGTGCAAATCCTTTGGCGACCATGCGCATGCGATCGGACACGCCGAAGCGGTGCTGTTCGTCGATGACGATGAGCCCGAGGTCGTGGAACGCGACCTCCTCCTGGAACAGCGCGTGCGTTCCAATCACGACATTGAGTTCGCCACTAGCCAATCGCGCCAGCGCGTCCTTGCGCTCCTTGCCTTTGTCGCGGCCGGTCAGCACTGCCATGGAGATTCCAGCGGCCGACAACAGTGGCTCCAGCGTTGCGCCGTGCTGACGCACGAGAAGGTCGGTTGGCGCCATGAGCGCGCTCTGCAATCCCGCTTCAACAGCACGCGCCATGGCGAGCGCGGCGACCAAGGTCTTTCCCGAACCAACATCGCCCTGCAGCAACCGCAGCATTGGCGAAGGTTCGGCCATGTCGGCAAAGATTTCCTCAGTCGAGCGGCTTTGCGCGCCAGTGGGCGTATAGGGGAGAGACGCCAGAAGCTTTTCGACAAAGCGCCCGTCACCCGTCACTGAACGTCCCGCTTCCTTTCGCCGATGCGCACGGCGCAGACGTAAGGCGCATTGGCGCGCGAAGAGTTCGTCATAAGCGAGGCGCGTACGAAACGGGCTCTCAGGCGCGACATCCTCCGGCGTCGTCGGCCGATGCATGTGTTCGAGAGCGGTGCGGAAGTCGGGCCAGTCGTGCGCTAGCACGGTTGTCGGTTCGAGCCACTCCGGCGCCTCGGGCACGCTGTCCAGCGCCATGCCGATCGTGCGTTGAAGCGTGCGCCCCGGCAAACCCTGCGTGAGTGGATAGATCGGCTCGACCGGCGGCGGCGCTTCGCCCTTGGCGGGATCAACGACGTAGTCCGGATGCAGCATCTGTCGCATGCCGTCGTGGAACGTCACCTTGCCGCTGATGAGGCGCGTCTGGCCTATGGGCCACATACGCTTCAACATGTCTTCGTGGCCGCGGAAGTAGGCGATGGTTAGAAAACCGGTCTCATCGCGAAGCCTGATGCGGTAGGGCAAATTCTTGTAACCCGGCATATGGCCGTCGACTTCAGCCTCAATGGTGGCGATATCCCCATCCTCAGTGTCGGCGATCGGCACGCGCTTGCGGCGGTCGATGGCTGAGTTGGGCGCCAGAAACACCAGGTCGCGCACCAACGTCCCGCCGGCAACTTTGGCGATCAACTCCATGGTTTCCCTGCGCGCGCCTTTTGGCGCTCGGGCGGGCGCGAGGAAGGCGGCGAGGGGGGACGAAATGTCGTTCATGGCGTGGCGTGGACGGCACTGACTCAGCCGCCCATATGGGTTATCACGCGGCCCCTTTCGCTGTCCGGCTGCTTTTCCGAGGACCGATGCACGACGAAACGGCGGCGCCCTTGGACCGCCGACGACAAAAGCTGAAATTCCGAGCCTGGCGGCGAGGATTTCGGGAATTGGACCTCATTCTGGGCGGCTTCGCCGACCGGAAGCTCGATGCTTTGGATGGAGGTGGTTTGGATGCCTTCGAAGCGTTGCTGAATGCCAACGATCAGGATGTCTACGAATGGATTATCGAAATCGCGCCGCCGCCCTCTGACCATGACACGTCCACGCTTGCGCTGATCCGCGCGTTTCGCTCCGAGATGAATCAGCCACCCGCATGAAAGATGACAGCCTCGCTTCTGGCCTGATCGACACGCTCGCTAAGGCAAAGGGCAACCTTGTCGTTACCGGCGCGCCGGAAGGCTTGGATGCCGCCGCTCTGGCGGCTGCCGCTCAAAAACGCGGCGGCGTGACGCTCTTCGTAGCGCGCGATGAAACACGCGCGGCGCAGTTCGAAGCGGCGTCGAAATTTTTTGCGCCTGATCTTGAGACTCTGCGGCTGCCGGCGTGGGACACACTGCCTTACGATCGCATCTCGCCAGCACAGGGTATTGCCGCTCAGCGTTGCGCCGCGCTGACGGCGCTGGCTCGGCGAGAGGCCAACGCGCGGTCGGCTTTGTTGCTTATCGCCACGGCATCGGCGGTCGCGCAACGGGTGCCGCCGCGCGAGCGCTTGGCCAAGGGCGCCTTCGCGGCGACAGCGGGCAGCGAAGCCTCCATGGAGCAATTGGAGACGTATCTCATCACCAACGGTTACAGCCGCGCCTCAACCGTCCGCACCGCGGGCGAGTTCGCGGTGCGCGGCGGGCTGATCGATGTGTTTCCGCCCGGCGGCGCCGAGCCGCTGCGCTTCGACTTCTTCGGCGACGAGCTTGAGAGTATCCGGTCTTTCGACGCGGAGACGCAGATCTCCAAGACGAAACTCAAGCAGGCGCTGCTTACGCCCGTCAGCGAGGTTCTGCTCGATGACGCAACGGTGCTGCGGTTCCGCAGAAACTTCACCCAGGCGTTCGGCGCGGTCAGCGATCCTGTTTATGACAGCGTTAGCGCGCGCATTCGCCGCCAAGGTGTCGAGCAGTGGCTGCCGTTTTTCTACGAGAGCTTGGAGACGATTTTCGATTATGCGGGCGCCGACGCACTGATCGCGTTCGATGCGCTCAGCGATGAGGCCATCAAGGAGCGCGTGGAAACGGCGCGCGATCATTACGATGCGCGCAAGACTGCGCCTGTCGCGCGCGGCGCAAATGTCTTCCGCGCGCCGGAACCGAACCTTCTCTATCTGAGCGAGGAGGCGATGACGGCAGCGCTGGGCGATAGGCTGGTCCGCCGGTTCACGCATTTCGACAGCGACGTCAAGAAGCAGCTGGACGTCGGCGGGCGCGTGGGTCGTGACTTTGCACCCGAGCGCCAGACGGCGGAAGCCAACGTCTTCGGAGCAGCGGCAAAGCACATCGAGTCGCTGCAGAAGAAGAGGCGCGTACTCATTGCCGCCTGGTCTGATGGATCAGCCGAACGGTTGAGCGGCGTGCTGGAAGATCACGGCATCGACGCGCCGCGCCGCGCTTTGTCGTGGAGAGATGTCGCCGCTCTACCGAAGGGCGTTCCCGCGCTCGTTGTGCTGCCGATCGAGCGCGGGTTCGAGACCGACAATTTCGTTTTACTCGCCGAGCAAGACATTCTCGGCGACCGCCTCGCGCGCCCGCGCAAGAAGCGGAAAGCGTCGAGCGTTCTTAGCGAAGCGGCCGCGCTGACGCCCGGCGACCTCATCGTGCACCAGGAGCACGGCGTTGGGCGCTACGATGGCCTGAAGACGCTCGATGTCGCCGGTGCGCCGCACGACTGCTTGCATCTGGCCTATGCGGGTGGGGACAAACTTTATCTGCCCGTTGAAAACATTGAACTCGTTAGCCGCTACGGCTCCGAAGATGCAGAAGCGCAACTCGACAAACTGGGTGGTGTCGCCTGGCAGAGCCGGAAGGCTCGCGCCAAACAGCGCCTGCGCGATATGGCTGCGGAGCTCATTCGCATAGCAGCTTCTCGCGCCGCAAAGACTGCTGAGGTTGTCCTGCCTCCCGAAGGCTTGTGGGATGAATTCTGCGCGCGCTTTCCCTACGAGGAGACGGAAGATCAGCTTGCGGCGATCGATGATGTGGTCGGCGATCTAGGCGCCGGGCGCCCCATGGACCGCCTGATTTGCGGCGATGTGGGCTTTGGCAAGACTGAAGTGGCGTTACGCGCCGCGTTCCTCATTGCAATGACGGGCAAACAAGTGGCTGTGGTGGCGCCGACCACGCTGCTCTGCCGCCAACATTATCGCACGTTCACGGAACGCTTCCGTGGCTTACCGGTTCGCGTGCGCCAGCTCTCGCGGCTGGTGACATCGAAGGAGACCAATGAGACGAAAGCGGGCCTTGAGGCAGGCGAAGTCGAGATTGTTATCGGCACGCACGCGCTGTTGGCGAAAAACGTGAAGTTCCGAGACCTCGGGCTGATGATCATCGACGAGGAGCAGCATTTCGGCGTGAAGCACAAAGAGCGCTTGAAAGAACTGCGCGCCGACGTGCACGTGCTGACGTTGTCAGCGACACCGATCCCGCGCACACTGCAGCTTTCGCTGGCCGGCATTCGCGAGATGAGCCTCATCACCACGCCGCCCATCGACCGCATGGCGGTGCGCACTTATGTGACGCCGTTCGACACACTCACAGTGCGCGAAGCGCTTCTGCGTGAGAAATATCGCGGTGGTCAGAGCTTCTTCGTTTGCCCGCGGATTGCCGACTTGGGTGAAGCGGGCGATTTCTTGAAGCGCAACGTTCCAGAAGTGACGTTCGCCGTTGCCAACGGTCAAATGGCGGCGGGCGCACTCGATGAAATCATGACGTCGTTTTACGACGGTCAATACGATGTGCTGCTTTCAACCAGTATCGTGGAGTCTGGTCTCGACATTCCACGCGCCAACACGCTCGTCGTCTTCCGAGCGGATATGTTTGGCCTGGCGCAGCTCTATCAATTGCGGGGTCGGGTAGGACGCTCAAAGGTGCGCGCATACGCTTACCTCACCACCGCGGCCGAAGGCGCCATGACGCTTGGCGCGGAAAAGCGGCTCAAAGTGCTCTCTTCGCTCGACAATCTGGGCGCCGGCTTCACGCTGGCCAGCCACGACCTCGATATGCGCGGCGGTGGTAATTTGTTGGGCGAAGAGCAAACCGGCCACATCCGCGAAGTGGGTGTCGAACTCTATCAAACTATGCTCGAAGAGGCGGTGCTCGCGTTGAAGCAAGGGCGCGAAGAAGCGGTGAGCGAGCGCTCCTGGTCGCCACAGATCAATGTCGGCGCGTCAGTGCTCATTCCTGAGGATTACGTCGCCGACCTTACAGTGCGTTTGGCGCTCTATCGCCGCTTGGCAGACCTTGACACCGATCAAGAGCGCGAAGCCTTTGCTGCGGAGTTGATTGATCGCTTCGGACCGCTGCCTGAAGAAGCCAACCAACTGATCGCGGTCGCGGCGCTTAAGGCGCTTTGCCGGCGTTGCAACATTGCCAAGCTTGATGCTGGTCCAAAAGGCGCGGTGCTGGCCTTCCGCGAGGAAGGCTTTCCGGACACGATGGCCCTCGTACGCTTCGTTCAGGAACGTCCGGACGATTTCAAGATGAGACCGGACGGCAAGCTCGTGGTGCAAGGAGGTTGGCCCGATCCGCTGCAGCGCCTCAAAGCGCTGCGCGGCGTGCTCGAAGGACTGGCGCGGATCGCGATGAAAAAGGCGGCCTAAGCCGGAATGCTTTCGGCATCGAGGGCGCGCAGCGCCCGCGCCAGCATGCCAGCGCCGCTTTCCCCGGGCTGCAGTTCCACGGCGCTCTGTTCGAACACCAGTGGCCCCGCGCCGCCCTCGCCGGAGGCAAACGCCGTGCATTCCGCCACAGCTGCGATGCGCATGGCCGTACGCTTGGCGCCGGCGAGCTCAGTTGCGGGCATCGCGATAGCGATGAAATCGGCGCCAATGGCCGCGCCGCTATCGCATTCGCGCATCAGCCGCGCTGCAAGGCTAGAAATCTCGTCGAAACCGCGCTTCCAAACCTGTTCGCTTGGCTGGCGCGCGCCATGCGCCGGCAAGACGCGCAGCGCAGACAGCGCCAAAGGCCGGCCGTTCAGATGATGGTCGGCAGCGAGTCGCGACAAGTGCGCGTCGAAGGCGAAGCGTTTGAATAGGCCGGTGCGCGCGTCGCCCATCACGTCGCGAAGCGCGCGGATGTCGTGCTCAGCGGCGCGGCGGCGGCGTTCACGGCGCACTGCTTCGAAGAGCCATCCAAGACTTGGACCATAAGGCTCGTTTGCGGCAGCCACTGCAGAGGCGCCGCGTTCGATCGCGGCGGCGGCGGTCTTTGCGTCATCGTTTGTTGTCACGACCATGGTCGGCAGATGGTAGAGGCTGGCGTTGCGCCGGAGTGCGGAGCAAAGCGACAGCGCCGTCGCGGGATCCTGCGCCCCGTTCAATACGACAGCGTCAAACGGTTCGTCGTGCAGGTGATCGAACCCGGCGTACGAAGAGAAGGCGGCCGCCACCACGCCGCCGTGATCGGCAAGCGCTCGTTCAAGCGTTAAGAACATCGCATTGGGTGCGCCAATATAAAGGGCCTTCAGAGCTCGCGGTTCTTGTCTTGTGGGTAGAGCGGCCCCGAGTTGCATTGCGGTTGCCGTGCGCCGCACGCGCTCATCTTCCGCTGTGGCGACACGCAGCCATGCTTCTACTTGCGCGCGCAGCAAACTCGGCGGCGCATCGAGCGCGACCGCGCCCGAGAACGGCGCGACGCCGGCGGCGCCGCTCGGGAAGGGCGCTCCCATGTTCAATCCCGCCAGCGTTGCGATTGGTGGACGCTCGTGCGTGAGCGCCGCGTTCACAAGATGCGTCGCTGGCTTCAAATCGACAGTTGGGACGATCAAAATGTCTTCGCCGTCGGGCGCCGGGCGATAGGCGCCAGCCAGCGCAGCCGCCCCGACGCCCGCGGCGGCAAGCTGCGTTTGCGCGTCGCGTGCAACCCGCACGTCGTGTGCCCGCACCACAATCCGCAAAGGTTAACGCTCCGGCGCCCGCCCGCCCCGCGCGGTCGGCAGTTGCACTTATGACTTGATCGCGCGACGAAACAAACTGGCAAGGTAAACGACGATGGCGAGCGGACCGCTGAATGGTGTGAGAGTGGTGGAGTTCGCCGGCATTGGACCCGGGCCATTCTGCTGCATGCTGCTATCGGACATGGGCGCTGATGTGGTGCGCATCGACCGCCCTGGCGGGCGCGCCATGCGCAATGACGTGACGGCGCGCGGCCGCCGCTCCATCGCGCTCGACATGAAGCAGCCGGAAGACATCGAAGTAGCGCTTGAGCTCATCGCGGAGGCCGACATCCTGATCGAAGGTTTTCGCCCTGGCGTCATGGAGCGTCTGGGTGTCGGCCCGGATGTCGCTTTCGCACGAAACCCCAAGCTCATTTACGGACGCATGACCGGGTGGGGACAAAGCGGGCCGCTGGCGCATGCGGCGGGACACGACCTCAACTACATCGCGCTTTCGGGCGCGCTCTACGCGATGGGCCGCAAGGATGCGCCGCCCGCGCCGCCGCTCAATCTCGTCGGAGACTATGGAGGGGGTGCGCTTTATCTCGCTATGGGCGTGTTGGCGGCGTACATTGAGGCGCAGCGCTCTGGAAAAGGGCAGGTGGTGGATGCGGCCATCACCGATGGCGCGGCTTCGCTGATGGGCGTGATGTACGGCCTGCGCGCGTCGCAGATTTGGACCGACGACCGCGAAGCCAACCTCCTCGATGGCGGCGCACACTTCTACGATGTCTACGAAACCAAGGACCGTCAGTACGTCACCATCGCGCCGATCGAGCCGCAATTTTATGCACTGCTGTTGGATAAGACAGGCCTGAAGAACGATCCGGCTTTTGCTTCGCCGCAAATGTTAAAGACCGAATGGCCGGTGCTGAAGGAAAAGCTCGCCGCGCTTGTTCGAACAAAAACACGTGAAGAATGGACGGCGCTACTCGAGGGTACTGACGTGTGCTTTGCACCGGTGCTCACCATGGGCGAAGCGCCGAGCCATCCTCACAATGTGACCCGGGATACGTTCGTCAACGTCGGTGGGCTGGTTCAGCCCAACGCCGCGCCAAAATTTTCGCGCACGCCGGGCGCGATTCAGGGACCGGCCGCCCGGCCAGGCGCGAACAACGCAGAAATCCTGGCCGACTGGGGAATTTCGGCCCGCCCAAGATAATTTTCCCGTTCAGACCCGGTTCAAGGCGGATTTGCTTTTATCATCCTCGGTTCTGGACGATTTTCGTCCCTCGCTCGTACCAGGGCCAAGTTCTCGTTCCCAATCCCGGGGACGAAACAGAGCGCCAGCCGCCGGCTCAGCGGCTGGCGCAATCTGTTTCTGGAGAGCTCTTTCCAGCCTCGAACATTGCGCCGCAGTCTCAGGCTGCTAACACCCGCCCATGGCAAACAAGGTCTATGCGGACGCCAAGTCCGCGCTCGAGGGGCTTGCCTTCGACGGTATGATGGTGATGTCCGGCGGCTTCGGCCTGTGCGGTATCCCGGAGAACCTAATCATCGCGCTGCGCGACAGCGGCGTGAAAGATATCACCGTGATTTCAAACAATGCCGGCGTGGATGGCTGGGGTTTGGGCCTGCTGCTGGAAACCAAGCAGATCAAGAAAATGATTTCGTCCTACGTCGGCGAGAACAAGGAATTCGCGCGCCAGTTTTTGGCGGGTGAATTGGAACTCGAGTTCAATCCCCAGGGCACGCTGGCCGAACGCTGCCGCGCCGGCGGCGCCGGTATTGCGGGCTTCTACACGAAGACGGGTGTCGGGACGCTCGTCGCCGAGGGCAAGGAAATGAAAGTCTTCAACGGCGAGACGTTTGTTCTGGAAACCGGTTTGGTCGCCGATTTGTCCATCGTGAAGGCGTGGAAGGGCGATAAGGAGGGCAACCTCATTTATCGCGAAACCGCCCGCAACTTTAATCCGATGATGGCGACCGCCGGCAAGAAGTGCGTCGCTGAAGTCGAGGTTCTGGTGGAGACGGGCGATCTCGATCCCGACACCATCCATACGCCGGGCATTTTCGTCGACCGTATCGTTCAGGGCAGTTTCGAAAAGCGGATCGAGCAACGCACGACGCGCAAGCGGGAGAACGTCTGATGCCCTGGACCCGCGAACAGCTTGCGCAGCGCGCCGCTAAGGAATTGCGCGACGGCTTTTACGTCAATCTCGGCATCGGCATCCCGACGCTGGTGGCGAACTACATCCCGCAAGGCATGGAAGTCACGCTGCAGTCAGAAAACGGCATGCTCGGCATGGGGCCATTTCCTTATGCGGGCGACGAGGATCCGGATCTCATCAACGCCGGCAAGCAAACCATTACTGCGTTGCCGAAGACCTCCTATTTTTCTTCCGCTGACTCCTTCGGCATGATCCGCGGTGGTCACATTGATTTGTCCATCCTCGGCGCTATGGAAGTGAACGACCGCGGCGATCTGGCGAACTGGATGGTGCCAGGCAAAATGGTGAAAGGCATGGGTGGGGCGATGGACCTCGTCGCCGGCGTAAAGCGCGTCGTGGTGGTGATGGAGCACACGTCGAAGGACGGCGCTTCGAAGCTGCTGAAGAAATGTTCGCTGCCGCTCACTGGCGTAAACGTGGTCGATCTCGTCATTACCGATCTCGGCGTCTTCGCCATCGACAAACACGGTCACGCGCCGATGCGATTGCTTGAGCTGGCGGAGGGCGTCTCGTCCGATGAGATCAAGGCGAAGACGGAAGCGCCGTTCGTCGCCGCCTAGCCGCGAAAGACGATCAGTCGCGCAGCTGAGTAGTTCCAGATCAGCGTAAGGCCAGTCGCCAGCACCCAGGCGATCACATACCAGAGCCCGAAGCTCAGCAGCGTCTGGAAGATGATGGAGTTTATCCCCAGACCAATGACGCTAGTGACCGCGAACTTCAGCATCCCGTAGCCCATGTGGCTTTGGGTGCCCGAGAACGTGAAAAAGCGGTTCATCAGGTAGTTAGCGGTCGCTGCGAACACGAAACCCACCGCGTTGGCGATCAGCTTGTTAGCGTGCGTCAGCTCCACAAGCGCCACCAGGATTGAGAACTGGATCACCGAAGCGATGCCGCCGACGACGGCGAAACGGAAAAACCGGGCAGGGTCGAGATGGGTGACCGCGCGCCGCAGGGCGTGTTGGCGCTTATCCGATCCGGCATCGATCATGGGTCGCACAAAGCATCGCCCGTGCCAGGGCGCAACCGCCCTCTCCGGCCCGCCCTGCTCTCGTGACAGGAGAGCCATGCAGCGAGGGGAGGGCGTCCGGCTTGGCCGCGCCTCAATTGGCCGTATAAGCGGCCCCTCAGAGCCAAGCTGCGGGACCCATGACGACGACGCAGGACGCGCCGGCCGAGGCCGGCGACCTGAAAACATGGACTTATGAGCGCGCCGTGATCGTTGCGATCGCGGCGCTGATCTTGGTGCGCTTGGTGGTGGCCGCCAGCATTCCCTTGGCCGGCGATGAGACGCTCTACTGGCGGTACTCCCGCTATCTCGCGCCGGGATATCTCGACCATCCGGCGATGAACCCTTTCCTGATCCGCCTGGGCACAATGATGTTTGGCGACACGCCGTTCGGCATCCGCCTGTTTGCGGTGATGACGGCGCTGCCCGCGAGCTGGGCTGTGTGGCGATCCGGCGCGATCTTGAGCGGCAGCGACCGCATCGGCGCGACGGCAGCGCTGTTCTTCAATCTCACCGTCACCATGAACGTCGGTTCGATGTTGGCGACGTCGGACGCGTCCGTCGTGATGACGAGCTGCTTCGTTTTGTTAGCGCTCGCGAAGCTCAATCAGACTGATCGAGGGGTTTGGTGGCTTGCCGTTGGCCTCGCGCTCGGGATCGGCATGTGGGCGAAATATACGACGGCGTTCTTCGCCATCGGAATCGCCATTTGGCTCCTTGCCATTCCCGAAAAGCGCAAATGGTTTTTCAGTCCGTGGCCCTATCTCGGCGCCATTGTCGCGCTTGCAGTCTTCTCCCCGGTGCTGTTGTGGAACGCTAATCACGAATGGGCGTCAGTAGCCTATCAATCGAGCCGATTCATCACGCACCAGTTTCGCATTGGTTACCCGTTTGAACTGATCGTTTCGCAGGTTGGACTCGCCACGCCGTCGTTATTCATTCTCGCGGTGCTGGGCATAATCTGGGGATACCGCGCGGCCAACCATCGTTCAGAAGCAATCTTGTTGGCGTCGCTCGTCTTGCCGGTTCTGATTTATTTCTTGTGGCATTCGCTGCACGAGCGCGTACAGGGCAACTGGCCCGAATGCATCACGCCAGCACTCGTCTGCGCAGCGGCGCTGGCAATGCACCTCTTGCCAGGAATGGGCGGCGCAAGCGCTGCGACTGCGCGCTGGGCCCATCGTCTTGCTGTTCCGGTGGCGCTTTTCCTGGCGGCGTTCGTCTACGCGCAAGCGCTCTTCGGCGTTATCCCGCTGCGGCGCGATCCCACCGCGCGCTTATTGGGGGGAGGGTGGCCGGAGCTGGCTCAGTCCATCGATGCGATGCGCGCCCGCGCGGGCGCGCAAGTGCTGCTGACCACCGACTACACGCTGGCCAGCGCATTGACCTATTACCTGCCTTCGCACGCGCCCGCCGAGCAGATGAATGACCGCGTGCGCTGGTCCAACGAACCGCAGCCGCCGGCGGCCCTGTTCACCCAGCAAATGCTCTACGTCTGTAAGGCCCCGTGCAAATATGAGTCACAATTAAGAAATCGCTTCGTGGAAGTAGAATTGCTTGGCGCTGCCCCACGCACGCGGCGAGGCGTCGTGGTCGAGCGCTATTCGGTGTATCGAGTACGGGGGCAGCTCCGCCCGGCACTCGATCCGATGTATCCAATCCGCACCAAGGCGTCTGACGATTATGTCCTTTGAGCTGAAACCTGTCCGCCCACCGCGGCCCGCCAAGGTCGACCTTTCGGTCGTGCTGCCGATTTACGATGAAGAGGAGAGCCTAAACGAACTTCTGGACAACCTCTTCCGCGTGCTCGACGGACTCAATCGCACCTACGAAATCTGGTGCGTGAACGACGGCAGTCATGATCGCTCCAGCGAAATTCTGCACGACATCGCCAAGCGGCGGCCGGAACTCCGTGTTCTCGATTTCCGCCGCAACTTTGGCCAGACGGCGGCGCTCATGGCCGGCTTCGATCACTCGCGCGGCGATGTGATCATTACGCTTGACGCCGATTTGCAAAACGATCCGGCAGATATCCCGCGCCTTCTCGAAAAGTTGGATGAAGGGTACGATGTCGTTTCCGGCTGGCGCTCAGATCGCAAGGACGCCGCCATCCGGCGCAACTTTGTCAGCCGTGTCGCCAACGGCATCATCTCGAAAATCTCCGGTGTGAAGCTACATGATTACGGTTGCACGCTGAAGGCTTACAGACGCGACGTGATGCGCGGCGTGCGGCTCTATGGCGAGATGCACCGCTTCATTCCGATCTATGCGAGCTGGCGGGGCGCACGTGTGGTGGAATTGCCCGTCGGCCATGCGGCGCGCCGCTTCGGCAAATCCAAGTACGGTCTCAACCGCATTTTCAAAGTGCTGCTCGACCTGATGGTGCTGAAGTTTCTTGAGGACTATCTCGTCAAACCGATCTATGTGTTCGGTGGGTTTGGCATGTTTGCGATCGCATGCTCGTTCATCGCGCTGGCCTGGGCGCTAGCCCTGAAGATTTTCGTTGGCACTTCTCTCATCCAAACGCCGCTTCCTTTGTTGGCCGCCATGCTATTCCTCATCGGTTGTATGAGCACGCTGCTCGGCCTGCTCGCCGAAATGATGACCCGCACTTATTTTGAATCGCAAGGCGGGCGTCCGTACGCGGTCCGAGATCAGGCGGAGGCCGAATAAGGCATGTGCGGCATCGCGGGTTTTGTCGGCGTTGGAAGCCGCACCGACCTGACAGCGATGACCAATGCGATTGCGCATCGGGGGCCCGACGGCGATGGCGAGTATATCGATAGCGAACAGCGCGTTTTTCTGGGTCACCGCCGCTTAGCGATTGTTGACCTTGAGGGCGGCGCACAGCCGATGTGGAACGCTGAAGGCACGATCGGCGTCGTGCAGAATGGCGAAATCTACAATCACCTCGAACTGCGGCGCGAACTGCAAGCGAAGGGCTATCGCTTCCAGACGGATCACGCCGACACCGAGGTGCTCGTCCATGGATATTCAGAATGGGGCGAAGATCTACCGCGCCGCTTGAACGGAATGTTCGCATTCTGCATCTACGACAAACCGCACAAGCGCCTCTTCCTGGCGCGCGACCGCTTCGGTGAAAAGCCGCTCTACGTCGCTAAGCAGGGTGGGGTGTTCGCGTTTGCCAGCGAATTGCATGCCATTGCGGCGCATTCCAAATTCGAAGCGCGGCTACGCCCGCGCAGCCTGCAAAAGCTTCTCGCCTACGGCTTCTTGCCCGCGCCAAACGCCATCCTCGAAGATTGCGAAAAACTGCCAGGCGGTGCTTGGATGGTTTTCGATATCGCCAACGGCACGGCGCGCACTCAACGTTATTGGCAATTCAATCTTGAACCCGACGCCGGCTGGCTTGAGCGGCCAGAGGACGAGCTGGTTGAAGAGCTGCGCGGCCATATTGTTGAAGCAACACGCCGCCGCCTGCTCTCTGACGTCCCGCTGGGCTTCTTTCTGTCCGGCGGGCTCGATTCCAGCGCTGTGCTGGCAGCCGCGAGCCAGTTGCTGCCGAAACAAAACATTCAAACCTTCACGCTGGGGTTCAAAGAGCCATCGTTCGACGAGTCCGAATATGCGCGCAAAGTCGCCGACCATTTTGGCGTCAACAACGAAACCGACTGGCTCGAAATCGATAAGGCCCGCGACATCGCGCAATCCGTACTGGCGCGTTTGGACGAGCCGCTTGGCGACGCCTCCATTCTGCCGACCTACCTGCTGGCCAAATTCACGCGTTCGCGCGTGAAAGTGGCGCTCTCCGGCGATGGCGGAGACGAGCTGTTCGCCGGCTATGACCCTTTCAGCGCGCTGGCCCCGGCGACCCTCTATCGCCGGTTCGTTCCGCGGCCGTTGCACGCTTTGCTGCGCGAAGCCGTACACAAGCTGCCGGTTTCAGCGCGCAACATGAGCCTGGATTTCAAGCTACGCCGCACGCTGACCGGGCTCAATCACGGTCCATCGCTTTGGAATCCGGTTTGGCTCGCACCGGCGGAGCCCGGTTTCATCCGTGATCTCTTCAACGAACCGCTGACGCCGGAGGAGCTCTATTCCGAAGCCATCGAAGCCTGGGACGAAGCGCCGAAGCAATCGCTGATCGATCGCTCGCTGACCTTCTACACACGCTTCTATCTGCAGGACGATATCCTGATGAAGGTCGACCGCGCGGCGATGATGTCGGCGCTCGAATCGCGCGCGGTGCTGCTGGACAACGATCTCGTCGATTTCTGTCGCCGTCTGCCGCATCAATTCAAAATCCGCAACGGTAAGCGCAAATACCTGCTCAAGAAGGCGATGCAGGGCGTGCTGCCGCCGGAGATCATCGATCGGCCCAAGAAGGGATTTGGCGTACCTACCGCGCGTTGGCTCAAATCTATTCCCGCGCAGCCGCCGCTGGCGCCCATTCCCGGCGTGCGGATGGACCGGGTTGCCGACGCTTGGGCGGCGCACCGCGCTGGCGCCGCGGACAACCGGCTCTTTCTGTGGACTTGGCTGTCATTGCAATCGATCAGCTACGCGACAGCGCCGGAGACGCCGGCTGCCGCCGCTTAGGTCGCCGCGCCTGTGCGATAGGTGCGTGCTTCCAGACGCACCACGCCGACGGAGTCAGTCGGCATCTCTACCACGATTGGCACGGTGAGGCCGTTTATCGTGGCGAATAGGAAGTTCAGCCTTGCAGGTTGCTGAGGATCGGAGAAGCCTGCGATCGGCGTGAACTGCACGGCGCAACGCTGCGCGACACCGCGGAAGGCGGCCGTGTTCACGCGTTGCGCGCCGTCTGGGCGCAACGCCAGGTCAAAGCGTGTGCGGCCATCCAAGAAGACGCGGAAGGTTCGATTGCACGGCGCCGCTTGGCCCATGAGCATCTGCGCGAACATCGAGACCTGATCAATGGTGCCAACCTTTTGCGCGTCGGTCGCCGGGGGATGGCCCATGCCCATGCGCGGCGTGGATGTGGTGATCACCTGATCGCCATTGAACGCGACCTGAACCACCCGATGGCGGTGATCGTCTTCATGCCGGTAAGCGATTGGACGCACTTGGCCGTTCTCGAAGCGCCCGCGAGAAGAATAGGAGAAGTCCTGGCTGTCGCCGAGAAACGTGCGCGCAATGCCCGTGATCTGCCGGCGCGCCGTGGCGCTGTATTGATCGCCCTGGAAGGTGAACGTGTAAAGCGCTTCACCGGCGGTGATGCCGCGCACGATGACGTTGTAATTGATGTTGATATGTGCGGGCATCGCGCTCGCCGGCGCGGACGCCACTGCTTGGGGCGTCGTCGTCTGGCTCTGAGCTGGCTCGGTGGCGCTGGCGAGCAACAGGAAACACGAGACAATAAACCGCTTCATTCTGTCTCCGTAGCGAGCGCGGGCTGAGCCGAAGCTGAGCAACAGCACCTAGTCCCGGTGCGGTATTAGAACAAGGCGAGCGAAAGCGCCGAATTTCGGCTCAATTGTGAATTTCTTGCGGCGCGGGGACGGCTTGGCGCATTGCGCCCAGCGGCCGCGCCTGATAGCCGCGCGTGCACGGAGGGATGGCCGAGTGGTTTAAGGCACCGGTCTTGAAAACCGGCGTGGGTGCAAGCCCACCGTGGGTTCGAATCCCACTCCCTCCGCCACGCCTTGCCCTGCACCGTCAGCGAACTGACTCGGGGCTGGAGATGAGTTTCTCGATCAGTTGTTTCAACTCCGCCGGTGTCGCCTCGCCAGCGATGACTTCGTGATAGCCGATGCCGGCGCGGCGCAGCGCTTCCTTCTTGACGGCGTCCCGAGCTGCCGCGGCGCTTTGGTGGTGGGCCTTGCCCTGGTACTCAATTGCGTGCCGGGGCATGCAAGCATCGTCCATCAAGAGCAAGTCGACACGCTTCGAATTGATACAGCTGTAGCCATCGGTGTCCTTGCAGCTCAGGATTTCTCCTAGCGAGACCTGAGCCAAGACTTGCCAAGTTGTGTTGCGGGCGCGCACCAAGTGACCGAGCTCGTTGAATAAACGAGCCTCGCTCCTATTGAGAACGGGTTTAGCCGAAAAATCAGCGCGCATAACCGTTCGCAATTGGTCCGCCGCGTCCGGTCGATGCCCGCGCGCCCGATTCAAGACTGCTTTGTCTGCCCACCCCTGCGTGCGTGAGCGGTTTCGTTTAGGCCACGCCTGTCGTCGTTGCTTCGAAAAGGCCCGCTCGATGGCAATGCCGATAAGAGTGCCCACGGCAAGCACCGTTATGAATAGCGTGAGCGTGTCAGGCATCATTTCCGGAAGCTTAGCGATTGATACTTGCAACCAAGCTAAAGGAGCCGCTGTTTTTGAGTTTCCGCGTGTTGTCGACGTTAACGCGACATTATTGGTGAAGCTGAAAAAACGATAAAAGCTTACGCGGCCTCAACGGCCCCTGGCGTAGAACGGCACGAAGAATTCGTGGGGTCGACGTTGAACAAGCTTTTTTCCGCGCTCGCGTTGTGCGCCGCCTTCGTTGCGGTTGCTGGCGTCGCCGAAGCGCGCCGCGCGCCAATTGAATACGCGTCCGATCGGGCCTCGGCTGCGCCGTCGACGAGCAATGATCTCGCCGGTGGCGACGCCCGCTCCTACGGCTATGGCGGCGTCACGTCTTCGCAAGGCGACGGCGTGGTGATCGATTTGCGCCGCGACGCGTCCGCTCAAGCGCAACCCACCGCCCCAGCGCCCTCTTCGCCTCCTGCGCAAGCGTCCGCGATAGGGCAGGGCAGGCCAGCTTGGCTTGAGAACGAACGAGTTGGGCCGCCCTATCAGGCCAATGGCCGGTGGTATGTCCCCGCCGCGGAACCCGGCTACGAAGCTACTGGCATGGCCTCTTGGTACGGCCCGACTTTCCATGGCGGCCGCACCGCCAGCGGCGAGATTTACGATCAGGAAGCCATCACCGCCGCGCATCCGACGCTGCCGATCCCGAGCCTGGTGCAAGTCACCAACCTGGAGAACGGCCGTGAAGTGATTGTGCGCGTCAACGACCGCGGCCCGTTCGTCGCGGATCGCGTACTCGACCTCTCGCATGGCGCTGCACAAGTGCTCGGCGTTGAGCGCAACGGCACCGCGCGGGTTCACATCCGCTATTTGGGACCGGCGCCTCGCCACTACGGCGATGCCGCTGCCCCTCCGCAGTCATCAGCGCCCTCTTCCGCGCCGCCTCTTCAATCCGTGAGCGCGGAGGAGGGCCCCGCTTCGTTGTTGCCGCCCCCGCGCACGCAGCTGGAAAGCCCAGCTCCTGTCGCGCCAAGCGCGGTGCAGTCTGTCGCCTACCAAGCGCCCGCGCCTACGCCTGTGGCGCCCGCCGGATCGTATTTCGTGCAAGTCGGCGCGTTCTCGGATGTTGATAACGCTCACCGCGCTCAGGCGGCGGTCAGCAGCGCCGGCCAAGCGTCGACTGACGTGCGCCGGACGAGTACGGGAACAGAATTGTTCCGGGTCCGAGTTGGTCCGTTCGCCAGCCGCGAACTGGCGGACGCTGCGCGCCGCGATGTCGTCGCGCTCGGCTATGCTGAAAGCGTTGTCGCTGCGCCGTAAAAACGACGGCTCGTTGTGCTTCAATGCGGCGGTGAAACTTCGATTCGACCAGAAGAGGCGGCGATGAAACCGGCGGCTTGGGCGGCGTGCGCGCTTCTGTTGATAACGGTCTTGGCGCCTGCTGCCAACGCAGCGCGACGCCCGCATCGCGCCATCCATCACACAGCGCGTCAGCCGGCTCAACCAACCGCGCCCCCCCAGCCACAGCACGTCACGATTATGGATGGCGACAGCGGCGCCATTCTTCATTGCGAAGGCTGCAACACACCAATGCCGCCCGCGTCGATGTCCAAGCTGATGACCGCACTGATCGTTGGCGACGCGCTATTGCAGCACCGCATCACACTCGATACGCGCTATCACGTCAGCGAAAACGCCTGGCGTCACGGCGCGCTGTCGGACGGCTCGCATATGTTCTTGGAGCTGAACTCTGATGTTAGCGTCCGCGATCTGATCCAGGGAGTAATTGTTGTCTCCGCCAATGACGCATGCGTCGTGCTGGCCGAAGGTTTGGCTGGATCCGAGCAAGCATTCGTCGCGCTGATGAACCGGCGAGCGCAAGAACTTGGCCTGCGCACGGCGCATTTCACCAACGCAACAGGTTTGCCCGACCCCAATCACGTAATCAGCTCGGCCGATCTGGCGCGGTTGGCGCGTTACCTCATCGCCAACCACCCTGAGCTCTATCGGCTCTATGGCGAGCGCACGTTCACCTACAACAACCACAGCCAGGACAATCGCAATCCGCTCCTGGGTGCGGTGGACGGCGCCGATGGTCTGAAAACCGGGCACACGGACGATTCCGGGTTCGGCTTGGTCGGCTCAGCCGTGCAGAACGGCCATCGCCGCATCCTGGTGTTCAACGGCTTGCGCTCGATGGCGGATCGCCGCCAGGCCGGCATTGATCTGATGCGCGCCGCGTTTGAGCAATACGCCACCGCGCGCGTGGCGCGGCGCGGACAGCAGGTCGGCGAAGCGCAAGTCTATCTCGGTTCACGCGCCACAGCGCCGCTGGTGGCGCAGAACGACATCGTCGTTGGCGGGCCGCAAACCGTGTTGGCCGGCGTGCGCTCGCACATCGTCTACACCGGCCCGTTGCGGACGCCGATCGCGCAGGGACAAGTGGTGGCGCACCTCATCGTCGAAGGTCCAGGCCTGCAAACGCAGCGGTTCCCGCTGGTCTCCGGCCAACGTATTGGCGGCGCCAATTGGTTTGCGCAGGCCTGGGAGGGCTTGCGCGTGACCCTCTCGGGCGCACATTGAGGGAATGGCGCAGGGTCGTTTTATCACGCTTGAAGGCGGGGAAGGCGCGGGCAAATCCACGCTTGCGCGCTCGCTTGCGGAAGCGCTGAGCGACCGTGCCGGCGTGGTCGTCACGCGCGAGCCTGGCGGCGCGCCGGGCGCTGACGCGATCCGCGCGCTGCTTGTATCAGGCGACCCCAATCGCTGGAGCGTCACAGAGGAAGCGCTGTTGTTTGCCGCCGCGCGGCTCAATCACCTTGAACACACTATCTGCCCTGCGCTTGAGCGTGGCGATTGGGTCGTGTGCGACCGTTACTACGACTCCACGCGCGCCTATCAGGTCGCCGCCGGCGGACTCGCGCCTGCAGCGCTTGATGCGTTGAACGTGCTGATCCACGCGCCTGCGCCGGATGTGACTCTGATTTGCGACATCGAGCCCGAAGCAGGCCTCGCGCGCTCTCGCGGTGCGCACGCCGGCGAAGATCGTTTCGAGCGCAAGGACCCCGCGTTCCACAAACGCGTGCGCGATGAGTTTCTTGCCATCGCAAAACGTGAACCTTGGCGGTGCGAGATCATCGATGCCAACCAACCGCCGGGCGAGATGCTCGCCGCGGCGCTAGCGGCCATCGAGGCCCGCACGTGAAGGCGGAAAAGGAAGTCGCCGAGACCGATCAAGAACCGGGCGCGCCACATCCGCGCCTGACCTACACCTTCGTCGGCCACGACGCGCAGGAGGCCATGCTCGCCGAAGCGCTGGCTGGGCGGCGCATGCATCACGCATGGCTCGTGTCCGGTCCCAAGGGTCTCGGCAAGGCGACGCTGGCGTATCGCGCCGCGCGCATCGCACTTGGGGCCCAGCACAAAGGTGCGCGGCCGTTAGATGTCGACGCGGAAGATACGATCGCGCGGAAAATCGCCGCGCAAGCGCACCCTGATCTGTTTGTGCTCAGACGGGGTTATAACGAACGCGGACGTCCGCGCCGCGAAATTGCAGTCGATGACGCACGCGAGCTCGGACATTTCTTTTCGCTCGCGCCGAGCCAGGGTGGCATGCGCGTGGCGATCATTGACGCGGTTGATGATCTCAATCGCAACGCCGCCAACGCTATTTTGAAGACGCTTGAGGAGCCGCCACCGCGCTCCATGCTGCTCTTGGTTTGCCACGCACCTGGAGCAGCGCTGGCGACGATCCGTTCGCGCTGCCGCCGGCTCGCGTTGAAACAGCTGAGCGATGTCGATGTCCGCCAGGCGCTCGGCGGCGAGAGCGACGAAGCTCTGGTAAAGCTGGCCAAGGGCAGGCCGGGCAGGGCGATCGCGCTGCACGCCCAAGGCGTTGATACCGCAGGCGCGGAACTGAGCGACGTACTACGGCAATTGTCACGCGGTGAAGCGCGCACGGTGCTTGGCGCACTCTACGATCGCATGAGCGGTGAACCTTTTGAGAAGCTTGCCGCGGTGCTTGATCTTGCCGCCGAGTGGGCGCGAGGCGCCGGCGTCGATTATATGAGCGAAGGTTGGGCGGACGCCTGGTCGGCGCTCGAACAATTGCGAATCGAGGCGGAAGATCTCGATATGGATCCGCGTCACGCTCTGGCGCGCGCCGTCGGCATCTTGGATCGCGCCGCGGCGGCCAAACGCTGATGTACATCGACAGCCACGTGAATCTGCATCATCAGGCTTTCGCCGAAGACCGTGAAGCGGTGATCACGCGCGCCAGAGCCGCGGGGGTCGGTCGCATGATCACCATCTGCGACAAGATCGATAATTTCGACCAAGTTGTCGCCATCGCTGAAGCCAACCACGACATTTACGCCAGTGTTGGCGCGCATCCGCATTATGCGAAGGATCACGTTTCGCTGACGGCGGCGCGGCTGGCCGAGCTTGGCAGTCACGATAAGGTCGTTGGCGTGGGCGAGACCGGCTTGGATCAGCACTATAAGTTCAGCCCGCTCGAAGACCAGATCGCAGTCTTCCGCGCCCACGCCGAGGCCGCGCGCACGCTGGGCAAGACGCTGATCATTCACACGCGCGAAGCCGATGATGCGATGGCGCAGCTGCTGGAAGAAGAAGCCGGGAAGGGTGGTCTGCGCATCCTCATGCACTGCTACACGAGCGGTCCTGAACTTGCGCGGCGTGTGCTGAAGATTGGCGCCTACTTTTCGTTTTCGGGTATCATGACGTTTAAGAACGCCGAAGACGTGCGCGCCATTGCCCGCGATGTTCCCCTCGATCGCGTCATCGTCGAGACCGACTGCCCGTACCTGGCCCCTGTCCCACACCGCGGCCAACGCTGTGAGCCGAAGCACGTACTGGACGTGCAGGCCGCGTTCGCGAAGTTAAGAGGGCTGGGCGAGGAGGAGTGCAGCGCCCTGCTCGCCGACAACCTCTTCCGCCTCTTCCCAACCATCGCGAGGCCAGCGTGATGGGGACGCTGCGTGTCACTCTACTCGGCTGCGGCTCATCTGGCGGCGTCCCCCGCGCCACCGGCGACTGGGGTGCGTGCGATCCGAGCGAGCCGAAGAACCGGCGCACCCGGTGTGGGCTGCTGCTGCAGAAATGGAGCGGGGCGGTAGGCGCGCCGGAAGAGGCGACCACCGTGCTTATCGACACTGCGCCGGATCTGCGTCTGCAACTCGCGGCCGCCAAGCCTGCGCATCTCGATGCCGTGATCCTTAGTCACGATCACGCCGACCAAACCAACGGCTTTGACGATGTACGCGCGTACTTCATCAAGCAACGCCGAACGATCCCGGTGTGGATGGATGAGGCGACCGCGGCGACATTCATGACCCGCTTCGGCTACGCCTTTGAGTCAAAGGGTGGTTACCCGGCGATCGTGCGACGGGCCGATCGCATCGCGCCGCTCGTTCCAATCTCCATCGAAGGTCCCGGCGGGATGCTGGAGATCTTACCGCTAGACCAGGACCATGGCTTCTCGCATTCGCTTGGCTTCCGCGTTGGCGGCTTGGGTTATTCGAATGATCTCGTCGCGATGCCTGAAGCAAGCTTCAACGAACTCGCCGACCTTGAGCTTTGGATCGTCGATGCGCTGCGTGAAACGCCGCATCCCACGCACGCGCATCTCGGCCGCAGCCTCGAGTGGATCGAGCGCCTAAAACCGAAGCACGCCGTGCTGACCAACATGCACATCGATCTGGACTATCAGAGCCTGAAGGCGAGGCTGCCCGTTGGAGTCGAACCTGGCTACGATGGCTGGAGCAGCGATTTGCAAGTCTAACCGCCTAACACGCATTTCCCATAATCTATCTTATGCGGGTTACACTTTGAGCAATTATAAGCCTAGAAACAACGAGATGGAGAAGCCTTTGCCGGCAGCCTCTGCCCTCCCTGCGGCGCAGTCCGAGGACCGGCTCGCCAACGCAACGCGCGCGTTGGTACAGCTCATGGCGCGCTTGCGCGACCGCGAGCACGGCTGCCCATGGGACGCCGAGCAAACCTTCGCGACCATCGCGCCTTACACGATCGAAGAATCCTACGAGGTCGCGGACGCCATTCAGCGCGAGGACATGGGCGCGCTGAAGGAAGAATTGGGTGACCTCCTCTTCCAGGTCGTCTTTCACGCCCGCATGGCGGAAGAGGCGGGCCTCTTCGATTTCACCGAAGTCACTGAAGCGCTGACCGCGAAGATGACAGCTCGGCATCCGCACGTATTCGGCGAGCGCGATGAGCGAACAGCGGAAGAGCAAACGCGCGCCTGGGAAACGCTGAAGGCCGAAGAGCGCGCCAAGAAGCGCACGAAGGATGGCAGAGCGCCCTCCTTGCTCGACGACGTCGCCATGGCGCTGCCGGCGCTGATGCGCGCCGAGAAGCTCACCAAGCGCGCCGCGCGCATCAATTTCGATTGGCCGACGCCGGAGCCTGTGCTTGCGAAGCTTGAAGAAGAATTGGCCGAACTGAAAGAGGCGCGCGCCGCAGGCGACCAGGACGCGATCGCCGACGAGATGGGCGACATCCTGTTCGTGATGGCCAATCTGGCCCGCAAGCTGAACGTGGACCCTGAGGAGGCGCTCCGGCGCGCCAACGCCAAGTTCACCCGGCGCTTCCAGCACATCGAGCAGCGCTTAGCCCAGCAAGGCCGGAGCGGTCCGCAGCCGCTGGATGACATGGAAGCGCTCTGGCTCGAGGCCAAGGCGCTGGAACGCAAGTAGCTCTTAACGCTCTTGGGCTAGCGTGGGGTCAGAATTGGCCTGGAGCTCGGATCGATGCCTTCTATCGTGATCAGCAGCACGCGGACGCGCGGCGCGGACCATTTCGAACCCGAAGCGGCGCTAGACCCGCAAGAGCAGCGCAAGCTCCCCGGCTATCTGGGCCAGATTGATTATGCGGCGTTTGCCGCAAACCAAGAGGTCGTCGCCAAGGCTCTTGGCGACGTCGATCTTGGCAAATTTCAGCGCCTGGCAGTGGCCGCTGCGCACGCGCGCGCGCAATGGGTGGCTGCCGCACTCGCGATGACAGAAAGCGCCACCGCGCCAACGGCGAGCCAGATCAGCGATCTAGGGGCACTGCATCGCGCCTTCGATGAACTCGCTGACGTTTATGAAGCCATGCGTCGAATGGTGGAGCGCGGCTATCTTGGCTACACGCCGACCACGGAGCCCTAGCGCTTGCACGTTCCAAACGGCACCACACGATTGTCGACATCGTGCCCGATATCGGCGCGGCCGAGATACGGCACACCGGCGCGCGCGCACCAGTATTGGATCATCTCTTCGGCCGTTGCGCCGAACGGCTTGTCGTTCTCGGGAACGTTGGAGATACGCCCCAGTTTGATCCCCCTCACCCGCCGGATGTTGGGCGAGGCCATGATGTGGAAGAGGGCGCGGTCGATCCGGTAGAGGTACTCGTTCAGTTCTTCGAGCATTACGACGTGGCCGCTTAGGTCCGGCTCCAGTGACGTGCCGAGCATCGAGTGCAGGATCATGATGTTGAAGGCGGCGAACTTGCCTTCCGCCATCACCGTCATCTCAAGCGACTCTGGCGCCCGCTCGATCAGATACGATAGCGCCCTCTTCACCGCCGCTTCGCCACCCTCGCGCGTGATGTCGATGGGCATCGGCCCGTGCACGATGTTCGGGAAGCCGAGCTTGTAGAGGCCGCCGAGAATGGCGCCAGCGTCGCTGTAGCCGAGATAGGTCTTGGCGCGTGCGGACTCGTGATAGCCGGCCAGCACCGCCTCCGCCATGCGGCAAGCGCCGTAGCCACCACGCGCCACCCACAGAGCGTCAAACTTCGGATCGTTGGCGACGTCCAGGAACGCTTGTGCGCGCACCGCATCATCACCGGCAAAATGCCCTTCGCTCAGAAAACATTGCGGATGAAAAACAATCTCCGGCGCCTGATCGAGGAATGCGTCAGCGGCAAACGCCTTCACGCGCTCGGCCAGCGCTTCGTCGATGCGCGTGCCGGGGGCGACGACGCCGATGCGGATGCGTTGGCCCATCTGCCGTTTGGCTCCCTGCCCGCCTTGCGGGCCCGCTTCGATTGTCGTCATAACCGGGCGACATGAGTCACGGAAGCGATTTGGGCAAATCCTATTTCTTCAGCGGCATCGGCGGCTCCGGCATGCTGCCCTTGGCGCTGATTTTGCGCGGCAAAGGCGTGACCGTCGCCGGTTCTGACCGCTCGCTGGATCAGGGCCGGCTCGGGCCCAAGTTCGAATATCTGAAGGCCCAGGGCATCGACCTCTTTCCGCAGGATGGCAGCGGTGTAACCAACGCCGAGCAAATCTTCGTTCGCTCGGTGGCTGTTGAAGACACCGTGCCCGATGTTGTTGCCGCGCATCGCGTCGGCGCGCGCGACATGAAGCGGCCGGAATTGCTGGCGGAGCTATTCAACGCCGCGCCCGTGCGCATTGGCGTAGCTGGCACCAGCGGTAAATCCACCACCACTGGCATGATCGCTTGGCTCCTATCGCGGGCCGGCCGCGATCCAACGGTCATGAACGGCGCGGTGATGAAGAATTTCGTCACGCCAGACGCGTTGTTTGCTTCGGCGCTGGTCGGCAAAGGCGACGCATTTGTCAGCGAGGTCGATGAGAGCGACGGCTCCATCGCGCGCTACAAGCCGACTATTGCGGTCGTCAACAACGTCTCCCTTGATCACAAGAGCATGGACGAGTTGCGCGCCCTCTTCCGCGACTTCGTCGGCAAAGCCGAAATAGGGGTCCTGAACCTCGACAACGAAGAGACAGCGGCACTGGTGCTAAGCGCCAAGGTGCGCACGCGCAGCTACAGCATCAAATCGCCGCTCGCCGATCTCTATGCGAGCGAGATCCGCCAGGCGCCGGATGGCGTCACGTTCCACGCCTTCGAACGTCAGGGCGGGTCCCATGCCGATGTGAGCTTGGCTGTGCCCGGCGCGCACAACATCTCCAACGCGCTCGCAGCGCTTGCCGCGGCCCGAGCGTACGGGTTGTCGCTCGTGGAGGCTGCCCAAGCGCTCGAAGGCTTTGCCGGCACCAAACGGCGCATGGAAATCGTCGGCACAGCCAACGCCGTCACTGTGATCGACGATTTCGCGCACAACCCGGACAAGATCACTGCGACGCTCGCAGCGCTGCACGCCTTCCCCGGCCGCTTGCTGATCATGTTTCAGCCGCACGGCTTTGGCCCCCTGAAGCTGATGCAAGCCGAATTCATCGCCTGCTTCGCCGACAACATGGCGGCCGACGACGTGTTGATCATGCCCGACCCTGTCTATTACGGCGGCACCGTCGATCACAGCGTCACCAGCGAGCACATTGCCGCTGGCGTGCGTGCGCACGGCTTGCAAGCGATGGCTTTCGCTGAGCGTACCGCGTGCGGCGACAAGCTGCTCGAACTGGCGGAAGCAGGAGACCGCGTGGTCGTGATGGGCGCTCGGGACGATACGCTCTCAACGTTCGCAGCGGATCTCGTTCAGCGACTGAAGCGCGAGTAGGGCGCCCTACTCCGCGGCTTGGCGCGGCGGTTCGGGCAGGGGCTGGAACGGTGCGAAGCGGGCGGCGTCTTCGATGGACAGTTCAGCCTTGATGGTCATCGCGCCAGCATCATCGTGGCTTTCTTCCAGGATACGCCCGGCGGCGGCGACGCGCGCGCGGGTTTTACCGTCGCTAGCATCGAGCGTCAGTGTCACGATGCGCGTTGCGGAGAAAGCAGCACGGTCGATCGCCGCGAGTAGCGCATCCATGCCTAGGCCCGTTACCGCTGAAATGGCGACCGGCGCCAACGCCCCCTCTTCCAGCGCCTGCGCGCGCCGCAATCGAGCATCACGCGTAGCTTCGTCCAGCAGGTCGATCTTGTTCCAGGCTTCAAGCACCGGCGGCGATTTGCCATCCGCGTCTTTGCTGAGCTGACCCAGAACCGCAATCACGTCGGCGCGTTGTGCGTCGCTGTCCTCGTGCGCAATGTCGCGCACATGAATGAGGAGATCCGCCTCCGTCACCGCTTCAAGCGTCGCGCGGAACGCCTCGACCAATTCGTGCGGAAGGTCCGAGATGAAACCGACCGTGTCGCTGACGATCACCGCGCGCCCGCTTGGAAGCTTCACTTGCCTCGCGGTGGGATCGAGCGTGGCGAACAGCATGTCCTTGGCAAGCACGCCCGATTGCGTGAGGCGATTGAACAGCGTCGATTTGCCGGCGTTGGTGTAACCCACGAGCACGACAGCCGGCAGACCAGCGCGCGAACGCGCACGCCGCTGCAGCGCACGTGTGCGCCGCACGTCTTCGAGATCACGCTTCAGCCGCACAATGCGATCGGCGATTTGACGGCGGTCCAGCTCGATCTGGGTTTCACCGGGACCGCCGGTTTTTCCCAAACCGCCTCGCTGGCGTTCCAAGTGTGTCCAAGTTCGCACGAGGCGTGAACGCTCGTAGCCTTGCCGCGCCAACTCCACTTGCAGCCGACCTTCTTTGGTTTTCGCGCGCAATCCAAATATCTCAAGGATGAGACCAGTCCGGTCCATCACCTTGGCTTGCATGTCCTGTTCGAGGTTGCGCTGCTGCACTGGCGACAGCGGCGCGTCGATAACGACGACGCCAGCGCCCAGTTCTTCAGTTTGATCTTTCAGCCGTTCCACGCGGCCAGATCCGAAATAGGAGCGCGGGCTGATCTGACGAAGCGGCGCGGCATCCGCGTAGGCAACGTCGAGGCCTAGCGCCTGCGCTAGTCCGACGGCTTCCAGCAGGCGCGCCTCAGGGTCGCGCACGTCCGCTTCTGTGGGCGAAAGCGGACGCAGCACGATGGCGCGGTTGATGTCTTTAGTCGGCGTCTCGGCCGTCGGCTTCATCAGCTGCCTTGTCGATTTCGTAGAGCTGCACGGGACCACCCGGCATGATGGTCGAGATGGCGTGCTTGTACACGAGCTGAACCTGCCCGTCGCGGCGCAACAGCACACAGAAATTGTCGAACCAGGTGACGACGCCCTGCAACTTCACGCCGTTGACCAGGAATATCGTGAGGGGCGTTTTTGATTTGCGGACGGCGTTGAGAAACGTGTCCTGCAGATTTTGTTTCTTATCCATGGGGCTCAGCGCCTCTTTTGTAGCGCCGCAACGCGCGCGCGGCTGAGTCGCGAACATAGGGGCCCAGGACGCTGGCGCCAAACCAAAGTGCGTTTCTCAGTAGGAGTTTTTACCGTGCGGCGCCCAAATAAAAGGCGCGTAACGCCTGGCCGATGGGCCCGGGACGGCCATCCCCGACTGAAACATTGTCGATGGCAATGACGGAAACAGCCGGATTGCTCGCCGCGCTGATGAACGCCTCACGCGCGCGTTTCGCCTCTTCAACCGTGAAGGGCTGCTCAAGCACTTGCACTTGCCGCTCTCGCGCGATCTCGATTAATGCGGCACGCGTCACGCCGTGCAGGATATGATTTGAGAGCCCCGAGGTCCGGATGCGTCCTTCGGCGTCGACGATAAACGCATTTGATGAGGTACCCTCCGTGATGCGGTCATCTGCGTCCACGAACCAAGCCTCAAACGCCCCGGCCTCCTTCGCCTGCTGCCGCGCCAGCACGTTGGGGAGGAGGTTGACGGATTTAATGTCACAACGCGCCCAGCGCGATTCGGGTAGGGTGATGACCTTGACGCCTTGCGCGGCGCGCTTGGCGATAACGGCGCGGTCGAGGTTTTTTGCCGTGACAATAATCGTTGGCTGCACGCTGGAGGCCGGAAACACATGATCTCGCGGGGCAACCCCGCGGCTGATCTGAACGTAAACGATGCCGTCGCTCACACGATTGCGCCGCTGCGTCTCGCGCAGCACCGCGAACAACGCTTTGTCACTCATCTCGAAGTGAATGCGCAGCTCGCTCAACGAGCGGCGCAACCGCGCCATATGAGCATTCGCGTCGAACATACGTCCGCCACGGATCGCCCACACTTCATAGATCGAGTCCGCGAATTGAAAACCGCGGTCGAGCACTGAAACAGCCGCGCCCGCCAAGGGCACATAAGCGCCGTTGACGTAGGCGGTACGGCTCATTCAGCTTCTTGGCCGCGGCCTGGTGGATCGACGCCGAGTGATTTCAACTTCCGGTGCAACGCCGAACGCTCCATCCCGATGAAGGCGGCCGTGCGCGAGATGTTGCCGCCGAAGCGGGTGATCTGAACATTCAGATATTCACGCTCGAAGCGCTCGCGCGCATCGCGAAGCGGCAACGCAATCACTTCCTGCATGCCTTCGCGCTTCGAGCCGGCGCTCGGCCAAGCTTCTGAAGGCAACGAATCGACGGTCACCGGCGTGTTGATATCACCGGTTGCCAGAATAAGGATGCGTTCGATGACGTTGCGGAGTTGGCGTACGTTGCCTGGCCAGTCGGCGGCTTGCAGCGCCGCCAGCGCGTCTTCCCCGATTTGGCGCGCCGGAACGCCTGACATGCCGGCCAGACGGCCAACGAAATAGCCGGCAAGATCGGGAATATCTTCGCGCCGCTCCGCTAAGCCAGGCGCCCGTAACGGCACAACGTTTAGCCGGTGGAAGAGATCTTCGCGGAAACGTTGCTGCTCAATGTCGCCGCGCAGATCGCGCGACGTTGAGGAAACGACGCGCACATTCACTTGCACATCGGTGCTGCCGTCCAACCGCCGGAATCTCTGTTCGACAAGCACACGCAAGATCTTGGATTGCGTCTCAATCGGCATGTCACCAACCTCGTCGAGGAAGAGGGTGCCGCCATGCGCTTGTTCGAACACGCCGATCTTGCGTGGGCGCCCGTCGGGCCCCTCCTCGCCGAAAATTTCGCTCTCCATGCGCTCCGGCGCGATGGAAGCCGCGTTGATGGCGACGAAGGGGCCGCCGGCGCGCGGGCTGCGTTCATGTAGGAGGCGCGCGATCAGTTCTTTGCCCGAACCGGCGGGCCCCGCAATCAGCACGCGCGAATTGGTTTGCGCCACCCGCTCAATGGAGGCGCGCAACGCGCCAATCACCGCCGACGCGCCAATTAAGTCGTCGCTCGCCGAAGAACGCGCTTTCAACGCGGTGTTTTCCCGTTTCAATCGGCTGGCTTCGAGGGCGCGTTGCACCACCAGGATCAACCGATCCGCCGTGAAGGGCTTTTCGATGAAGTCGTAGGCGCCCTTGCGAATTGCGGAAACGGCGGTTTCGATGGTGCCGTGACCGGAGATCACGACGACGGGGAGCTCCGCATCGATTTCCTTGAACATGGCCAGCAGTTCGAGCCCGTCAATACGGCTGCCTTGCAGCCAGATATCGAGAACCACCAGTGAAGGACGGCGCCGCCGGATTGCGTCCAGCGCTTCGTCGCTGTCGCGCGCACCGCGCACTTGGTGGCCGTCGTCTTCGAGAATCCCGGAGACGAGGTCGCGGATGTCGGCTTCGTCGTCGATGATCAGAATGTCGGCCATTACGGGACTCCTGCGCTGTGTTCTGCGCTTTGTTCGAGCGGCTCCTCGCCGCGTTTTGGAAGAACGAACCGCACGATGGCGCCAGGGCTTGGCCCAGGCGCATCATCCAGTTCAATCAGCCCCCCGTGGTCTTCGACAACACGCGCAACGATGGCCAGGCCCAACCCCGTGCCTCTTGTGCGCGTCGTTACGTAAGGTTCTATCAGGCGGTGGCGATCCTTTTCCGGAAAGCCCAAACCATTATCGATCACTTCAAACTGCACGCCATACTCGAGGTCACGCAGCTTCAGCACCACGCACCCCTCCTTCGGTTCGCCGTCGCGGGCGCGGCGCGCTTGTACGCTTTCAGCGCCATTCTTGACTAGGTTGAGCAGCGCTTGCGCGATCAGCCGTTCGTCACATACCAATCCGATGGGATGATCCACACCCTCAGCCTCGAAGCGAATGTCTGCGAACGACAACCGCTGCCCAAATACCACCGAGCGCGCGATATCGCTCATGTCGGCGAATGCCATGCGCGGGGTCGGCATGCGCGCGAACGACGAGAACTCATCCACCATGCGCCCGATGTCTGCCACCTGACGGAGGATGGTGTCCGTGCATTTTTGGAAGGTTTCACGGTCTGACGTGATCTCGCTCGTATATTTGCGCGCAAGGCGCTCGGCCGACAGCTGAATCGGCGTCAGCGGATTCTTGATCTCGTGCGCGATGCGGCGCGCAACGTCCTTCCACGCCTCTTGGCGCTGTGCAGAGATGAGTTTCGTCATGTCGTCGAAGGTCAGAACGTAACCGCCTTCAGCGTCCGAACTCATGCGTACGCTTAGATTCAGCGAGTTTTCATCGCGTATCAGATCGACGCGCTGCGGCCGGCTCTCTCCTGCCGGGGCAGGCTGGTTGAGCAGCTCGGTGAACTCCGGCGCGACATCGATCAAACGACGCCCGACAACGCGCGCGTCGCCGTGTCCAAGCAATTGCGCCGCCGAGCGGTTGGTGGCGGTGATGCGTCCGTCGCGGTCGAGACCCACAACACCGGCGCTCACACCACCGAGCACCGCCTCGATGAAACGGCTCCGGGTTTCCGCTTCTTCCTGTGCTGCGACGAGATCGCGGCGCTGCGTTTCCAGTTGCGCGGTCATGCCGTTGAAGGCGTGCGCTAGCGCGTCGATCTCATCGCGCTCTTCATTCACGTTGACGCGCGCCTTCAAATCGCCGGCCGCCACGCGTCGCGCAGCGTTGGCGAGGCGTCCGATCGGCTCGGCCACGCGCGACGCGCTCGATAAGCCGACCCAGATGGCGGCCAGCAGCACGAGCATCGCGGTCGAAAAGTAGGCCGTGCCGAACAGCACGCGGAGTGAGCCCTGCCGATCGCGGGCGGCGCGATAATCCACGACCGATTGATCGAAGGTTCGCAACCCTTGCACCAGCCCCGGCTCAATCCGGCGGGTGACACGCAGATAGGCGTTGCCGTAGGCAGACAACTTATAAAGCGCGACCAACGAATCTGTTGGCTGATCAAAACGCACTGACACTGAACCTTGGTCAGCCGCCGAAAAGCCTTGTGCGGTCGGCGGCGCATAAGTGCTGGATGCATCCGACTGAGCGCGCGCCAATAGCCGTCCCGAGCGATCGATCACGTAGGCTGACGTAAAATTGCGCCGTTGTGCTTGCGCGATGAGGAACGCGCCGTAGCGATTGGGATCATCGATGAGCCCGCGCCGCGCGAGGTTCAAATCCTCGGCCATGGCTTGCACTTCCGCGCCCATGTCGCCAGAAGCCAAGTTCACATAGGCGCGGCCAACATCCGCCGCGTTTTCAATCGTGTTTTCAACGCGTTGGCTAAACCAACTTTCCAGCCCTTGGCTGAAGGTAAAACCGAGAAACGCTGCAACGATCACCGCCGGCGCCAAAGCCGCCAAGCTAAACAGCGTCACGAAGCGCAAGTGCAGACGCGCACCGGTCGCCTCAGCGCGCCACGCCCGCGCAATCCGCACGAGCCGGTGTGCGAGGATGCCTGCGAGGCCAGCGCAGATGGCCAGGCTGGCGCCAAGCATCCAGGTTATGGCGACGTTGGATTGGCTTGCGAGCCCTTGGCCGGTCAGCAAGCCGAGTGTGGCGCCGAGCGTCAGCAAGGCGGCAACGCCGAACCCAATGAAGAAGGTGAGTGCGCTGCGGCTGCGGGGGCGGTCGCTGAGGACGCCCACTTCCGGCCGGTCATTCACTATGGACTGCTGCACCATAAGCCGGGGGATCTCATGTTGCGGATAAGCAACAGAGTGTTGAACCAATATCACGGCGCCGTCAATCGCCGCGGCCAGTCCGGATGCCGAGGGCTTGGATCTTCTTGCGCAGCGTATTGCGGTTGATGCCCAACACTGCCGCCGCACGAATTTGATTGCCGCGCGTCGCCTGCAGAGCGTGGGCGATCAACGGCCGCTCCAACTCGGCCAGCAGTCGATCATAGAGACCATCGGCCGGTAGGCCAGGACTTGCGGCAGAGAACTCGCCCTCGAGACGGCGAGACACCGCCGCTTCGAAATCGTCGTCGTCGGGCAAGAACTCACCGGGTTGACCGATCGCTGCGGCGTTCAGCTCGCGATAGATTTCACCCGCAGTGATCACCGGCGCTGGACTGAGCGCGGCGGCGCGACGCAAAAGATTTTCCAACTCACGCACATTGCCTGGGTAAGAATGCGCCTTCAGCCTCTCGATCGCGGCGTTGTCTAGCGCTTTCTCCGGCAAGCCCTCACGCCGCGCTCTCACGAGGAACGCACGCGCGATGTCGCCGACATCCTCTAGCCGTTCGCGCAATGGCGGCAATCGGATGGATACAACGTTCAAACGATAGAACAGATCTTGGCGAAATAAGCCTTGCCGCGCCAACGATGCCAAGCTTCGTTGCGATGAAACGATCAGCCTCACGTCCGGGCGTTGATTAGATTCCTCGGCGTGCAGCAAACCGGCGAGCCGCGTTTGCGCGTCGGCCGGCATTTCATCAACGTCTTCCAAGAAAAGCGTGCCACTTTCGGCCTGGGCAATCTTGCCGCCAGTCGCAAACAAATCGCGATCGAGCTGCGTTGCCGTGGCCCCTGCGAGGCTTACGGCGATAAACGGGCCGCTCGCGCGCCGGCTATGGTCATGCAGCGCTCGCGCCACACGTTCCTTGCCGGTGCCGCTCTCCCCTTCGATCAAAACGGTGAGGTCCGTGCCCGCCACACGCGCCATCGTGCGATAGACGTCCTGCATCGCCGTCGAGCGGCCGATCAGAGGCAGCTTTTCTTCCTTCTGCGCCTTGGAGGATTGCGCGCGCGTCTTTGCATCAGGGCCACCATCAAGCGCACGGCGCACGGTCGCGAGCAATTCGTCGAGATCGAACGGCTTTGGGATGTATTCGTAAGCGCCCGCGGTGGTGGCCGAGAGCGCGGTGGCGACGGTCGATTGCGCGCTCATCACGATGATCGGCAAATCCGGCCGCGCCGCCCGCATGCTCGGCAGTGCTTCAAAAACGTTGTCGTCACCGATGTAGACGTCGCTGAGGACCAAGCTGCCCTCGCCGTCGCGCACCCATTTGGTCAGCGCCGATGCGCTCCCCGTCGCGCGAACCGCGTAACCTTCCTTGCTTAAGGCCTGGGATAGCACGAAGCGCAGCGAGGCGTCGTCTTCGGCCAAAAGGATGGTGGCGCTCACGCGGGCTCCTCGTCAGCTATGGGCAGCAGCACCTTGAAGCCTGTGCGTCCCGGCGCGCTGTCGACCTCAATGCGTCCCTCGTGGCGCGCGATGATGTCGGCGGCGACGGTTAGCCCTAACCCCATTCCGCCGGGCTTGGTCGAGGCAAACAATTCAAACAAACGGTCCGCGACATCCGGATGCAAGCCAGGGCCATTGTCGATGATCTGCACCTCCAACTGCGCGCGCACAGCGCCAGTGGCCGCGGAGCGAACTTTCACGCCCGGCCGGTACGACGTGTTGAAAGCAATCTCCCCGTCCGATTGGTTTGCGACAGCTTCCGCCGCATTTTTTGCAATATTCAGAAAGGCTTGGATCAACTGATCCATGTCGCCACGCACCGGCGGCAAACTCGGATCATAACGCTCGCGGATCATCACGTTAGGCGCGCTCGAGCCAATGAGCTGACGCACACGATTGAGTGCTTCGTGGATGTTGAACGACTCGAAGATCGGTGAATCCAGCGCCGCCAGCGGGTCGATGCGATCGGTGAGCCGGCGAACGCGGTCGACCTCATCGCAAATGAGCTGGGCCAATGCCGCGGTATCCGGATCACCTCCACGCGAGATGAGCTGCGCCGCCGCGCGAATGCCGGCGAGCGGATTGCGCACTTCATGCGCCAGCGTGCGCGCGGCGGTGTTGCCGCCTGTCGCGGCTGGCGTCGAACGCGGACGCGTTGCGCGCATCAGCACAAGCGCAATGTAACCGTCGTCGCCGATAGGGCCCGCCGCAACGGTGGCGCGGCCAAGCGCGAAACCAGGCCCAACGAGCGCAACGTCGGATTCCGCAACGCCCGACGCGCCCGCGAGCGCGCGCCGCGCCAAATTCACCAGCGGCGCATCGTGCCCAAAAACCTCATCGAGGCGGCGTCCCAACAGACCGCGCCCTACGCCCGCCAACAACTCCACCGCACCCGCATTCACGAACCGGATGCGCTCGCCAGCGTCGATGCCCAGCACAGGCGCCGGCAGCGCTTCCAACCAGCGCTCAGCGTCCGGCGTCGTCGCGCGCAGCGCAAACGGACGAACAACCGGATCGTTCATGCCGCAACCCTCTCCTCAGCACTGTCGAACAGCGCAATCAAGGCCTCGCGCACGCGTCGTGGATCATCCAACATGCAGATTGCCTTGCGCAGGTCTCGCATCGGCGCGCCAAATTCGGCGTCGATCATCCAGGCGATGTGCTTGCGTGCGATGCGCACGCCGAGTGGGCGATCATAGAACGCGAGCGTGTCATCGTAGAGCGCCAGCAAGCTTTGTAAGAGGCGCGCACGCGGCGGTGCGGCAACTTCCCCACCCTCGCGCAGCGCACGCTCCAGAGCCGCAGGCAGCCAAGGCCGCCCTTGCGCGGCTCGCCCTATCATCACGCCCGCAGCGCAAGAAGCCTTCAGCGCGCGGCGCGCATCTGCGGCGTTCGCAATGTCGCCATTAGCGATCACCGGAATGCTCACGGCCCCTACAACATCGCCAATCGCGTCCCAATTGGCTTCACCGCGATAGAATTGGCAGCGCGTGCGACCGTGGATGGTCAGCATGCGCACGCCGGCCGTTTCTGCACGCTTGCCGATTTCTGCTGCGTTGACGCTGGAGTCGTCCCAACCGAGCCGCATCTTCAATGTCACCGGCAGGGTCGTTGCGTTCACCGTGGCGTCGATCAAACGCAGTGCTTGATCCGGATCGCGCATCAACGCCGAGCCGCACAGCCCGCTCGTCACACTCTTGGCGGGGCAACCCATGTTGATGTCGATGACGTCCGCGCCCGAGGCTTCGGCCAGACGGGCTCCCTCTGCCATCCAACGCGTCTCACGACCTGCAAGTTGAATGACGAGCGGCTTGATCGCATCGGCGCCCGCAGCCCGGCGCAGCATGTCCACGCGCTCCAACGCCAGCTGCTCTGACGCCACCATTTCCGAGACGCAGTAACGGCCCCCGAACGCCTTCGCCTGCCGTCGGAACGGAAGGTCAGTCACGCCAGCCATGGGCGCGAGCGAGACAAGCGGCGGGATTTCGTTCAAACCGGCCATCGAGTCCCAACTCTAAGGCGCCTAAAAAGCAGGCGCCAAGGATTTCATGCTGCGATGCAACAAGAATGCTCGGAATTCGCCCGGAAATGACGGTTGGCGCGCTCATTGTGGCGGCGGGCGTCGGCGAACGGGCCGGCGGAGACCTCCCTAAGCAGTATCGGCGACTGGCGGGCAAACCCGTCCTGGGGTGGTCGCTGGAGGCCTTTGCGGCAGCGGGTGTTGACCGAACCGTCGTTGTTATTGGCGCCGGCCATGGCGAGTTCGCGGACGCGGCCACCGCTGGAGCAGATGTCTCACTCGTCCAGGGTGGCGCGACCCGGACGGCGTCGGTGCGCGCGGGGCTTGGCGCACTGGGCGATGTCGATGTCGTCCTCATTCACGACGCCGCGCGTCCTGGTCTGACGCCAGCCACCGTCCGCGCACTGATCCAGACGATCGAAGACGGCGCCGGCGGCGCAGCGCCGGCGTTGCGGCTCTCGGATTCGCTGCGCCGTGTGGACGCCGACAATCGCATGATCGGTGAAGTCGATCGCGACGCTCTCGTCCGTGTGCAGACGCCGCAAGCCTTTCGCGGTGAAGTCATTCGCGCGGCTTATGCCGCTTTACCGGCCGACGGCTCCATCAGCGATGATCTCGCCGTCGCACGCGCCGCAGGCGCTGAGATACGCTTGATCCCCGGCGCCGAGCGTTTGATGAAGTTGACCTACCCTGAAGATTTCGCGGTCCTGGAGCGCCTGATGAGCGACGCGCGCATAACAAGTGTCGGCTCGGGTTTCGATGCACATCGCTTCGGACCTGGCGATCACGTCATGCTGTGCGGCGTCCGCATCGCGCACGAGAAAGGTCTGCTCGGCCATTCCGACGCCGACGCAGGCTGGCATGCCTTGGTCGACGCCATCCTTGGCGCGCTCGGAGAGGGCGATATCGGCGCACATTTCCCGCCAAGTGACTCGCAATGGAAAGGCGCCAACTCAGAGACGTTCTTGCGCCACGCTGTTCAGGTCGCGCGCAACGCCGGCGCGGAGGTGCAGCACGTGGACATCACGCTCATTTCCGAGCGGCCCAAAATCGGACCGCATCGTGAGGCGATGCGCGCACGCACTGCCGAGGTGCTTGGCCTTCCCCTCCCCCGTGTGAGTGTGAAAGCCACCACCACGGAGCAAATGGGCTTTACGGGGCGCGGTGAGGGACTTGCGGCGCAGGCGACGGCGACACTGTCGCGGCCGGCGTAGCTGCGCGGCGTTCATCAGGCGTGAGCATGCTGGCGCAGCCTTCGACGTAGGGCGAGATGCGGCAGTTCTCGGCGCCGTTCAGCCCCTCCCAAAGCGCCCGCGACATGTTGATGTAATCATCGCTCCAACCAGCGCCCGGCGGCGCTGGAAAAATGTGCCAGTCACTGCTCTGCAGTCGCAGGCGCGACAACGTCGCTGGATCGCGCGCGACAATCATCACGCTGGCTGGCAAGCCGCCAAACATGCCGGTGTACGGCATGTTCACTCGATCGCTCAGCCGATAGAGCGTCGGCACGTGCAGATCGCGCGCTACACGCGAAGCTTCGGAGACAAGCGCCAAATTGCGATTGGAAAGGTGCAGGATGACGATGCCGTCCGGCGTGGCCTTGCGGAGATACAGTGCCAGCGCTTCGCGCGTGAGAAGGTGCGCTGGAATGGCGTCCGACGTGAATGCGTCGACGACAATCACGTTGTAGGAATTATCGGGCTCGCTCGCGATCTGCAGCCGCGCGTCACCCAAACGAATGTCGGCGTGCGGCTGGCACTGCGTGACATACGTGAAATCACCGCCAGGCATCGCAGACAGCCGCACCACAGCCGGGTCAATTTCAAAGATCGTCAGATGATCGTGCGGCGTCATCAGGCAGGCCGTCGATCCCGCGCCAAGGCCGATCAACGCCAAGTGCGCATTGTCACTAGCCGCCAGACCCGCAACGATGGCCTCTCCGAGCGCAGTGTGCGGATTGTAATAGGTCAGTGGCTGACGCGAAAACACCGGCGCGGCCAACTGCGCTCCGTGAATCGTTGTGCCGTGCATGAGGATGCGCAACGCCGGCGCGTGCGGATCGGCTGGATCTTCAATCACCCGCGTTCGCAGCACGCCGAAAAAGCTGCGCTCTTGGGTGATCACGCGCGATCCCATCGCCTCATCCAGAAAGATGATAAAAAATGAGATCAAAATCGCGCCCGCCATCATAATCGGCCGGCCAAAGTTCAGCAAAATAGCGGCGCAGCAGAAGGACAGGCCGGCGATGATCATCTTGGTCGCGTCGAGGCTGGAGCCGATCAGAGCCAGCAAAATTAGAAAGACCAACGTCGGGATCGCAGCGCCGTACGCGAAATCAGAAATGCGATTGTTGTCGAGCCGGCGTTGAATGGTTCCGTGG
>JBAQGO010000126.1:0-23250 GCA_049287825.1 Vitreimonas sp. | reverse complement strand
ATCCCGGACGCGACAACGCCAAGCGCGGAAAAGAACGCAGCGTGGCGGTCCCGGGGAATCACTTGCGTGGAGATCGGCTCAACCGCCAAGCCCAGCTTGTCGGCGACATACTTTTCAACGCGCGGATCAATTTGGGCAAAGGTGCCGACGGCGCCAGAAATTGCACACGTCGCAATTTCCTTCCGCGCCGCTCTTAGCCGTTCCAGATTGCGCGCGAATTCGGCGTAGTGCCCGGCGAGCTTTAGGCCAAACGTCGTGGGTTCGGCATGGATGCCGTGCGAACGCCCGATGGTCGGCGTCATCTTGTATTCGAAGGCGCGCTTCTTGAGCGCCGCCATCACGCGTTCGCATCCCGCGATTAGAATATCGCTGGCCCGCGCCAATTGGACGGCGAGGCAGGTGTCGAGCACGTCTGACGAGGTCATGCCCTGGTGTGCGAAGCGGCTTTCGGGGCCGACGTGTTCGGCGACGCTGGTGAGGAAGGCGATAACGTCGTGCTTCACTTCGCGCTCAATCTCATCGATGCGCGCGACGTCGAACTTGCCTTTGGCGCGATAAGCTTTGGCGGCATCTTTCGGAATGACGCCAAAATCCGCCATCGCCTCCATCGCCAGTGTCTCAATCTCGAGCCAGATCGAATAGCGTGTCTCCGGCGACCAGATCGCCGTCATTTCGGGCCGCGAATAGCGTTGAATCATAGCCCTGAGATGCGACCGCTCGCGCGCGCCGTCAACTCACGCGGTCCTTGAGATAAGAGCGCGCCGCTAAGAAGAAGTGGATCATCGGCCAAGCGAGTATGCAGGTGACGCCCATCATGGCGTAGCGCAGGCCATGGGCGAGCGCTGGTGCGCATGCGGCTGGGTGGTCGCCGGGCAATTTGCAGATTGCGACGGTGAGACCTGTCGAGGCGAGTTCTCGGTTGGCGAGAAAATCGGACACGGCGCCAAGGAATGGCGGGCCGAGGCCGTAGCCGATCAGGTTCACGATCAGCAACAGGATCGCGACGGTGGTAGCGCGCATGCGGGGTTCGACGATCGATTGCGTCACCGCATACATTGGGCCGAGGTAGAGATAGTGGAAGATCGGCGCGATCAGCAGGAACAAGAACGCGGTTTTGAAGTCAGGCGCCGCGAACGCGAGCAGATAGACAGGCAACGCCACGATAATCCCGGCGCCTGGCAACCAGGCTGCAATCGCCGGAAAGCGCTTCTGCATGCGGTCGGCGATGAAGCCGCCGAAGAAGGTGCCGAGCCCCACAGAAACGCCCGCGACGATCGCCAGCGCGATCGCCGCTTCCTGAAGGCCAATGCCGTAATTGCGGACGGAATAGGAGATCAGAAATTGCGAGGTTGAGTAACCGACAAACGACATCAGCGCGCCGGCGATGGCGGTGTGCCAGAACGAGCGTTTGCCGCCGATGGCGCGCAGCGTGGCCGAGAAACTCGGCGTGTCTCCAATCGAGCCAGAGCGTGGCGGCTCGCGCACCGTCGTTTTCAGGATGAGCGCGGCAATCAAGCCGGGCACGCCAAGCACCAAAAACACCGTGCGCCAGCCAGCGACGTGACCGGCACCATTGATGTTGTTGTGTATGCCCAGGGCGCGAAGCAACGGCTCAAGAAAGGAAAACCAATCACCGCCATGAAGCACCAGCTGTGATCCGCCGAATGCAGAGATCATCGTGCCGATCGGAATGCCGAGCGCATAAATCGCCAACGCTGTCGCTCGGCGCGCGCTCGGGAAATAGTCCGTGAGCACTGATTGCGACGGTGGCGTGCACGCAGCTTCGCCGATGCCGACGCCGATGCGCGCGAAGACCAATTGCGTGTAATTTCCGGCCAGCCCGCACACCGCGGTCATCACGCTCCACACCGCGGCGCCAATGGTGACAATGGTGATCCGATTGCTGCGCTCCGCGAAGCGCGCAATCGGCACGCCGAGCAGCGTGTACAGAATGGCGAATACCGGCCCGCCGAGCAGGCCCAGTTGGAAATCGTCAACGCCAATGTCGTGCTTAAGCGCTTCCTGCGTGACGCCAATGAGGCCGCGGTCGACGAAATTGAATGTGTAGACCACCGTCAGCATCAGCAGCGCATAGGCGCGGTAGGACTTCGTGCCGTGACCCTCAAAGGCCGGCGCTGCAGCATTCATGAATGGCGTCCTCCCGGCTCTTTTGTGAGGGGCTGGGCAGGCGCGGTCAACGCGAACTAGAGCAATCCCAGGCTCTTGAAGCTCTCGGCGCCCTTGCGCCCGATCACGAGGTGATCGTGGACGCGCAGGCCCACCGCCTCCGCCGCGGCGACAATCTCGCGTGTAATCGCCACGTCCTGCGCCGACGGCTTCGGATCACCTGATGGATGATTGTGCACCAAGATCACCGCCGCAGCCGAGAGCTCCAGCGCGCGTCGCGCAATCTCGCGCGGATAGACCGGCGCGTGGTCGACGGTCCCTTCATTCATCACTTCGTCGGCGATGAGTTGGTTTTTCACGTCGAGGAAGAGCACGCGAAATTGCTCGCGTGGTTCATGCGCCATCGCCGTGCGGCAATACGAAATCAGCGCCGACCACGACGACACCACCGGCCGTTGCTTCGCTTCCGCGCGTTGCGCGCGCTGCATGATGGCGTGCGCGACTTTCAGATCTTGCGCCACAGCAGGCCCGGCGCCGGACACTTCCGCGATGCGCGCAGCCGGCGCCGCCAATACTTCCGCCAAATTGCCGAAGCGCGTGAGTAGGGCTTTGGCCAGCGGCTTAGTGTCTTGGCGTGGGATGGTGCGGAACAGCATGAGCTCCAGAAGTTCATAATCCGCGAGCGCAATGTCGCCGGCTTCTTCGAAGCGCTGCCTCAGTCGCGTGCGATGGTCGTGATAGTGCGGCTTGATGTGGACCGCCGGCATCTTGTCGGCATTTTGTTTGCTCGGCCGCCTGGAAGGCGGCGGTCCGCTGAGTGGCGCAGCGTCGTCCAACTTGAACGGAAAGAGTTCGCTATCGCCGACCGCTTGCGCAGTGGGCGCTTCAATGCGGGACTTTGGTGTGCGCCCCGCCATCCGCTGCTCTAGGGTTTCTTTGCGTGCGGCTGGTCGAGCCCGGCCAATGATTGCGTGAAGATTTGCACGCCGTCTTCGGTCACGCCGACCGAATGCTCGTATTGTGCCGAGAGTGACTTGTCCTTGGTCACCGCCGTCCAGCCGTCGCTTAAAATCTTTACGCCTGGCGCACCGAGATTGAGCATCGGCTCGACCGTGAACATCATCCCCGGCCGCAGCTCTTCGCCTTGGCCAGGGCGGCCGTAGTGCAGAATGTTCGGCGCATCGTGGAAGATGCGGCCGAGGCCGTGACCGCAGAACTCGCGCACCACGGAGCAACGCTCGGCTTCTGCGTAAGATTGGATCGCGTGCCCGAGATCGCCCAGCGTCGCGCCTGGCTTGATCGCGGCGATGCCGCGCATCATCGCTTCGTAAGTCACGTCCATCAGCCGCTCGGCTTTGCGCGCCACATTGCCGATGCCGTACATGCGGCTGGTGTCGCCGTGCCAGCCATCGACGATCACGGTGACATCGATGTTGAGAATGTCGCCGTCCTTCAGCACGCGCTCAGCGGGGATACCGTGACAGACGGTGTGATTGGTCGATGTGCAAATCGTGTGGCGATAGCCGCGATAGAACACGCACGCCGGCAGCGCGCCATGATCATAAACGAACTGCCGCGCCAGATCGTCGAGACGCTGCGTCGTGACGTTCTCGCGCGTCTCGCTCACCAGCATGTCCAAGCATGCCGCCGCGACCTTGCCGGCCGCCGCCATGCCCGCGAATGCCGCAGCAGGGTCGTGCAATTTGATCTCGGAAGTGCGCCGATCTGGCGCCTCGGTGGCTTGGACGAAACTCATAACGCCTCATAACATAGGCGTGAGCTGTTAAAAGCCTAATGACCCAGCCAGAACCGTCAAAATCGGTTCAGTTGCCTTGGTGATGGCGGTAGATCAGCCGGTAACTCAGCGACCAGGTCTGGCCGTCAGGCGATGTGTCGCCTTGTTGTGTCACCGTGCCATTGGCGTTGGGCGTGAAGGTCACGCGCTGCCACTGCATCGCGCCATTGGTTCCGGTGGCGGAAGGGGCCGGCGTCGACATCTGCACGGCGCCGCCCGACACAACGCCGCCGACAAAATAGATTCGCGACCCGGTGGAGTCGGCCCAGAATTGCTCCCAGCGGTGCGCGGTCGACTCGTAGAGATTGAGGCTGCGGCCCGAATACGGGAAGGGCTGGCCGAGGCTAGTCCAGTGTTCGTTGATCACGCAGCCGCCGTCGGACGCGGTAATCGAAGAGCGCCCGGACAAATGATTGTTGTCGGCGCGAAAGGCGTCCCACTCACCGATCCAGAAATCCAGCGCGTGATGCTCAGCGGCTGAACAATTCGGCGGCGGTGGCGGTGGTGCGGCGCTTGGCGTCTGTGCATGCGCGCAACCGGCGAAGACCAACGCCGCAACAAAACCCGCTAGCATACGCCGCATAGTGTGACTCTCCGCGGAGAGGGTGCGTGCCGTTCGTGTTATAGGCAATTGCAGATGCGATGAGAGCGGTGAAGCGTTCGATGAGCCGCGCTAGACGGACTGTCCAAACTGCAAGAGATAGCCGTTATTGTCGAATATCGCGAACTCGCGCATGCCGTAGTCGAAGGTCTCCACGGGATAACAAACCGTCGTCTTATCCTTCAACTCAGCCCACAGCGCGTCTACATCGTCGACATTGAAATAGATCGATCCGGTGAAGGTCGCTTTCTCGAACGGCATGTGCTCGTTCGGTTTGGCGATCATCACTTCAACACGGTCGCGCGAAAGGTCAGCCCAGCCATATTCATCCAACCGCACTTCCAGTGCGAATCCCAGAACATCGGCGTAGAAAGCCAACGTCCCCTCGAAATCCGCCGTGTACAGCATCGGACGGGTCGACATCAGTTTTGGCATGGACCCGCCTCAAGCCGCTTGCGAGGAAGTCCGGCCCATAACACGATTGCGCCCGGCGCGCTTGGCTTCGTAGAGCCCCTCATCAGCGCGCTTCAGCACGCTCTCGGCGGTGTCGTCAACGTTCTCGGAGCAGGCGACGCCGATGGAGGCGGTCACTTCGAGCGCGTGATCGACGCCATGAATGACGAAGGGCGTGGCGCTGATATGGCGCCGCAAGCGCTCGGCCGCCAAGCAGGCAATATCACCCGGCGTGCGCGGCATGATCACCACGAATTCTTCGCCGCCCAAGCGGCAGGCGAAATCCGATGGGCGCACATTGGTCGCCAACCGCGCAGAGAATTCCTGCAACACGGCGTCGCCGACATTGTGGCCGTAAGTATCGTTGCAGCGCTTGAAGTGATCGATGTCGAGCGTCATCACCGACACGGGTTCGCCGCCGCATTGCGCCCGCTGTACGAGCGGCGTCAGCTGCGTCATGAGGAAGCGGCGATTGTATAGGCCGGTCAGCTGATCGATGATGGCCAGTTCGAGGCTCTGGTCGAGCCGCGTGCGCAGCGCATCAACGTAACGCTTGCGGCGCATCAAGGTGCGCGCACGCGCGACAATTTCTTCTTCGTCGATCGGGCGCGTGATGATGTCGTGCGCGCCGAGCTCCATCGCCCGCAAAGCGCGCTGACGATCGTCAGGATCGATGACCGCCAAGATTGGCAAATGCCGCGTCGGCGTGCCCGAGCGCATGCGCGCAATCACGCGAAAGCCGTCGAACGCCTTCGCCGTCACCGCGACCACTACCAAATCCGGCGGCCCCGCCGCTTCTTCCTGCCCCAACAAGGTGACGCGATGCTCGACGCCGAGCGCCGCCTTGATGCGCTTGATCTGTACGGCGTTATCATCAACCAGCAGCACATTACCCGCCGTGAGCCGGTGCTGCTCTACGGGGTCGACGCGCAGATCCTCACCGATAACGCCGAGCCGCTTGCCGCTGGCCTCGCGCGCCTGCAGCTCGTCGATCACCACTTTGAGCGACAACAAGCTCTTCACGCGAGCCATCAGCTGCACTTCGTCGATCGGCTTGGTCAGGAATTCTTCCGCACCGGCCTGTAGGCCGCGCACTTTGTTGTCGCGGTCGTCGAGCGTGGTGAGAATGATGACAGGGATGTGCCGCGTTTCCGGCTGCGCCTTCAGGCGCCGGCAGGCCTCATAGCCGTCGATGCCGCCGGGCATCATGACGTCGAGCAAAATCAGGTCGGGCTTTTCGCGCCGCGCCATTTGCACAGCTTCTTCGCCGCGCTTCGCCAACAGCACATCGTAATAGTCGGCCGCGAGCCGGGCCTGCAACAGGCGCCGGTTGGCTTCGAGATCGTCGACAACAAGGATGCGCGCACTCATGGCCGCTTCCTCATCCAATGAAACGGCGAATGGTTTCGAGGAAGGTCGTCACCGAGATCGGCTTGGAGAGGTAGGCGTCGCACCCGGCTGCCAAAATCTTCTGCTCGTCGCCGCGCATCGCAAACGCCGTCACTGCCACAACCGGGATGTCCTTCAGTGCCGGGTCCTTCTTCAACCGATCGGTGATCTCCAGCCCGGAAATCTCCGGCAGTTGGATATCCATGACGATAAGGTCGGGCTTGTGTTCGCGCGCCAGCGGCAGCGCCTGGCGGCCGTCGCGGGTTTTCACCGTGCGGTAGCCAAACGCCTCCAAGAGGTCGTTGAACAGCCTCATATTGAGTTCGCTGTCTTCGACGATGAGAACCGTTTTGGCCATGTCCCGCTTCTGCTTGCGGCCTTACCCCAATGGGCAACCTAGAGGGCTGCGTCACGGCCACGCGACGTGCATATAACACGCGGCCCTTAACAACCCCTCGCAACAGCAGCATTCTCAGCACTCACGTTAAGAACGGATTAAGGATTGAAGATGCGCCTGGGAGTGGATTTCGGCGGCACCAAGATCGAAGCGGCGCTGCTTGATTCCAACGGAGAAATCCGCGTTCGCCAGCGCGTCCCCAATCCGGGCAATTACGAGGCTGCGGTGCGCGCGGTGCGCGATCTGAGCGAGCGAGTCGCGCAGGAAGGCGGAGTCGCCATCAAAACGATCGGGGTTGGCATGCCTGGGTCGCTGTCGCCGGCGACGGGCCTCGTGCGCAATTCCAATTCCACTTGGCTCAACGGCAAGCCGTTCTTCGAAGATCTGAAGAAGGCGCTCGCCAAGCCTGTTCGCGTTGAAAACGACGCCAATTGCTTCGCACTATCAGAAGCTGTTGACGGCGCCGCCGCCGGCGCGCGCGTGGTGTTCGGCGCTATCCTGGGCACAGGTTGTGGCGGCGGCGTTGTCGTCGACAAGAAAACTGTTGAAGGCGTCAACGGCGTCGGCGGCGAATGGGGGCACACGCCGCTGCCTTGGCCACGCAAAGACGAAACGCCGGTGCGCGATTGGTGCGGCCGGTGGAATTGCTTGGAGCAATGGGTGTCCGGCACCGGCATCAAACGCTGGGGCGGCATGGACGGCCACGAAGCCGACCAACGCGCTCAAGCTGGCGATCCCGCCGCACGGCTTGCGCTCGACAATCTGGCCGATCGCCTCGCGCGCTCGCTGTCCATCGTCATCGACATTCTCGATCCGGATGTCATCGTCTTCGGCGGCGGGCTGTCGAACATCGATTCACTCTATGCCAGCGTGCGTGGCAAGCTCATTGCCCACGTCTTCTCCGACGTGATCCGCACCAGAGTGGTGAAGAACAAACATGGCGATAGCTCCGGCGTCCGCGGGGCAGCGTGGTTGTTCACGCCCGAAGAGGCGCAATGATCCTCTGCCGCGCCTGCGCGTCGGAAACCGAAACCTCACGTTGTTCGCAGTGTGGTGAAGAACGCCCACTTGCGCACGCCGAACTCAACACACTTTCCATCGCCCACCTCGATTGCGACGCGTTCTACGCCTCCATCGAAAAGCGCGACGATCGCAGCCTCGAACCGCATCCCGTCATCGTCGGCGGCGGCAAGCGCGGTGTGGTCTCCACCTGCTGCTACGTCGCCCGCGCGTACGGCGTACGCAGCGCTATGCCGATGTTCAAAGCGCTGAAACTCTGCCCGCAAGCCAAAGTCGTGCACGGCGACATGCAAAAATACGTCAACGAAGGGCGCCGCATACGCCGCATGATGGAGGATGTGACGCCGCAAGTGCAGCCGCTCTCCATCGACGAAGCCTTTATGGATCTCTCCGGCACCGAAGCGCTGCACCGCGGCTCGCCCGCGCAATCCTTGATCAAATTGCAGAACCGAATCTGGGAGGAAACCAACCTCACCGTCTCCATCGGGCTCAGCTTCAACAAATTCCTCGCCAAGACCGCCAGCGATCTCGACAAGCCGCGCGGTTTCTCCGTCATCGGTCGCGCCGAAGCACTTTCGTTCTTGGAGTCCCGATCCGTCGCCACGCTGCCCGGTGTCGGACCAGCCGCTGCAGCAGCTCTCGAGCGCAACAATCTCAAGAAGATCGGCGATATCCGCGCAGCCGGCCCGCAGCGCATGCGCGGCCTCTACGGCGATTGGGGCGGACACCTCTTCGCGCTCTCGATGGCCGATGATCCGCGCAAGGTCGATCCGCACGGCGAACGCAAGAGTATCTCCGCGGAGACGACCTTCTTTGAAGATGTCGCAGATATCGAAGCGCTCGAAGACATCCTCTGGCCGCTCTGCGAGAAGGTCGCCACGCGCTGCCGCGCCAGCGAAACGGCCGGGCTAACGCTCACGCTCAAACTCAAAGACACAAAGTTCAAGATCATCACCCGCCGCCGCCAATTGCCCGACCCGACGCTGCTCGCGTCACGCATCTTCTCCCACGCGCGCGAACTCTTGACCGCCGACGCTGACGGCCGCACCAAGTTCCGCCTCATCGGCATCGGCCTCTCCGATTTCAGCGATGCAGCCAACGCCGACAAAGGCGACATGCTGGATACCGAAACGCCAAAGCGCGCGGTGGTGGAAGCGGCAGTCGCGAAAGCGCGGGACAAGTTCGGCAAAGCCGCGGTGCAGACGGGTCGGGCGCTGAAAACCAGCTTTGAAGATGACGAGTAGGCGGCGCGGCGGTAAAGGGTGTTGCGCAGGAGTACGCAATGGGCCGGGTGGACGCGAAGCTTCAGGAACTGGGCGTGACCTTGCCGACGCCGCCAGCGCCGGTGGCGTCGTACGTGCCGTACGTGATCGCGGGCAAACTTGTGTACGTGTCCGGCCAAGTGTCGGTGGATGCGACGGGCGGCATCAAGGGCAAGCTCGGCGACGCGATCGAAGTAGAGCAGGGGCAAGCGGCGGCGCGCCTGTGTGCGCTAAATTTGCTGGCGCAAGTGAGAGCGGCCTGCGGCGGCGATCTCGATCGCGTCAAGCGCGTGGTGAAGCTTTCCGGTTTTGTGAATGTCACGCCCGACTTCGATCCCATCCCGCAAGTCATGAACGGATGTTCCGATCTCATGGTCGCCGTTTTCGGCGACGCCGGTCGCCACGCCCGCTCCGCCGTCGGCCAAGCCAATTTGCCGCTGAATTACGCAGTCGAAGTCGACGGGATTTTCGAACTAGAATAACCCCATGGACTCCGGCGACGCGATTACCATCCAAATTCTTGGCGATCTGAAGAACATCGATCGCGCAACATGGGACGCGCTCGCCAATCCTCCAGGCGCGCCATACGACCCGTTCCTCTCCTGGGACTTCCTGCAAGCGTTGGAGGAAAGCGGTTGCGCCACGCCACCCAAGGGCTGGCAGCCCGCGCACTTGATTGCGCGCGATCGAACCGGCGCATCCGTTGGCGCGATGTTGCTCTACGCCAAGGATCACTCCTATGGCGAATACGTCTTCGACCATTCGTGGGCCGACGCGCTCATGCGCGCCGGTGGCCAATATTATCCAAAGCTGCAATGCGCCGTGCCGTTCACACCGGTGCCAGGTCGCCGCATTCTAGCCGCCGATCCCAGCGTCACCGCTGCACTCGCCCAAGCAGCCATCGGTCTTGCACAACGCGCTGACGCCTCATCCGTGCATGCTACGTTCGCCAGCGCCGATCTCTGCGACCAGCTGAAGCCGCTCGGCTATTTGAAACGCGTGGGCTTGCAATATCACTGGTTCAATCGCGGCTACGTGACCTTCGATGATTTTCTGGCCGATCTTTCATCGCAAAAGCGCAAGAACATCCGGAGAGAACGCGCGCGCGCAGCGGAAGGCCTGACCATTAAGCGCTTGCGCGGCGCCGAGATCATGCAGCGCGATTGGGATTTCTTCTTCCGCTGCTATCAAGACACCGGCTCGCGCAAATGGGGCTCGCCGTATCTCAACCGCAAATTCTTCGCGCTGCTCGGCGAGCGCATGGCCGATCAATGCGTGATGTTCATTGCAGAAGAAGACGGCCACCCCGTCGCCTCAGCCCTGAACGTTCTCGGCAGCGACGCTCTCTACGGCCGCTATTGGGGCCGGGTAGCCGATGTGCCCTTCTTACACTTTGAACTCTGCTATTACCAAGCCATCGACCTCGCCATCGAACTGAAGCTGGCGCGTGTTGAGGCCGGCGCGCAGGGGGAACACAAACTTGCGCGCGGTTATCTGCCGACGCCGACACACTCAGCACACTGGATCGCGGACCGAGGCTTACGCCAAGCGGTGCAGCGCTATCTCAATTCGGAAACACCCGCCGTCATCGAAGAGGCGGACATACTGGCCGACCATGCGCCGTTTAAGAAGATCGAGTGACGCGGCAAAAGCGCGGACGTGTCTCCACGTCCGCGCCCTCACATTTCACTTATAGTTAGTGACGGCAGTTGTTGCGCGCGATCTGGTGACCGGCCAAGCCGCCAACGCCCGCGCCGACGACGGTGCCGACGCCGCTGTGGTGTGTGAGCGCGTTACCCAGAACCGCGCCGCCAATCACGCCAACCACCGTGCCGGCGGCTTTACAGTTCTCGTAATGCCGACGGTGGTTGCGGTCGTAATAATACGAGCCGCGCGCGTCGTGGTAGTAGCGATGATGGTAGTCGCGGGCCGCAGCCGGCGCCGCTGTCATGGTCAGCGCCATTATGCCAACGCCGGCCGTGGTGATGAAAGATTTCAACATGAGACTTCTCCTAAACATGGAATCCGATGCCCAGGAGAAACGCCTGCAGCCGGGCGCCGTTCCGATATTTCGCGCAAGGAACCAAGCCACCACTTGTGAGGCAAAAAACTGCGCCGTCGCCACGGCAACGGCGCGAAAACCGTACTTAATTGGGGCGTTTTAGTGGACGCGCTGTTGGCGTAGCTCGGCAAGCGTTTGCCGTTCGTAGGATTGTGGGTCCATTACACACGCTTCGAATTCAATCTCAAAACGGTGCGTGTCTCGCACGTCGGGCGGCAACGCCCCATCTTGCGGCATTTGCAGAATGAACCAAGTCACGTAATCGCGGCTCCAACCCGCGCGCACATCGTACGGTGCGGTGGCGGATGGTGCGGACGGAAGCGGGCGCGCCTGCTCGAAGCGAACTGGCTGTGTGAACTCCGTGTGCATATCCATGGTCGAGCTCCTTTGTGGAACCAACGACATCACGGGCCATGCGTTCCCATCAATTGCGGCGACGCCTAACGCGGTTTCGCCCGCTCTTTTCATCACGCTCCCGCCCTTGTGTTTGACGATTTGGTCGCGCCTTGCGCCAACCCGGCGCGGGCGGCAGCGGATCGGTGAGAACCGCGAATAGTAGGCCGCCGCTCACGGGTGTGGCTTCTTCCAATCGAACTTCAACGCGCATGCCCAGCGAGAAGCGTTCGCCGGATTGCTCGCCGACAAGCGCGTGCGCCGCTTCGTCATGGATCCACCGCTCAGCCCCGAGCGTCGAGATCGGCGCCAACCCATCGGCCTGGGTTTCATCGAGGCGAATGAACAACCCAAAGCGCGTCACGCCGGTGACGCGTCCTTCGAAACTCGCGCCGACACGATCCGACAAGAACGAGGCGATGTAGCGCGAAGCCGCGTCGCGCTCGGCAGCCATGCTTTGGCGCTCTGTTTGGCTGATGTGCTCAGCGATTTCGTCGAGTCGCTTCATCTCGCTATCGGTCAGACCGTCATTGCCGAGCTTCAGTGCGCGAATGAGGCCGCGATGCACGATCAGGTCCGCGTAGCGGCGGATCGGAGAAGTGAAGTGTGCGTACGAACGCAGGTGCAGGCCGAAGTGGCCGATATTGTCGGGCGAATAGATGGCCTGCGCTTGGGTGCGCAGGATCACTTCGTTGACGATGGCCTGGTTCGCCGTGCCCTGCGCCAGTGAAAGAATGCGGTTGAAGCGGGAGGGCGTGACGGATTGGCCCTTAGCCCAGCTCATGTTCACGGTCGGCAGGAAGTCCGTCAGCGCCGCGATCTTTTCGTCACTGGGCCGATCGTGCACGCGATAGATCAGCGGCGTGTTCTTCTGCTCCAAGCTCTCGGCGGCGCAGACGTTGGCCTGGATCATGAATTCTTCGATGAGCTTGTGCGCCTCGAAGCGCTCGCGCTGCTTCACGCCGGCGACGCGTCCGTCCTTGAAGAAGATCTTGTGCTCAGGCGCGTCGATCTCCAGCGGTTCGCGCTTCTCGCGCGCTTCCCACACGCAGCGATAGGCGGCCCAGAGCGGCTTCAAGATCGGTTCGAGCAGGGGTTTGGTTTTGTCGTTCGGCTTGCCGTCGACGGCCGCTTGCGCCGCTTCATAAGAGAGCTTCGCCGCCGAGCGCATGAGGCCGCGCGCGAATTTGTGGCGCAGTTTCTTGCCGTGTTTGTCGAACACGATTTCGACGGCGAGACAGGCGCGGTCCTCGTTCTCGCGTAGCGAACACAAATCGGCGGACAGCGTCTCCGGCAGCATCGGCGCAACGCGATCCGGGAAATAAGTAGAGTTACCGCGCCTGAAAGCGCCGCGATCGAGCGCCGAACCTGGCGTCACGTAATGCGAGACATCCGCGATCGCGACCCACACACGCCAGCCGCCTTTGTTGTTCGGCTCGTCATCCGGCTGTGCGTACACCGCGTCATCGTGATCGCGCGCATCTTCGGGGTCGATGGTGACGAGCGGGAGCTTGCGCAGATCGGTCCGGCCTTTGAGGTCAGCCGGTTTGGCCCGCTGTGCTTCGCGCTCTTCTTCCTCGGTGAAGCCTTCGCGGATGCCGTGCGTGTGCATCGCCAGGATCGACGCGGCGCGCGGATCGTCCTCTCGGCCGATCACTTCGCGCACGATGCCGCGCTTGGGCGCATGGCCGCGATTGCCGTGCGCGATTTCGGCCATCACCAGATCGCCGTCCTTGGCGCCGCTCACATGTTCGGGCAGCACCAGAAGCGCCTGCCGCGCTTTACGATCCGCTGGTTCAATGCGACCGCCGCCAAGCGGGCGGCCGCGATTGTCCTTGGCGACACGATAAACGCCGAGAAGGCGGTGCGCGCTTTGGCCCAGCCGCTTGGTGACGCGCGCTTCGGGCCCATCATCGGTTTGGGCGATGCGCGCCAGCACGCGATCGCCGATGCCGACCGCCGCTTCGTTCCTTGTCCCGCGTGCTTCACCCGGCGCTAACCGTATTAACGGTCCAAACAATCCGTCCGGCCCGCGCATTCGGGCGAGCAATTCGCCATCATGATCGCGGTCGACAATTTCCATGACGCCGCTTTCGGGGAGCGCGTTCGCGTCGGCGTAGCGCTTCTTGCCGGTGCGCCCGAGCGCGCCGTCTTCTTCGAGCGCGCGCAAGATCTGGCGCAATTCTTTCTTCTGGTCAGGCCCGATGTCCAACTCGCGCGCTATATCGCGCTTCTGCGCCGCCCCGCCGGATTTGCGGAGCGCCTCAAGCACACGTTCGCGGGTGAGGGGCTCAGGTGGTGGTCGATTCTTCGCCATCACCACCAGCCTCTAGCATGATTGTCAGCCCGCCGCTTTCTTCTTTGGAGCCGCCTTCTTCGCTGCGGCCTTTTTGGGAGCAGCTGCCTTCTTCGTCGCGGCCTTCGGCGCCGAACGTTTCTTCTTCTTGCCGCCGCCTTGCTCGGCGCGTGCGGTCAGCAGCGCTAACGCCTCATCCATAGTCACCGCTTCGGGCTTGACGCCGTTTGGCAGCGTGGCGTTGGTTTCGCCGTCGGTGATGTAAGGGCCGTAGCGGCCGTTCATCACCCGCACCGTCTTGCCGGTGACCGGGCTTTCGCCGAGCTCTTTCAGCGGCGGCACGGGCGCGCGGCCAAAGCGGCCTTTGCCTCCACCGGCCTTCTTTTCGTCGATAATAGCGACAGCGCGATTCATCTGAATTTCGAACACGTCGTCGATGCCCGGCAAGTTCGCGTACATTTTGCCCATCTGCAGGTAGGGGCCGTAGCGACCGATACCCGCGAGGATCATCTCGTTCTCACTCGGATGCATGCCGACTTCGCGCGGCAGCGAGAGCAGCGCGAGCGCCTTCTCGTGCGTGATTGAGTCTGGTGTCCAACCGCGCGGGAGGCCTGCGCGTTTCGGCTTGTCGTCGCCGTTTGGCATCTCAAGATAGGGCCCGAAGCGTCCGCTCTTCAGTGTGATCGGCCCGGTCGGACCTTGCCCCAGGTCCTGACCTTCAGCGGGAATGGCGTCCTGACCATTTTCCGCTGGCGCCAGCTGACGGGTGAATTTGCATTCCGGGTAATTCGAGCAGCCGACGAAAGCCCCAAACTTGCCGAGCTTCAGCGACAACTGGCCGGTGCCGCAGGTTTGGCAGCTGCGTGGGTCGGAGCCGTCTTCGCGCGGCGGGAAGATGTGCGGGCCAAGCACCTCGTTCAGCGTGTCGAGCACCTGGGTGATACGCAGATCGCCGATGTCATCGATGGCGGCGTGGAAATCTTTCCAGAAGTCGCGCATCAATTTCTTCCACGGCAATTCGCCGGCGGAGACTTGGTCGAGTTGCTCTTCGAGGTCCGCGGTGAAGTCGTATTCAACGTATTTTCCGAAGAAGTTTTCCAGGAACGCCGTGACGATGCGGCCGCGGTCATCCGGGATGAAGCGGTTCTTATCCATCGTCACGTAGTTGCGTTCGCGCAGCTTTTCGAGGATGGCCGCATACGTCGAAGGCCGGCCGATGCCGAGTTCTTCCAGTTTCTTGACCAAGCTGGCTTCCGAGAAACGCGGCGGCGGTTCGGTGAAGTGTTGATCGGCCTTCACTTCGCGGACATCGACGCGTTCGCCCTGCTTCAATTGCGGCAGGCGGCGATTTTCTTCGTCTTCCTCGTCGTCGCGGCCCTCCTGGTAGAGCGCAAGAAAGCCGTCGAAGAGGATGACTTGGCCTGAGGCGCGCAATTCGACTTTGCCGGTTGGTTCGGTCAGATCGACGCTGGTGCGTTCGATCGAAGCAGATTCCATCTGGCTTGCCATCGCCCGCTTCCAGATCAAATCATAAAGCCGGGCCTGATCGCCTTCGAGCCTCATCCGGTCGGGGAAACGCTGCGGATCGGTCGGGCGGATAGCTTCGTGAGCTTCCTGCGCGTTCTTGATCTTCGAAGTGTACGCGCGCGGCGCTGACGGCACATATTGATTCCCGAAGCGCGAGCCGATGGCAGTGCGCATCTCGCGCATGGCGCCTTCGTCCATCGAGACGCCGTCTGTCCGCATATAAGTAATGAGGCCAACGGTCTCGCCGCCAATGTCGACGCCTTCGTACAAGCGCTGCGCCACTTGCATGGTGCGCGAGGCGGAGAAGCCGAGTTTGCGCGCGGCTTCCTGTTGCAGCGTCGACGTTGTAAACGGAGGCGGCGGATTGCGCTTGGTGGGCTTCGCTTCAACCGCGGATACTTTGAAATCGCCGCGCTTCACTGCATCGCGCGCCGCGTGCGCCATTTGCTCGTTCGGAATGTCGAGGCGCTTGAGTTTCTTGCCTTCGAACGCCGAGAGCCTCGCTGGAAACGTTTCCTTGGCCGCGTTCGCGAGGATCGCGTCGACCGACCAATATTCCTGCGGCTTAAATTTCTCGATCTCAACTTCACGGTCGACGATGATGCGCAGCGCCACCGATTGCACGCGGCCGGCCGAGCGTGAGCCCGGCAGCTTCCGCCACAGCACCGGCGACAGCGAGAAGCCGACCAGATAATCGAGCGCCCGGCGCGCCAGGTAGGCGTCGACCAGCTCCATGTCGATCTGACGCGGCGCGGCCATGGCAGCCTTCACGCTATCCTTGGTGATGGCGTTGAAGGTGACGCGCTCGACGTCCTTGCCTTTGAGCGCTTTGCGGTTCCGCAGAGCCTCTAGCACGTGCCACGAGATGGCCTCGCCTTCGCGATCGGGGTCGGTAGCGAGGATCAGGCGGTCGGCGTCTTTGAGGGCGTCGGCGATTTCTTTGACGCGCTTGGAGGACTTGACGTCCATTTCCCATTCGAGCGCGAAGTCTTCATCAGGCCGGACTGAGCCGTCCTTGGAGGGCAGGTCGCGGATGTGGCCGTAGGAGGCCAGAACCTTATAGTCCGAGCCCAAATATTTGTTGATTGTCTTGGCCTTAGCCGGGGATTCGACGACGACGACGTTCATTCTGGGTTACGCGCTTTCGCTGCTGCCGGGGGTCGAAGCGGGCCGGTACCTGGGGTTTGCCCCTCCGCCTTGTCAACGCAAGCCGGCTGGCGGAGAGCGGTTCTTATCCGCCGGACGGCCTAATTTTCCTTTGCATTGCAAGCTGTTAATCGGCGTTCATAAAAAGCCATTGCACGCCACAATCGGAAGGCTATATCAAGAACAAATGCAACCACAGCGGGCGCCTTGCGAAGAAACTCCCTCTCCAGGAGACATTGCGGAGTATGTCGTCGCGATGGCGGCAGAGCTCGCCGTCATGGCCCGCCAAGCCGGATTGAAGGCTCTTGGACGTTCACTCGAGGAAACAACTAAAGTTGCCCGAGCGACGCTTAGTGATCATCAGCCCGAGAACGCCGCGCCCGAGGACGCGGCATAGCCGCCGGGAAGCGAGGCGGCCTGACCGGTCAGCTCCAACTCTGTCAGCGCCGCCGCTACGGCGCCCGCGGGCGCCTCCACCAGACGGGCCAAGTCATTCACGTGGATCGGTGTCGGCGAAAGGAGCGCGGCGATCTTCTTTGGCAGGCCTGGCGGCGCTTGAACGTCACGATCCCCAAACAAGGGGCCGGCTGAGAGCGGGCGAGCGGACACTCCGCCATCGCCAAGTGCGGCAATGATGTCGTCTGCGCTCTCGATCAACGTCGCGCCCTGTTTGATCAGGGCATTCGATCCGCGCGCACGTGGATCGAGCGGCGAACCGGGCGCCGCCATTACGTCGCGGCCCTGATCACCCGCAGCGCGCGCCGTGATCAATGAGCCGGAGCGCAGCGCTGCTTCGATCACCACGACGGCTCGCGACAGACCGGAGATGATCGAGTTACGTCTCGGGAAATCTCGCGCGCGCGCCACCGCGCCGAGCGGCGCTTCGCTCACCACCGCGCCCTTGGCCTTGATCGCTTCGTGCAGTTTTAGATTCTGCGGCGGATACGGGTGATCCAACCCGCCCGCTAGCACGGCGACCGTGCCCGTCTCTAGAGCGCCCTTGTGCGCCGCCGCATCCACGCCGCGCGCCATACCGGAGACGACCACAAATCCGGCCGCTCCGAGATCCGCTGCGATCTGCTGCGCTAGCATCAGCGCCGCCGCAGAACCTTCGCGCGCACCGATCAGCGCAATTGCCGGGCGCTTGAGCAGTTTTGCGTCGCCGCGCACCGCAAGCAGTGGCGGCGGCGCATCGAGCTGTGCCAACAGCGGGGGGTAATCCGGTTCGCAGCATGCAAGCAGCCGCGCGCCGATGCTTTCCAGTGCAGCGAGTTCATCACCGATGCGCGCTTCGTCCGGCGGTTTCGCGTCGGAAATGCGCGGCAACGCTTCAAGAGCGGCGCTGGCGCTTTTGAAACGAGCCAGCAGTCGGTGAAACGTGAGCGGGCCGATACGCGGCGTGCGTGCTAGCCGCGCCCAGGCGATCCGCTCCGGGCGCGAGAGCGTTCGCGTCATGGTTCCGTGGAGGCGGGCGGCTCGGTCGCGGCTTGCGCCGGCGCCATCGCGGGTGGCGCTTCTTTCTTGTCGCCGATCTTTGGCTCAGTGCCGGCGCGCAGACGCGCAATGTTGGCGCGGTGCGTCCAAACGATCAGCAGCGCCAGCAGAACCAGGAACGCGATCTCCGATCCCGAATAGCCGCCGACCATTGCTAGCACCGGCGCCAGCGCCGCCGAGATCAGCGCCGCGAGCGACGACATCCGGAACATCATCGCCATGGCCAGCCAAATCACGCCGACCACAACGCCAAGCGGCGGCATGCCAAACAGCAAGAGGCCGAAATAGGTCGCCACACCCTTGCCGCCCTTGAACCCGAGCCACACCGGGTAGCAATGACCGAGGAAGGCAAACGCGCCGGCTGTAAGCCCGATTTCAATTTCGTATGGCGATCCGCCGCTCAGCCAACGCGCGATCACCAATGCGAGCGCGGCTTTTCCCGCATCAAGCAGCACCGTCGCCAGCGCCAAATCCTTCCGGCCAGTGCGCAACACGTTGGTTGCGCCGATATTGCCCGAACCGACGCTGCGAATGTCGCCTAGGCCAGCGGCGCGCGTGATCACCAGCCCGAACGGAATCGAGCCCAGCAAATAGCCGCCGATCGCGGCGAGAAAAAATGGAACCAACAGCACCCGCACGTCTCTAACAGGCTCGTGCGGCTCTGTGGAGTGGAGACTTCGCCCGCTGATCGCTTAAATTGGCGCGGCTGGAGGGACGACATGCTCACGCGCCGTGATTTGGGATTGGGCGCCGCCGCTGCGGCGTTGGCGGGATGTGCGCCGGCGTACACGCCCGCCACCTTTCCCGCGCCGCAGTCTCGGCAATTCCCGCGCGACTTCCTTTGGGGCGTGGCGACGTCGGCGTTTCAGACCGAAGGCGCGCTCGACGCCGATGGGCGCGGCCAGAGCATCTGGGACGTCTTCCCGCGCGCCAAGATCGCCGACCATTCCGATGCCGCGATCGCCGTCGATTCCTATCATCGCTATCGCGAGGACGTAGCACTGCTGCAGAACCTGGCCGTGAAGGCCTATCGGTTTTCGATCGCCTGGCCGCGTGTCGTGCCCGATGGCGCCGGCGCGCTGAACCAAAAGGGTGTCGACTTCTACTCACGCCTCGTCGACGCGATGCTTGAAGATCACATCACTCCATACGCGACGCTGTTTCATTGGGACTTGCCGCTGGCGCTGCAGCAGCACGGCGGCTGGTCGCAACGCGATACGGCCCAACGCTTCGCCGACTACGCCAACATCATCGCCACGCGTCTGGGCGATCGCGTCAAGCACTTCTGCATCATGAATGAACCATCCGTGCATGTGTTCGCGGGCCACGTACTGGGTGTGCACGCGCCGGGTCTGAAAGACTCAAACCTCATCGGCCCGGTGACACACCATCTCAATTTGGCGCAGGGCATGGCCATCCAAGCGTTGCGTGCGGCCAAATCCGATCTCACCATCGGCACCACGCTGGCGATCACTCCGTCGCGCCCGGCCCAGGACGGCATCGCGCCGTTGAATGAAGCGGCGGCCAAAGGCTTTGACGCTGTTTGGAACGGCGCGTTCCTCGATCCGTTGCTGAAAGGCGTTTACCCGACGCAAGCGCGCGGCTTCATCGAGCCTTCGCTGCGGGCTCACGACATGAGCGTCATTCGTCAGCCCGTCGATTTTATCGGCGCCAATTATTATGCGCCGGCCTATATGCGCTTTGATCTGGCGAGCCAAGCGCACATCGCGCCTGCTGATCCGCCGCCGCGCACCGAGCGCGACGCCTTCAACCGTGAAGTTGATCCTGCAGGCATGTGGCAAATCCTGAAGCGGCTGCGCGACGAGTATGGCAATCCGAACGTGCTCATCACCGAAAACGGCTGCTCCGATCCGTTCAGCGACGATCCCGCCATCCAGAACGATACGTTTCGCATCAATTATCTGCGCCGGCACCTCGAGGCGGTGAAGAGCGCGATGGAAGCGGGCTCACGCGTTGGTGGCTATTTCCATTGGACATTGATCGACAATTGGGAATGGGCCGAAGGTTATCGCTCGAAGTTCGGCTTTGTGTCGCAAGACCGCGCCTCGAGTCTGCGCGCGACCAAAGCGTCGTACTTCTGGTTCAAGGCGCTGGCGATGACGGGGCGGCTGAACCAGGCTGCGGCGTAGGCACGATTGCGGTGGTGTAGGGCGCATAGACGCGCCAACCGAGCGTCGAATAGAGAGCGCATCCCGCATCTGTCGCCACCAACATGCCGCGCGCCGCACCACGTTGGACCGCCACGTTCTCCAGCGTCCGCATCACGCTACTGGCAAGCCGCCGGCGCCGATGCGCCTCGTGCGTCCAGATTTGGTCGAAGACGGCGATGTCGTCGATCAGCGCAATGCGTCCGCCGGCGACAAGGTCGTGGGTATTGGTGAGCGCCATCGCGAGCAGCACATCACCGGCGCCAGTCACCATCGTGGCGTAATGCTCAGCTACGCTCGCTTCCGCGGTCGCCAGAGTCGGCTTGGTCATCATCGGTGATGTGCGATCGATCACCCATGGCGGCGCGAGCAAAGGCGCAACGGCGTCGGGCGCAGCGCAGACCTTGATCGGCGTTAGCATCGGCGACACTGCCTCCGTCAAACGCCGAACCGCCGCGCCGCCGTTTGGAAAAACGTAGCGCGCGATTTGATCCGGCTCGTTGACCGCGACACGCCAACCGCTTTCAATCGCCTCAGGCGCCGGCTTCTCGCGCGAAAGCGCCCAACCGCGCAGCCATTTGCCGACGAGTTCGTGATCAACGCTCAGTGTTCAGCTTCCGCGGCAATCCACGGGCACGCTGCGCCCGACCGTCCATTGTCCGGCGGCGCCACCGCCCGCGAACGTATAGCGACCGTTGGAATAGGCGCCGGCGCCTGAACTCGGCAGCACCATGGATGGCCCGCCGATGATCGCCACGCGCGCTTGGCTGCCTTCCACATCGACCGTCAGCTGCGTGCCATCGCTGCAAGTGTAAGCAATAGGGCCATTGGCCGGCAGCGGCACGGGGGAGGGTTGTTGACCCGGATATTCCGGTGACCCAGGCGCTCCCGGCGAACTCATGCCCGACGTGCCGCACGCCGCCAATCCCAACAACGCGGCCAACACCAGAATGCGCATCGACACCCTCCGTACCTTATTCGGCAGTATACACGCTTCGCCCGCCGACGAACGTGCGCAGCACTTTACCTTGCAGTGTCTTCTCGTCGAATGGCGAATTGTTGGATTTGGATTTGAGTTTATCGGAGTCCAGCCGGAGAGGCGCACCGATATCGATCACAATCACATCAGCCGGCGCGCCTTTGCTTAGCCGACCTTGTGGAAGATTGAGCAGTTCTGCCGGTTTGGAGGTCATGGCGCGGAAGAGCGTGCTGAGCGGCGCATCGCCCTTGTGATGCAGCGTCAGCGCGCCCGACAGCAACGTCTCCAAGCCAACCGCGCCAAACGCCGCCTCTTCAAACGGCAATCGCTTGTCTTCGGCTTGGCGCGGATCGTGACCGGAAACGATCACGTCGATTAGCCCCTCCTTCACCGCCTGCACCAGCGCCACGCGATCATCCTCGCTCCGCAAGGGCGGCGATAGTTTTGCGAAGGTGCGATAACCCGCGACGTCGTGTTCGTTCAGCACGAGGTGATGCACGTTGACGCTCGCGGACGCTTTCACGCCGCGCTGCTTAGCGCGCTTTACTGCGGGCAGGGTTAGCGCCGCGGACAGCATGTCCAGTAGGATGCGCCCACCGGTCAACTCCGCCAGCATCAGGTCGCGCTCGGCCATGATGGCTTCGGCGGCGGCCGGAATGCCTGGCAAGCCAAGCCGCGCCGCCAGTTCGCCTTCGTGCATCACGCCGCCATCGCTCAGGAACGGATCTTCAGGGCGATGCGCGACTAGGACATTGAACGCTGTCGCGTAAGAAAGCGCGCGGCGGAGCACACGGGAGTCTACGATCGGCTTGTCGCCGTTGGTGAACATGACGGCGCCAGCTTCGGCCAGCAGCCCGATCTCGGTCATCAGCACGCCGTCGAGATGCTTAGTCAGCGCCGCTGCTGGCAGAATATGCACGCCGCCGGTGCGTTCCGGGGCGCGCCGCAGCACGAAATCGACCAAGCTTTGATCGTCGATCACCGGCGTCGTGTTCGGCATCATCACCATGGTGGTAACGCCGCCCGCCGCCGCCGCGCGGCCTGCCGACTTGAACGTTTCCTTATGCTCGGCGCCCGGTTCGCCGATCACCACACGCATGTCGATAAGGCCTGGCGCGACATGCGCGCCACGCGCATCGATGATCTGGGCGCCATCGGGCGCGCTCGTCACCGCGCCCACATCGAGGATTTTGTCTGCGAACAGGATCGCGCCATCGCTGACCTTGTCCTTCGCCGGATCAATCAGCTTGGCGTTCTTGATGAGCGTCGGTTTGATCACGGGCGTTGCGCCTCCGCGTTGGCGCCGCTCTCGGCCAGCGCTTCCAGCACCGCCATCCGCACCGCCACGCCCATCCGCACCTGCGTTTCGATCAACGAGATGTTCGGGTTGTCGGCGACGCTGGAGTCAATCTCGACGCCGCGGTTCATCGGCCCTGGATGCATCACCACCGCACCCGGCTTGGCATACTTGAGCTTCTCCTCGTCGAGCCCGTAAAACCAAAAGAACTCCCGCACAGACGGGAAGAAGCCGCCATCCATGCGCTCGCGCTGGACGCGCAGCATCATGACCACATCGGCGTCTTTGATGCCTTGGCGCATATCGTGGAAAACCTTCGCGCCCCAACGCTCGGCGCCCGCAGGCATCAGCGTCGGCGGGCCGACCAAGCGCACCTGCGCGCCAAGCATGGTAAGCAGCGCCACGTTGGAGCGCGCCACGCGCGAGTGAAGGATGTCGCCGCAGATGGCGATGACCAGACCTTCGATGGTCCCGAGTCGATCACGAATGGTCAGCGCATCGAGTAGGGCTTGCGTTGGGTGCTCATGCTTACCGTCGCCGGCATTGATCACCGCGCAGTCGACCTTCTGCGAAAGCAACTCGGCAGCCCCCGACGAGCCGTGACGGATCACCAGAAGGTCTGGGCGCATGGCGTTCAATGTTGTCGCGGTGTCGATCAGCGTTTCGCCCTTGGCGACGCTCGACGACTTCACCGACATGTTCACGACATCCGCGCCCATGCGCTTGCCAGCGAGTTCGAAGCTCGACTGCGTGCGCGTCGAATTTTCGAAGAACAAATTTATGAGAGTTCGGCCGCGCAACGTATCGAGCTTTTTGACCTTCTGCTCGGCCAACGGTTCGAACG
>JBAQGO010000125.1:0-70766 GCA_049287825.1 Vitreimonas sp. | reverse complement strand
CATCAAGCGCGAGGTGACCAGATTTGAACCCGGTTCTTTGACGCCGCGCATAGTCATGCACTGGTGCTCTGCTTCGATCATCACGCCGACGCCTTGGGGTTTCAGGATATCGTTGATGGCTTCGGCGATTTCGGCGGTGAGCTTTTCCTGAATCTGCAGGCGGCGCGAGAACGCGTTGACGACGCGCGAGAGCTTGGAAATGCCGACGACGCGGTCGTTGGGCAAATAGCCGACATGCGCGCGGCCAAGGAAGGGCAGCATGTGATGTTCGCAAAAGCTGACGACGCGGATGTCGCGGAGCACTACGAGATTGTCGTAGCCGCCGACTTGTTCGAAGGTTTTTTCGAGATAGTCGCGTGGGTCTTGCGCGTAGCCGGTGAACAGTTCGCGGTAGGCTTTGGCGACGCGCGCCGGCGTTTCCGCCAACCCTTCACGGTTGGGATCATCGCCTGCCCATTCGATGAGAACGCGGACGGCGGCTTCGGCTTCGGCTTGAGTGCGTTTTGGCATGCGCTTGATGTAGCGCGATCTCAGCGAGACGACAGTCCTGCGAAGCCAGGATCCTACCAAAGGCGCTTTTTGGCAAAGGTGTGACCTGAGCCAGACTTTAAATATGTCTCCAACGCTGAGGCCTTCGCTCTGCTTGAAAACGCGACATACGTGACCAAGCGCCAGGGGCAGTATTTGGAGTTGTGGGACGACTTACCCCGCATTGTGGTCAGCCAAACGAGATTGAATGTCAGCTGTTTCACCCACGTAGCGCTGCCGCGGCATGTCGCGTTTTCAAGCAGAGCGACGTAGTGCATGTTGGCGGCCCTCCTTCGCCAAGGCTTCGGAGGGCATCCTGCTTCGCATCAACTGGCAGTGTCCAATCCTGCGAAGCCCGGAGGGCGAAGCAGGATGGTGCCCCAAGTCCGACTCGAACGGACACGTCCTTGCGAACGGCAGATTTTGAATCTGCTGCGTCTACCGATTCCGCCATTGGGGCCGCCAAGTGCGAGGGGCGGAGGGTTAAAAGCGCGCCTCGCGCCTGTCAAATCCGGATGCGGCGTCCCGGAGGATGGCGTTTGGCTCGCCGCGTGCTAGGCGCTGGGGCGCATGCTCGAAGGCCTGAAAAACCGCACCCTGGGGATTATCCGCAGCCCGCACGCTGAACGCGGGCTGTTCGTGCTGGCTTTCGCTGAGAGTTCGTTCTTTCCGATCCCGCCGGATGTGGTGCTGGGTCCGATGGCGGCCACGCAGCCGGACAAATGGGCGCGTTTCGCCTTCATCACCATGGCTGGCTCGGTTCTGGGCGCGATCCTCGGCTACGCGATCGGATACTTTTTCGCCGAGAGCCTGGGGGCGTGGATTCTGTCGGTGTTTGGGTTGACCGAGCGCTTCCAGCAATTCCGCGCGAATTCGTCGGACGTGATGCCCTGGGTGATCCTGATCCAGGGTCTCATTCCGTTTCCGTACAAGCTTGTGACCATCGCCTGCGGCATTCTGAAGTTCTCGCTGCCCATCTTGATCGGGTGCTCGATCATCACGCGCAGCGTGCGGTTTTTCGCCGTCGGCTACGTGTTCAAGCGGTTCGGCCCGCAAATCGCACCGGTCATCGAAAAGCGGATTGGCCTTACACTCGCCATTCTGGCTTTGCTTGTTGTGGCCGTTCTGGTTGCGGCGCATTTCTTGTTACATTGATGCTCGATCTTCTTCGCTCACGCTGGCCGCTTGCGGCGCTGGTTGTCTCCGCCGCGCTGTTGGCAGGCGCGCATGCCTTCGAGACGTTTGGCCATTTGGCGCCGTGCCCAATGTGCCTCGCGCAGCGTGAATGGCATTGGGGCATTGTGGCGATTGCGCTGCTTGCGCTGCTGACGCGTAGAGACACCCGCGTTGCGGCTTTCGTTCTGGCGCTGGCCTATCTGGGCAGCTTTGCCATGGCGGCGTGGCACGTCGCGGTGGAGCAGCATTGGGTGGTGGCGACCTGCGAGACCGGGGCGATGGGCAGCCTGACGTTCGATGTCAACGCCCGCCTCGACATTCCCCACTGCGACACACCCGCCTGGACCATGCTCGGCATCTCGATGGCAGGCTATAACGCGCTTATCTCTCTGGGCATGGCGGTGTTGAGCGCGGTGTTCGCGTTCACTGCGGAGAAGAAGTGATGAGGCAATCGCCGCCGATGCCGGGTGAAAGCGTCGCGGAGCGGATGAGCGACGAAATGATCCGCGTCGATCACGCGGGTGAGTATGGCGCGGTGCAGATTTATCGCGGTCAGCTTGCGGTGTTTGAGCGCGTCGGCGCGCACACGCATGCCGCGCGAGTGATTGCCGAGATGGAAGCGGGTGAGAAGGCGCATCTGCAAACCTTTGACCGGTTAATAGCTGAACGCGGCGTGCGGCCGACTTTGATGGCGCCGGTTTGGCGTGTGGCTGGCTTTGGTCTGGGCGCCGTGACGGCGCTGATGGGCGAGCGCGCGGCGCATGCATGCACCGAAGCGGTGGAAGAAGTGATCGAGGATCATTATGCGCGGCAGAGCCAGCGGCTGGGGCGCAGCGATCCGGAATTGAAGGATTTGATCGACCGCTTTCGCGACGATGAGATCGAGCATAAGCAGACCGCCATAGATCAAGGGGCGCGCGAAGCTCCGGGTTATTCCGTGCTGTCGGCGATTGTGAAGCTCGGCTGCCGCGCTGCGATCCGGATTTCCGAGAAGATATGAGCGCGCCGCCGAGCGTGCGTCTAACGCGGCGAGACGAGAGCGCGGCGATGGCGCCAGTGCTCACCGACGCGTTCGTCGATGAAGCCGGATTGAATTATTGGCTGAAACAGGGACGCGAGAAGGACCGCGCTCGGCGCAAATTCTTTGACGCCATTGTGGAGGATGCGGTGCATCCCGAGCGCGATATCTATGTCGCGGAGAGCGGAGGCGAACCTTTGGGTGCGGCGTTGTGGACCGCGCCGGGCAAGAAGGCGTTCGATTTGTCTGTGCTTAAGCAGGTCGCGCTTGGGCCTTTGATGCTTTCAATCGCCGGCATAAGCGGCATGCAACGCGGCTTTGCTCTCGCTGATAGGCTTGAGACCTATCATCCGAAGGTCCCGCATGCGCACTTGGTGTTTCTTGGCGTGGCGACCAACGCTCAGGGGCGCGGCGTCGGTTCGGAGCTTCTGAAGCATACACTGGCGTCGCTCGATGCCGCGAGGTCGGTCGCGTACCTGGAATGCTCGACCGAGCGCAACGCAGCGCTCTATCAGAGGCACGGGTTTGAGGTTACTGGCGAATTCGATCTGCCGAACTTGCACATGTGGACGATGACGCGGACGCCGCAGCGTTAGCCACCAGCTTTTTCGCCAGCATTCTTCTCTTCAGTCTTCAACGCATCCGCTAAGCGGGCTTTGGCGCTGCCAGGCCTCAGCGGCTTCTGCTGGCTTTCGTGCGGCGACCAGCCGGTGGCGGTGAGGATTTCGAATGTCGCGCGCACGCGGCCGTCTGCATCGCTGAAGCGTGCGCGATAGATTTCGAAGGCGCGCGCGAGGATGCGGCGGGAGAACGCGCGCGGCGAGCGTTCACGCAGCGCAGCGGTTTCACCCATGGCGCGCAGATCGGCCAGCAGTCGCATAGGTTCAGCGTAGCGCACGACCACCACGTCACGATCCGCAGCGGGGAGCGCGAAGCCGGCGCGCTGCAATAATGCGGCCACATCTTGCAAATCGGCGAACGGGGAGACGCGCGGGCCGGCGCCGCCGGTCAATTCGCTTTCGGCTTCGATGAGGGAGAGCCTCAATTCGTTGAGTGTCTCGCCGCCGAAGAGCGCAGCTAGCATCAGTCCGTCTGGCTTCAGTGCGTGGCGGATTTGGATCAGGGCGCCGGGAAGATCATTGACGGTGTGCAAAGCCAGAGGTGAGAGGACGAGATCGAAAGTCTGTTCCGCAAACGGCAGATGCTCGGGGTCGATTTCGACGCCGCTGGCGATATCCGCTTCGACAATCTGGCCTATTCGCGCCGACAAATCCGGTCGCGCGTGCGCTTCCTCGGTGAACAATCCGCTCCCACCCAGCGTCAGCGCGCGTGGAAACGCGCGCGGAATCGCTTCCAGCCGGTCAGCCAGGTCCGCCACGACACGCCGATGCAGAAACGCCGCCTCGCGGAAGCCCTTCGCGGCGCGGCGCTTGCGCTGGCGCACCAGGCGTGGCTCGAATGGGCCGGGGGCTCTCATGGCACAATCCTATCGCGCGGCGGGCGCATTCCGGAAACGCGGTTTTGTGTCCGCGCTGTCGGATCTGATCTGGCCGCCGCGTTCGCTGCTCTCGGATAAGCTGGTCGATCGGCCCGGCGTGATCGAGCCCGAGCTGTGGGGCGAACTGCATTTCCTTGGCGCGCCGCAATGCAGCCGGTGCGGTTTTCCGTTGCCGGAAGAAGTTGGCGACACCGCTGTGTGCGGCGCCTGCGCGGGGCGTGAGCCGGCCTATGACACGGCGCGCGCGGCGCTCGCCTATGACGATCACGCGCGGCGTTTGATCCTTGATCTGAAGCGCGGTGGCCGACGCGACGGTCTACCTGTGTTTGCGCGCTGGATGGCGGCTGCCGCGGGAGACGCGCTTCAGCGCGCGGACTTCATCGCGCCGGCGCCGATGCATTGGACCCGGCTTGCCGTGCGCTCGTTCAACCAAGCAGCCTGGCTGGCGGAGGCGCTGTCGCAGGCCAGCGGCAAACCTTGGAAACCTGGGGCGCTGACCCGCGTCAAACGCCGCAAGAGCCAGGCCGGCCTTTCGGCTTCGGAACGCCGCCGCAACGTTGGCGGGGCGATCAAGGCATCCTGGCGCTTCGAGGGCAAAACGATCGTTGTGGTTGATGATGTGTTCACAACCGGGGCGACGCTGGAAGCGTGCGCCCGTGCATTTCGCAAAGCCGGGGCTGCAGAAGTGCATGCAGTGACCCTCGCGCGCGTTGTTAGGCCGATGGATATCCTTTCATGAGAGCTTGAGTCGGATATGCCGCCGGTCATTGTCTATACCCGCGCCTTCTGCCCCTATTGCACCAGGGCCGTCGCTCTGCTGGAACGAAAGGGCGTGTGCGTCACTGAAGTCGACGCCACGGGCTGCCCGCAGAAGCGACAAGAGATGATTGACCGATCCGGCCGTTGGACTTTCCCGCAGATCTTCGTTGGCGACATGCATGTCGGCGGCTGTGACGATCTGCATGCGCTCGAGCAACGCGGCGGGCTCGACCCGCTCTTAGGGCTGGCCTGATGCGCAAGCTTCGCGCCGCCGCCGTGCAATTGCGCTCGGGCGCTGATCCGGCCGCCAATCGCGCGCAGGCGCTGCCGTTTCTGCGTGAAGCGGTGAACGGAGGCGCGCGGCTGATTTGTACGCCGGAGAATACGCTACGGCTCAACCGCAATCGCGAAGAGATGATTGCGGCGTCCGCGCCGGAGAAGGACGAGCCCGAGATCAACGCCTGGGCGCGGCTGGCTCAGGAACTCGGCGTGTGGCTGCTGATGGGATCGGGTTCGATCGCCACGGGTACGGGCAAGGTGTTCAACCGCTCGTTCTTGTTCAGCGACGAAGGCAAAGTCGCGGCGCGCTACGACAAGATCAACATGTTCGACGTCACGCTTGGTGGCAGCGAGAGCTATCTTGAAAGCGCGACGGTAGAGCCGGGCACGCAGGCGGTGTTGGTTGAAGGGCCGATGCGCGCCAAGATCGGCATGAGCATTTGCTACGATCTGCGCTTTGCGCCGCTTTACAACGCTTACGCAAAAGCAGGCGCCGAGATCATCACGATCCCTTCTGCTTTCACCGTCCCGACTGGCCAAGCGCATTGGGAGACCATGCTGCGGGCGCGCGCGATCGAAGCGATGGCGTTCGTGATCGCGCCGGCGCAAGGCGGGCGTCACGATGATGGCCGCGCCACCTGGGGTCACTCGATGATCGTTGACCCCTGGGGGAAAGTGTTGGCGAAGCTCGACCATGACGAGCCAGGTTTCATCGTCGCCGATCTCGACCTAGATATGGTGGCCGCTACGCGTGCGAAAATTCCGGCGTGGCAGGGTGGAAGAAACTTCACAGGGCCATGATCCGTTACGATCTCAAGTGCGCGAATGGCGATGAGTTCGAAGCCTGGTTTGGCTCGATCGCCGATTACGACCTGCAAGCCGAACGCGGCCAACTGATGTGCCCGCATTGCGGCACGGCGCATGTCGAGAAGGCGCCGATGGCGCCGGCGGTGCGCACGTCGAAAGCCAAGGAAGCGCAGAAGGAACGCGCCGTCGCCATGACGATGGCCGCGAAAGTGCGCGAGCACATCAAGGAAAACTTCGACTATGTCGGCGACAAGTTCGCCGACGAAGCGCGCAAGATGCATTCTGGCGAAGCCGATGAACGCGCCATTTACGGCGAGGCCACGCCGGAAGAAGCGCGAGCGCTTGTGGAAGAGGGCGTGCCAGCCTCGACCTTGCCGCCGGAACTTGCCCCGCATACGCCCGGGAAGCGGCAGCTGAACTAGCGGGTTCGGCATTTTTGCCTCTGTTGAGTGAAATCGCGCGCCAGCGCGTGAGGAACTGCTGCGCCGTGCACACTCCGCCTCGATTTCGCCTTGTCCGCTTCCTAACCGCGCGGCCCATGAGACGCCTTTTCCTGATTGGGCTGTTCGCCCTCGCCGCCTGCGCCAGCACGCCCCACGCTCAGCCGACGCGTTATTCCGGAACGCTTAACTGGGGCTTCGAGACCAGTTCGTTCACGACCGACACGGGCGACGGTCCCTATTGGCTGTCGAGTGACACGGTGTGGGATCAAGTGGTTGCGCCCCTCCATGCGTCGGGCCACCGCGGGCCATGGGGGCGCGTCCACCTCGTCGTGGAGGGCCAGCTGTCGCCGTCAGGCGCTTACGGGCAAATGGGCGGGTATTCGCACGAGCTCAATGTCACACGCGTAGTCGAGTCACGTCTCGTCATGACAGAGCCCTCCGGCAGCTGATCGGCCAGCGCCCGACGCCTGACTCAGACCGGCTTAGTTCCGGCCATCATGTAATTCACGTCGGTGTCGCGTGACTGACGCCAGCCCGCGCCCACTGGATTGTAGGTGATGCCGATCGGCGTCTGCCACTCCAGGCCCGGCGCGCCGGCGCGGATTTCCGATGGCGTCACCAGCTTGTCGTAGTCGTGCGCCCCTTCCGGCGCCCATTTGAGAACGCGTTCGGCGCCGACAATGGCAAGCGCGCGCGCCTTCGGTGTGCGGTTGATGGTGGAGAGCATCAGCATGCCGCCAGGGCGTACGAGCGCCGAAGCGGCGGAGAGGAACGCGCGCACATCAGAAACGTGCTCGACGATCTCCAAGGCCGTCACCAGATCGAAGGTTGCGGCCTTCTCGACCAACGCTTCCGCAGTGGTGCATTCGAACCTGATGTCGAGCCCGGCTTGGCCCGCATACGCTTGGGCTGCGCCGATTGCTTCGGCAGATGCATCTATCGCAGTGACGTTTGCCCCCATACGCGCCAGTGGCGCCGAAACCAGGCCGCCGCCGCAGCCGAGATCAAGCGTGTTCAGGCTTTGCAACGGTTGCCGCATGGGCGCGCCGAAGTGTTGAACGACGACATCGCGAATGACCTGTAGCCGAACCGGATTCAGACGGTGCAGAGCGCCGAAGGGTCCGTTCGGATTCCACCACTCTGCCGCCAGCGCGCTGAATTTGGCGACTTCGGCGGCATCGAGCGTGCCAGTTGTTGCGCGGTCGGCCATCTCACGCTTCAGATCGGCGTGGGTGGTGCGCCGGTCAAGGCGTATCGCCCGCCTGCGGCCCATGCTAAGGCCCGGGTTCTTAAGGGTCCGGTTCACTTTCGATGTCGCGCTTGGTGATGAAGTTTGGGGGCACGTCCGTGGGCGACGTGGACCGCATCGCCCGCGTTGCGCGCATTGTCGCGTCCGAAGCCAAGCCGGGGCGCGGGCTCGCAGTGGTCGTCTCCGCTATGGCCGGCGAAACCGACAGGCTTGTCGGCTTGGCGCGCGGCGCCGGCGGTCGAAGCGGAAATTTGGGCGGCGTTGGCGCTTTGAGTGGTGCAGGCTTCGATGACGAGTACGACGTCGTGGTTTCCGCCGGTGAACAAGTGACGACCGGGCTGTTGGCGCTCGCGCTGCGCCGGCTCGGTCTCAAGGCGCGCTCGTGGCAAAATTGGCAAATCCCATTTCGCACCGACGCCGCCCACGCCAAGGCGCGTGTCGCAGATTTCGACACCACTGATGTGGGGCGCTCGATTGACGAGGGCGTGGTCGCCGTCGTGCCCGGTTTTCAGGGAATCACCGAAGAGAACCGCATCACCACGCTTGGGCGAGGCGGTTCGGATACCTCCGCCGTAGCGCTCGCAGCAGCGTTGAAAGCTGAGCGCTGCGACATCTACACGGATGTCGACGGCGTCTACACCACCGACCCGCGCATTGTTTCCCGCGCGCGGCGTCTCGACAAAATCTCCTACGAAGAAATGCTGGAGATGGCTTCGCTCGGCGCCAAAGTCCTTCAAACCCGCTCGGTCCAGCTCGCGTTTGTTCAGCGCGTTCCCGTGCGCGTCTTGTCAAGCTTTGTCGAACCTGGGGCGCCGAACCCGGGCACTCTTGTCTGTGCAGAGGATCAGATTGTGGAAAAGCACATCGTTTCCGGCATCGCCTATTCGCGCGATGAGGCCAAGATCACACTCCTCGGTGTCGCCAATTCCATTAGTGCAGACGCGGATATTTTCGGCCGGCTGGCGGATGCGGGTGTGAACGTTGACATGATCGTGCAGACAGACGCACGCGCTGAGGGCAAGCGCAACATTGTCTTTACTTGCCCGGACCGTGACGCGGCGCTGGCGGCCGAAACGATTGAAACGCAACGCGCCAGCATCGGCGTTGACGAGGTCCACGTTCGCCGCGATGTCGCCAAAGTCTCTGTTATAGGAATCGGCATGCGCAGTCAGATCGGTGTGGCGCGTACGATGTTTGACGCGCTTGCACAAAAGGGCATCAACCTTGAAGCAATCGCCACTTCGGAGATCAAAATCTCAGTTTTGATCGACGCGGCGTACACCGAGCTTGCGGTGCGGGCGCTGCATACCGCCTATGGACTCGATGCGGCGTAGCTGAGCGGAGGTGCGCGGACCTTATGGTAGGGCCTGCAGACAGTAGCAGTTCACGCATCCTGTTGCGCAAGCTTCGGGATTTGATGAACGCGGGCGGTTCAGCGCAGGAGCGCCTGGACAAGCTGGTCGCCATGGTCGCGGCGACGATGGTGGCCGATGTCTGCTCGATTTACCTGACGCGCGGCGCTTTCCACGAATTGTTCGCGACTGAAGGGTTGAAGCCGGAGGCGGTGCATCGCACGCGGCTCAAAATGGGTGAGGGTCTCGTCGGCGTCGTGGCCGAAAGCACGACGTTTCTCAACTTGGCGGATGCGCCGCACCACGAACGCTTTTCCTATCGGCCTGAGACAGGCGAAGACCCTTACAACTCATTTCTCGGCGTGCCGATTGTGCGGTCGGAACGCACCTTCGGCGTGCTGGTCGTGCAAAACCGCGTGCAGCGTCAATACAGCGACGATGAAGTTGAGGCGCTGCAGACCGTCGCCATGGTGTTGGCAGAGATGGTCGCGTCGGGCGCTTTCGGCGACCTCTCTGGATTAGCGGAAGTCGAAGCGCGGCCGAGCAGACCGGAGTTGCTCACCGGCCGCGCATTTTCGGATGGCATCGTCATCGGCACGGCCGTTCTGCACGAACCACATGCGCCGCTGGGGCGGGTCATCGCGGATGATCCGGCGAAGGAAGAGCTCCGTCTCAACGCGGCTCTGGAGCAGGTGCGCGGTGCGCTGAAGGACATGTTGGACGGCGATCCGGGGCGCATCTCGGGTGTTTCGCGCGATGTCCTTGAAACGTTTTTGATGCTCGCAGCCGATCCGAGTTGGGAAAGCAAGCTCAAGCAAGGCGTGCGCGCTGGTCTTTCTGCAGACGCCGCCGTGGAGCGTTCGCGCGGCGAGCACCGTGCCAAACTCAACGCTTCACGCGACCCGTACTTGCGCGAACGGCTGCACGATTTTGAGGATCTGGACAATCGGTTGCTGCGCGCGCTTGCCGGGGTCGACAGCACCCAGCCGCAAGCTATGCCGCGCGACGCCATTCTCATTGCGCGTGAGCTCGGGCCCGCGGAATTATTGGACTACGGCGCAGATCGCCTAAAGGGCGTGGTTTTGGAAGAAGGCGGCGCCACCGCGCACGCCGCGATCGTTGCGCGCGCGCTCGGCGTGCCAATGGTGGGCAATCTGCACGGGTTGCTTTCTCGCGTGGAAGCGGGTGACGCCATTGTGCTCGATGGTGAGCGCGGCGAAGTGCGGTTGCGCCCGGAAGCGCAAGTCATCTCGGCTTACAATCAGCGGATATCGTTGCGATCGGCGCGCGCCGCCGAATTCGCGCGTCTGCGCAACAAGCCAGCGGTGACCAAGGACGGCGAACGCATTACGTTGCTGCTCAACGCCGGACTTGCGCTGGATGTGCATCACATGTCGGAAGCAGGCGCTGAGGGCATCGGTCTCTTTCGCACCGAGTTTCAGTTCATGGTCTCCGAGACGCTGCCGCGCCTCGACGCGCAAACTGCGCTTTATCGCGACGTGCTCGAAGCCGCCGAAGCTCGGCCGGTGACGTTCCGCACGCTCGATTTGGGTGGCGACAAAGTGCTGCCTTACGTCGCCGCTGAACGCGAAGAGAACCCAGCGCTTGGCTGGCGAGCGCTTCGCATCGGCCTCGATCGTCCCGCGCTGCTTCGCTATCAGCTCCGTGCACTCATCAACGCCGCCGCCGGGCGCTCGCTGCGGGTCATGTTCCCGCTGGTCACTACGGTGGCGGAATTCGATGCGGCGCGAGCGCTGGTCGACCGGGAGCTGCATTGGAGCGCTGACCACGGCCGCAAGCCGCCCGCGCGCATCGAAGTGGGTGTTATGGTGGAAGCGCCGGCGCTGGCCTGGTGCATTCCCGACCTGAAGGGTAAGGCCGATTTCATCTCGATCGGCACCAACGATCTCATGCAGTATTTCTTCGCGGCCGATCGCGGCAACGCGCGGGTTTCGGATCGCTACGATGTGCTGAGCTCGCCTGCGCTGCGCTTCCTCAAGCGCATTCGCGACGACGCCGCAGAAGCCAATATCCAGGTCTCGATCTGCGGCGAGGCCGCGGGCCGGCCGCTCGAAGCGATGGCCTTCATCGCGCTTGGTTTTCGCCGCCTCTCGATGCCGGCGTCCGGCATCGGTCCCGTGAAGCGCATGATCCTTTCGCTGGACGCCGCGGAATTGGCGGAGGCATTGCACCAAATGCTGCAGGGCGACGGGGCCTCGGTGCGGCGTGAACTCACAGAATTCGCCAGCGAAATGAACTTGCCGCTGTGATGCGTGGCGCCGAGCGCGTTGAGGCTGTCTCGATTCGAGATTAAGCTTATTTAGTGGCGCAGAATTTGCGTTTAGCGGTTACGGTCACGTGAAGGAGCGACCTCAGGTTTGATGCTCGAATCCGTTCCCACCGATCCGGCGGCGCCCGACGGCGCAAGCCAACGCCAGCGTCAGCAAGCTGCGCCTGCGGTCGCGCCTCAACTCGACCCGTCATGGCGCGCTGGGCGAAAGCTCACAGAGGCCCGCCAACAGCTGGGCCTGAGCATCGCCGAGATCGCCGATCGGATTCGGGTTCGGCGCGAATTCCTCGAGGCGCTTGAGGACATGAACGTCAAGGTGCTGCCGGGGAAGGCCTACGCGCTGGCGTTCCTGCGCTCCTACGCCCGCGTGCTTGGCCTCGATGAGAAGGCCATTGTTGAACAATTCCAGGACGAATCCGCGCTTACCCGTGAAGACGCCACGAAGCCGCTCCGCGACCCCAAGTCCCGCCCGCACCCGGAGCGCCCCTGGATGGTCGCTGCGGTGGTGTTGGCGTTGGCCGGTGGTTTCGTCGGCTGGCGCGCGTTGCAGCACGAAGAGGCTCGGCCAGCCCATGTGGAGCAGCCGGCCACTGTCGCGCCCCAACCAGCCCAGTCCGCGTCCGCGCCAAGCACTACCGATGCTTCGGCGCGCGTGGTTGAAATTCGCGCTCTCACGGCCTCCTGGCTCGAAGCACGCGGTCCTGACGGCACCGTGTTCCTGTCCCGCATTCTCAACGCCGGCGATGTCTACCGTCCCGACCCCAGCCCGGGCTGGACCCTGCACGCCCGCGATGGCGGGGCGTTCGAGGTATTCATCAACGGCCAATCGGCAGGGCTACTGGGCATTGCGGGATCGCCGGTGCTGGGGCGCAAGATCGATGACATCCAGCCCGTGGTTCAGGCTCAGAACGCCGCACCGCGCAGCTGAGGCGGGCGCCGGGGCTGTTAGGCTCGTGGCTCAAGCGCTATCTCCGGATTGAAAGGCTAACCCTTCATGGACGGCGCTTCCGGCGACCTTCACCACATCCGCCCCTGGCGGCGGATTGAGCGGCGTAAATCGCGCAAGATCCGCGTGGGCAATGTCGAGGTGGGCGGCGATGCGCCGATCACCGTTCAATCCATGACCAACACGCCAACGCCGGATGCGAAGGCGACCATCGAGCAAATTCGGCGGTTGGAAGAGGCCGGCGCCGACATTGTCCGCGTCTCGTGTCCGGACGAAGATTCAACCGCCGCGTTCGCGGAGATCGCGCGCGCCGCCAAAGTGCCGCTCGTTGCCGACATTCACTTTCACTACAAACGCGCCATCGAGGCTGCGATTGCTGGCGCAGCGTGCCTGCGCATCAATCCTGGCAACATCGGCAATGCTCAGCGTGTCCGCGAGGTTGTTCAGGCTGCCAAGGATCACGGTTGTGCAATGCGCATCGGCGTCAACGCCGGTTCGCTCGAGAGCCATTTGCTTGAGAAGTATGGCGAGCCGTGTCCGCAAGCGATGGTTGAAAGCGCGCTCTATCATGCCAATCTGCTCGAGGAGCACGACTTCCGCGACTACAAAATCAGTGTGAAGGCTTCGGACGTCTTCCTCACTGCCGCTGCGTATCAAGCGCTGGCCGAAGCCACTGACGCGCCGCTGCATCTCGGCGTCACCGAAGCTGGCGCTTTGCGCGCCGGCACAGTGAAATCGTCGGTCGCCATGGGTTCGCTTTTGTGGGCCGGCATTGGCGACACCATCCGCGTTTCGCTGGCTGCAGATCCGGTTGAGGAAATCAAAGTCGGCAACGATCTGCTGAAGTCGATGGGTTTGCGCCATCGCGGCGTCACCATCATCGCGTGCCCGTCCTGTGCGCGGCAGGGCTACGACGTGATCAGCACGGTGGACGCCCTGGAAAAACGCCTCGCGCACATTCCGGAACCGATAACGCTGTCGATTATTGGCTGCGTGGTGAACGGACCAGGTGAAGCGCTGATGACGGATTTGGGTTTCACCGGCGGCGGCAAGGGCGCCGGTATGGTCTATGTCGCCGGGAAAGCGGACCATAAGGTCGACAATGCGCAGATGATCGACCATATCGTGGACTTGGTTGAAGATCGCGCGCGCACGCTGCGGGCGGCGAACGAAGCGCGAGAGGGTTGAGCAATGCTGCAGCGGCACCTGCAGGACACTTACGAGTACCTGTTCGACCGCGCCCACGACGCGTTGAAGCAGGGTGGCTCGTTTGCGCCGTTCGGGGCGGGTATCCGCAAGACCGGCGAGCAGATTCACGCCAATGTCGATCTGCCGATCGAGAGCTCGGCGCCGCCGGATCACATCTCCGGCCTGATCACCTTCTTCCGCGTCGACGACAAAGAGAACGGCTTGATGGCCGCGGGCCTAGTGTTCGACGGGCGCGCCCGTTCGGACAATGCACAAGCCATGTGCTTCCACATCGAGGCCGCCAACGGCGATGCAGTGGAAGTGATCGTGCCATACGCGCGGCGCGAAGGCGCCGCCGACATTGCATTCGACAATCCGCAGATTTCGCCGGTGCAGCCGGAAATCTTCACCGAGACCATGTAAGCAGTCCCATGTCTGATCTTGCGCGTCTGGAGCGGCGCCTGCATCAGGCGGTCGAGCGGTACGAGCGTGTGGAAGCGCGCCTCGCGTCCGCCACCGATGGCTCGGAAATCGTCAAGCTTGGACAAGAGCACGCAGAGCTGCGCCCGCTGATGGACGCCGTCAGCGCACTCAACGCTGAACGCAAGAACGTCGCTGACCTGGAAGCGCTCGCTTCATCTGGCGATGCGGAAATGGCGAGCTTGGCGAAAGCCGAACTCAAGGACGCAAGCACGCGTCTTGATGATCTCGAGCGCGTCGTGCTTGGTCATCTCGCTCCGAAGGATCGCGACGAGAGCGCTTCAGCCATTCTCGAAATTCGCGCCGGGACCGGCGGCGAAGAAGCGGCGCTTTTTGCCGGCGATCTGCTGCGCATGTATCAGCGTTACGCTGGCCGAAAAGGCTGGAAGTTCGAACTTGAGGACATATCCGAAACTGGCATCGGCGGCGTGAAAGAAGCGGTCGCCAGCGTCACGGGCAATGGCGTGTTTGGACGTTTGAAATTCGAGAGCGGCGTGCACCGGGTGCAGCGCGTGCCGGAAACTGAAGCGGGCGGGCGCATTCATACCTCCGCCGCCACCGTCGCGGTGTTGCCGCAGCCAGAAGGCGATGTTGATATTGTCATCGAGGATAAGGACATCCGCATCGATACGATGCGCGCGTCCGGCGCCGGCGGTCAGCACGTCAACAAAACTGACTCCGCTGTGCGTATCACGCACATGCCGTCCGGCATCGTTGTGATTAGCCAGCTCAAATCGCAGCACCAGAACCGCGCGCAGGCGATGATGATGTTACGCACCAAGCTTTACGATGCCGAGCGGGAGCGCCAGGCCTCCGTGCGCGCTGCTGAGCGTAAGGGCCAGATCGGCTCCGGTGATCGCAGCGAACGCATCCGCACCTACAATTTCCCGCAAGGACGGGTGACCGATCACCGCATCAATTTGACCGTGTATAATCTTCCGGAAGTGGTCGATGGCGGTGGGTTGGAGCCCATCCTCGATGCGCTCGCTGCAGAGGATCAAGCGCGCAAGCTCGCCGCGCTCGCCGACGAATGAGCGATACGCTCGTCTCCGTGTGGCAAGCGGCGCGGGATCGTTTGATTGCAGCGGGCGTCGAGTCACCGGTGCTGGATGCGCGTTTGCTGCTGGAAGCGGGCGCGGGGGTGACGCGGCTGGAAATCGTCACTGATCCGCGCCGGGCTCTGAGTGCGGATCAAGTCGCTGCCGTGAATGCGCTTGTCGATCGCCGCGTGGCGCGTGAGCCGGTCAGCCACATCGTCGGCAAGAAGGCGTTTTGGACGCTCGATCTCCACGTGACGCCGGACGTGCTGACGCCGCGGCCCGAAACTGAGTTTCTCGTTGAAGTCGCGCTCACCGCGCTGCCCAAGACATCGCCAGCGCGCGTTCTGGATCTCGGGGTGGGGTCCGGCGCGGTGCTGCTGTCGGTGCTCTCCGAGCGCGATCTTGTTTCCGGCATTGGCCTCGACATCAGCGCCGATGCGCTGGCGGTCGCTCAAGGCAATGCTGAAATGTTGGAGCTCGACAATCGCGCCGAATTTCATCGCGGCGATTGGAGTACGAACTTCCCTGAACAGTTCGATGTCGTGCTCGCAAACCCGCCTTATATTCCGAGCGGTGACATCGAGCATTTGGCGCCGGAAGTGTCCAAGCACGAACCACGCATCGCGCTTGATGGCGGGCCCGACGGGCTCGACGCTTATCGGGCGATCATCGCGAAACTCAACGATTGGCTGAAGCCAGGCGGGACGTTCGCGTTTGAAATTGGGCAGGGCCAGGCCGCCGATGTTGAAGCTTTGGTTACCGCTGGGGGCTTTACCCTCCTCCCGACCCGCGCGGACCTTGCCGGCATCCCCCGGGTGGTGAGCGGGCGGCGGCCCGATGATCCGCCACATGAAATTCCCCTTGGTTCGGGGCAGGAGAGGCACTATTCTCCTTGCCGGAATCGAGCGTTGACGTGGTCTGCGGGATAGACCGGAACGGTTCCAGGGCTGGCGAAAACGAGCGCCGCACTCCTCAGCAAGAGGTCAGGAAACATAACGCGGCGATAAAACGCCTGCCGCAGCGCCCGAGGCAAAAAACCGGGCCAACAGCAAAGGCAAGACAACCAGCACGGCGCCTACCGCGTCGCGTTGCGATTGGCGGAAGCTCTCACGGAATTTGAATGCACAACGGATACAACAATATGAAGCGTCAACGCGGCCGCGGCCGCCGGCCCGGTGGTGGCGGCGGTGGCGGTGGCGGCGGTGGACAGCATCATCAGCACCAGCACCCCAACCGGGCGATGGAGAGCTCAGGTCCGGAAATAAAAGTGCGCGGCCCCGCTTCGCATATTTACGAGCGCTATCTGCAGCTCTCACGCGATGCCGCAGGCGCCGGCGATCGTGTCCTCAGCGAAAACTACGCCCAACACGCCGACCACTATTTCCGCTTGGTGCGTTCGATGCAGCCGGCGACGCCGCCGCCTCCGCCGCAGAATTTCAACGAAGGTGAATATGAGGGAGACGAAGGGGGCGCCGAAGCTGCCGAGATGAGCGAAGGCGCTCCGCAGGGCGGCCATGACCAGCAGGACGTTGATTTCCCATCCGGTGAGCAACAACAGCAGCAGTCACAAGGCGATGGCGATCAGCGTGGTCGCCGGCGCGGTCGCCGCAATCGCTATCGTGGTGATGGTGAGCGCGGTGAAGGCGAAACGCGCGCTGAAGGCGGCGAAGCCCGCGATGATGAAGGCGGCGGCGAACAACGCGCGGAGCGTCAGGATCGCGGTGAGCGCACTGAACGTCCGGAGCGCCAAGAACGCCGTGAACGGCAGCCACGTGAACGCGAAGAACAAGCCGGTCCGGAAGGCTTTTCTAGTGGTCCGAAACCCGCGTTTCTCCGCGATAACTAGCGCTTAGACGTTGGCGGGCGCGGCGGCTCGGCGAGCCGGCGCTCGAGATATGCGCGTGCGTGCTTTTCGACCTCGTCCAAATGATCCTCACCCGGATCGCGCCCGCGGAAGAAGTGATCCGCACCCTCCACTGGCGCTGAATCCACCTTGATATTCTTCTGCGTGCGGATGCGCGCGATCACGCGCTCCATGTCAGACGGCGTCGTGACGCTGTCGCGCGTGCCATAGATGATGACGCCGGAAGCTGGGCACGGCGCGAGGAACGAAAGATCGTAATGGTTTGCCGGCGGCGCCACTGCGATGAAGCCGTCGATTTCCGGACGGCGCATCAGCAATTGCAAGCCGATCCAAGCGCCGAACGAATAGCCGCCAACCCAGCACTGCTCGGCGGCGGGGTTCATGCTTTGCAGATAGTCGAGCGCGCTTGCGGCGTCGGAGAGTTCGCCCATGCCATTGTCAAACACGCCTTGGCTGCGCCCGATGCCGCGGAAGTTGAAGCGCAGCACGCCGAACCCCTTGCTGGTGAAGAGCTTATAGAGTTGCACCGTCACCCGATCCTGCATCGAGCCGCCCGCGCGCGGGTGTCCGTGCAGAATGAGGGCGATTGGGCCGCCTTCTTTGGCTGGCTCTTGGTACCGGCCTTCCACGCGCCCAGCGGCGCCTGGAAAAATCACTTCAGGCATTCAATCCGACCCCAGATTCCAGTGAGGGCGCGTCGATTTCGCACGCGCCGAATTCTTGACCAAAACACTCAGGTATCCTAGCTCTGGAGCTGGGTTCCTGGTTGCGCCGACCCTCGAAGGGGGCGGCTTCTAGCAGGGAATTTGGGGACGGGCGAGGCCGCGGGAAGGGTTGAGGCATGCGTTTGACGTCGAAGGGCCGCTACGCGGTCATGGCAATGGCCGATCTGGCGCTCCATGGCGGGCGCGAGCGGGCTGTGCCGCTGCAAGATGTGGCGAGCCGGCAGGAAATTTCGCTCTCCTATCTTGAGCAGCTTTTTGCGCGGATGCGCCGGGCCGGCTTGGTTTCGGGCGTGCGCGGCCCAGGCGGTGGCTACAGGCTATCGCGCGATGCGAGCAGCATGACGATCGCCGAGATTATCGCGGCGGTGAACGAGCCGATCAAAGCTACGCGTTGCGAGGAAGGCTCGGCCAAGAGCTGTATCGGCCGCAACGGCCGCTGCATCGCCCACGGCCTGTGGCAGGAGATGGGCGACCGCATTCAAAGCTTCCTCACCTCCGTCTCGCTCGCCGACGTGTTAGCGCAGCGTTTTGACGGATCGAGCGCGCGGGTCGCCGCGGAATAGGGATGATGACGAAGCGTCTTGTCTATTGCGATTACAACGCCGGCGCGCCCATCCGGGCGGAAGCGTCTGTGGCGATGACGCGCGCGCTTGCTGCGGGTGGCAATCCGTCGTCCGTGCATGGCGCTGGGCGCAGAGCGCGGGCGCTGATCGAAGATGCGCGCGAGAAGATTGCGGCGGCTGTGGATGCGAGCGCTGAGAATGTTGTGTTCACGTCAGGCGCAACGGAAGCGCTGCACCTGGTTCTCACCAGCACGGGCGCCGCGTCACTGATTATTTCAGCGGTTGAACACGACGCGGTGTTTGAACACGCCACCAAAGCGCTCGAAGCCAATCGCGTGGCGCCGGTCGATGGCGACGGCGTGGTTGATCTCACGGCGCTGGCGACGCTGCTCGCTGAAGCACCGAAGCCCACGCTCGTCGCGATCCAACTGGCGAACAACGAAACTGGCGTGATCCAACCCATCGCCAAGATCGCCACGCTCTGCCGCGAACACGGCGCGCTGCTGTTGGTCGATGCCGCGCAAGCGTTTGGCCGCATGGAGATCAGTGTCGCAGATCTCGATGCGAGCTATCTGGTTCTCTCGAGTCACAAGATCGGCGGTCCCCCTGGCGCCGGCGCGCTGATCCTCGCGCCCGGAGCGCCCTTCACAATTGGCCGGTTTGGCGGTGGACAGGAGCGCGGTCGTCGCCCGGGCACGGAGAATATGGGCGCCATCGTTGGCTTTGGTTGCGCCGTCGAATGGATGATGCGTGACACGGTCAAAGAGATCGCGCGCATGCGTACGCTGCGTGAACGCTTCGAAGCAGGCTTGCCGCGCGTTGCTGTGATATTCGGTAAGAGCGCGCCGCGCCTGCCGAACACCTCGAATTTCGGTCTTCCGGGCATTGCCGCGGAAACCGCCGTCATCGCCATGGATCTCGAAGGCGTTGCGGTGTCGTCTGGCGCTGCGTGCTCTTCCGGCAAAGTGCGCTCGAGCCGCGTGCTTGCTGCTATGGGTGTTGCGTCGGAGCTGGCGAAGAGCGCGCTGCGCGTGAGTTTTGGTTACGCCTCTGAAGAGCGCGACCCGGAAGGAGCGCTCACCGCGCTAAACAAGATAGCGCAGCGCCGCGCTTTGGCGGGGGCCGCATAGTGGCCGCTGTCAGGGAAACCGTCGCCGCTGCCAAGGCGCTCGAAGCCGACAAGTACAAGCACGGCTTCGTCACCGACATCGAGCAGGAATTCGCGCCTGTGGGCCTTTCGGAAGAAACGGTCCGCTTCATCTCAACCAAGAAGGATGAACCGCAATGGATGCTCGATTGGCGGCTGGGCGCGTTTCAGCGCTGGCTGACAATGGAGGAGCCGACGTGGGCGCTCGTTCACTATCCGCCGATCGACTACCAGGCCGCGCGCTATTACGCGGCGCCGAAAACCGGTGCGAAGTATAAATCCATCGAGGACGTCGATCCGGAAATCCTCGAAACCTACAAGAAGTTGGGCATTCCGCTTCGCGAACAGGAGACGTTGCTCGGGGTCGAAGGCGCACCGCGTGTCGCCGTTGATGCGGTGTTCGACAGCGTTTCGGTTCTCACCACGTTCAAGAAAGAACTGGCTACGGCTGGCGTCATTTTCTGCTCGATGAGCGAAGCGGTGCGCGAGCATTCAGACCTGGTGAAGAAATATCTGGGCTCCGTCGTGCCGACGACCGACAATTTCTTTGCGACGCTCAACAGCGCTGTGTTCTCCGACGGTTCGTTCGTTTATGTGCCGCCGGGTGTGCGCTGCCCGATGGAGCTTTCCACCTATTTCCGCATGAACGCGGAGAGCACGGGACAGTTCGAACGCACTTTGATCATCGCCGACAAGGGCGCCTACGTCTCTTATCTCGAAGGCTGCACGGCGCCGATGCGCGATGAAAACCAGCTTCACGCGGCGGTGGTTGAGCTGGTGGCGCTGGAAGACGCGGAGATCAAATACTCAACGGTTCAAAATTGGTGGCCGGGCGACGCTGAAGGCAAAGGCGGCATCTACAATTTTGTCACCAAGCGCGGCGATTGCCGCGGGGTGCGCTCGAAGATCAGCTGGACGCAAGTCGAAACTGGCTCTGCGATCACCTGGAAGTATCCGAGCTGCATTCTGCGTGGAGATGACAGTGTCGGCGAATTCTACTCCATTGCCGTCACCAACGGTCGCCAGCAGGCCGATACCGGAACCAAAATGACACATCTGGGCAAGAACACCCGCTCGCGCATCATCTCCAAAGGCATCAGCGCCGGCAAATCGTCGAACGCTTATCGCGGACTCGTCTCGGCACACGCCAAAGCCAAGGGCGCGCGCAACTACACGCAGTGCGACTCGTTGCTCATCGGCCACGAGGCTTCGGCGCATACGATCCCTTACGTGGAGACGCGCACGCCGGATGCGCAGTTCGAGCACGAAGCAACCACCACCAGGCTGTCTGACGATCAGCTCTTCTATCTGCGTTCACGCGGTATCCCAGAGGAGGAGGCCGTGGCGTTACTCGTGAACGGCTTTGTACGCGAGGTGCTACAGAAGCTGCCGATGGAATTCGCAGTCGAGGCGCAGAAGTTGTTGGAAGTCAGTCTTGAGGGGAGCGTGGGATGAGGGGCGCACTGGTTTTCGCAGTGCTCGCCGCATTGTGCACGGCGTGTGGCGGCGCCCCCGCCTCTCGTTCGGCGACGCAATCGCTCGCGGGCGTTCCTGCATGCGGTGATGGCGACATCGCGCCCCCAAACGATCCAAACAATCCATTTAAAGCGCGCCAATGCAAAATTGAGCAGGGCAGGCAGCGGATGCTCGTGCATTTTGTGGCGGCGCCAGCAGACAATGCAGACCGCGGCACCATCATTGTTGACGTGCTTGGCGCTGATGGCGCCATTCGCCAATCGATCACTGAAACCAATATTGACGAATACTATGATCCGGTGGCGGTGGATTTTGACCGCGATGGTCATCTCGATTTGGAAATTCTGCACGAGGGTGGGGTCGCCAACGAGGATATGGCGCTGTGGCGGTTCAATCCGGGCGTCAATCAATTCCAACGCATTGGCGAGGTCAGCGGTTTTGGGGTGCAGAGGACGGCCGATGGCTATCTTTCTGTCGCAAATCGAAGCGGCGCCGGTGAGTATGGCGTGGAGTTCTATCGCCTAGATGGTTCGAGCCTGACGCTGCTCCTCTCTCTTAGTTTGGAGGGTGACGACGCCGATCACGTCACATGCACGATTGCCGAACGCGGGCCGGCTTTTGCCAGCCTGAATATGAATGACGCCGCTCTGCGCACGAAGTTTTGCGCTGACCCTTCAACCCGGTTGTTCGATCAATGACTGAGCAAGATTATTGGTTCGCGCGCTCGCCTCGTCCTGGTTCAGGCCGGATGCGGCCAATCAACGCCAAAGGTTGGTTCGTCGTTGCGTTCTTTGTGGCGTGTATGCTGATCGGGGCTGGGCTGTTCGGCGTGCTGATGTTTGAGGGCAAGGTCATGGCCGCCGTCGTGACCTATGCGCTCTTTGCGCTGCTCGGCGGCGGTATGTTCATATGGCTCGCGTACGCGAAGGGCGATCGCACGCGCAATGTGGATCACTACCGCGCCGCTGCGAAACCAGAGGATCTGCATGATCACCTCGGAGGCCGGCGTTGATCGAGCTGAACAACCTCCATGTCCGCGTCGGCGATACGGAGATCATTAAAGGTCTCACGCTCACGGTGCCGTCCGGCCAAGTGCACGCGTTGATGGGGCCGAACGGTTCGGGCAAGTCGACGCTTGCGTACGCGCTGAGCGGCCGTGACGGGTACGCTGTCATCGAAGGACAAGCCAAGCTCGATGGCGCTGATATTCTCGCTCTGACGCCGGAAGAGCGCGCGGCGAGGGGTTTGTTCCTCTCGTTCCAATATCCCGTCGAAATTCCGGGTCTCTCGGCCATCGCCTTCCTCAAGGCGGCGCTCAATGCCCAACGCGCTGCACATGGCCAAGCGCCGATGCCGGCGCCGGAGTTGTTGAGGCTCCTGCGTGCCAAGGCGGATGGTCTGCGTATCGAACCAGAGATGCTGAAGCGGCCACTCAATGTCGGATTCTCAGGCGGGGAGAAGAAGCGCTTTGAGGCGCTGCAGATGGCGGTGCTGGAACCACGTTTCGCAATCTTGGATGAAACAGATTCCGGTCTCGATATCGATGCGCTGCGTATCGTTGCCGATAATGTGAACGCCTTGCGCGGGCCGGAGCGCTCGATGCTGGTGATCACCCACTACCAGCGCCTGCTCGACTACATCAAACCCGATCGTGTGCATGTGCTGGCGCGTGGGCGCATTGCGGCGAGCGGCGGCCCAGAACTCGCGCTCGAACTCGAGCGCGAGGGCTATGACAAATATCTGAGGGCGGCGTGATCGCCGCGGACCTCCCCAATCGCCGCAGCGAGGCGTGGAAGTACAGCGACCTTCGCGCTGCGTTCGGCGATGCACGCCCGTCGATGGCGGGCGAAGGCGACGTGATTGAGCGGCTCGCCGCGGCGGCGGGAGGCACTGACGCCCGCACCGTCGCGCCCGGCAAGAGCGACGTCTTTGTCAATTTCCTGGACGAAGACGGCTTTCAGCCGTCCGCCGAAACAATCAAGGTCGGCGCCGATGGCACGTACCATCGCATTGTTATTCAGACGGCCGCCGGCCTCCCGCTGAGCTTCTGTCGCGTGCGGCTCGGTGCGGGCGCCACCTTCCGCCAATTCGTCTTGGCTGAGGGCGCCAAGCTCGCGCGCATCGAGACGCATGTGAGCATCGAAGGCGAGGGCGCGCAGGTTGAGCTGAACGGGCTCTATATGTGCGACGCCGGCCGGCACGCCGATCTCACCAGCGTTATTGAGCACAAAGCAGGCGCAGGGCAGACGCGGCAGTTGATTAAGGGCGTTGCACGTAAGGGCGGCCGCGGCGTGTTTCAGGGTAAGATTGTCGTGGAGCGCGGTGCGCAGAAGACAGACGCTCGACAATATCATCACGGCATGCTGCTGGAGGATGGCGCCGAAATCTTTGCGAAGCCTGAACTGCTTATCCACGCTGATGACGTGCAATGCGCGCACGGCAACACGGCGGGTGGCTTGGACGAGACAGCGCTCTTCTACATGCGGTCGCGCGGGGTGCCGGAGTCGCAAGCGCGTGCGCTGCTGATTGAGGCGTTTTTGAGCGAGACCATTCCAGAGTGGGCGGCGCCGGACGTTCGGGATGAGATCGAAACGCGCATCCGCACATGGCTTGGAGGCGCAGCATGAACGCGCCGATCATCAAGCGCCCGTTCGATGTCGCCGCGATCCGCGCGCAATTCCCTATTCTGTCGCGGACGGTGAATGATCATCCGCTAATCTACCTGGACAACGCGGCCAGCGCCCAGAAACCTGAAGCGGTTATCGAGGCGATGTCCGGCGCGATGCGCGGGGCGTACTCCAACGTGCATCGCGGGCTTCATACGCTCGCCAACGAGACGACCGAGGCTTACGAAACGGCGCGGACGTCGATGGCGCGTTTCCTCAATGTGCCGGCGCGCGAGAGCATCGTCTTCACGAAGTCCGGCACGCAGGCGATCAACATTGTCGCGGCCGGCCTCGAGATCAAACCGGGTGACGAGATCGTGCTCTCCGTGATGGAGCATCACTCCAACATCGTGCCGTGGCATTTCCTGCGCGAGCGTAAGGGCGCGGTGTTGAAGTGGCTCGATATCTACGATGACGGCGACATTGATCTCATCAAGCTCGATACGCTGATCGGCCCGCGCACGAAGATGGTCGCGCTCACGCACATGTCGAACGTGCTGGGCGCGCGGACGCCGGCGGCGGATGTCGTACGCATCGCCCATGCCAAGGGCGTGCCGGTGCTGTTGGATGGGTGCCAGGCCGCGGTCCACGGCCGCGTTGATCTCACAGTGTTGGATGTCGATTTTTATGCTTGCACTGGTCACAAGCTTTATGGCCCTACCGGCATCGGCGTCCTCTACGGCAAGCCGGACCGGCTCGCTGCGTTGCCGCCGTTCGAAGGCGGCGGCGAGATGATTGACATCGTCGAGCGGGAACGCGTTGTTTACAACGAACCCCCGCATCGCTTCGAAGCGGGCACTCCACCCATTCTGGAAGCGATTGGTCTCGGGGCCGCCATCGAATGGATCGAGGCGCAGGATCGGTCAGCCATAAAAGCGCACGAAGCGATGTTGCGCGACCGCGCCATGAATGCGCTGCGCGCGCTCAGCTGGGTGAAGCTGCATGGCCAGCAGCCGGACAAAGGTGCGATCGTCGCGTTCTCGGTCGACGGCGCACACCCGCACGATATCGCGCAGATCCTGGATCGCCAGGGCGTCGCTGTGCGTGCTGGCCACCATTGCGCACAGCCTTTGATGCAGCGGCTTGGCGTTACCGCCACAGCGCGCGCCAGTTTTGCGTGTTACAATACCGCCGAAGAGGTGGATCAATTTATCGAGGCCTTGCACAAGGCTAGAAAGCTTCTGAGCTAGGGGACCATGGACGGCGTAACTTCTCCTCCGTCGGCGCTGCCGCAAGCTGAACTGGACCGCATCACCGATGATTTGGTGACGCAGTTCAAAACCGTGTTCGATCCGGAGATCCCGGTTGATATCTACGAGCTCGGCCTCATCTACAAAGTCGACATCAATGATGAAGGCCATGTCGACATTGACATGACGCTGACCGCGCCTGGTTGTCCGGTGGCGGGCGAGATGCCGACTTGGGTCGAAGTGGCGGCGCGTAAGGTGGCAGGCGTCAAATCGGTCCACGTCAATTTGACGTTCGATCCGCCATGGACGCCGGCGCGCATGAGCGATGAAGCCAAGCTCGAATTGAATATGTTGTAATGCGATGACCAGACGCCCGAGACCGAAGATCGTAACACTCACTGACACCGCCGCGGCGCGCGTGAAGGAGATCATGGCGTCGTCGGCGAAGCCGTATCTGCGCGTGGGCGTTAACAATGGCGGCTGTGCGGGCATGGAATACGTTCTCGACTACGCGGACGCGCCCGAGCAGTTCGACGAACTGGTCGAGGATCACGATGTGAACATCCTGATCAAGGCGGATGCTGTGATGTTTCTGCTGGGCTCGGTGATTGATCACGAGACGACGCGGCTGGCCTCGAGGTTCGTCTTCCGCAACCCGAACCAGACCGACGCTTGCGGCTGCGGCGAAAGCGTCACCATCGTGCCGGCCAAAATCGAGGCGTAATCGCGATGGCCGCGGACGATAGCTTCCACGCTTTCGTGAAGGAGCTGTTCGCCGGGATGGGGCCAGTGCAGATCAAGCGTATGTTTGGCGGCGCGGGTGTCTACGCCGATGGACTCATGTTCGGCTTGCTCGATAGCGACACCATTCACATCAAAGCCAATGATGACGCGATGAAAGCGGACTTGATCACGGAAGGCTCTGGCGCGTTTGTGTGGATTCCTCAAAACGGTCCGCGCAAGGGCGAGCAGATTGATCTTGGGTATTGGCGGCTGCCGGACGCGGCGTTGGATGATCCGGACGAAGCGGTGAAGTGGGGCCGAAGGGCGCTCGCGCTGGCGAAGGCGAAAGCTGCGGCAAAACCGAAGAGGGCCGCGTCCAAAGCGAAGTCGAAGACATCCAAGTGATAAACACAGAGGCATTCCGGAGACGCGGAGCGTCATCCGGAACCCAGGGCAAACACGCAGCTCTACGATCCCCTGGGTTCCGGGTCTCGCTGCGCTCGCCCGGAATGGACTCTCGGTTTTGGTTGCTTATGTCCCTTTGAAGTCCGCCTTCCGCTTTTGCATGAACGCCGTCACGCCTTCGCGGAAGTCTTCGGTGTAACCGGCGGAGCGCTGGGCTTCGCGTTCGGCCTGCAATTGCTCGGACCATAAAGCGTCCTGCGATGCCCAGCCGAGGTTGCGGATGAGACCGAGTGTCTTGGTGGGGCCTTCGGCGAGTTCGTGCGCGAGTGCTTTGGCGGTCGGCATCAGTTCAGAGTCCGGCACGCAGCGATTGATCAAACCCCATTCCAGCGCCTTCGCCGCAGGGAGTTTTTCGCCGAGCAGCATCATTTCCATGGCACGAGCGCGGGTGATCATGCGCGGCAGGTGATAGGTGGCGCTGCCGTCCGGCACCAGACCGATGCGCCTGAAGGCCTGCAAGAAGTAGCCGCTTTCGCCTGCCACGATCAGGTCGGCGAGCAGCGCAAACGAGCAGCCGATGCCGGCGGCGACGCCGTTCACCGCGCTGATCCACGGAATGGGCAGATCGCGCAGCTGCGTCACCAGCGGATTGAAGTGGCTTTCCAGGCGTCCGCCCACATCGATGCGGCCTTGTTCGTCGACATTGGTGCGGGGCGCATTGAGATTGGCGCCGGAAGAAAAGCCGCGGCCTTCGCCGGTGAGCAGGGCGCAGCGCGCTTCCGTGCTGGCCCGCGCGAAGGCCTCTTTGAGTTCATCCGACATTTCGACATCGATGGCGTTCAGCGTCGCCGCATCGGACATCGTGATGATGGCGACATTGCCGTCGCGTTCGTATTTTACCTTCACCATGCGTCATCTCCGCCGGAGATGCAGCTTAGCACCGCGAGCAAACTATTGGATAAGATTTGCGCGTTGACGTAGCGCCAGCGCAGCGTGTTAGGCGACGTAGAGCACCGGCGTTGCGTCGGTGGTCACCTGATTGCGGCCGTTGCGCTTGGACGCGTAGAGGCACGCATCGCTGCGCTCGATCAACCCGGCTGGCGTATCGCCGGGTTGCAGCCGCGCAATGCCGATCGAAACAGTAACCTGACCCAGATCTTCGTTGGTCGAGCGCCGGCGCAAACGTTTGGCCTGAATGGCGGCGCGTAGGGTTTCCGCGGTTTGCGCAGCGGTGCGCGCGTTTACGCGGGGCATGATCATGGCGAATTCCTCGCCGCCGTAGCGGGCGACGAGATGGTCTGGACGCGCGTGCGCCTGCAGGGCGCTGGCGAGGAAGCGTAAGATCTGGTCGCCGGTGTGATGGCCCCAGGTGTCGTTGAAACGCTTGAAGTGATCGATGTCGCAAAGGATCAGGCAGAGCTCGCCGCGTTGAGCGCGGGCTTCTTCCAGCCGCATCTTCAGAGTTTCGTCAAACATGCGCCGATTGGCGAGACCAGTGAGACTATCTGTCAGCGATTCCACGCGTACGCTCTCGAGGCTGGCGCGCAGCGTCTCGGCTTCGGACGTCGAGCGCTGTAGCTGCTCGTTCAGCGTCTTGTTGTGATTGGCCATGTCGAGCGTTGCGGCCGCAAGGCTCGAGACGATCTGACGGATTTGGTCCGGCGCCATGCTGCGGTTGAGGTCAGTCGCGGCGGTTTCGAGCTTCTTGCCATAGGCGCCGCTCTTGTCTTCAGCCGCCTTCAGGAAGGCGACGACTTCGCCCAAATCTTTGGCGATGCGCTCGCCGGCCAACAGAATTTGCGCCGAGGCGCCAAGGCCGGTGAAGAAGCGGTCGTGAATTTCGGTGTTGAATTCGGGTGTAAAGCCCTCTCCGGCGCCGATCCGGCCGTCCACGGCTTCGCGTAGCGCCTGATGGCGGCCAAGCCGGTAATTCAGCCAAACCTCATAATTGGCGCTGGACGGCGGCACACCGTGCAAGCGCATGAGATCGAGGGTTTCTTGCGCCACAGCCGAGCCCCCAGGCCCTTGCAGCAATGCATCTTGGTCTGTCACGCGCCCCGCCGAATCCGAACAATCTGCAATCACATGGACGCTAGCGGCGAGGATATGGACGAGAGGTAAACGGCATCCGTTGCCGTTTCAGAAAAAGATAATTGCCCTTACGCGGCGGAGGGGCGGTATTATCGTTTCGAATCCGGTCCGGAGCGCGCCCATGAACATGCCCGTCAATCCCTCCATCGAGGAAAGTAAAGCACGCATGCGCATGATCCTGGACGTGCAGAAGCGGGCGCAGACCCAGAAGGGACCGCCGAGCGCGGCTCTGCGCAAAGAGCGGCTGACGCGCGCCATCGACATGGTGCTCACGCACAAGGACGAGCTGATCGCAGCGATTACGCAGGATTTCGGATCGCGCTCCCCGGATTTGACGCTATTCGCTGACGTCTCGGGAGCAGTGGGCCCACTCAAGGCTGCGCGCGCTGAACTTGATCGCTGGATGAAGCCGCAGAAGCGTAAAGTCACGCCAGCGGCGCTCGGCCTGCTCGGCGCTAAGGCGGAGGTGCGCTATCAGCCGAAGGGTGTGGTGGGCGTCATTTCGCCGTGGAATTTCCCGCTGTCGCTGGCGATGGACGCGATCGCTGGCGCGTTTGCCGCGGGCAATCGCGTGATGCTGAAGCCGTCGGAGTTCACGACGGCGACGTCGGCGCTGATGGCGCAGGTCATTGATCTTTATTTTGACGATGACGAACTCGCCGTGATCCTCGGTGGGCCGGAAGTTGGCGCGGCGTTCGCGGGATTGCCCTTCGATCATCTTATCTTCACCGGCGCCACCTCGGTTGGCCGCCACGTGATGCGCGCAGCGGCGGACAATCTGACGCCGGTGACGCTCGAACTCGGCGGCAAGTCGCCGGTGGTGATCGGGCGCAGCGCCGATCTCGCCAAGACAGCGGCGCGGGTGATGAACGGCAAGACCATGAATGCGGGCCAAGTGTGCCTTGCGCCTGACTATGTGCTTGCGCCGAAGGAGCACCTCGACGGTTTCGTCAAGGAAGTACAGGCGGCGACAGCACGCATGTTCCCGACCATCAAGGACAATCGCGACTACACGGCGATGATCAACCAGCGCCACTACGACCGCGTACGTGGGCTGATTGACGATGCGCGCGCCAAGGGCGCGCAAGTGGTGGAGATCAATCCGGCGGGCGAGGATTTTAGCCAGCAAGAGCACCGCAAAATTCCGCCGACACTCATCCTCAACGCCACCAACGACATGAGTGTGATGCAGGAAGAGATTTTCGGACCGGTGATGCCGGTGATGACCTATACTTCGTTCGAGGACACCGTGGCCGACGTGAACTCACGGCCGCGGCCGCTGGCCCTGTATTATTTCGGAGAGGACGAACACGAGGCCGAGACGTTGTTGAGCCGCACGCATTCGGGCGGCGTCACCGTCAACGATGTGATTTTTCACTTCGCCATGGACGATCTCCCCTTCGGCGGGGTCGGCCCTTCTGGCATTGGCGCCTATCACGGCCATCGTGGTTTCCTTGAGTTCAGCCACGAGAAGGCGATCTACCGCCAGACGGCGAGCGAGATGATCTCGCTGCTGCGGCCGCCCTACACGGACAAGTTCCGCAAGCAGATCAACGGTCAGCTGAAGCCCTGAGTTTCCGCACGCGCGCGGCAGCACTCAAATTGGTGCGCGGATTCCAATCTGATTCCGCGCCCACATCTTTGCTGAATTCGCCGCGGGGGCGCTCCTTCAGCGTTCTCGTAGCGTGGCGTTAACGGGGAACAGGGCCTACATTCGACCGATGCGTTATTTCAAGATGAACGGCTGCGGCAACGATTTCGTCATCCTCGACGCGCGTGCGCGGGGGGCGTTGCCATTGTCTGAGACGCAAGCGCGGGCGATCGCCGATCGCAAGAGCGGCGTTGGCTGCGACCAGGTGATTGCGCTGGAGCGCTCGATGCGCGGCGACGCCTACATGCGCATTTGGAATGCCGATGGCGGCGAGAGTGATGCGTGCGGCAACGCCGCGCGTTGTGTGGCGTGGTTGTTGATGGAGGAAGGCGGCGCGGTGTCACGCCGGATCGAGACGCCGGCGGGCATGCTCTATGCGGAGCGCGCGGGCGATCATGTCGTCAGCGTCGACATGGGTTCTCCGTTGCTGCGGTGGGAGGAAATTCCGCTGGCGCGCGCCATGCCAACCGACCGCATGGACTATGACGTCAATGGCTTGCCGGCGCCGGGCGCGGTGAACATGGGCAATCCCCATGTTGTATTCTTCGTCAATGAAGTCCGCGCCGCGCCGATCGACACGCTGGGCCCGCGCATCGAGCATGACACCCTCTTCCCACAGAGGGTGAATGTGGGTTTCGCTGAGGTGCGTTCGCCGCAACAGATGCGTCTTCGGGTCTGGGAGCGAGGCGCGGGGCTGACCAAAGCTTGCGGCACCGGCGCGTGCGCTGCGGTGGTGGCCGCACACCGGCAGGGGCGGACCGGCCGGTCGGTTGAAGTGCTGGTTGATGGCGGATCACTTCAGATTGAATGGCGCGAAGGCGACGATCGGGTTTTGATGACGGGGCCGGTTGAACTCGAAGGCACCGGGGATTTGGCGGCGGCATGAGAGCGTTGATTGCATGCGTTCTGCTGGCGGCGTGCGCGACGGGTTCGCCTTTGAGCCCTGCGCAACGGCTTGCGGGCTGCTGGATCAATCGTGACGTGGGCGCGGCGCGCATGCGCTGGAGTCAGAGCCCCAACAGCGAAGGCGCGTTTCTGGGGTCAAAGACCACCTTCGGCATAGCCGGGAACAACATGATTGAGCGTTACCGGCTTGAAAATGTCGAAGGCGCTTGGCGGCTATGCCGGGCCGACGCCGGCGGAGCGCAGTGCTGGGCCGTGGCTCAAGGCGATGGCGGGCCGTTGGGCGGCGGGCGCGCGTTTATTGACGCCGGCGGCGACAATCTCCGCATCGCTGTGATTGGCGAAGGGCCGGAACGCGTGATCTTCCAAGGTCATCGCGAAGGCTGCAGGAATTGATCTTGTTGCAGTGAGACGGCATCCTCTCGGCAAACGGGGGATAAAATGGCCAATCCACTTAACGCGACGTTCTTCGCTTTTCGCAAACGCGAGAAGGGCGGCGTGCTCGGCCGCGCGTCGCTGGCGTTTCTCGTTGTTGCGATTGTCTTGTTGGGCGCGTTCATCGCTGTGAACATCCAAGCGATTGGCCCCATCTTCGGGTGGTACGGCCAAATGATCAGCGCTGCGGGCAAGGGCGGAGGCGCTGCGTCGGCTTCGATGATGACGCCGCCGCCGGCAGGATTTCTCATCCTGATTCTTTCAATCATACCTTTCATGTTCGTGTTCTACGTGCTCTTCGCCGCCTACGAAGCGGCATGCCTGCGCTGGATGATCCGCGGCGAAACCAGCGGCGGCTTTATGGGACTGTCTCTCGGCGCCGACACGTGGCGCGTCTACCTGACCTATTGGATCTGGTTTGGTCTCTACATGGGCTATTCGCTCGTCAGCGGCATGGTGATCGGTGCGATCTTCTTTGCTTCGTTTGCGAGCGGCGCAAACCCGGCCGACATCAGCGTGAATATGGGACCGCTTTTCCTGGCCAGCTTGGCGCTGCGCTTGGTGTTTTATGGTGTGTTGATCTACTTCGCGGTGCGCCTAGCGCCGGCCGCGGCGATCACCGTGGCGCGTCGGCAGTTTGCGTTCTTTGACGCATGGACAGTGACGAAGGGACGTTTTTGGGCGCTCTTCGGTGCATTCCTGATTGTGTTCCTGATCGCTTTCGCAATCGAGATTGTCATCGGATTAGTAGTGTTCGGCGTGGCGATGACCGGCGCTTGGAGCGCGCTGATGTCAGCGGGGCCTAGCCCGAGCCCGGAGCAAGTGTCGGCTTTTTTCGCCGCGATCTTTACACCGCAAAACTTTGCGGTCGTCTGCGGCGCATATATCGTATTTCTGGCGTTGGGCTTGGTGCTTTACGTCATGTTCTACGGCATCAACGCGCGCGCCGTGCTTGCGGCGGCGGAAGACGGCAAAGTGCAAGTGCCGGGCATTGGTGTGGCTGAGCAGTTCGAGTGAGAGCCTAGCCCGTCGCGCTTTTCTTGCCGTTCTTGCGTGTAGTTTTCGGGGTAGACGCTTCGGCGGCAGCGGCTTTGAGTTTGGGCTTGCTGGCGCCGGAGCGCGCGGCGTGGCGCTTCAACGCTTGGGCGAGATATTGGCCGGTGTAGCTGGCTTTCACTTTTGCCACCTCTTCCGGCGTGCCTTGCGCGACGATTCTGCCGCCGCCGTCGCCGCCTTCGGGACCGAGATCGAGTATCCAGTCGGCGGTTTTGATGACATCGAGATTGTGCTCGATGACGAGGACGCTGTTGCCGTTGTCGACCAATTCGTGAAGCACTTCGAGCAGCTTCTTCACGTCTTCGAAGTGAAGGCCGGTGGTGGGTTCGTCGAGAATGTAAAGCGTCCGGCCCGTGGCGCGCTTGCTGAGCTCTTTTGAGAGCTTCACGCGTTGGGCTTCGCCGCCGGACAGCGTGGTGGCTTGCTGGCCGATGTGCACGTAGCCGAGGCCGACGCGCTTTAGGGTTTCGAGTTTGTCGCGAATGCTGGGGACGGCATTGAAGAGGTTGGCGCCTTCTTCGACGGTCATGTCGAGCACGTCGGAAATCGACTTGCCTTTGTAGAGCACTTCAAGCGTCTCGCGGTTGTAGCGCTTGCCTTTGCAGGTGTCGCAGGTGACGTAGACGTCGGGCAGGAAGTGCATTTCGATCTTGATGACGCCATCGCCTTGGCAGGCTTCGCAGCGGCCGCCTTTGACGTTGAACGAGAAGCGGCCCGGGCCGTAACCGCGGGCTTTGGATTCCGGAAGGCCTGCGTACCAATCGCGGATCGGGGTGAAGGCGCCGGTGTAGGTCGCAGGGTTTGAGCGCGGGGTGCGGCCAATGGGCGACTGATCAATGTCGATGATCTTATCGATATGTTCGAGGCCTTCGATCTTGTCGTGTTCGGCAGGCACGTCGCCGGCGCCGTGCCAGTGGCGCGCCACGGCTTTGTAGAGCGTCTCGATCACCAGGGTAGACTTGCCGCCACCGCTGACGCCGGTGACGCAGGTGAACGTGCCGAGTGGAATATCGGCGTCGACGTTTTGCAGATTGTTGCCGCGCGCGCCGCGCACACTGATCATGCGCTTTTTGTTGGTCCAGCGACGCTTTTCGGGGATGGTGATCTCGCGGCGTCCGGTGAGGTAGGCGCCGGTGATGCTGTCCTTGCTCTTCTCGATTTGCGCCGGCGTGCCTTCCGCGATGATGCGCCCGCCATGAATGCCGGCGGCCGGCCCCATGTCGATGACGTGGTCGGCTGTCATGATGGCTTCTTCGTCGTGTTCAACCACCAGCACGGAATTCCCCAGATCACGCAGGCGGCGCAGCGTTTCGAGCAAGCGGGTGTTGTCGCGCTGGTGCAGCCCGATGCTGGGCTCGTCGAGCACGTAGAGCACGCCGGTGAGGCCGGAGCCGATCTGCGACGCGAGCCGGATGCGCTGGCTTTCGCCGCCGCTGAGCGTGCCGGAGGCGCGGCCAAGAGAGAGATAGTCGAGGCCGACATCGACCAGGAAGCGCAGCCGGTCGTTGATCTCCTTGAGAATGCGGACGGCGATTTCATTTTGCTTCGGCGTGAGCTGCTTGTGCAGATCGCCGAACCAATCGCGGGCATTGCGGATGGAGAGCGTAGAGGCGGTGGCGATGTCGCTCATCGCGACTTTCACGGCGAGCGCTTCGGGTTTGAGACGTTTGCCCAAGCATGTCGGGCACGGCGCTTCGGACTGATAGCGCTCAAGGTCCTCGCGCACCCACGCAGAGTCTGTCTCTTTCCAGCGGCGCTCCAGGTTCGGCAGCACGCCTTCGAAATTTTTGGTGGTTTCGTAACGGCGGACCCCATCGTCATAGACGAACTTGATCTGGTCTTTGCTGCCGTTAAGGATGGTGTTGCGCAACTCCTTGGGCAGGTCCTTCCAAGGCGCTGTGATCTTGGCTTTGAAGTGCTTGGCGAGCGCTTCGAGGGTCTGCGCGTAGAGCGGCGACGGGCCTTTGGCCCAGGGTGCGACGGCGCCGTCCTTCAGTGTCTTATCGTGATCGGGCACCACCATGTCGGCGTCGAATTTCAGCTGCACGCCGAGGCCGTCGCACGCGGGACAAGCGCCTGCGGGATTGTTGAAGGAGAAGAGCCGCGGCTCGATTTCTGGAATAGTGAAGCCGGAGACGGGGCAGGCGAACTTTTGTGAAAAGATGAGACGCTCGGGCGCGCCGGCCTTGTTTTTCAGCGTTGCTTTGCCGGTGGCGTCTTCGTTCTTGCCGGCGATTTCGGCGAAGGCGATGCCGTCGGCAAGCTTCAGTGCTTGTTCGAGTGAATCCGCCAGGCGCGTTTCGATGCCGGCTTTCACCGCGAGACGATCGACGACGATGTCGATGTCGTGCTTGAATTTTTTGTCGAGCGTTGGTGGTTCGCTGAGTTCGTAGAACTCGCCGTCGATCTTGGCGCGCTGGTAGCCTTTCTTCAGGTACTCAGCCATTTCTTTGCGGTACTCGCCTTTGCGGTCGCGCACGACCGGCGCAAGCAAATAGAGGCGCGTGCCTTCAGGCAGCGCCATGATGCGGTCGACCATTTCGCTGACTTGCATCGCAGCGATTGGCTGGCCGGTGGCGGGCGAATAGGGAATGCCGACCCGCGCCCAGAGTAGGCGCATGTAGTCGTAGATTTCGGTGACGGTGCCGACCGTCGAGCGCGGATTGCGCGAGGTAGTCTTCTGTTCAATCGAAATTGCCGGAGAGAGGCCCTCGATGGAGTCAACATCCGGCTTCTGCATCAGCTCGAGAAACTGTCGCGCGTAAGCCGACAGGGATTCTACATAGCGCCGCTGGCCTTCGGCGTAGATGGTGTCGAATGCGAGCGAAGATTTGCCGCTGCCGCTGAGGCCGGTGATCACCACCAGCTCGTTGCGCGGAATGTCGACGTTGACGCCCTTGAGATTGTGCTCGCGGGCGCCGCGGACGCGGATGTGGGTCAGCGCATCTCTCATGCCGACAGACCGTAGGCGATGGAGGTCATGGAAATCCCGGTTGAGACGTGGCGGTTGAAGAGTTCGGGTTGTTCGCCGTCGCGGTGGAAGGCGAGGCCGTAAATCACCGGCGTGAAGTGATCCCAATCTGGCGCGGCTTCGGCTGCTGCGGGATGCTGTTTGTAGTTCACGATGGCGGTGTGATCGGCCTTAAGCACGGCGTCGTCGATATAGGTTTCAAAGGCTTGCGCGACAGACTCGCCGGATTGGTCGTTGGTGAAGAAGGCGCGCAGATTGTGGACGATGTTGCCGCTGGCGAGGACGAGGACGTTCTCATCGCGCAGCGTGGCGAGCGCGCGGCCGATTTCGTAATGCTGTTCCGGCGTGCGGCGTGCGTCGAGGCTGACTTGCAGCACCGGAATGTCGGCGTCGGGATACATGTGCGCGAGGACGCTCCACGTGCCGTGATCGAGGCCCCAGCTTTCGTCGAGCTGTGCGCCGTAAGCAGAGAGGTGGTGTGTGATGTCGCGCGCTAGATCGGGATCGCCGGGTGCGGGATATTGCACATCGAACAGCGCCTGCGGAAAGCCACGGCCGAAATCGTGAATGGTGCGGGGGCGCGCACTCGCGGTGACGCGCACACCTTCCGTCACCCAATGCGCAGAGACGACGACGATAGCGCGCGGCTTTGGGAAGCGCTTGGCGATGGCGGCCCAGCCGCGCGCGAAGTCGCTGTCCTCGATGGCGTTCATCGGGGAGCCGTGACCAATAAAAAGGGCGGGCGCTCTGGTCATGCGTCGCTTTCGAAACGGTCCCATCGCCATATCGGGAGGCAAGCGGGGACGCCATGTGGGTGATCGCCCTTAGATAGGCGCTGGGCGCCGAGTTCGCCGCAGGTCGAACGGGGGAAACGCTGCGAATTCACGAGGCTTGCCCTCCCGGCCCCGCCTGACCCGTTTTAACCTTGCAGGCGAACTTGATTCGTGAGAACATAATAAGAACAACGTTCCGCCGTGTCCAATCGGCAGGATCGGGTTGGTGAGACTTGGGTGTGTTCGGCCGGCGATGTCGGCCCTAGGGGTTTCTTGGACTCCGCAGTCGATTTGGTTTGTGAGCGTAGGAAAACGGAGGCCGTCATGGCTGGTAGTGTCAATAAGGTGATTTTGGTCGGCAACCTGGGCAAGGATCCGGAAATCCGGAAGCTGAACAGCGGAGATCCGGTGGTGAACCTGTCGGTGGCGACGTCGGAAAGCTGGCGCGATAAGGCGACGGGCGAACGCAAGGAAAAAACAGAGTGGCACCGCGTGGTGATCTTCAACGAGAACATCGCCAAGGTGGCCGAGCAATATCTGAAGAAGGGCTCGACGGTTTACATCGAAGGCCAGCTGCAGACGCGTAAGTACGAACAGAACGGCGTCGAGAAATACTCGACGGAAATCGTGCTGCAGAAATTCCGCGGCGAGCTAACCATGCTTGGCGGCAAGGGCGGCGGTGAAGGCCGTTCGTTCGAAGATGAAGGCGGCGGCTTCAGCGGCGGCGGCAAGAAGCGGGTGTCGAGCGGTCCGGCTGAAAGCTTCAGCCAGGATCTCGACGACGAGATACCGTTCTAAGTCTCTGCAAGAAACGGCAACACAGTGTGACGCGTCTACGCTTGCGTGGGCGCGTTTCGCATTTTAGCCACGCAGCGTGACGCACGCATCGCGGTCGATCGCGCCGCTGGATTTCCTGCAGCTGGTTGGGGTGGCGCTGATTTGGGGCGTCAACAATGTTTTGGCGCGGGTGGCGTTGTTTGATTTGCCGCCGTTTCTGGTGGTGGCGACGCGGTTTGCGATTGTGTTGGCGCTGATTGGTTGGCGCATACGCCCAATCCCGCGTGACAAATGGCCGGCGTTTGCGCTGATGCTGTGTTGCGTGGGCCCGGTGCATTTCGGCATTCAGTTCGTGGGCTTAAGCCTCGCGCATGATCTCGCGCCAATGGTGGTGGCGATGCAGCTGTGGGCGCCGGCTTCAGTTCTGTTCGCCATGGGGCTGTTGGGGGAGCATGCGAGCCGGTTGCGGCTTGCCGGCGTCGGCATCGCCTTTCTGGGCGTTGCGGGCATGACGTTCGATCCGATCGTGTTCTCGCAATGGGGTGCGCTGGCTTTGGTCGCGACCGCCTCCTGCGCATACGGGCTGGGTGCGGTGATGGTGCGCTGGATCGGCCCGGCCACTGATGTGTGGTCCATGCAGGGCTGGATCGCGCTTGCGTGCACACCGACCATGATCGCGGCGACATTGTTCTTCGAGCCGAACGCAGCGCAAGCCGCACGCCTCGCGCCGTGGTTCGTGTGGGCGGCGATTGGCTTCGCGGGCGTTGTGTCCTCGATCGGCGCCAACGCCATGCTTTTCAACCTGGTGCAGCGCTATGAAGTTTCGCGCACCACGCCGTACTTGCTGGCGACGCCAGTGATCTCCTTCACGCTTGCGGGCCTTTGGCTCGGCGACCACATCACCGCACGCATTTTTCTGGGCGCGGCGATCACCATGTGCGGCGTGGTGCTGGTGGCGTTGGCCGAGCGCCGTTTTAAGGTGGCGGCGCCTGTGCAGGTTGAGGTGACCTAATTGAACTCAGGCCATCACCCGAGTGGTGTGGCAGTCACTTCAAGTTGCGAGGTCGGCGTCGGCCATGAGTGTTTCGGGGAGCGTAAGCGGTGCGCCGGTCCGGCGCGCGAGGCCGCTTGCCCAACCGCGCACCGCGTTCACTTCCTCGAAATGCCGCACGCCCGCTTCGGCGTGTTGGGCGTGGTGGGCGGCGTCGTCGAAAGCCAGCGTTGGATGCTTGGAGTGCTCCTTAAATACCGGGCCGGCGGCGATGGCGGCGATTTGCGCAGCGTCGAGTGGAAGCTCAAAAAATCGCGCCAGGCGGGTCAAAACACCGGCCTTGTCGGCGAGAAAGGTATCGCCATTTAGAATGCGGACGCGCTCAGGCCCAAAGCGCTTGGCCACCTGATCAATGAATGCCGTTTGCATCAACCAAGCGCGGGCGGCGATCTGCAGATCCGTCTGAAGCACAAGTTCATCGGGCGTGAAATCAGCCTCTTCAAGCGGAATGGCCAGCGCAGAATGTTTGAATACGCGACGGGCGAACTCGCGACCATCGAGCCCTCTGCGCGCAACCGCGCGGATGAAGGCTTCGAGACTCGAGTAAAGGACGAGCGCCTTTGCGTCAGGCCGAAGATGCAACAGTGTTGGAATGATGTGGTTGACGACGACGGAGGGTTTGACCACCTGCGTTTCGCCGGCTTCGAGCGGGCGCGAGAGCAAATCAGCGGTAACGCTCAGTCCACTGAGCGCGCCAGGCGTACGCCTGCCAGTCGCGAAATGTCGTGCGAAAGACGCGAGAACCGAAGGCTCCTTGATGCCCATCGACACGCCCGGAATATCAAGCGCCCGGGTGAGCAGGGTCGAGCAACAAAATCCAGTGTGGAAGATGAAGTGCATCTTCCCAGCCTGCCGACTGATCAGACCTACCGGCAGTTCGGCGAGTGGGACGGGGTCCGATTTCGGGGCGCGTGCGAGAAAGCGAGGATCAAGGAAGACGGCGCGGCGTTGCGTTTCTCGCGGCAATTGGGCGAAGACGAGCGTGTCGTCGTTTGCGGCATAGGAATAGGGCAGCCATTCGGCGTCCTGCGCGTAACGCAACCAACGCGACTCGGTATCGGTCGAGGTTTGATGCACGCAGCGCTCAATTTTCTAAAGCAAGGCAAAGTGCGAGATTTCCCCCGGCACCGCCGACAGGGACCGGAAGCATCCCGTCTCTAACGCATTGTGCAACCAGAACCGGTCGCACGTATCTGAGTTTTGCTTCTAAAAATTGTAATTTCTTGTCAAAGTGTGCGGAGGTACTTTGGAGGGCCGACCAGGACGAGCGCGTTCGTAAGGATATCAAACGATCATCACTTGACGTCGGTGACGGCGGCGCGCTCCGCGCCGCGAACTGCGAGAAAAGTTGCTTGAGGCGCGTTTTTCGCCGGCTGCAAGCCGTACTTTCAAAGTCCCGTCCACGGTTGTTTTCGCGCTGGCGCGGTCTCGAAAAATAATTGTATATAATCAATAGGTAAGAACGTGTGGAAACACGTCTTCTTGGCGCCGCTTGGTTTGCGGCGAGCGCGTCACGATGTTAGTTTGGCGCTTGGATTCGAGGGCTTTCGACCGCTTTCGGAGCGCTTCCTGAAACAATAGAACTAGAAAACCGGATCCCCGTGTCAGACACGTCCGATCCCGCCGAGAACGGCGGACCAACTCTTCCCAAAGGCGTCTCGCTCATCACCATCGAGGATGAGCTGAAGCGGTCGTATCTCGATTACGCGATGAGCGTGATCGTCTCGCGCGCTCTGCCCGACGCGCGCGACGGTTTGAAGCCCGTGCACCGCCGCATCCTCTACGGCATGTACGAGGCGGGAAACACGCCGGACAAAAAGTACAGAAAGTCCGCCAACACGGTCGGCGAAGTGATGGGCCGCTATCACCCGCACGGCGACTTGGCGATCTACGAAGCTTTGGTGCGGATGGCGCAAGACTTCTCGATGAGCCTGCCGCTCATCGATGGTCAGGGGAATTTCGGGTCAATCGACGGCGATCCGCCGGCGGCTATGCGCTACACCGAAAGTAAGCTCGCAAAGGCAGCGAATTTTCTGCTGACCGACATCGACGAAGACACCGTCGATTTTCAGGACAACTATGATGGCGAGCGGCGCGAACCAACCGTGCTGCCGGCCAAGTATCCCAATCTTCTCGTCAATGGCGGCGGCGGCATCGCGGTCGGCATGGCGACGAACATCCCGCCGCACAATTTGAGCGAAGTCATCGATGCGGCGACGGCGTTGATCGACAATCCGGACATCTCGGATCTCGATCTGCTCGACATCGTGCCAGGTCCGGATTTCCCGACGGGTTGCGAAATTCTGGGCCGCACGGCGGCGCGAATGGCGCTGACCACGGGCCGCGGCTCGGTGGTGACGCGGGCGCGCTACAAAATGGAGACGATCCGCGGCCGCGAAGCGATCGTGTTCTACGAAGTGCCGTACCAGGTGAACAAAGCCAGCGTTTACGAGCGCATCGGCGAACTGGTGCGCGAGAAGAAGGTCGAGGGCGTCGCGGAAGTACGCGACGAATCGAACCGGTTGGGCATCCGGCTGGTTGTGGAAGTGAAGCGCGATGTGGTCGCCGACGTGGTGATCAATCAGCTTTATCGCTTCACGCAGTTGCAGACCTCGTTCGGCGTCAACATGCTGGCGCTGAACAATGGACGGCCCGAGCAGATGGGCCTGCGGAAGATGCTCGAAATCTTCCTGGGCTTCCGCGAGCAGGTGATCACGCGGCGGACCAAGTTCCGGCTCGCGAAAGCGCGCAAGCGCGGGCACGAGACGGTTGGTCTGGCGATCGCCGTGGCCAACATCGATGAAGTGATCCGCGTCATCCGGACCTCGGCTGATCCGAACGAAGCGCGCGAGCGTTTGGTGTCGCGCGATTGGCCTGCGGGCGACATGCTGCCGTTGATCGCGCTGATCGCTGACCCGCGCACGCAGGTGATTGAAGGCGGCTCCATCCGCCTTTCGGATGAGCAAGCGCGCGCCATCCTGGAATTGCGTCTGCAGCGCCTCACCGGGCTTGGCCGCGACGATATCGCCAAGGCGGCCAACGAGATCGCCGACGAGATCAAGACGCTGCTCGAAATTTTGGGCAGCCGGCAAATGATCCTCGACATCATCAAGGCGGAGCTCGCCGAAGTGAAAGGCGCTCACGGCGTTGAGCGCCGCACGCCGATCTCGGAAAGCGAAGGCGAGATTGACGACGAAGCGCTGATCCCACGCGAAGACATGGTCGTGACTGTGACGCATGGCGGCTACGTCAAGCGCACGCCGTTGGCGGCATACCGGACGCAGCGCCGCGGCGGACGCGGTCGGGCCGGCATGCAGATGAAGGACGAGGATTTCGTGACCCGCGTGTTCGTCGCTTCGACGCACGCGCCGATCCTGTTCTTCTCGTCCGCAGGTATGGCCTACAAGATGAAGGTGTGGCGCCTTCCGCAGGGCGATCCGCGCACCAAAGGCCGGGCGCTGGTGAACTTGTTTCCGCTTGAGGCGGGCGAAACCATCACTTCGGTGATGGCGCTGCCGGAAGACGAGCACGATTGGGAAAAGCTCGATGTGATGTTCGCCACCCGCTCGGGCGGGGTGCGGCGCAACAAGCTGAGCGACTTCGCGCAGGTGAACCGCAACGGCAAGATCGCCATGAAGCCGGACGAAGGTGACGGCATCGTCGATGTGCAGATTTGCTCGGCGGACGACGATATTTTGCTGACCACGCAGAATGGGCAGTGCGTTCGCTTTCGGACCACCGATGTCCGCGTATTTTCTGGGCGGACATCAACGGGCAATCGCGGCGTGACGCTGTCCGACGGCGATGCCGTGATCGGCATGGGCGTGCTGCGACACGTGGATGTCACCAGCGATGAAGTGCGCGCCTACTTCAAATGGGATGCACAAGCTCGGGGCGAGGTTGAAGTCGCCGAGGACGATGCTGAGGCGTCCGGTGAGGAGGCGGTGGTGCCGTTCGAGCGCTTGGCGTGGCTGAAGACGCAGGAGCAATTCATCCTGACGGTCACGTCGAACGGTCTCGGCAAGCGGGCCTCGGGTTACGAGTACCGGGTCACCAATCGCGGTGGCAAGGGCTTGATCGCCCACAAGCTGCAGCCGGATGCGCGCATCGTCGCGTCCTTCCCGGTGAAAGACGAAGAGGAGCTGCTGCTCGTCACCGACAAGGGTCAATTGATCCGAACTGGCGTTTCCGACATCCGCATCGCTGGACGCGCGACCCAAGGTGTGATTCTGATCTCCGTGGCTGAGGATGAACATGTCGTCGCCGCCGAGCGCCTGGAAGCGCTGAGCGGTGAGAACGGCGACGCGGAAGAGGGCGGCGAAGGAAAATGACCAAGACTGGTCCGCGTGTCGGCCTCTATCCGGGCACCTTCGACCCGCTGACCAACGGCCATGTCGACATCATCGCCCGCGCCGCCAAGCTGGTGGACCGGCTGGTGATCGGGGTGGCGGTCAATGCCGACAAGGGCCCGCTCTTCAGTTTAGCCGAGCGCGTTCAAATGGTTGAGGCCGAATGCGCCAAGTTAGAGGCGCCCGCGGAGATCGTCGTTCAACCTTTTGACACATTGCTGATGAAGTTCGCCGAGAGCGTAGGGGCGCAGATTATTGTCAGAGGTCTTCGGGCCGTCGCTGACTTCGAGTACGAATTTGCCATGGTCGGGATGAACCAAAAGCTCAACCCTTCCATCGAGACGGTGTTTCTGATGGCTGATCCAACCCATCAGGCAATCGCGTCACGCTTGGTGAAAGAGATCGCGAGACTGCAAGGAAGCGTCGCGCAATTCGTGCCTCAAGAAGTAGAACGACGTCTGAAGGCCAAATTCGGGGTGTCGTAATGCGCTTGGGTGGAGTTTGGGCGGCGGCGTTGGCTATGACGCTGTTCGCAGTTGTAAATGTCGCGTCGGCGCAGCAGACGCCGCCGGATCCGCGTAACTGGCGGCCGGTCGATCCGGAAAACACGCTTTACATCGACACGGTGCACGGGCGCATCGTGATCGAGATGTATCCGGAAGTGGCGCCGAACCATATCGAGCGCATCAAGGCGCTGACGCGGGCGCACTTCTACGACAATCTGATGTTTCATCGCGTCGTCGACGGCTTCATGGCCCAGACGGGTGATCCGCTGGGCACCGGTGAGGGCGCTTCGAGCCTCCCGGATTTGCGGCAAGAATTTATGTTCCGCCGCGGTGCGGATATGCCGTTCATTCAAGCCGCGCAGCAAAGCGGCGCGACGTTGGGATTCTACAAAGCGCTGCCGATCGAAACGGCGCCTGACGCACAGATGCGCGTGACCGCGGACGGGCGCGTTTCCGCAAACGCGCTGCACTGCCAAGGCATCGTCTCCATGGCGCGCGCGGAAGACGACAATTCTGCCAACAGCCAGTTCTTCATTATGCGCGCGCCGTACCCGGCTCTGAACAAACGCTACACGATTTGGGGCCGCGTGGTTTGGGGCCAGGAATCGGTGATGGCGCTCGCCGTCGGGAACCCACCGCCGACGCCGGATCGCATGCTTTCCGTGCATGTTGCGGCCGATTTGCCTGAGGCCGAGCGTGCTCCTATTTACGTGCTGCGGACCGACGGTCCGCAATTCCGGCAATTGATTGATGACACGCGGCGGCGCCGCGGCGCGGACTTTTCGGTTTGCGATGTGCAAATTCCGGCGCGTGTCCCCAATCGCAACGACAGACAGAGGCACTGGTGGTCGATCATACCTTTCATACCCTGACACTCGATCTCGATACCGGCACGGTGAAGATCAAACTGCGGCCGGATCTCGCGCCGAACCACGTTCAGCGCATCGGTGAACTGGCCAATGAAGGCTATTACAACGGTGTCCCGTTTCACCGGGTGATCGACGGCTTCATGGCGCAAGGCGGCGACGGCAAGAACTTCGACGGCACAGGCGGCTCCTCGAAGCCGAATCTGAAGCAGGAGTTCAACGCCGAAGCGCATGCGCGTGGCATCTGCTCTATGGCGCGCACCAACGATCCGAACTCGGCCAACAGCCAGTTCTTCATTTGCCTCGACGATGCGCGTTTCCTCGACAAGCAATACACGGTGTGGGGCGAGGTCGTCGAAGGCATGGACGCGGTTGACGCCCTGCCTAAGGGCGAGCCTCCAAGGAAGCCGGGCAAGATCGTCAGCGCGCGCGCGGAGTAGCGCTGACTTCCTCCGGATAATGCAGCTTAGTTCGTTACGCCCGGATTTGGCGGCGGTTCTTCGCAGACGCTGTCGCGGCGCACGGGCAAGGCGTTGCTGCGCGCATCCCAACATTCGTCGAACACGGAGCAATAGCAGGCGTGCATGCTGATGCGCCCAGATTGGCGTGCGCGATCCACAGCGTCCCAGAGCGTTGCGTTGCGCGGCGTTCGTGGCCAGCGCATCGCGATCGTCTCTTGGTTTGAGGCTAGCATCGTCGTTCTGATCCGCCGCGTCTGTATCGTGCCGATTGCATCGAATGGATTGCCCGCACCGGCTACGACAGCTTGGTATTGCTGCTCGCAGCAGGCGCGCGCCATGGTGACGAAGCTATTCGTTGGCCGGTCATCGACTGTAAATTCAAAACCGTAAATTCGCGCGGGACCCGTACCGGCGTTGCCCAAGTCGAAGGTGAGCGTGTGATCGTCGGGTCCGTTGTCTCCGGAATTGCCGCTTGAAAGTTGGACGAACGGCCATGAATTCGCATGGACCAAATCCTCCATGGCGTTGCTGTTCTGATAGGCCATGAAAATCGACACGGCCGATGTCACCAGCGCGCAGACGCTGACAGTCAGGTCGAGCCAATGAAGGCCCGACTTCTTATGCGCTCCCGGCGGCTCCGGATTGTCCATGACCATGACAAGCTCCCGCGGGGTTTTCCCCTTGATCTCCCGCCCAAAGATGCAATTGAGGCGGCTGTTCGGATGCGCTGTTCGTCGCAAAGGAAAATATGCGCGTCGATCTGTTCGACTTTGACCTACCAGAAGAGCTGATCGCGCTGAGACCCGCGCGCCCGCGCGATAGCGCGCGGTTGCTGGTCCTACCTGCGACTGGCGCGTTCGAGGATCGCATCGTTCGCGACGCACCGGGGCTCTTCCGCCGCGGCGATCTCCTGGTGTTCAACGACACGCGTGTGATCCCGGCGCGGCTCTCCGGCGTGCGTGCGCGCGAGGAAAGTAGCGTCGCCGTGGAAGCGACTTTGCTGCGCCGGCTTTCAAGCTCGAAATGGTCGGCGCTTGCCAAGCCTGGCAAGCGGCTCAAGGAGGGCGACCGTATTCGCTTCGGCGCGAAGGACGACCGCGCCTGCCTGCTTGGCGCGCTCGACGCGACAATCATCGCCAAAGGCGAGGAAGGCGAAATCACCCTCGCGTTTGATCTTGCCGGTCCAGAGCTCGACGCCGCGATCACCGCTGCGGGCGCCATGCCCTTGCCGCCCTACATCGCCGGCAAACGCGCGCCGGATGAAGAGGATTTCGAGGACTATCAGACCGTGTACGCCGAGAAAGAGGGGGCCGTGGCGGCGCCGACGGCGGGATTGCACTTCACGAATGAATTGTTCACGCGCCTCGAAGAGGCAGGCGTCGAGCGTGCTCAGGTGACGTTGCACGTCGGCGCGGGGACATTTCTGCCGGTGAAAGCGGAGGACACGGAAGCGCACGTTATGCATTCAGAGTGGCGCACGATTTCCCCCGAGACCGCCGAGGCGATCAACCGCGCCAAAGCTGAGGGACGGCGGGTGATTGCGGTTGGCACGACCGCTCTCCGGACGTTGGAATCGAGCGCCGATGAAGGCGGGCGCATACGGGAACGGAGCGGCGACACCGACATCTTCATCACACCCGGTTATCGGTTCCGGGTCGTCGATGGACTTTGGACCAACTTCCATTTGCCGAAATCGACCTTGTTCATGTTGGTCGCGGCGTTCGTGGGGTTGGAGCGGATGCGCGCAGCCTACGCGCACGCGATCGCCAGCGGATATCGCTTCTATTCCTATGGCGACGCCTCGCTGCTATGGCGCGCCCAATGACGGCGTTTCCTTTTGAGATCCACGCGCGTGACGGCGCGGCTCGCACCGGTGTTTTGAAGACATCGCGTGGCGACATCCGTACGCCTGCCTTCATGCCGTTGGCGACGGCGGGGTCGGTCAAGGCGATGACGGTGGAGCAGGTAGCGTCCACCGGCGCCGATATCGTGCTCGGCAACACCTATCATTTGATGCTGCGCCCCGGCGGCGAGCGGATGAAGCGGCTAGGCGGCCTCCACAACTTCATGCGTTGGCAGAAACCGATCCTGACCGACAGCGGCGGCTATCAGGTGATGTCGCTAGCGCAGTTGCGAAAGATCGACGCGGATGGCGTCACCTTCCGGAGCCACATCGACGGTTCTTCACACCGGCTAACGCCGGAGATCGCCATTGAAATCCAGGCCGACCAGATCGGCTCGGATATCGTGATGCAGCTAGACGAATGCCCAGCGCTGCCAGCGCCGCGCGATGATGTGAAGAAGGCGATGGAGCTTTCGCTGCGCTGGGGCGAACGCTGCAAGCGGGTGTTCGGGGCGCGCGAAACGCAAAATCTGTTCGCGATCGTTCAGGGCGGCGCCGACGCGGAGCTGCGGCGGGCATCCGCGGAAGCGGTGGTGCGCGAAAGTTATGATGGCTATGCGATCGGCGGCCTCGCGGTGGGCGAAAGCCAAGCCGAGATGTTGACGACGCTCGAGGTGACGGCGCCGCATCTGCCGCTAGATCGTCCGCGTTATTTGATGGGCGTCGGCAAGCCGCTCGACATCGTAGAAAGCGTATTGCGCGGCGTCGACATGTTCGACTGCGTAATCCCCACGCGCTCCGGCCGGCATGGGCAGGCGTGGACGGACGCCGGGTCGCTCAACATCACCAATGCGCGCTTCGCTGAAGACATGTCGCCGCTCGATGCGATGAGTGATTGCCCAGCCAGCCGCGAATATTCGAAGGCGTATCTCCACCATCTCTTCAAAGCGGGCGAACTGTTGGGGCAGACGCTGCTCTCTTGGCACAACGTCGCTTACTATCAATCGCTGATGGATCGCTTGCGCCAAGCGATAGCTGAAGGACGCTTAGTTGCTTTCCGCGACAGCTTCGCTGCCGGTCTTCGGGCTTGAGGGGTCGCCCTTAGGTGTGCTGTCGTCTGCGTGCGGCCTGCCAGCCTGGTGTTGCTGCTGTGCGCGTGGCAGCGCGGGCGGCGCGGGAATAATGTCCGGGCAGCCCATCGAGGCGCCGTAGCCGCGCAGGAACGTGCGGCGCTGCTGGCCATTGGCGACGGCGCGGAGCGCTTCGCGGTCAGCTTCGCTGGCGCCGCTCAAGCGGCGAACCCATGAGCGGAAGGGGATGAGGTCCTGCGCCGTGTTTTGCGCCGCGGCGATGGTTTGTTCTTCCATGAAATCGCCGCCGCGGTCCCAGATGTTGCGGTTGGGACCGGCTTGGTAGCTTTCGGGACCGAGCACGGCGTCGAGGTTGTGGATCTGATTGGTGATCGCGTTGCAGTCCGAAAGTTCGGCCGTCGCGTAGGGATACTGCAGATTGCGCAGCAGCAGCGGGATCTCGGGGCGGATCATGTTGACGTCCCGCAGCGGCGTGTAGGCCGCATCGGTCACCCCGCGCCGCGTGTCGGCGCTCCGGCCTGTGGTTCCGCACGCCGCGACGCTTGCGGTGACGGCCAGCACGGCCAGCATTTGCCCTGTCAGTTTCGCCTGCATTGATCTCGCTCCCGCCAACAGGGTTATCCTAACCCGGGCTACCCAGCCACGCCAATGCGGCGAGACATAGACAGGCCCGCGCGCTAAACGCGGGGTTCCGTGCTTCCGGTCGATGAAATCCTCCCTGAATTGAAGGCCGCGCTTCGTGCGCGCAGCGAAGCCGTGCTGGTAGCGCCGCCCGGCGCGGGCAAGACAACGCGCGTGCCGCCTTCGCTACTTGATGAAGATTGGGCGAAGGCGGGGAAAATCATTTTGCTGTCGCCGCGACGGATCGCAGCGCGGGCGGCGGCGGCGCGGATGGCGAGCGAGCGCGGCGAGCGCGTCGGCGAGACGATTGGCTATCGCGTGCGGTTGGATTCGCGGATTGGGCCGTCGACGCGCGTCGAGGTGGTCACCGAGGGCGTGTTCACGCGGATGATACTGGATGATCCGGAATTACGCGGCGTGGCGGCGGTGCTGTTCGATGAATTTCATGAGCGCAGCCTGGAAGGTGATCTGGGATTGGCTCTCGCGCGCGATGCGCAGGCCGGGCTGCGGCCGGATCTGAAGTTGCTGGTGATGTCAGCGACTTTGGATGCTTCGCGGATTGCGGCGCTGTTGGGCGAGGCGCCGGTAGTGGTGAGCGAGGGCCGCATGTTTCCGGTGGCGCTGCGCTACCGGCCGCGTGATCCGCGCGCGCCGCCGCAGGACGAAGTCGCTGCAGCGGTGAATGCGGCCCTGGCGCAGGAGCAGGGCAGTGCTTTGGTGTTTCTGCCAGGTGCGCGGGAGATCGAGCGCACGGCGGAGCGGCTGCGCGACCAGATACGTGATCCGAGCGTTGATGTACGCCCGCTCTATGGCGCGATGAGCCCTGCGGACCAAGATGCCGCGATTGCGCCGTCGCCGGCAGGGCGGCGTAAGGTGGTGTTAGCGACATCGATCGCGGAAACCAGCCTCACCATTGAGGGCGTGCGCATTGTTGTCGACGCGGGGCTGTCGCGGCGCGCGCGATTTGAGCCGGCGTTAGGGCTTTCGCATCTGGAAACCGTGCGCGCGAGCCAAGCGGCGATCACGCAGCGGGCGGGTCGCGCGGGGCGCTTGGAGTCCGGCGTGTGTTGGCGGCTGTGGCACGAAGGCGAGACGCGTTCGCTGCCGGAGTTCGATCGGCCCGACATTCTGGATGCGGATTTGTCTGGGCTCGCGCTCGATCTCGCGGCTTGGGGCGTGAGCGATCCGGCGACGCTGACATGGCTCGATCCGCCGCCGAAGCCCGCTTGGGCCGAAGCTCTAGCGCTGCTGAAGCGGATCGGTGCGCTGGACGAGGTTGGGCGATTGACGGCGCACGGTGGTGTTGTCGCGAAGCTGCCGCTGCCGCTGCGCTTGGCGCACATGGTGGTTGGCGCAGAGGCGCGTGATCGCACTTTGGCGGCGCTGTTGGCTGTGGTGCTGACGGAGCAGGGACTGGGCGGGCGCGACGTGGATGTGAGCCATAGGGTCGATGCATTGCTGTGCGACCGTGGCGAGCGGGCCCGTTCGGCGCGTGCGCTAGCGGCGCGGTTGGCGAAGAGCGCGGGCGGTGGTGAGGGCGAAGTGGATACATCGCGCGCTGGCGTCGTCCTGGCGGTTGGCTTTCCCGAGCGCGTCGCGAAGGCGCGTGGTGTGACGCAGACGCCTGGCGCGCGCATGGTTTCGTATTTGCTGGCGAATGGGCGCGCGGCGGGAGTAGCGGAAGATGCCGGCTTGGCGCGATCGGCGTTTGTGGTGGTCGCGGATGCGACAGGGATTGCTCAGAACGCTCGCATCCTCTCGGCGGCGCCGATTGCGGAAGTCGACGTCGAACGGATATTCGCAGAGCAGATCGAAACGCACGCTGCGGTAAAAGTGGATGCGGGCGGCGCGCTGCGCAGTCGGCGTGTGCGCAAGCTGGGGCGCATCGTGTTGTTTGAAGCGCCGCTGGAGAAGCTGAATGCAGACGAGATGAGCGATGCGCTGCGGGAAGCGGTGCGCGACGAGGGTCTGGGTGTTCTGGAATGGAGCGAAGGCGCCACGCAAGCGCGGGCGCGCGTGGCGCTGTTGCGGTCGCTAGAGGGCGAAGACTGGCCGGACTGGAGCGATGAGGCGCTGTTGGAGAATCTCGGTTGGTTGCCGCTGGAGGGGGTGACGCGCTTGAAGAGTGTCGATGTTGCGTCTGCGCTCCTGAGCGCTTTGCCTTATGAGTTACGCCGGCGGCTGGATTCGGAGGCGCCGGCGCGATTTGAAACGCCGGCGGGCTCGTCGTTGTTGATCGACTACACGGCCGAAGGCGGGCCGGTGCTCGACGTGCGTCTGCAGGAGATGTTTGGGCAAGACGTGCATCCGAGCATAGCGCGCGGACGCGTGCCACTCACACTGCGCCTGCTGTCGCCGGCGCAACGGCCGGTGCAGACGACGAAGGACTTGCCGGGCTTCTGGCGCGGCTCGTATGCAGCGGTGCGTAGTGAGATGCGTGGGCGTTATCCCAAGCACCCCTGGCCCGACGATCCGTTGACAGCGCCGCCAACGCGGCGCGCCAAACCGAGAGGCTCTTGATGATCCCGACCATCGACGATATTCGCGCCGCAGCCGAGCGCATCAAGGGCATCGCCGTGCGCACGCCATTGCTGCGAAACGACGCGCTGGATGAGGCGACCGGCGCGAAGGTATGGGTGAAGGCGGAGTGCTTGCAGCGGGGCGGCGCTTTCAAGATGCGCGGGGCGACCAATGCGATTGCGGCTTTGGCGCCGGACGTGCGCAAGCGTGGGGTGATTGCGTTTTCGTCGGGTAATCACGCGATCGCGGTGTCAACGGCGGCGAAGCTGTTTGGCGTGAGCGCAGTGATCGTGATGCCGGCAGACGCACCGAAGATTAAGCTGGACACGACGCGCGCCAATGGCGCGGAGGTAGTGACATACGATCGGGTGAACGAAAGCCGCGAGGCAATTGGCAAGCGGTTGTCCGAAGAACGCGGCCTGAGCCTGATCAAGCCGTTCGATGATCCGAATGTCATTGCGGGACAGGGAACCGTTGGTTTGGAGATCCGAGAAGAGATCAATCCGGATATTGTATTCGTGCCGTCAAGCGGGGGCGGCTTAACGTCCGGAGTCGCTCTTGCGCTCCCAAACGCGCGCGTAATTGCGTGTGAACCGGAAGGTCATGATGACATTGCGCGCTCACTGGCGAGCGGCAAGCGCGAACGCAACGCGCCGGGCATTCGCTCGATCTGCGACGGGCTGATGAGCGAAGAGATGGGCGACATCAGTTATGACATCGTCAAGCGTCGGGTTGAGCGCGTGGTCGTGCTGAACGACGATGCGACGCGGCGCGCCATGAAGTTCGCGTTCCAGCGCCTGAAGATCGTGCTGGAGCCTTCAGGCGCCATCAGTTTGGCTGCGGCGCTGGAGGGCGGGATCGACCTTAAGGGCAAAACCGTCGCCATCATCGCCAGCGGCGGCAATGTTGATGTCGAGACCTTTACGAAGGCGCTTGCGTCTTAGAAGTGCCCGCGGTGCAAGTCGGCTTGCAGCTGGATCGGCGTCGGCTGGCCGGCCAGCCGATAGCGATAGACCTGCAAATTCTCCATGACGCGCTGCACGTAATTGCGCGTTTCGGAGAAGGGGATCAGTTCGATCCAGTCGACCACATCGGTTGAAGATGAGCGGGGATCGCCCCAATCGGTGATCCAGTCGCGCACGTTGAAGTCGCCAGCGTTGTAGGACGCGATAGCGAGCACGTACGAGCCGCTGAAGCTGTCGATCAGATTGGCCAGATATGACGAGCCCAGCGTCACGTTGTAAGTCGGGTCTGTCAGCTGGCCGCGATCGTATTCCATGCCCTGCTGGCGTGCAGTGAGGCGCGCCGTTGACGGAATAAGCTGCATCAGACCGTGCGCGTTGGCGCTGGAGACTGCGCCCGTGTCGAACTCGCTTTCCTGCCGGATGATCGAGAGCACCAGCGCCGCTTCCGGGCGGCCAGTCTGCTGGACCACTGCCGGGAGCTGCATAAGCGGATATGCGGCGTTGGCCGCGACGACGTTGCGGAAAAGACCGGCCTTGGCGCTGCGCAGCGCGGTGCGCTGATAGGATTGCTCGCGCGCCATTTGTGACAGCAGCTCAATTTCCTGCGGATCGTCGAGCGCGTCGTCGAGATAGAAGGCGATCGATTCAAAGTCGCGCTGCGCGCCGACTTGAGCGATAAGGCGAAGCGCGCGAACCAGTTCGCGGTTTTCGAAGCGGGCGCGCGCATCGTTGCCGACACGCGCGGTGTCGGGGAGCGACATCACAGCCGTTTGCTGTCCGCGTGTGGCGGCGAGTTGGCCGTAGAAGGTAAAATTGTATTGCGCGGCTTGCTGCAGCGCGGCGTCCGCGTCAGCGGTTTGGCCGATGGCGCGCATGGCCTCGGCGCGCCAATAGAGCGCTCGGGATCGCGAGACGGGTGCGGAGACGTTCTGGCTCATGCGCGTGAAGTGATCGAGCGCGCGCTGCGGCTGATGCAGGAAGCGCAGATTGAGCCAGCCCGACATGAATTCGGAGTCGGCGAAAGACTCGCCGGAACTGAGTCCGCTGTTGGAGATCAGGCTGTACGCCAGGCTGGATTGGCCGGATCGCAGAGCGCGCGGCACGTAGAGGCGGCGTTCACGATAGATGGCGTCGCGCGCAAATAGCGGCGCATCATTGGCGTTAATGCGCGCGGCGATCGCCATCGCGTCTTCGGGGTTGCCTGTGCGGCGGCGATATTGGGTGCGGTCGTACAGAAAGCCTGGATCGTCGGCGCGCGAGGCCGGCACCGCATCAATGGCCTGTTGCAAGTGGCGGCGTTGGCGCGTCTGCAGCGCGATGCGTCCGTTGGCAAGCGCGCGATCGGCAGGTCCAAGGTGGGAAAGTAAGCGTTGCGCTTCAGTCCGCTCACCGCGCCAAAGCAACATGCTGACGCGGTCCGCGTAGTCGCTGCTGGAGAACGAGTCGCCGAAGGCGGATGTTGCCGCGGCTTGGCCGGTGTCGGTGAGGCTGTTTTCACGCCAAGCGGCGCGCGCGGTGGCGAGGCCCTGGCCGCTTTGGCCCATGTCGCGCTCGGCGATGGCGAGCGCGATGCGACCATCGCCCGTGAGAGGGCCACTCTCTTGCTGCAGGAAAGCGACGCGTTCGGATGCTGAGAGGCGCGAGTCAAAAATCGCCTGTTCAGCGCGCTGACGCATCGTGGTGCGGCCAGGCCACCCTTGCAGGTCGTTGAGTGCTGTGCGGAGGTCGTCGAAATAGAGCGGCGCATGCTGCGCGGACGCCCAGCGCCACTCAAGCAGCTTCTTGACCAGCGGGTCGCTTGCGCCATCGCGCAGCTGCGCGAGGCCGGCCCAATCTTCGTTATCGGCAGCGGCTAAGCCATCGCGCAGGCGCGAGAGTTCGACGTCAGCGACGCGCGGCGGGTTGGGCAGCGTGAGCGCTGCGTTGAGGCTGTCGGGCGATTGTGGCGCAGTCCCTTGCTGGCCTGCGCCAGAGGCAGCCAACAGCGTGCCAGTCGCAGCCGCCAACAACACGACGCGCATCAGTTTGGGCATTTCCATTGCAGCCTTCCGCCCGCTTCGAATCCGTAACAACCACTCCCGGCGCACCGGCTTGGCTTTAACCTTGCCTGCCAGTGTGGCAGGAATCGCGCCACGCAACCAAGCCCAGATGGGCCAGCCTTGGGCATTTGTTATGTTTCACGGGTCACTACCCGCGCTGATTACGCCATTTCGCAACGGAATCCTGGATGAACAAGGCTTCCAGGGCTTCGTCGAATGGCAGATCGCAGAGGGTTCGCATGGGCTGGTGCCGTGTGGAACCACCGGCGAAAGCGTTACACTCAGCATGCAGGAGCACATGCGCGTGGTGCGTTTGTGTGTCGAAGCCGCGCGCGGACGCGTGCCGGTGATCGCGGGAGCGGGCTCCAACTCGACGGCGCATGCGATCGAGCTCGCGAAAGGCGCTAAGGCTGCGGGCGCGGACGCGGTGCTGATTGTGGCGCCATACTACAACAAGCCGAGCCAAGACGGATTGGTCGCCCACTACACAGCAATCAGCGACGCCGTCGACATTCCGATGGTGGTCTACAATGTGCCGTCGCGCACTGTTGTTGACATGAGTGTCGAAACAGTCGGCAAGCTTTCGAAGCTGGCGAACGTAGTCGGCATCAAGGATGCGAGCGGCGACGTCGGACGCGTGGCGCGGCATCGCGCGTTGTGCGGGGCGAAGTTCGCGCTGCTCTCGGGCGATGATCCGAATGCTGTGGGATTCAATGCGAGCGGCGGCGTGGGTTGCATCTCGGTGACGGCGAATGTGGCGCCGAAGCTTTGTGCGCAACTGCAGGACGCGACAGCGCAAGGCGCGTTCGAGACGGCGCGGGCGATCGACGCCAAGTTGGCCGCCTTGCACAAGCTGATGTTCATTGAGCCATCGCCGGCGCCGGCGAAGTACGGCGCTTCGTTGCTGGGCAAATGCGAGGATGGCGTGCGTTTGCCACTGCTGACTTGCACGGATGGCGCGAAGGCCCAAATCCGTTCTGCGATGACAGAAGCGGGACTGATCTAACCATGGCGAAAAAGCCTGACGACGGCCGCAAGCTGGTCGCCGAGAACCGGCGCGCGCGCTTTGATTATCTGATCGAGGACAGGATTGAGGCTGGCATTCAGCTGGTCGGAACCGAAGTAAAATCGCTGCGCGGTGGGCGCGCCAATATCGCGGAAAGCTATGCTTCGACCGACAAGGGTGAGCTATGGCTGATCAACGCGACCATTCCGGAGTACCCACCGGCAGGACAATTCAATCACGAGCCGCGCCGACCACGAAAATTGCTGGTGCGTTCGAAAGAGTTGAAGAAGTTGGCGGGCGCGGTGGAGCGGGAAGGGCGAACGTTGGCGCCGCTGAAGCTCTATTTCAACGCGCGTGGCATCGCGAAGCTCGAGATCGCGCTGGCGAAGGGCAAGAAGGCGCACGATAAGCGCGCGGCGACGAAGGATCGCGAATGGAAGCGGCAGCAGTCGCGGTTGCTGCGCGACAAGGGCTAACGCGCCAGCTCTTTGGCGCGGGCGAAGAGTGTCTCGAACATTTCTGTGGTGAGGCGCCGCGTCTGCGTGTTGTAGCGCGAGCAATGATAGCTGGAAACCAGCGCCGGCCCACTGAGCAGCGTGGTTTCAGCGCCGTGCGCAAATTTTGAGTCTGTGGGCTTCATGCCGTGGGCGCGCAACACGCTTTCGTGGGCAATGGCGCCGAGTGCAAAAATCACTTTGAGCTTCGGAAGCGCCGCGATGCGAGAGAGCAAAAAAGGCCGGCAGGTTTTGATTTCCTCCGGCGTTGGCTTGTTTTCAGGCGGTGCGCAACGGACCGCGTTGGTGATCATGGCGCCGATAAGCGTGAAGCCATCATTGGGGTCGGCGCGGTATTCGCCTTTGGCGAAGCCAAATTTCTTCAGCGTTCCGTAGAGCAGATCGCCGGCGTAATCGCCGGTGAACGGACGTCCAGTCCGATTGGCGCCCATGCGCCCCGGCGCGAGGCCGACGATAAGCAAACGTGCGTCCGGATCGCCGAAGGATGGCGCAGCGCCGTTGAACCAATCCGGATGCGCGCGCATGTTCTCTTCCCGGTATGCGACGAGGCGCGGGCAGAGCGGGCATTTTAGCGGAGCTTCGGGCGGCGTTGCGCTCACTGATCCTCATTGGCGTTGGCGTGGTCGCGATGGACGCCGGAATACGGCCTTCGGGTCCGAGTGGTCGAGGAAATAGTCCGAGCGACGGGGTAGGGTGGGCGCAAGCGCGGTCGCCAAGGTATGAGGGCGCCGGAAACTTGGAGTCCGCATGAACGGCCCACCCGCCTGCATCGGCCTTGGCGCCAATCTGCCTTTCGAAGGCTTGGCGGGCCCGGAGTTGTTGGCGCGAGGGCTGGCCGCTCTTAACGACGCAGGGCTCAAGCGGCTCGCGGTTTCGAATGTTTGGCAAAGCGCGGCGTGGCCGCTGAGCGATCAGCCTGATTTTTTCAACGCCGTTGCCGTGATGGAGGCGGGGAAGACTTCGCCACAAGAATTGTACGAGACACTGCGGGGGATCGAGCTGCGCTTTGGCCGGGAGCGGCGCGTGCGATGGGCGGCGCGCACGCTCGATCTCGATGTTCTCGCGATCAACGGGCTGCAGGGTAGCTTTGGCGAGATCACGCTACCGCATCCTCGGATGCACGAACGGGCTTTTGTTCTAGCGCCGCTGGCGGAGGTGGCGCCTGATTGGAAGCACCCAATTTTGGGTCAAACTGCCGCCGAAATGCTCAAAACCGTGCCCGCCGAGCAGCGTTACCGCCGGTTAGGGCCGTTTCCAGATGAATGAGGCAGCCCGCGACGGCTCTTCGCATTGCGAAATACCGCGGAGGCCACTAGGTTGAATGACCATCCCATCCCGTTTGGCCCGAGAGGACACACGCCTTGGCTCGCGTAACCGTAGAAGATTGCGTCGATAAAATCCCTAACCGGTTCTCGCTGGTGCTGCTCTCCGCACACCGCGCCCGCAACATTTCTTCTGGCGCCGAGCCCCTGGTTGACCGCGACCGCGATAAAGACCCGGTGGTGGCCCTGCGCGAGATTGCCGATGGTGCGGTCCAACCCGAGGATCTGCGCGATAGCTACGTCATGCTTTACCAGGACGTGCAGCCGGCAACGCAGGCCGAGGACGAGCAGGATCGCCTGGCGCTGGTCGCCCCGGTGAACACCTCGGAAGAAGACGTGCTGCGCGCGCTCCAGCAAGAAGCCGAAGCTCAGCGCGACGAACGGTACTGAGCCGATGGGCGGCGGTGACGGAGTCGCCGCCAAAGTCCCCGCCGGTCAAACTCAGACCGGCGCGGGGGACGCGCTGACGCGTACGCGGTTTTTGAGACAGTTCGAGCTCGTCGAGAAGATGCGGGCGTACGACCCCTCGCTCGACGAGAATCTGATCAATCGCGCCTACGTCTACGCGACGGCGAAACACGGCAGCCAGAAGCGTCACTCCGGCGATCCATACTTTGCGCATCCGATCGAAGTCGCCGGCATTCTCACCGATTACAAGCTGGACGCCGCGACCATTGTTGCCGGCCTGCTGCACGACACCATCGAAGATACCGAAGCGACCCGCGCGGAGATCGAAGGCAAGTTTGGCGGCGAGATCGCCGATCTTGTCGAAGGGGTCACCAAGCTCTCGAAACTCGAAATCCAGTCGGACGAAAACAAGCAGGCGCAGAACCTGCAGAAGTTTATTTTGGCGATGTCGCGTGACGTGCGCGTGCTGTTGGTAAAACTCGCCGATCGCTTGCACAACATGCGCACGCTGAGCCACGTGCCGATGGCCGCCAAGCGCCGGCGCATCGCGCTGGAAACATTGGAAATCTATGGGCCGCTGGCGCGCCGCATCGGTATGGAGCGGATGGCGCGCGAGCTCGAGAGTCTCGCGTTTCATGAAGCGTTTCCCGAAGCGGAAGTGGCGATCAATGCACGGTTGGAGCAGTTGCGCGCCGAAAAGGGCGCCAACGTCGCCAACGTCATTCAGACCATCATGGAAGTGTTCGAGTTCGCCGGCGTCGACGCGCGTGTGTTTGGGCGCGAAAAACAGGCTTATTCGATCTGGCGGAAGCTGCAGCGCAAGAGCGTAGAATTTTCCGATCTCGCCGACGTCTATGCGTTTCGTGTGATCGTCAACAATCCCGATGATTGCTATCGCGCGCTCGGCCTCATCCACCAGACGTGGCGCTGCGTGCCCGATCAGGTGGAAGACTACATCTCCAACCCCAAGCCAAACGGCTACCGCTCGATCCATACGACTGTGATTGGGCCAGGCAATGTGCGCGTAGAAATTCAGATCCGCACCGAGGAGATGGATCAGGTCGCCGAGGTCGGCGTCGCGGCCCATTGGCGGTACAAAAACGAGGCCTACGGCTACGACGAAGAACTCGCTGCGTCTGCTGGCGTCGACGCGCGCGAGGCCACACGCTCATTGCTCGAAATCGCTGAGCACGGCGGCGATGCCGGCGAATTCCTCGAGCACGCTAAGCTTGAGATGTATCAGGATCACGTATTTGCCTTCACGCCGAAGGGGACGCTTATCGCGCTGCCGCAAGGGGCAACGCCGTTGGATTTCGCCTACGCCGTTCACTCCGACATCGGCGACCGTGTCGCGGGCGTAAAAGTCAATGGAGACGAACGCCCTTTGCGCACGGTGCTGCGCAACGGCGATGTGGTGGAAATCGTCACCGGCGCGAGGGTGGCGCCAGTGCCGGGATATGAATCGCTGGCCAAGACCGGGCGCGCCAAATCGGCGCAGCGTCGGCTGGAGCGCAGTGCACGACGCGAGGAATTCGGCCGCCTGGGGCGCGAACTGGTCGCGCACGCTCTGCACCGCCACGGCCATGATCTGGCGGAGACATCACTGAAACAGGCGGCCATGCGCCTCGGCAAGCACGACGAAGAGGAAGTGTTCGTCGCCGTCGGTGAAGGCGCGCTCAAGCCCAGTGCGGTCGTTGTCGCGGCGTTTCCTGGTTTGGAAGACAAGGTCCGCAAGGAGGAAGGCCGCAAGCCGATGGCGGCCGACAAGGCGAAACTCTATGTCAAAGGCGGCAGCCTGACCCCCGGCGTTGCTTTGCATTTTGCGGAAGATTGCACGCCGATCCCTGGCGACCGCATCGTAGGCGTGATCGAGCCGGGCAGGGGTGTCGTTGTTCACACCATCGATTGCGAAACGCTGGCGCGTGAGGCGGAAACCGAGTGGGTCGATCTTGCGTGGACGCAAACGGCTCTGCACCGCACGCTGGCCGTAGGCCGCATTATGGCGACTGTCGAAAACAAGCGCGGCGTGCTGGCGGAGCTTTGTCGCGTGATCGCAGACAACGAAGGCGACATCATCAATTTGCGACTCGTTAAACGCACTATTGAATTTTTCGATATGATCTTCGACATCGAGGTTGCGGACGCGCGGCACCTGACGAATATCGTCGCAGCAATGCGAACATCGAAGGCTGTGATCGAAGTGGAGCGGGTGCGGGGATGATCGGCGAACCGAGGAGCGATTTCGAACCCTATCCCGATGGTGTAGCGAACCGCTTCTACTCCCTTCTGTTCTGTGACTTGCCGATTAACTATCTGGCCTGGGCGGAGGGGTCGGCGAGTTGGATATTCAATCCGCAGTTCAACGAACGAGCTGTCCGAGCCATCGCTGAAGACAAGAACGCCGAGAGCCGCGTCCGTGCGCTCGCATATCGACGTTTGAAGCGCGAGAAGTGCGCGGTGCAGCCGCGGATTTTGCTGGGCGTGGTTGTGGAGACGCCATTGCCGCGCGGCCTCGACACGTTGGGGACGTACGCGGACGGGCGCATCCGCTACATTCACGGCTCGGGTAAGCAGATCGTGATCGAAAAGGACGTACCTTCGACGCGCGAGCCGCGAAAGGCGTTGCTCAGCGCCGCACAGGACGTCGTCGATGAACTCGCGCCGCTGGCGGAAGCGCGGTCGCCGCCGCCGAAGGCGCCAAACGTGCGTGTGACGTCGATCGTGTCCGATGGTCTTTATGTGGGTGAGGCCAACCTCCAGCAACTGACCGCGGACCCGCTCGGCGGCCCGATTTTGCGGGCTACGAGCGACTTGCTGACGGCCGTCGTCGACTATGCCAGGGCGAACGCACCTTAGCCGCACCTTCCTCAAAGAGTTCCGATGAATCAGTCTCAAGTGCTGGACGAATTTCGCGCGGCGGGCGCGCTGCTGGAAGGGCACTTCATTTTGTCCTCAGGGCTGCACAGCCCAGTGTTTTTTCAAAAGAATGCTGTCTTCATGGATCCTGCGCGCACGGAACGGCTGTGCAAAGCGCTGGCGGAGAAGGCGCGCGCGGCGTTCGGCAAAATCGAGGTGGTTGTTTCACCCGCCGTGGGCGCCATCATTCCCGGTTACGAGACAGCGCGCCATCTCGGTGCGCGTGCGATGTTTGTGGAGCGCGAGGGCGGCACGTTTCAGTTGCGCCGCGGATTCACGATTTTGCCAAGCGACCGTGTGCTGATGGTGGAAGACGTGGTGACGACCGGTCTGTCCTCGCGCGAGTGCATCGAAGCCATTCGCGGACAGCCGGGCGAACTGGTGGGCGCGGCGTGCTTGATCGATCGCTCGAACGGCAAAGCCGATATCGGCGTGCCGCTCGTCTCACTCGCCCAGGTCGATGCGCCGTCTTATCCCGCCGATAAGTTGCCGCCCGAACTCGCCGCTATTCCAGCGATCAAGCCGGGAAGCCGAGGTCTCACGGCATGAGCGAGCGGCTGCGGCTCGGCGTCAACATCGACCACGTTGCGACCATCCGTAACGCGCGCGGCGTGGCGTACCCCGATCCGGTGCGTGCGGCGATCGTGGCGCTTGAAGCGGGCGCCGACGGCGTAACTGCACATCTTCGCGAAGATCGACGCCACATCTCGGATGCCGATATTGCGCGCTTGTCGGACATGCTCCGCCAACGCGGACGTCCGCTCAATTTGGAAATGGCGGTCACCTCGGAGATGCTGGAGATTGCGCTGAAGCATCGCCCGCCTGCCGTGTGTCTCGTGCCGGAGCGGCGCGAGGAGCGCACCACGGAAGGCGGGCTTGATGTCGCCGGTGGACACAATTGGATTGCGCCGTTCGTGGAAAAGTTACGCGAGGCGGGCAGCCGTGTCTCGCTGTTCATTGGCGCTGATCCCCTGCAGATCGAAGCGGCGAGCCGCACCGGCGCGGAAGTCGTCGAATTGCACACCGGCGCCTATTGCGACGCCGCGCGTGATGGCGATGCAAATGCGGAAGAGATTTTGAAGACGTTGCGCGCAGGCGCGCTCCAGGCAGCTTCACTAGGCCTTGAAGTGCACGCCGGCCACGGCATCGATTATGAAACCGTCGCGCCGATCGCGGCGATGCCCGAGGTGCGCGAACTCAACATTGGCCATTTCCTGGTCGGTGAGGCGATCTTCGTGGGGTTGGCGCCGGCCGTCAGCGAGATGCGCCGCCGAATGGACGCGGCGAGGGCCTCGCCATGATCCTCGGCACTGGCGTCGACACCATCGACATCCGCCGCATCGAGGCGTCGCTGGCGCGGTTCGGAGACCGGTTCACGCACCGCATTTACACAGAGCTCGAACGCAAGCGTGCAGAGCGGCGGCCAAACCAGCGCGCCGCCACCTACGCCAAGCGCTTCGCCGCGAAAGAGGCGACCTCGAAAGCGCTGGGTACAGGCTTGAAAAAAGGGGTGTTTTGGCGGGACATGGGGGTGGCCAACCTTCCTAGCGGCCAGCCAACCATGGTGCTCACCGGCGGCGCGGCGCGGCGCCTCGCCGAATTGACCCCAGCCGGGTACAGGCCGCACATCCACGTGAGCTTGACGGACGATTATCCACTTGCTGTCAGCTTCGTCATTATTTCGGCGGAGTTGGACCCGACGAGCGGGCCGGGCTAGGGCCGCAGTGCGGACCCATAAGTCCGTGAAAAGACGCCGGTTTGCGTGTGACCCTGGCGGGTCGTCGCTGGGCTGGTTATCAGCGAGAAACGCATGAGCATGTCGACGGCCAGTCCATCTTCTTCGGCCCCCGGAATGGCGGTGTTCTGGGAAAACGTACGCACGATCCTCTACGCGCTGGCGCTGGCCTTCGTGCTGCGCTTCACGATCGCCCAGCCGTATCGGATTCCATCTGGATCGATGCAGCCAACCTTGGAAGTCGGCGACTACATCGTGGTGACGAAGTGGTCATACGGATACGGGCGATATTCGTTTGCGCCACTCGAAGGCTTGCTGCCGCATGGACGTTTGTTCGGGCATGCTCCTAACCGTGGCGATGTCATCGTGTTTCGGCCGCCGCCCGAGCCGGATCGCGATTTTATCAAGCGCCTGATTGGTTTACCCGGCGACCACATACAAATGATCAACGGCGTGCTGCACATCAATGGTGCGCCAGTGCGCCGTCAGTCGACTGGCGTGATGGCGTTTACGAACGAAAGCGGCTTCGTCGAGCACATCCCAACTTACGTTGAGACGTTGCCGAATGGAGTGAGCTACACGACCTTCGATCGCGGCGAGACCGAACTCGACAACACGCGCGAATATGTCGTGCCGGCGGGCAATTATTTCATGATGGGCGACGATCGCGACAATTCCGCCGACAGCCGCGTCGCGTCGGTGGTCGGCTTCGTGCCTTACGACAATCTGGTTGGGCCGGCGCAGATGATCGTCGCGTCCTTCGACAGCACCACGTCACTCCTCCAGCCCTGGACCTTGTTCTCCGGCTTTCGTGGCGATCGCTTCTTGAAGCGCGTGCGGTGACGCGCGCTTTGGCATGAGCGGGCGCCAAGACGCGCGCCTTGCCGAACTTGAACAGCGGCTCGGCTATGTGTTCAAGGATCGGGCGTTGCTCCGTGAAGCGATGACGCACGGCAGTGCGCTGGACGGCGACAAGAGCAATCGCCGCTCCTACGACCGGCTGGAATTTCTCGGCGATCGCGTGTTGGCGCTGATCGTGGCCGACCGGCTGCTGCGAGAGCACAAGGATGAAGACGAAGGCGAGATAGCGCCGCGCTTCAACACGCTGGTGAACAAGGGCGCCTGCGCGGCCGCGGCGCGCGCCGCAGGGTTGGGCGAGGTCGTCATCTTGTCGTCGTCGGAAGAGTCGCATGGGGGGCGTAACAAGGAGACGATCCTCGCGGATGTCTGCGAGTCCGTGCTTGGAGCGCTATATCTTGATACCGGGTTCGAGGCGGCGCGCGCCTTCGTCGAACGGTTCTGGGGCGATGCGTTCGACGAAGAGAATACAAGCGCGCGTGATGCGAAGACTGCATTGCAAGAATGGGCCGCGGCAAAGAAGTGCTCACTCAGCTACGGGCTGATCGAACAATCCGGGCCGGATCATGCACCGCACTTCGTTATCGAGGCGCGCGTAGGAACGCATCCGCCCGAGCGCGGTGAAGGCGGTTCGAAGCGCGAAGCCCAGCGCGCGGCGGCGTCAGCGTTTTTGAGAAAGCAAGGCGTCGATGTCTGAGCAACGCTGCGCGGTGGTGGCGGTGCTTGGCGCGCCGAATGCGGGCAAGTCCACGCTCGTGAACACGCTCGTCGGCGCGAAGGTGGCGGCGGTGACCCAAAAGGTGCAAACGACGCGGGCGCTAGTGCGCGGCATCGCCATGCGCAACGAAGTGCAGCTGGTGCTGATCGATACGCCCGGCGTGTTTGCGCCGACTAAGCGGTTGGAGCGCGCCATGGTGGCCGCGGCGTGGAGTGCGCTTGAGGGCGCTGATGCTGTGGTGCACGTGGTCGATGCGCCAGCGCACGCCAACCAGGGCGCCGGCGCGGAGCGCCACTCGGTTGAGGATGCGAAGAGCATCACCACCGCATTGGATCAGCGCGAGATCGATTCAATTCTGGTCCTGAACAAAGTGGACGCAGTGGCGCGCCCGGCATTGCTGGAAATCACGCGCCAGCTTGTGGAGCAGGGCCGCTACACCGATGTGTTCATGATCTCGGCGAGGCGTGGCGATGGCGTCGACGATTTGGCGCGCACGCTTGCTGAGCGCGCGCCGGAGGGGCCGTGGCTCTTCCCGGAAGACCAGACCATGGACGCGCCCGCGCGCGTGCTCGCCGCGGAAATCACCCGCGAGAAAGCGTTCCTGCGTCTGCACGAAGAACTGCCCTACGAACTCACCGTCGAGACCGAGGCGTGGGAAGAGCGCAAGGACGGTTCGGTGAAGATTGACCAGACGATTTTCGTCGCGCGTGAGAGTCAGCGCAAAATCGCCATTGGCGCCAAGGGTCAGAGCATCAAGACCATCGGTGAGATGGCGCGTAAGGACTTGGAAGAGACATTGGGCCGGCGCGTGCATCTGTTTTTGCATGTGAAGGTGGCCGAGAACTGGAGCGAAGAGCGGGCGCTGTATCAGCGGCTTGGCTTGGATTGGGATGCGTGAGCGATGGGTGATAACGATCCTATTGAACGCTACGATCAGCTTCCCGAGACGCTAAGAAACAAAATCGCAGATCTCGGGCCGCCTACTTTCGTCCAAATCGCCACATTGATGGGGCTAGGTGGCTTAGCTTCTGCCATCACGCAGTATATTCCCAACCAAAGGGCCGACCGAATTGCCGTGTTTGTGGCGGAGCTTGGAAGGCGGCTGAATGCGTTAGATGCCGATACCAATTTACTCGAATCTGAAGTGTCAGCAGGCCGAGCCGCGGAAAGGGCCCGGTTGCTCAGGGACGCCGTCACGTTTGCAGAGAAAGCCGTGTCTGATGAGCGTGCAGCGCGCATCGCTAGGATCGCCTCAGTTGGCCTGGCGGGTGACGAACTAAGAGCGCAGCGAGCCAGGACTTTCTTGGGCGTTCTTGAGTCCCTTACGGACATTGAGCTTGCAATCCTGGTATTTTTTCAAATTGCGCCGTCACAACGCGGAGCAGAGGCTTGGCGCCCGTTGGCGGAACAGTTGGAATCGTCGCCAACGTTGAAGTCTATATTTGAGAACGATGCAGCCTACTGGGTTGCCTGCGTGTCCAAACTAGAAGCATCGGGATTACTCGAGGGGGCGACGGTTTGGGGCGGTGAATTTGAAGGGAAACGAACGCAGGCGGACATCGATGTGATGATGCACCGTGTCGACCTTTATACATTAACGACGGTCGGCCGCGAGTTGGTGGCGCTAGTGGAGGCGGCCCGCTGATATGGAATGGGTTGACGACGCGATTGTGCTTGGCGCGCGGCCGTTTGGCGAAGGCAAGCTCGTCGCCGAAGTGTTTGCGCGCGAGCACGGGCGTTACGGCGGCGTGGTGCATGCTGGGCGCAAGACGCTGCCGATCCTGCAATCGGGAAACCTGGTGCATGCTGGCTGGAAGGCGCGGCTTTCTGAGCAGCTCGGGTTTTTCAGCCCGTTGGAAATGAGCGAGCCGCATGCGACGCGGCTGCTGGATGATCCGATTGCGTTGGCGGGGCTGTCGTCTGCCGTCGCGCTCATACGCATGGCGACGCCGGAGCGGCAGGCCTATCCCCAGATCTATGATGCATTGATCGTGCTGATCGAAGCGATGCCGCAGAACGAGGTTTGGCCCGCACTCTATGCGCGCTTCGAACTTGGGCTGCTGGCGGCGCTCGGTTATGGGCTCGATCTTTCGCGTTGCGCTGTCACGGGCGAAACCGAGAACCTTGGTTGGGTGTCCCCGCGTACGGGCCGCGCCGCAACAGTTGAAGCAGGTGCGCCGCATGCGGACGTTCTCCTCAAGTTGCCGCGGTTTCTGGTCGATGCGGATGCGGAATTGAAGTCTGGGGATATCGCCGATGCGTTCGCATTGGCGGGGTTTTTCCTGGAACGGCGCTTGTTTGACGTGAAGGGCGAAGGCATGCCCGAGCAGCGCCGCCGGCTGATCGAGCGTTTAGGATTTGCAGGACGACTCTGATCTAAGCGTGCCAGAACGTACGTGATCGTTTCGGAGAGCCAAGAATGGCTGACGACGTAAAGCGGACGCCGGAGGAGGGCGGACGCATTGTAGATGAGCCGATCGGGGAAGCGCTGGCCAAGCGCTACCTCGCCTACGCGCTCTCCACGATCACTTCACGCGCGCTGCCGGATGTCCGCGATGGCCTGAAGCCCGTGCACCGTCGCGTGCTCTACGCAATGAGCCGATTGCGGCTGGGGCCGGATGCGGCGTTCCGCAAATCCGCGAAAGTGGTCGGCGACGTGATGGGCGACTATCATCCCCACGGCGACCAATCGATCTACGACGCGCTGGTGCGCCTCGCGCAGGATTTCAACTCGCGCTATCCGTTGATCGACGGGCAAGGCAATTTCGGCAACATCGACGGCGATAACCCCGCCGCCATGCGTTACACCGAAAGCCGGATGACGCACGCAGCCGAGGCGCTGCTGGAAGGCATCGAAGAAGACGCTGTCGATTTTCGTCCGAGTTATGACGGCTCGAAGGAAGAGCCGGTGGTGTTGCCGGCGGCGTTTCCGAATCTGCTGGCCAACGGATCGTCCGGCATCGCTGTCGGCATGGCGACGAACATTCCGCCGCACAATGTCGCTGAACTGATCGATGGGTGTTTGCACCTCATTGAGAACTCCAAAGCGACAACCGATGATTTGCTGAAGATTATCCCAGGACCTGACTTTCCGACCGGCGGGATCGTTGTTGAACCGCCCGAGAGCATTCGCGAGGCTTATGAGACGGGGCGCGGCGGTTTTCGTGTGCGCGCGCGGTGGCAGACGGAAGATCTCGGCCGCGGCATGTGGCGCATCGTCGTCACCGAAATTCCGCATTTGGTGCAGAAGTCGAAGCTGGTTGAGCAGCTGGCGGACGCCATCGAAAACAAGAAAGCGCCGCTGCTGGGCGACGTTCGCGACGAGAGCGCGGAGGAAATGCGTCTGGTTCTGGAGCCGAAGGCGCGCACGGTTGAGCCGGAAATCCTGATGGAGAGCCTGTTCAAGCTCACGGCTCTGGAAACGCGCATCTCGCTCAACATGAATGTGCTCGACGCCGAAGGCGCACCGCGCGTGATGGGCTTGAAGGAAGTGCTCAAGGCCTTCCTTGATCACCGTCGCGATGTCCTGCAGCGGCGCACCAAGCATCGGTTGGAAAAGATTGCCGCTCGCCTCGACATCTTGAAGGGGCTGCTGATCGTCTATCTCAACCTCGATGAGGTGATCCGCATCATCCGCAACGAGGACGAGCCCAAAGAAAAGCTGATCGCGCGCTTCAAGCTGAACGACGTGCAAGCGGAAGCCATCCTCAACACCCGCTTGCGTCAGTTGCGTAAGCTAGAGGAAATGGAAATTCGCCGTGAAGACGCGGCGCTGCGCGAAGAGCAGAAGGACCTGCAGGGCCTTCTCGAAGATACGCGTAAGCAGTGGCGGCGCATTGCCGGCGAGCTGAAGGAGACGCGCAAGCTGTTCGGTCCCGGCACGCACTGGGGCAAACGGCGCACGGAGCTTGGTGAAGCGGCGGCCGTCTCGGCCGACATCGATGTCGAAGCTTTCGTGGTGCGGGAGCCGGTGACCGTGATCCTTTCCGAAAAAGGTTGGATCCGTGCGCTCAAGGGGCACGGCGATCTCTCGAACTTACAGTTCAAGGAGGGCGATCACGCCCAGCACATCGTGCGCTGCGAAACGACGGACAAGCTGTTGTTGTTCTCGTCCGATGGACGTGCGTTCACGCTCGATGCGCACAAGTTGCCGGGCGGGCGCGGGCATGGCGAACCGATCCGCCTGTCGATCGAGATGCGCGATATCGACGAGGCGATTGCGCTGTTTGTGTATGAAGAGGGCGCCAAGCGGCTCGTCGCCAGCCACGAGGGCTACGGATTCGTTGTGCCTGAAAACGAAATCCTGGCGACCAAGCGCTCGGGAAAGCAGGTGCTCAACGGGCGCGCCATGCAGGCGGCGAAAGTCGATGGCGATCAGGTGGCGGTGATCGGTGAGCGCAAGAAGCTGCTCATCTTTCCGCTCACGGAATTGCCTGAGATGAACCGCGGTAAGGGCGTGAAGCTGCAGAGCTACCACGATCGCGGGCTCGCCGATGTGAAGGTGTTCTCCAAGGACGAAGGTTTGAGCTGGGAAGACTCCGCTGGGCGTATTCGCGCGGTTCCGGAGTGGAAGGACTATCGCGGCAAGCGCGGCGGCGCCGGCAAAGTCGCGCCGAAGGGCTTCTCCCGCTCTGGCCGCTTTTCCGACATCATTGGTTAGCCGCCGTACAGGATAACGTTCGGGGGCGACGCGGACGCGCGCTTCCTATATGAAGCGCGCCAGGCGCCCTGAGCGGCGCGCGGGAGAGGATACTCAAGATGGGCATCGGATTGATCCTTCTTATTGTCGTCGTCGTGTTGGCGGTGCTGATGATCGGCATCTACAACCGGCTCGTCGCGCTACGGCAGAACTGCAATCAAGCTTTCGCTGACATCGACGTGCAGCTTCGTCAACGCCACGACCTGATCCCGAACTTAGTTGAAACGGTGAAGGGCTACGCGGCGCACGAAAGCGGCACGCTTGAAGCCGTAACGGCGGCGCGTACGGCAGCGGTGAGCGCTGAAAAGACAGGCGATCCGAAGGCGATGGCCGCCGCGGAAGGCGTGCTCGGTCAGGCCCTCGGCCGCTTGATCGCGTTAAGCGAAGCCTATCCCGACCTGAAGGCCAACCAGAACTTCCTGAAGCTGCAAGATGAATTGAGCGACATCGAGAACAAGCTCGCCGCCGCGCGCCGCTTCTTCAACAACGCTGTTGGCGAGTACAACACGGGCCGCGAACAATTCCCGGCGTCGGCGATGGCGGGCATGTTCGGTTTCGGGCCACGTGACTTCTTCGATCTTGGCGGAGATCGCGCGGCTATGAACGAAGCGCCCCAGGTGAAGTTCAGCTAAGCGAGGCGCGACGCGCGTGGGCGCCTACGGCCTACAGACGCATATTTGGAGCAATAACTGGAGATCCGTCCTGCTCATGGCCGGGTTTCCAGTTTTGCTTGTGCTCGTCGAGTACGCGCTCTTTCTGCTCTATGCGGGCGTCGCCGGCGTGGGCGACAAGAACTATGCAGGCGACGCTGGCATGTTCGTCTGGGCTGGCAATATGCTGATTCAGTCATGGCCGTTCGCGATTGTCGGTGCGGCCGTCTGGTTTGGGATCGCGTATTTCTGCTACCAAGCGATCATCGACGCGGCGACTGGTGCGCATCAGGTGACGCGCCAACAAGAGCCGAAACTCTACAATCTGCTGGAAAATCTCTGCATCTCGCGCGGCATCACCATGCCGGCGCTGCGGATAATGGAAACGGATGCGATGAACGCATTCGCGACTGGTCTGCAGAAGGGGCATTATTCGATCACCGTGACGCGCGGCATTCTGAACGCGCTCAATGATGATGAGATGGAGGCGGTGCTCGGCCATGAACTGACGCACGTTCGCAATGGCGACGTGCGGCTGATGGTGATTGCCGTGATCTTCGTTGGGATTTTCTCATTCGTCGGTCAGATGATGTTCCGGGGTCTTTGGTATTCGGGCGGCGGAATACGGCGTTCGTCCTCGTCGCGGCGCGATTCCGGTGGCGGCATTGCCATTATCGTGGCTTTGGTGCTGATCGCAGTGGCGTACGGATTGGCGATTGTCATTCGCTTTGCGCTGTCTCGAAATCGCGAATACCTCGCCGACGCTGGTTCGGTTGAGCTGACTAAGAATCCCGACGCGATGATCTCCGCGCTGCAGAAGATTTCCGGCCATTCGAACATCAACGCGCCGTCGGAAGTGCGCGAGATGTTCATTGACAACGACAGCTCCGACTTTGACTCGATCTTCGCCACGCACCCGCCGATCGGAAAGCGCATCGAAGCGTTGGTGAAATATGCTGGCGGCCATGTTCTTGAGCCCGCGGCGCAGAGCAGTGGCCCGTGGAGCAATCCGCCGTCGAAAGCGCCGGCGCAGCCGACGTCGACGGGCTCGCCCAAAGGTCCTTGGGGCTAAGCGCTAAAGAAAATGGCGCGACGTGGGAGGACGCCGCGCCATTGAGGGGCTTATGGAGCTTTGAACTCAGTTGATCAGCGGCTTGACCGTGGTGTTGAAGGCGGTCGCCATAGCTTGCCCGAATTGGCGGAGCGCGTCGGGGATGTTGTCCATCACGTGCCGCGCTTCGGGGCTGTAGTGGTAGGCGACGAGCGCGACTACAACGATCACCGCGAGCGTGGTCAGCCCTTCAGCGCCGCGATAGCCGTAGTAGGGATGGCCGCTATAGAGCGCCCAGCGCAGTGCGCGCAGCGGGATCGAGATCAGCACGTAGATCAGGATCAAGCCCACGATCGCCTGCCACAGGGCGATGTTCGGCGGCAGGTGCCAGTAGCCGAGCGAGCCGGTGGTTACGAGCATGAATAAGAAGGCGATGAACACGATGCCGAGGATCGCGCGGATGAACGCCAGGATGACGCCGAGCAAGCCGGTGAGCAGACCGAAGCTGTAGCTGACTGGGCCCGGCGCGGGCGCAGCGGCGCCGGCGTATGAGGGTTGCCAGCCGCCCCAGCGATAGCTGCGCCAGCGCGCGCGCATTTCGCGCTTCCATTGACGGCGCTGCCAACGTGGCCAGGTCCAGGGCGGGCCGTTGGTGGCGAAGTGTTGGTATTCGCGTTTGGCGCGGTCGATCACTTCTTGCGCGTTAAAAGGGACGCCGTGTGCGGCGGCCCATTCCTCGCTGGTGTTGGCGGAGGGGATGATGAACATCATCGCGATGTAGACGAAGATGAAGAAGCCTGACGTCAGCACCGTGGCGACGAGGAAGAGCACGCGCATCCAGTTCACGTCGATGTCGAAATAGGCGCCGAGACCTGCGCACACGCCGGCGATCTGGGCGCCGTCGCGAATGCGGTAGAGCTTTTTCGGGCGTGCGCCGCTCGCTGAGGAGGCGGAAGCCTGCGCGCCATTTGCGCTCGCTTCGCCTTCGACAGGGCCCATCTCTTCCAGAATCTTCGTCATCTCGGCAGCGCTCACCACGCTCTTTACGGGCGAGAGATACGAGCCGCACTTCTCGGCGATGGCTTGCTCGAGGTCGCGCACGACTTCGGCCTTATCCGGATTGTCGCCGAGCGCTGCTTCCGCGTGCGTGAGATAGGCGCGTACGGCGTCGTAGGCCGGTTCTTCCAGCTGATACGGGTTGCCGTTCAAATTGATGGTGACGACGCGTTCCATGATTTAACGCCCCAAATTTTCGAGAGTGCTGTCGAGGTGACGCCAATAGGTGGAGAGGTCTTCGAGCCGCGCGGCGCCCTTCGGCGTGAGCCGGTAATATTTGCGCGGGGGACCTTGGTCGGACTCCACCCATTCGTAATCCAGGAGTTCCTCGCGCCGCAGCTTGGAGAGGAGCGGGTAGAGGGTGCCTTCCTGGGTCGCGAACGGGGTGGTGGAGAGCTTGGCGAGGATGTCGGCCACATAAACCGCTTGGCCTTCGATCACCCGGAGGATGGCGAATTCCAGAAGTCCCTTGCGGAGACCGCCAAATCGTTCTTCGTCGGCCATGAACAGCTACCTTGTAATTAAAAGGTAGACGGACGAAGGAAGGTTGTCAAGTGTGGAAAGGGTCTTACGAGCGCGCGTGGTCGCTATCCGCCAGGGGATAGGGGCCGCAGGGGGCAACGCCTCATTCCAACTTTGTCATCCTGGGCTCGCGCAGCGAGACCGGGGTCCAGGGATCGTAGAGCTGCTTGTTCGCCCCTGGATCCCGGCCGTGCTTCGCACGTCCACGATGACGAGGGAAAGTCCGCACGCGGCGCGGCCGCTACGGGTTCGACGGCGGTCCTCCTGCGCCAAGGCTTCGGAGGACATTTTTGGCTCCGCCAAAAATGGGAGAGCGAGGTGCGCACTGAGCTATGCGCATGGAAAAGTTAGTGGTGGAGGTTTGCCTGGTGCGCGCCTCGCGCGGAATGTTGTGCTGCCGGCGGAAACTCAGGGGCGTTGCTACCGAACCACGGCGGGCCATGCGTTTGAGAGACAAGGTTTCACTGCTTCGATAACTGAAGCAGCGAAACTGAAGATCGGCGCTTTCTCTTCGCCAAGCCGGGTTGCC
>JBAQGO010000124.1:0-36174 GCA_049287825.1 Vitreimonas sp. | reverse complement strand
TCACTCCAGGCTCTTGCCTGACATGTTGAAGAAACGTGCGATAACTACAGATCGGATTGAGGCGACCCGAGTCCCACACCTGTCGCACTTCGAAGGCATCGAATAGGTCCGGCAACAAATCCACGTGATCCTTGTGTGGATGGCTCAAGACGACGTGATCCAAGGTTCGCAGGTCGGGCCGGACAGCGCGAATGTATGCGAGCAATCGATTGCTCGCGCCGGTAGCGCCGTCGTCATTGCTGCCACCATCGTACACCATCGCGAAATCATGGCCCTCGACGAAGACCGCGAGGCCGGTTCCAACATCCACGACATGAACTCGGAATTCGCCGAATGCGGGCTTTGGGTCGACGGGCGTGGTGCGTACTGTTGTCCAACGTCGACTGACATATCCAGTACCGCCGTCTGGAAGTTGAACTTCGTACCACTGAGGAGTCACTCGGAGGAGCGGAAGCGTAGCGCCGCGACGTAGGGACGAAATTTGCGGAGAAGACTCTGACTGGTTCAGTCGAACACTTACGCCACTTCGCACTTTCGACGCCACGATAACTTCATCGGCTCCTGCCGCCGCGGTTAGCGCGCACAAGAAGATGACGGCGAAAAGCAGTGCTCGTCGAACCATAGCCCGCCCGCTGAAGAATTCCCCGAGCGCAGTTATCCACACCGACGGAATAATGCAACCAATGAGCGAAACCCAAGTTCATTGATGGTGGGCCGCAAAGTGTGCCGCTGCAGCGTCATCAAGACGATGCGCAAATTGTGCAGAGCGGGTGCGGTAGTAGGATTTGTCTCGGATCGCGGTCTCGTAAAAATTAGGGCCTAACCCCTGTCTGCGCCACGAAAAGCGCCCGCTTACTTGGTGTAGGCCGGCAGATCATCACCGCCAGTTTTGGCCACCAGGGCCTTGAGATTGTTGAGCAGCAGCGCCGGAGCGCCAGCCGCCATGGCCTCGCGGGCTTGGCGCAGGCGGGGTCCGCAGCAGCTCCGAAGGGCCGTCCCGCCGCATGGACATCGCCAATGTCCCTTCCAATCGGTGGTGGTCATCAGCGCGAGGGCGCGTGCGACGACTTCGAGATTGGCGTGAACCTGCGCCAGCTCGGCGTAGGCCTCCACCATCCCCTTTAGCCCGTGCGATCGCTCCTCGAACGGCCATTCCCCGTACCGCACAAAGTGCGACTGGCTAATGAAGTAGTTCCGGAAGGGCGTGCGGAGAAAACCGCCCAAGGAACGGTCGCCGGTGCGCGCAAAGTGCTCTCCGTAAACCTCAACACAGCAGGCGCCGGTCTGTTCAGTGACGTGGCGGGCCTCGACCCTCGGGATGACCCCGTCAGTTTCCCACACCGCCGGCGGTTCATCCGGATCATCGCCAAAGACAAGTCGGACGGCATAGCGATCGATAACGACGCCGGCTTCCTCCAGCTCATAGACGCCGGTGGCAACCAAGTCGCCGTCGGTTGCAACGAGCCGAAGCCGCGGCGCGGCGCTCCGAAGTTGCTCCGCTGCGGATTGCAGCTTCGCGGGGTCGTCAATCCACCATTTCGAGGCCTTCATCTCAGGGTCATTCGCTCCAGGGCTTTGAGCCTGCGGTGGACCGAACTGCCGCCCTCAGCGGGCCAGGGTCGGCTGCGACCGGTGCGGTCATCAGCACGCCCGACCAGCCCATCCCAGGCAAATTCCGAATGGTGTCGGCCGCTGCTTGTTGCAGCTCGCGCCAAATTGCCGGCGCGACATGCTCTCCTAGATTGTTGCCGCCGTTGGCTGGATCAGTGATCGCCGGCGCTGATTGCATGGCCGCGATGTCCCGCAGCACCGCTTCCACCCGGGCAGACAGCCCAGGGCCCCGGTGCTTCCGCAATAGATCGATCGAGAGCAGCTCAAACGCGAACTGGCGCATCTGAAGACGAGATTTCACGCGCCAAAGCTTGAGCGCGCACAGCTCCTCATGCCCTTCAAAATTCAGCACATAGTTGATGTGAACATCGGGGTTGGTTTTGAGGTGATCCTTCTCACCGCCCTCTTGGTGCAGATGGACGTCGCCGCTGTTTCCTTCGATGAAGCGGCCCGGCACAACATCTACGCGCAACCCCGGTCCGACGTTTTTGCTGCCACTGGCGAAAAGCCGGATAGCCGTTGTTCGAGGGTCAATGACGTAGTGCCGCCCAAGTTCGCGTGCGACGCTTTGATAAATATCCTCCAGCGTCGATCCAGCGCTGGCGTTGTCGCGATGGAAGTAACAAAGGAGATCGAGGTCATACGATGACTTGAGGATCGTTCCCTTGGCCTTCGATCCGCCATATCGAAACGACATCCCGCCAAAGCCGAACGCGCTCTTGATCCGTGTCTCGACCTCTCTGCGGACCCGCTCGATCTCAGCGATCTCTGCACCGTCTGGGTCTAAGTACTCGCTCTCAAGAATTTGCCGCAGCTCATTGTCACGATTGGTCATGTGTCACCTCGTATGCAAAGCGGTATCCGCCGAGATCTCGTCGGACGTCGTATATGCGCAGTGGGCCATTGCTCTTCGGATGCCGGGCGCGACCGCAAATGAAAGCTGCCGGGGCGGGCAGCGCTGGCATCAGGTGGATCGGCGTAGCTTGGCCATGCGCTTTTGAAATTGCCGCCAGCGCTTCGATCCATGTTTCCCTGAAAGAGTCGAGATCGGCGCGGCATTTCAAAATCGTGCGCGCATGGCCGACTTCAACGGGTCCGATTTCGTAAACGTTGGCGCCAGAAAGTTCCTCGGGAATGTCGTTGATGTCGACGGCGCCGCTGAGCGACAGCATCAGCACTACAGCTTCGCCGCGCTTGGTCATCCGTCGTTCCTCAAGCGCAAATTTCACGGCATCGCGATCTGCCTCCCAGCACCATCCTTCACCGTTCGTCTGGCGCTTCATAAAGACGTCGACGGCGATCTTGTCGGTGAGCGCCGCGCCAAATGCGATCAACAGCGGGATGGGCGCTAGCGCGAAGATCGAGCCATGCGCGGCTTCGAGAAAGTCGCTGCCATCCGCGTGAAGCCCCTTCACGGCGCCAGTGATTGCGTGCTGCGCCCCGGCGTAATAATCGGCAGTTTCCATCCCGCCGCCGAACCCGTTTAGATCGATCCGCCCGAACGTTGACGTGACTGGGTGCCGGGGCTGAATTGCGTTCCGGATTTCATCATCCTGAACTACGACCGGCATTCCCCCGATCGGCGCTTGCAACACAATAACGTGCGTTCGCTGCCGTGGCCGAGCGTCCATCGCTTCGCGGACGAAGTCCTCGTGCTTCCGTTTCATGGCTATCAGGATGTGGCGCGGATAGGTCAGCGGAAACCTATCCGCCAGCTTGTGGCAGCCACCGCAGAGCAGCATGAGATTGTCTATCGAATTGATGTCCGATGGACGCACCCCGCGGCCGCGCGCGCCATCGCGGCGGAACGCAACGACATGGGCTTTCTCGCCGAAGTTTCCCGGCTGCTTGGTGACGTGGTGTTCGGTGACGTTGACCGCACAACCGTCGAACTCGCACTGACCCGCGGCGCGCGCATACAACAGCACCTGCACGGAGTTTTTGATCGACCGCTGCGCGACGCGCACCACGGCCGACAACGGCGTTTCCGACTGATCCTGGCGAACCATGCCGATCTTCTCACTGTCGTCGGCAGGTCCCCTCCCAAGCCGAATCGCTACCTAACTGCCCTGTAGCCGGAGTCAGCAGTCGGCACAAGATACGCGAGAACATTTCCGAAACAACCGCTACATATAGTATCCGGAACGGTTTGTAGGGGTCATAATATGCCGTCGAGGCGTTCCTGGGTGGTGTTGGTTGCTCGACCGCGGCCCCTCCATTCGTCGAGATCGGCGCGGTGATAGACGACGGTGCGTTGGTTCTGCCGGTGATAGACCGGGCCGCCACCGCTCCGACGATAGCCTTCGAGCGTGCGCACGGAGCAGCGCACATACGCAACAGCCTCGGCCGGCGTCATCCATGGCGTTTCGGAACGTTGCTCTTCGTCGTCGCTCATGGCCGCCCGACTATTCGCCGATTCCGTCGCTCTTGCGCGCCGGCAACGAAGTAACGGTGGCGAAACATTTTTGGAATTTATGGCGGGTGTCTGGGAAGCCGCCCGCAGGGACGGGGCTTCGCCCCGCCCGGATTTCATTCAGGCCGCGCAATTCGCGCGCACGGGGGCAAGGCATGACCACGTTTTTTGACGCGATGATGGCCGACGACGCAATCAACGCCGGCGCGCAACGCGCGCTCGATGTTTGTGAACGCAGCGTTGGCGATCTCGATATTCGGCTCGTCGTTCACGATGGCATCTTGGAAGAAGCGGGCGTCCATGGAGCAACCCTCACCGAATACGAAGTCGCGGCCATCCAACGACAAACGCTGATCAAGTGTGCCGAACTTCTGGATCGAGCGAGCTGACGTTCGCCGGCGTCAGCAACACCACCTGGCAAAAAACGTCCTTCGCATTGAGACATTGGCAACAAGTCTCGCGGTACCTTTCCTGCCATAGGCTCATCGGCCCACGCGCACCTGGCGCAAAACGGTCGATTGATGACAGGGGGCGAGAATGTTTACGGCTTTCTACTTGCGGGTCAGCACCGCCGATCAAAGCGTTGAAAACCAGGCGCTCGAATTGAAGGCGGCCGGCTTCGAGCCAACGGCAACGTTCACCGACGATGGTGTGAGCGGCAAAACCAAAGCGGCTGATCGCGAAGCGTTCGCTGAAATGATGCGGACCTTCGGTCGGATTAACAGCGGCGAGCGAAAGCGCCTCATCGTAACAAAGATCGACCGCCTGGGCCGCGATGCTGAGGATATCCTCGCAACGGTGCGGCTCCTGTCTGAGCGCGGCGTGCAAGTTTTCGTTAAACAGCTAGGCGAAACCGACCTCACGTCCACTGCCGGCAAGATGATCCTCACCGTACTTGGCGGCGTCGCCGAAATGGAGCGCGCGATGATCGTCGAGCGAACGCACGCCGGCCTGGCGCGCGCTCGCGCCAGCGGCAAAACATTGGGTCGGCCCGCGGCGCTCACGAATGAGAAGCGTGCGGAAGTTCGCGACGCCCTCGACAACGGCGCCAGCGTCAACGGCTTGGCGAAGCGTTACGGCGTTGCACGCGGGACCATTCGATCGGCGAAAGTCGCATCGCGTTAACGCCAACAGCGCTTTGATCCAGATATGCGCACCCATGTACAAACCGGTATTCTCGACAGGTGCGCATCGCGCGCTAACCATCAATGCGCATTGACAGGGGCATATGTCGCAAGCATCTAAATCGCCATCATCGACAAGCGCGCGCCCAATTATTTCGAGAGGATGACGTCACTCCTCTTGTGAGTGCGCTGCCCACCCACCAATATGATCATGCTGCCGCTCTCCGCCCAACGGATCGAGCCTTAAGTTAACGACCCCCTCCCTTCGACATCGGCATTTGTCTTTTGCAGTCGAACTCACGAACGGCCTTGCCCGCGCGGCGCGGGCGACAAGCGCAATCGGGCGCGGACTGCGGTGCGCAGCAGCGCACGGCAAGGCGCCACGCATGGCGCCCTCAGGAACTCTACAGCCGCAATCGCCTAACGCCGTCGCAGTACAACGCGGCGAAGCGCTTCCTCGAAATTAACGAACGCGCCTTCGGCTCCTCTCACGCGAAGTCGACCATGCGAGACAAAGTCGATTGCTCCAATGTGGCCGGCGGCTACGACGCGAAGCACGAAGCGGCGGCGCGGTGGCGCGCGGCTTGGGGCTCTTTGACGATCCCGGTGGTTCGGGCGACTGTCTTTCACATCGTCATCGCTGCCGGCTCCGCGCGAACGGCGGCTGATCTCGACGAGGTCGACTTGCCATGGATGCAAAAAAGCGGGAGCCGCGAACGTGAGACCGCGACTCTAACGCTGCTTGGCGTCGGCCTCGAAATGTTGGCGGCGCACTTCGCCGCGACGGCCAATGAAAACCTCTAAACGTCATCCGTCGATCGAGAATTCGCGATGTTCACCGAGACCGCTGATCCGCTATTCGGCCGTATAGTCGCCCCGCATGTCGACGTTCTTCGCGAGAAACTGAACGGTCTTCGCTACGACAGCCGTCTTCATCGTAATGTCGAAGACTGGATGGTGCAGCTCAATCTCGACGGCGCCTTGCCCGGCTTGATCGACATCCACAGGCTCTACGCTGAATTCCTGCAAGTGCAGGCCGATGAACGCTTGTGCAGCGATATCCACTTCGCCGATTTCGTGCTGATGTTGACCCGGCAGTTGGGCTTGCACGGTTCGCCAATTCGAAAGACCGCCGATCGAACCGCATGAGCATAGTTCAGTTGGTACGGCGATCGCGTTGGGGGGAAGTCGATTTCGCCAAGATGGACGGCATGGCTGCACCGCTTCTGAGCAGCGATCCGTTCAGCCGGTCACAACTTCCATTGTCAGACGCTGGCAACGCCACTCGGCTCATTCTGCTTCACAGCGACAGACTGCGTTACGTTCCCACTGCCGGATGGCGCATCTGGGAGGGCACGCACTGGGCTTGGAAAGCGGCCGAAACGGAGCTTCAGGTGCAAGAGGCCGCACTCGACACGCTCGCGGCGATGGATGACGAAATCGCCGCGCTGGAAATGGCCATCAAGGCGCTGGATACCAAGGGCGAGCTGGGCGACGCCGAGAAGAATGCAACCAAGTGCGTTGCGCTCCAAAAACGCGCGGTCGCGCTGCGAAAGTGGAAGGAATCAGCAGAGAGCGGTTCGCATCCAAAACGCATGTGCGACCTCGCTGCCGGCAAACTGAGGGCGCGGCGCGAAGATTTCGATGCGCCTAAGCCGGGTGAATACGTCATCAACACGCCGAACGCGACCCTGCACCTGCGCCGCAAAATTGGGGATGTTTGGGATATCGAACCGGAGGCCCACCTCGCAGCCGAACTTCTCACCAAGATCACTCGAACGGAATGGAATGCCGACGCCGACGACACGCCATGGCAGACCCACCTTAAGCGCATCATGCCGGACGCTGAAGAGCGAGCATTTCTCGCGCGTCTGGTCGGCTATTCGGCGTTGGGCGCTCCAGTGCGCCAACTCTTCGTTTTGCTGCAAGGTCGAGGTGGCGACGGCAAGAGCGTCACGCTCAACGTGATCAGAAGAGTGCTAGGAGACTACGCCGACAAAGGCCCGTCCTCGCTCATTCTCGACACCGGACAATCCCGCGACGCTAATGGACCCACGCCGGCGCTGGCCGCGCTCGCTGGAGATCTCCGATTGCTTCACCTTCAGGAGGTGAAGCGCGGATCGCGTCTGGATGAGTCATTGGTAAAAGAGATCACCGGCGGCTCGGCCATCGTGTGCCGCGATCTGAACAAACCGCCGTTCAGCTTTTCTCCGCGCTTCGTCATCTGGGGTGAGTGCAACGAACTGCCGAATATCAAAGGCCCAGACCGCGGCATCTGGAGGCGCGTGCGAGTTTTTCCGTTCCGGGTGTCGCTGCCGGAAGCCGATCAGGACGCCGGACTGGAAGAGCGCCTGATCAAGGAATGCGCGCCGGGCGTCCTCCGTTGGATCGTGAACGGGGCGATCGATTACCTGGAACGCGACGGCCTTGAGCCGCCGGCGTCCATCACGCGCGAGACGGAGCAATATCGCCTTGCATCAAACGAAATCATCGGCTGGCTTTCCGAACGAACGGAACGCGTTGCCGATCACGTCGAGACCGTGGCCGCGCTCTACACAGACTACGCCGACTATTGTGAAACCGCCGGTGCGGAGCCGATATCGAAACCGTCGTTCGGGAAGGCGCTCAACGCCGAACAAATCGCCGAGCGCCGGTCTTCAAAGGCCCGCCAACGCATCGGCCTAAAACTGCTGCCGACCGGCATGCTCGCCGGCGTCAACGATAACTGATCCTCAGACAGGAACCGCACATGCACCCTTCAACCGCCGATCAACTCTCCGCATTCGCGCCGGCAACCACGGCCGAGATTTGGCAGGCGCACCTCGATCGCGTTCTCCCTTCCCCCGATGATCAGGCCTTCCTCGCCCGTGTCTTCGGCTATGGCATGCTCGGCGCGCCACAAGGCAAGGTTCGAGTGATCTGCGTAGGTAGCGGCCCCTCCGGAAAGACCACGACGCTCCAGGCTATCCGTCGGACCCTTGGTTCATACGCCGGGATGACGGAACGTGGCGCGCTTCGGGTTTCTCGCAACGATAAGAGCACTGTCCACTTCACCGAACACAACAGCCTACCCTTTGGGCGCGCGCGAGCGCGCATTGGGTTGCGGACGCTCGTGCTTCCGTTCGACGCCGTCATCACAGAAGCTGAACGGGATCGCGCCCGCGTCATCGGGCTTGCCGATCAGTGCGGCGAAGCCATTCTGAATTGGGTGATGGAAGGCGTGGGTGATTACATCATCCGCGGCGATCTGGCACCGCCACCGAATGTGGCCAGGTTCACTCAGTCATATCTCGATGCGCTCGCCGCGCCGCGCCGCGCCCGCGCTGCTTGAGTCCCCTGCAAGTCTGTCATTTTCGCTGTCATCCAACGCATCGATGCCTCAGCGAGGTTTCGGCCGACAGTTACAGTCTAACGCTGACCGTGTAGGAAACGTCTCTAAGCTCCCCCTTGCGCACTTCGCTCTGTCATCTGTCATTGCGTTCGTCATCCCTGCAAGCCTTGAGAAACAAGGCCCGGTGACTGGAATGACTCAATGACAGCAATTCAAGGGTCACTCCATCAGGATAGATATGACTCTCTCATATGTAGGCGACCTATCGGAATCGCGCGTCACGCCACCTGACTAGCCAAGCGACGAATGTCTCATCGACCGCCCGAACCCACACGCTGAGCTAGGGGGTACCCGGGTCGCATTAATGGCGCGTGCCAGATGCAAACCGGCGGGCGCGTCACTTTTTTCCGCGCGCGAAATCCCGGAAATTTATTTTTTGAGGCCGCCTGACGGTCTCCCCCGCGCGCTGCGTCGCGCGTGTCTTCCTACTGACAATCGGACCCCCGTTCATGGCGGGCCAAAACTCCATCGCAACTCTCGTGGCGCGTTTGACCGCGGACTCCACCGGCTTCGCCGCTGGCTTGGCGCAAGCGCAAGCGTCACTCTCAACCTTCGAAGGCCGCGTTCGTACTAGTGCGACAGTCGCGCAACGCGGCTTCTCTCAATTGCAGGGCAGCGTAAACGGCGTCACGGGCGCCTTCTCCGCCGCGACGCGCTGGCTCGTGCCGCTCGGCGTCTCGCTCTCGATCTTGAGCGCCGTCAATAACGCACGCCAATTCGAACAACAGCTCAACACCATCGCCGCCATTTCGCGCGGCTCGGCCGCCGACATGGCGCGCCTGGAAGCCGCGATCCGCCGCGTCGGCATCTCGACCGGGGCCGGCGCCATCGAGACCGCCCATGCCGCCGACGAACTGATCCGCGTCACCGGCAGCTTCGACCAAACCATCGGCGCTCTCGGGGCCGTTGTGACTTTGGCGCGGGCGACCGGCGAAAGCGTCGAGAACGCCGCCGCCGTGGCGCTGCACGCAATGCGCGATTTCGGCCTCGGCGCCGAAGACATGGGCCATGTCGTCAACGGCGCGGCCGGCGTGATCAAGCATTCGATGATCACGACGCTCGAAGATTACGCCAACGCGCTCGGCGCCGGCGGGGGCGCCCTGCATACGCTTGGCGTCGACATGGATGATTTCAACGCCGTCGTCGGCTTGACCTCCAGCGGCTTTTCATCCGGCCAAGCGACCGCGACCGCGTTCAAAACCGCATTGATCCGCCTCATCGCTCCGAGCCAATCGGCGCGGCGCGTGATGGATGACATCGGCCTTTCTGTGTTCGACGCCCAAGGCAATTTTGTAGGCATGGAAGAAGTCGTGCGGCGTCTGCAAACGTCACTGCATGGGCTGACGCAAGAACAACGCGATCACGTCCTGGCGGTCATCGCCGGCACGCGCGGGATTTCGACTTTGTCGCTGCTCTATGCCGACGGCGCCGATGCGCTCGCGCGTTACCGCGACGTGACGCTCGCCGACAGCGACGTCAATCAGATCGCGGCCAGGCGCTGGCAAGGCGTCAACGGCGCGGTCGCCAATCTCAGCGCGCAATGGCAAGACCTTTCCGTGACCCTTGGCGAGAGCGGCGTCGATACATTTCTCGCCAACACAATCAATCTCGTCGCTGGCCTCGTCGGCGGATTGCGGCAAGCGGGAGACTTGTTGGCCGGCCTGCCCGGAGCGGCCGACACCCACGGAAACGCGGCGGCGCTCAGCGGCAGGCTTGCCGAAGAACAACGACACCTGACCGATGCGCGCGAGGTGATGCGCCAATTGGCGAACGCCAACGCGTCCGGACCTCGCGGCCCTTATCTAATGATGGAGCGGCACCGGGCGGAAGCGTCCATCCCACGCCTGGAAGCGAACGTTGCCGCGCTGCAATCGGCACTCGACGCGGCCCGCCGCGCATCGCTTCCACAAGTGAACGTCGGCGTCGACATATACACGCCGCGTGAACGCGCAGCGTACAATCGACGCCTAGCGGAATCGCTTCGCACCGCCGGTGACGGCGGCGGCGTGGATGCCGAAGGCCTACGGCAATTATTGAGCGGCCATCAGGGCCTGACGGCGGCTGAGCGTGAAGGCCGCACCGCGCAACAGGAATTCAACCAAGCGCTGACCGGCGTCGAAACGCCGATGGAACGCTATGTCGACGAACTAAAAAATCTGCTTGGTCTGCAACAGCGCTTCCCGAACTTGGGCGACGCGATTGAAAGCGTGCTTGGCCGCACCACCAAGAATTTCTTGGAAAGCACCGCTCAGGCTCGCGGCCTATCGGATGAATTGCGCGCCTGGGAAGAATACGACCCGCAGCAATTCCAGCAGGTATCGCGCGCGCTCGCTGGCGATATCCAGATGATCGGCGAAGGCGGCGATCGCGCCTCGCTCGGCGTGCAGTCGCTGACCGGGACGATCAACACTTTGATGATCGCGCTCGACAACATGCACCGCCGGGGCGAAGCCAATGCGCTGTTGCAGCAAATGAGCGATGAGATGCAGACGCCCGCCGAACGCATCGGCAATCAGCTCGCCAGCCGTTTGCAATCTCTGCAACGCTTCGGCGAAATTGGCATCCTCGCGCCTGGCCAGGCCCAGCAGCTTCGGGGCCGCATCGAGCGCGATTTCTTCGACCAGATGGCCGGCGCCAACGGGTCTTATGGCGCAGCCATCCGCTTCACGCGGGACTTGCAGGGAGATCTCCGCGACGCTTGGATCAATGGCGATTGGTCTAATCTCGGCCAGAGCATTCAGCACGCCTGGCGCGCCTTCCTCTGGGACGCGCTGATCGGAGATGATCTCACAAACTGGATGAACGGCCTCGCCCGGCAATTGCACAACTTGCTGGGGCAAGTGCTCTCACAGGCACTGGGGGGATTGAACGGAAGCTCTGGCGGCGCTGGCGGCCTACTCAACGCGATCGGCTCATTCCTTGGCGGCGAACATGGGGTGTTTTGGAATTCAGGCCCAGGCGGCGGCGATCTTTTCTACGCCGGCGGCTTCGCCCGCGGCGGCTTCATTCCTCCTGGCGGCTGGGGCATCACCGGTGAAAACGGCCCCGAGCCGATCTTCGGCGGCCGCACCGGCGTGAGCGTTATTCCCAACGGCGCGGGCGAGCGCAGCGGCATCACATATAACTTCGCGATAGATGCGCGCGGTGCTGATGCGGGCGTCGAGCAACGCATCCGTCTCGCGGTCAAAGAAGCGACCGCTCAGGGTGCGCAAGCCGGCGCTGCGATGGTTTTCAAGAAGCTGCGCTCGGGCAGCACTTTCTAACTCATGTGGCCGCCGAACCTTGCTCCGGCTCGGCGGTTTCACCCGGCCGGTTGGTAGCCTCGGTATCGAACTTCGCTTGACGCGCCCGCGCATTGGGAGTTGCACTATCCGAAATAAGAAAAATGGGTCGGGGAAGCGCTATGGCGGAACAGCCTTTCGAATATTGGCGCCCAGGAAGCGAAGAGCGGCGACTGCGTCTTTTCATCAGCCACCGCTTTGGCAAGGATGAGACGCTCTATGATGACGTCGTGAAGGCGCTCAACAGTAACGGACACGCCGTTCAAGACATTTCGCTTTCTGCCTCGATGGCGATGGCTGGGCCGCGAGGCGGCGATTTGCCAGAGCTAAGCATTCAGGCGGAGATTGCGGCTCGCATCTACACGTCAGACGTTCTCGTCGCGCCTAGCCGCGTCGGCGCAGGACAGTCGGAATGGGTGTCATGGGAAGTGCAGATCGCGGCGATTTGTTACGGCATCCCGATCCTGTTCGTAGATCACGAGCACCAGAAGAACAGAGCACGGTTGGTGTCGGAGATTGAGGCGCTGAGCCTGCCGCATAAGGTGAGTGAGCCGCGGGCGCCCGAGATTGTCAGAGGAATTATCGAATTGCTCAGCGGTCGACTGACCTGGGGCATGCGTCAGGAAGAAACCGAGAGCACTGTCCGTTTCCGCGGACCGCCTGCTGCGGCGCGTAGCAATGTCTTGAAGAATTTTCCGTTCCAAGCGCGGCTAACTCCCCTCGACCCTTCCTCGCCTACCACGCCAAAGAAGGGCCCATGGCCATTTGGGGGCGATCGCGCTTCTTGAGCGCAGTCTAGTCGGCGCCGCGACTCTGTATTGCACCGCGAATGTCTCGATGGTGGCCGAATGCGGACACTCGGAAAATCAGTACCAAGGTCGTACCTTGGCCCAAAGTGGACATTGGGCGCAGCATGCCTCGTCACCGCGAGGGCGAAGTGGCATGAGTCCATTGCATGAGGTGGCTTGGCTTAGTAGTGGTCGCGGTATTGTTGTCAGGATGCGGTCCAGCGGTGCCGAACGAGGACCTGCTCAGGGCGTGCCGCGACGCGCGACCTTATTGGCGCACGGAACTCGTCACTGCGGACGCCATTCTTCTAGCTGATGACAACACGAACGCCTTGTTGCTTGAGCCTTATGGCACTCCCAATACTGCGTCCATGGCAATGGCGTTTTGCGTCGGGTGCACGCGTCTCTTAAGACGTGGTTTTGCTTCAGTGGACTGGCTTCCTCCCTCCGCGAGCAACGTTGATCGGGTCGTGCGGTACACGTTGGCCTCCGCCGGGAATGCAAAGTGCGCGGCAGGTCGTCAATACGCGCCCACCGTTTCCGACCTAAGCGATGCGCCGCCAGATGGAATGTGCGTCGCCGTCGAGGCGGACGTCCCGCGAACGGCGCGCTACGCAATGGGTTTCCTCTCTACCGACTTTGACAGGCGAGGCTTATCGACATCGACGTATCAACTCGTTGATCTTCAGGCCCGGCGAGTTGTCGCTCAAGCGACGGAGCCCAGCCAAATTGGACTTGAGACGCCGATTTATGGTTGTGACGCTGTCGGCGTGCACAGGGCTTCCGCTCGGGAATATGTGGAAGAGGCAATCCAACCAATGCGTCCCGCCGCTGACAATTCCGCGGCGCACTAGCTCTTCTCGTCGATGCCCCGAGGAGTGACCGCTTCCGGCGAATTCCTGCCACTCGCCCAATATGAATGAGCGGCCGGAATACTACTTCAAATAGCCGCCGGCATATTGCGCAGCTTCGTCGTCGGGCACGATGTCGAGCACGTCGGTCGGCAGCACGCGCGCTTGAATCGACTCGATGCGATCGGGCTGCACCGTCAACCATTCTTCACGTTCGGCGTCATTTCTGAGAATGACCGGCATCGCCTTCGCGTGTACCGGCCGCACGCGATCGTTAGCCTCAGTCGTCAGGAAGCTGAACAGCAAATGCTCGCCGACATTCGGCTCTTTCTTGGAGCCGTAATCGCCGGACCAGGCGCGGCAGATGCCCGCAAAGCAGAGCATGCCGCGATCCGGAGGTGCGAACCAGCGCAACACCTTCGCGCCCTTCGGTGAGGCGTCTTCGTATTCGCTGAAGGCCGTGAACGGCACGAGGCAGCGATGCTGCAGGCCAAGCAACGGGCGCCAGTGCGGGCTCTTGATGTTGCGGATGTTAGTCACCGGCGCGCCGCCAAACTGAGGTGGCCCCGGCAAGCCCCAGCGCATGCGCGCCCACTCGCGCTTGCCGCTGGCGCTCAACTTGATAATTGGGCCGATGCTCTTTGGAAACACCTCAAGGATGGTGTTGATGCGAGTCTCGCTCCATTCCTCGTAGCCGTAATATTCGCGTTCGAGCCCAGCCTTGCGAATGTCGGAGGCGTAGCGGTTGCACATGCGAGCGTATTCCTCAGGGGCGCCTGCTCGATGCCTAGCCGGGCGTCCGGCCCTGCGCTAGATCGTTGACCGCAAGGGTTCGGGTCGGCGGAGGTTCCGCCGCATGGTGCGTCACAACCGAGGTCCGGTGCCGGCTCGCTTCGGCGACCTCCACCCCACGCACGGTCTCGTCTTCACCTGCGCTGCGTGCTCACGCTCGACATCGTTCCTGCGCAATGAGCTTGTGCGCCGTTGGGGCGAAGAGGGTCTGGTGAAGACGCTGGTTGCTCGGCTCGGCTGTTCGAACTGCAACGCGAAACGCCGGCGCCGCGCGCCGCTGAGTGTTGGGGTCTTCGACGGCGGACGGAGCGCGAGCGAGCAAAGGCGCGCCAACTTGCGTGATCCGCTCGACACGCTCGTCTTTGACATTGAGAATTTGAAGCCGCGGCGGAAAATCAGCTAAGGCGACTCATGGCCGATCCACCGAGCAAATGAACGGGCTATTGACGAGCCATCCGTCGCATTAACCGCATGCGCATTGCGCGATCTGCTTCAACACGAACCTGCTCGCGATGATCTACACGCATTCCATGCGCATCTTGCGCATCGCTAGGTCGCCAAGTGCGCATCGCCGCATTAACATGACGCCGTCACCCCTTAGGACCTCGGAAAGGAATGGCAATCAGCCCTGCACGAGTTGCAAACGCACGCCACCCGCGCCGAATTTGCGACCTGTCGGCCCGTACTTCGCGCGCCGACTGGCCCATCCGCCGTCATTGATCTTGACGTTTGCCCGCTCCTCGCTTGCCTTCGGCTCGGATTTGATCGGTTCGACTGGCTCTTGCCTCTGCTGCACTGGCGTGGCGTCGCGCCGACGAAGGCGTAACGCGGCGAACGGCACACCGAACATCAAGAACTCGGCGCCGCCAACAAAGAGGGCCTTCTGCCATAGCTCCACATGCGGAAGTCCTGGACCGGCGATCGGTGTTCTCGCCAGTGTCGCGCGTGCGCCGCGCTCATTCGCTTGCGCGGTTGCCAGCCGCGCGCGGCGCTCCATGAGAACCGGTGCGTTTTCCGCAGTCATCTGCTCGCAACGCGACGCGGGCATTTCCGGGGTGCATGTGGGCACGCTGTCGACTTTCGCCTGGGCTTGCTGAACGGCCGTAATGGCGGTGTCCAAGTCCCGCTGAGCGGCGTCGCTCCGATTGGCCGGCGCTTCGGCGACGTGCATCGCAACGATGCCGCCGGCGGCGCCGAGAATGACACACACTAGGGCTGCGGCGGCGACGATGCTCTGTGCGGTCTTGTCACTCGCATCGAGAGCATGCGCGGCGAGTTCGCCGAGCTGCGGCTTCAGCATCTCCGACATCGCGGTGACGCCGACTAGGCCCCACGCGAGGCCGCCCAGCCCGGCGTTGAGGTAGCCCCAAGCGTAAACGCAGAAGAGACCAAGCGACGCGGCATAGACAGGCGCGCGAACAAGTAGCGGCGCCTCCTCTTTGTAATTCGTCGGCTTTGTAGATTTGTTCCTGCGGCGGTTCTTGTGAGACTCGCCAATCTTTGAGATTTTGTTCATCCTTGCATCCTCCATCGATGCGGGATGGCCTCTGGTCATGGGCTCGCACGGTTGCCGCCGTGCGGGCCCGAGGCATCCGCGGTCCCAATGTCACGAAAGAATCAGAATGAAGCGTTCACGCCGGCTTTCACGGCGGACAATCGTTCAAGTCGCGCCGCGGTAAAGCTCAGCTATCTTGCGCTCAATAAATGTCGTGAGCAGCAGCGTTACCTCGCTTTCCAGCTCGTTCATTTGACGGCGATGTGCGGCGATGTCGTCCTCCGACGACTCTCTGTCCCAGTGATCTTGAAACAGACGTGGGAATTGTTCCTGGACAATTCGGCGATATCTTATCTGCACCTCAACCGCGCCCACGTCGAAGGTGACGTTGTTGGCCGCGCAGATGCAAGAACTCGCAAGCTCATAAGCGTCCCATGCGAGTACGAAGCGTTTCTGGGCATCGCCGATTTCGATTACCTCTCCCGACATGCGTTCCTCCCGCCGCAAAGTTTCCGCGCATTGTTCGTGCTGGAGGTTGCTGAACGCCTAACAAGAATACTCCGGTTTATTCCCCGGATCATCCGCTGAATTTTCGCGTGCCGCGCCTCCGGCAACGATGCCGGACACGTGCGGCATGACTGCCGCGCATCGGGCGCGGATGTTCAGCCCACGCACTCCCTTCGAACCGAGATTTTGGAAGTGACCATTGAACCAAGACTAATGACGCGCGACGAAGCGCAAGCCTATCTCCGCGGAATTTCGCCAGAGTCAATTGGCGTCGCACCTGTCCCAGCGAAAACGAGAAAGGTGCGATTTGATCGCGTTGAGCTGGATACTGTCCTTAACAATTTGTCTAGCATTGTGATAGACAGTCCGGCTACCGAGCCAAAGCCGGCCTCGGGCGCCTTGGATTGGTTGTTCGGAAGCGATGGCTAAATTTGCGCTGAAGGGCTTGCATCAAGTTCGGAAGGTCAACTCCGACGGATCAGAAACCTGGCACGTTTACGCGTGGCGTGGCGGTCCTAAGATCGCTTCCGCACCGCGCAAGGTCTTCGCCGCGGATGATGCCCTAATCTCAGCCTTTCAAGCTGCACATTCCGCACCCATCAAGTCGAAGCCGGTCACTCATGCGACACTTGAGACGCTAGTCGAGGGCTGGCGCTGTAGCGCGGAGTTCCGGTCGCTTAAGCCGGGCACGCGAAGGGATTACGAAATTCAGATCGCCAAGATCGAGGCCGGCTCCTGGGCCAACCCGGCGTCACGCAAAGTGGCGAGACTGGCGGCGCTCACCATCAGGGAGTTGGAGGATAAACGCGTTCGCTCAGCGATCCTGAGTTGGCGCGACGAAAATTTTGCCGCGACACCTCGTGCCGCCGACAAAGTAATCGGCGCATTGTCGGCGTGTCTCACCTGGGCCGTTGATCGTGGCAAGTTGAACGTCAACAATCTCCTCGGAACCACGAAGCTTCATAAGGCCAGCCGCGCCGACGTGATCTGGACCGACGAAGATCTCGAAAAAGTTCGCCCGCATTGTTCACCTGACCTTTGGCGCGCAGTTCGTCTCGCCTTATTCACCGGACTGTCCATCGCGGACCTTGCCCGCCTGCCGTGGTCGGCGTTCGACGGCGGCGCCATCGAGGGGCATCGCGCAAAGACCGGGCGCCCATTCCTCATCCCAGCGCTGCCAACGCTGAAAGCGCTGCTGGGGGAAATGCCGAGAAGGTCGCCAATTATCCTGACCAATGCCTACGGCAAGCCGTGGTCATTGAGCGGGCTCAGCCACGCCTTTGGCGAAGCGCGCGATAAAGCCGGGCTGGGCGGGAAACTCGTCTTTCACGATCTCCGCGGCACCGCGGCCACCCGCTTCATTGCCAGTGGGCTTAGCTACGCCCAGGCCGGCGCAGTGTTGGGCTGGGATGAGAAGCGCGTCGAAGCGATCGCGCGACGGTACGTCGATCGTAAGACGGTTGTGGCAGCAATGCTCGATCGCATGAGCCCGGCCAGCGGCAACACGTAACCGGCCTCGAACCGCTCCGCGGATTGATCTAGGCGAGAGCCCTCCAACCCGCGGAGCGATCTTGAAGCCAGTCCCTCGAATGACCGCACGCGAGCTGTATCGCGAGCGCGAGCGGCGGGAGATGACGGGAAGCGAATTCGGCATCTTTCTCGCCTCAGCACTCGGCCGAGAGCGCCCCTATGATCGCAGGGAGGTTAGCGCTTGGGAGAGCGGCATCCGCGACATTCCAGAAGCCGTCGAGCGCGTCCTCCTAAGGCTTCGCATCAAAGGGCGCTAAGAAAATCAGCGCGGCGACACGTCGTCATCTGGCCTGCTTGACGCTCTCTCGCCACGCACGTACCAGAACAAAATCGGGACATCGGCTGTAAACCGCGCTGTAAACCGCCCTTGCGGCCGGATGCTGAAACGCCCCGAACCCCTTGCAAAGCTTGGGTTTAGGCCTCGTGGCGGAGTGGTTACGCAGAGGACTGCAAATCCTTGCACCCCGGTTCGATTCCGGGCGAGGCCTCCAAAATTCCGCTTATCCTCAACGCCTTCTCAACCTGCATGAACGCGGCGTTTGCCATTAACTCGGCCTTAACGAGTTAGGATCATATTCACGCTGTCTTCCCTTGGAGACACCCCACCATACCCAACGCCTTCGAGGGCCCCGCAAGGGGCCCTCGTTTTATCTAGGCGCCGGCGGCGCTCCATTTTCCGTTGGCTCCATCTGGGACTTTCCCCACGGCGCCGAACTTGATAGAGACCCGCCTCGCCTTCGGGCGAGCCGCGATGTTCCTCGGTAGCTCAGTGGTAGAGCAACCGGCTGTTAACCGGTTGGTCGTAGGTTCGAATCCTACCCGGGGAGCCATCGCCCCTTCTCGTTTCAGGTTGTCACCCCGCAGGCCCTCGCCGCGGGGTTTTGTTTTGCTCTCATGCTTTTTCGGGCGTGCGCGTCAACATGTCCTTGATCTTAGCCGCCAAGGCGTCGAGCTCGAACGGCTTAGTCATCAGATCCATGCCTTGCGCCAAGAACTCAGAACGCACCGAAGCATGCGCCGCATACCCGGTTAGAAAGAGCACACGCAGATCAGGGCGATGGTGACGGGCGATGTCTGCGAGTTGGCGGCCATTAAGACCTGGCAGTCCGACATCAGTGATCAGCAGATCGATCCGCGCCTTTGACGCCAGATGCGGAATAGCTGCGTTGGCGTCCGCCGCTTCCTTCGCGCCGTAGCCCAGCTCTTCCAGCACGTCCATCACCAACATGCGCACGTGGCGGTCATCTTCCACGACCAACACCATCTCGCCCCGCCCCTCTGGCGCTACGTCCAGCTTGGCCGCCGTTTCAATGGATGCGTCGGCCGGCGCCTCTTTGAGATAAAGGGTGATCGTGCTGCCCACACCTTCCTGGCTTTCGATGGTTACGTGCCCCCCAGATTGCTTCACGAAACCGTACACCATGGAAAGCCCGAGACCGGTGCCGGCGCCGCTTGGTTTGGTGGTGAAGAAGGGCTCGAACGCTTTTTCTATGACATCAGGGGTCATCCCCGTGCCGGTGTCGGAGACGCTGAGCGAAATGTAGTCGCCCGGCTCGAGTTCGCCGCGCCGCTCATGGCCGAACTGCACGCGCGATGTTGCAAACGTCAACACGCCGCCGTTCGGCATGGCGTCGCGCGCGTTGAGCCCGAGATTGAGAATGGCGCTCTCAAGTTGGTGCAAATCCGCCAACGCCATGAGATTTGCATCAGAGATATTCATCGCGATTTTGATGTTTTCGCCCATGCCGCTCGACAACATGCCCTGGATCGAGCCTACAGCGTCCGCGACATTCACCGGCTTGATGTCCAACGATTGGCGCCGGCCAAATGCCAGCAAGCGTGAGGTCAGCGCTGCGGCGCGATTGGCGGCGTCCAGCGCGGCGGCCACATATTTGCCAGTCTCATCATAGCGCTTAGCCTTGATGCGGCGCTCCAGAAGATTGAGCGCGCCGATGATGCCTGCCAACATATTGTTGAAGTCGTGGGCGATGCCGCCGGTCAGTTGGCCGACAGACTCGATTTTCTGGGACTGGAAGAGCGCTTCCCGCGCCACTTCGAGCTGCTGCTGCGCTTCGCGCTTTTCGGTGATATCGCGCGTAACCTTCGCAAATCCTATCAATTCGCCCGCGTCATTGCGCACCGCGTCGATCATCACGCTGGCCCAGAAACGGCTGCCGTCTTTGCGCAGGCGCCAACCTTCCATTTCGACGCGGCCTTTGTCGCGCGCTATGCCCAAAACCTGCCGTGGCTCCTCGGCGGCGCGCGCTTCCGGCGTGTAAAACATGGAGAAATGCCGCCCGACAACCTCGGCCGCGCCATAGCCTTTGATGCGTTGCGCGCCGGCGTTCCACGTGCTGACATTGCCTTCGGGTGTCAGCATGTAAATAGCGTAGTCGACGACTCCTTGCACCAGCAGGCGAAATTGCTCGTTGGCGACGTCAAGCTGACCACTGTGATCGCGTCCGCTTTCTTGAAGACCGGTGTAAAGCGCACGCAGATCCGCTTCCGACTTCGTGCGCGCCGCGATTTCCCGCTGCGCCGCTTGGTAGAGACGGCCGTTGTCGATGGCGATGGCAGCATAAAGCGCGATGCCGGACACCAGCTGCTCAGCGCGAGCATCAAATTGTGCGGGCTGCGAATGCCCGAAGAACAACCCACCCAGTATTTCACCGGACCGTGAGATCACCGGCACGGCGAGATAACTGCAGACCGGCAGGTGGCCTGTCGGCATGCCGCCATAGGTATCCATGGTGCCGTAGCGAGGGTCCTTGGTGATGTCGTCAAATCGTACAATGCCGGCACCCGTAAACGTCGGCGCGAAAATCGGCGTATTGCGCGGCATCGGGAATCTGGAGAACGCTTCCCGGGGCGCGCCGGAGATCGTGTAGAGCATGTAGCTCTCACCAGCGGGGTCAGTGACGTTGTAGAAAAACGCACCGAATTCAGCGCCTGAAAGCCCAGTGGCGGCGTCGGTGACGGCTTGAATGGCGCGATCAAGATCAAGCTCACCGGCGACCGCCGCGCCGACGCGCTGCAGAATCTCAAGTGTGTCTCTATCCGAGGCTTCAACCATTACCGCCCGATTTCCCAGCTGAACCTAACGCCAGGCGGCTGCCGATGGTTCCCTAGGCGGTTGGCGCCGACGCGCGAGCGCGGAGCGGCGGGATGAGCAGGTTCAGCGTTTTGAAAAAGAATACGCCCGCCAGGCGCATCAGGCCCCAATGCTGGCGGATAATACCCGGCAGACTGAGCACACGGACCATGTCTTTAAACATGGTCCATTCTTCCTTGGCCCCAGCGCGTTTGGAGCCAACCTTCTCGCCCTTCGGTGTGTGGAAGATATCGGCCCAATCAACGACTTGAACTTTGAGGCGCTGCTCGATGATCAGTTCGTTGATGAACACTTCGCCGCCCCAGCGTGGCAAGCGCGACATTTCTTCGAGCGCGCTGTTGAACATCTTACGCGGCAGCACCCGCTCGCCGGAGATGAAGTCGATGCCGAGTGAGCGGAAAATCGGCAGCGTATCGCCGCGCATCGAGATGCTGCTGTCAGCCTCGCCGGAGAGCACAGGCTGCGCGAGACGATCGATCGCGCCGCGCGTCAGACCATCAAGGTCAGCGTCGAGCAACATCACATACTCGCTCTTGGCCAGTGTGATGCCAGCGAGCAGCGCCTGGGTCTTGCCCCCGTTCGGGTAGATCGACACTACCGACACGCCTTGAAACGCTCGCGCGCGCGCTTCAGTTTGGTCGGTTGAGCCGTCATTGATGACGATGATCTCATCGATGAGCGGATGGCCAACCACGGCGCGCAGTACGCGACTGATGCGATCGGCTTCATTGTACGCGCAAATAACAGCGCTGATGGATTGAGGACGCGCACATTGCGGCGCGACCGCTTGGACGCTCAAATTCCCCACCATTGTGCTCCGCTCGCCCCCGAGTGGCGCGGACATTAGCGTTCTATTAAGGTAAGGCAAGGGTTCGCCTGAGGGCCGAAAGTCGCGGATCGCGTGCCCGAATTCAGCCCTATTTGGAGCTTCGCTTCTGAGGTCTTCGCGGGACATGTTGCAATACGACATCATCATCATCCGCGCAGGACACAGTGACTTTGCCTGCGCGACCTAACATGTGAACGCGATACGCAGCGTACCGGTGCTTGAACGCCGCAATGACCTCGATGGCGCCGACAGTGCCGATAAATTCCGCAATGCCGTTGCGTCCCATACCGTTTTGAGGGTGCAGCTGCGCGTGATCGCAAACCTGGCGCGCTTCATCGCTAAAGCGCTTTCAGTACTGCCTTCGCAGCGTTGCGCCCGCTCGCGCCGCTCACACCGCCGCCGCCGTGCACACCGCTGCCGCAGAGATAGAGGTTGTCGATCGGCGTCTTATGTGTCGACCAACCCGGCAGCGGCCGCATGAAGAACATCTGATCAAGAATAAGCTGGCCGTGGTTCAGATCGCCTTCGGTCAGGCCATAGATTTTCTCGAGATCAAGCGGCGTCAGCGACTTGGTCTCACGGATCGAGGCTTTGAGCTGCGGAAATGCGTTCGCGGCCGTCTCCACCGCTGCACGCTCGAGCACCGCCTGCTCCTGGCTCCATTCGCTCTCGCGCAACCGGTACGGCGCGAATTGGAAGTGGATGGAGACCACGCGGCCGTTGGCAGTGATTTCCAAATACGGCTCCGTCGACATGCGCCCGTACTTCGCCGCGTCGAACGCGCGCTCCACGTAACGCACCGACGGCGCAATGACGACTGTGCCTTGCGGCAGCCCATGTTCGCCATCCGTCAGCAAATGCACTTTTGCCACCGAACCGCGCATCTTGATCGACTGCGTGTGCCACACGAATTCCGGCGGCAGCTCCGGCGCACCCACCAGCGTCAGCAACGTGTGCCGCGGATCAGCGCCTGAAAGGATTGTTGGCGCGGTTACCTCTCCTCCGCCCGCAAGCCGCACGCCGCTTGCGCGCTGGTCCTCGTGGATGATCGACACAACATCGGCGCCAGTCCGCACTTCGCCACCACGCGCCGTCAGCGACGCAACCAACGCGTTCGCGATCCGCCCGACGCCGCCTTGCACCCTCGCGTGCCCCGGCCCGCCGCGGTTCAGCCAATTGTGCATCAACGTGTAACCGGAGCCAGCAGACATCGGCCCCAAGGTCGCGCCATGCACCGCCACCGAGCCGATCGCTGCGCGCACCGCGTCAGACTCGAACCACTCCTCCGTCAACTCAAGCGCCGACATCGGCAACATGCGAATGACGCGAAACATATCGCGCGCGCCCAACTGCCGGAGACGTAGGCCAAGCTGCGCCAACGGCATGCCTTCCGCCATGGAGACGTGCGGCAAGCGCGGCATCGGCGTGCGGTATGCAACGTCGAGAAAGCCCGCCGCTTGGTTCATGAAGGCGACGAACGCGGGCCAGCGCTCCGCATCGCGCGCTGAGAACGCGCGGATCGACGCGAGCGTGTCGGCGCCACAATCTACATCTAACCGAAGTCGGCGCCCATCCGGCAGCACTGAGATCAGCGGCTCGTTGACGGAAACAGGCAAACCGTGACGTCCGAGATCGAGATCTTCGACAATATTCGGCCGCAAGCGCCCGCCCGCATGCAGAGCATCAACTTTGAAGCCGTCGCCGAACGTTTCCGTCGCCGCCTGCCCGCCGACAATCGCGCGCCGCTCCAACACGACGACGCGCTTGCCCGCTTTCGCGAGATAATTCGCCGCAACCAAGCCATTGAGCCCAGCGCCGATGACAATCACATCGACAGCCATCAGCGCCAATCCTTCAGCACTTCAAGCGCGGCCATCTTGCCAGCCGCGCCCATGACGCCGCCACCCGGATGCGCGCCCGCCGCGCCAAAATAATAGCCCGGCAACGGCGTGCGGAAATCCGCCCATTGCGGCGCCGGTCGCAGGAAGAAGAGTTGATGCAACAGAAGTTCGCCGTGGAAGATATTGCCGCCCGTGATCCCAGCGATGCGCTCGATATCTTTCGGTGTGATCACTTGCTTGCCAACAATGATCTTCCGGATGTTCGGCGCGTAGCGCTCGATCGTATTGATCACCGTTTCGCCGAATGCATCGCGCTTGGCGTCGTCCCAGCCGCCTTCGATGTCGTAGGGCGCGTACTGCACAAAGCACGACATCACATGATGCCCAGGCGGGGCCATGTCGCGATCGATCATCGAGGGGATGATCATGTCGATATACGGATTGGTCGAGAATTGGCCGTATTTGGCTTCATCGTAAGCACGCTCGATGTAATCCATCGACGGGCTGATCGAGATCGCGCCTTTGTGCAGCGGGCTTTCGCCCTTGATGCAGGTGAACTCCGGCAAGCCGCTTAGCGCGATGTTCACCTTCCCCGATGAACCGCGCACCCGGAAATTCTTGATCTGCTCGACGAACTCATCCGGAAAATGCTTCGCCTCCACGAAAGAGAGGAAGCTGCGCTTCGGATCCGCCGCAGACATCACAACATTGGCGCGCAGCTCGTCGCCATTCTCGAGCGCCACGCCAACCGCGCGGCCGCCTTTGACAATCACGTTCGCAACAGACGCGTTCGTCCTGATCTCCGCGCCGATCGCTCGCGCCGACGATGCGATCGCCGCCGTCACGCCGCCCGTGCCGTTCTTCGCGAAGCCCCAAGCGCGGAAGGCGCCGTCGATCTCGCCCATGTAATGGTGCAGCAACACGTACGCCGTGCCCGGCGAGTGCGGCCCCAGGAACGTGCCGATAATGCCGCTCGCGGACTTCGTGCCCTTCAGCGGATCAAACTCGAACCACTCATCCAGCAAATCCGCCGACGATTGCGTCACCAGTTTCGCGATCCGGTAGAGCTCTTTCTCGCTCAAGCTCTTCGCGAATTGCCCGAGCCTCAACAGCCCGAGCATGTCGCGCACCGACAGCGAAGACGGATCAGGCGGCACCAGCGACAGCACCGGCTTAATCGCCTTTGCCGCACGCGCCATCACGCGCCCGTATTCGTCCGCCGCCTCCGCGTCGCGCGGCGAGTGGCGATAAATTTCCCGGCGCGTCGGCTCATGGTCGGGCCACGAGGCGAGATAGTCGCCATTGTCCATCGGCGTCACCGTCGACGGCAACGGCAGAATCTTCAGCCCATGCTTGGGCAATTCGAGATCGCGAATGATCTCCGGCCGCAGCAAGCTCACGACATAAGAGAATTCCGTGAAGCGATAGCCCGGAAAAATCTCTTCCGTCACCGCAGCGCCGCCAACGATTGGCCGCCGCTCCAGGATCACCACCTTCTTGCCCGCACGCGCCAGATACGCGCCCGCGATCAGGCCATTGTGCCCCGCGCCGATAATAATCGCGTCGTAGGTGTTAACCGACATGGGCAGCTACTTCTTCTTCCAAGCGGGGTCGTAGAACGGAATGCTGACCACCTTCGCCGGCGTGTGCTTGCGATGATGCTCGACGGTGATTTCCATCATCACTTCCGTGCCGGGCTCGTAGTACGGCCGCTCCAAGTGCGCGAGCGCGATGTATTTCTTCAACACCGGAGACCAGGTGCTGGTCGAGGCGTAGCCAATCTGTTTGCCGCCCAACATCACTGGTCGAGAACCGCGCACCGCCTCGTGCGGAATTTGCGGCGGCATTCCAACTTCAGCGTAGAGTCGCTCCAAACCTTCCCAGCCAATTTCCAAACCCATCAGTTTCCACGCCGAACCTTCGCGCTTCTCACGCTCCAGCGCCTTGCGCCCAACGAAATAGCCCTTTTTGTTGAGCGCAACGGCCCAATCCAAACCCATCTCAAGCGGGGAAGATTTTTGCCCTTCGATCCACGCATGCGTCGAGGCCGTGTAATCGACATCGACCATGAACAAGCCTGCCTCAACGCGCGCCATGTCCATCGCCAGGATGCCGCACGGCGTGATGCCGTAATCATCCCCCCCCTGCATCAGCGCATCCCACACCGGCAGCGCATGCTCGGCGGGAATCCAAATCTCGTAGCCCAAATCGCCGGTGTAGCCGGTGCGTGAAACGTTCACCGGTGTATTGCCGATGGCGTTCTCGGAAGACCGAAAATATTTGAGCGCATCGACCGGATCGCGGCAGATGCGGTTGAGGATCGCGCGCGACTTCGGCCCCTGCAGGCTCAGCGCCGCAATGTCATCGGTCACTTCCGTGACCGTCACATCCATACCGACCGCATTCATCGCCAGCCATCTCAGCGATGGCTCAGCTGACGTCATCCGGAAGAGTTGCGGCCCCAGCCGCGCAATCGTCCCATCGTCGAGCAGCTTGCCCTCTTCGTCGCACCACCCGGTGTACGAGACGACGCCCTCTTTCATCTTCAGCACATCGCGCGGCGTGACCTTGTGCAGCAAGCGCGCCGCATCCGGCCCTTCGATCATGTACTTCATCAGCGGCGTCACATCGATCAGCGCTGCGCGATCGCGGATGGCCCAGTACTCGTGGTCCAGCGAAAGGTCGTACGACCCCACGACCATGTAGCCCGCCCAGCGGCGCCAATTCTGCGCCACGCTCAAGCGCGACGTGCGCTCATGGAAAGGCGTGCGTTTGAGTTGAAGCGTCTCAAGCATAAGCGCTTTCAAGACACGTTCCGCCGGCCCCAATCAAGCCGGATTCGCTCGCCAAATGCTCCCCAACGACGCTAGAGCTATCGCAACGGGCAAATTCCACGGAGACACCTCATGCGCGCCTTGTTGATCGCACTCGCCGCACTCTCGCTCACCGCCTGCGCGACATCGCAGCGCCCTAGCGGCCCGCCCACGCTAAACGTCGTCGCCGGCCAGCCGGCGCCAGTGCAAGCGCGGCTCTACGCCGCCTGCATCGCCCAATCCAACGCCACCCAACAATATGACCGCGAAGACGGCCTCATCCGCTTCCATTGCGGCGGCGACATCGCCCGCACCTTCTACGATGCACTCGCGACTTATTCGGCGCGCATCCATTCAGAGCGCACCGGCGATGGACGCACCTGGCGCTTCACGCAGGTCATGGAGCACAACCCAAGCGGTCTGGATTATTGCTGGCGCGACGACGCCGGCGGATACGGCTGCACCGTCGTTCTCAACGCCGGCGCGTTTATCCGTCCCGAAGGCGAACACCATTGATCCTTGTCGGCCAATACGATTCGCCCTTCGTGCGCCGCGTGGCGATTTCGCTGCACGTGCTAGGCTTCGCCTACAAACACGACACTCGCTCCGTGTTCGGCGACTTCGACTCAATGCGCACCACCAATCCTCTCGGCCGCATCCCTTCGCTGACGCTCGACAGCGGTGAAACGCTGATCGACTCCGTCGCCATCCTCGATTGGCTTGATCGCGAAGTTGGGCCCGAACGCGCACTGACGCCCGCTTCCGGCCCAGCCCGCACACGTGCGCTACAGCTCATCGCGCTCGCCGCTGGCGGCGTCGAAAAGTTCGGCGCCGAGAACTACGAATCGATCATTCGCCCCGCAGAATACCGCTGGCCCGATTGGATCGCCCGCCTTCACACGCAGGGGATCGGCGCACTTGCAGCACTCGAACGCGAAGACTGGAGCGCCAAGCCGCGCCTCGATCAGGTCCAAATCAGCACCGGCTGCTTGCTCGGTTATCTGGCGCTCACGCAACCCGAGACGCTGCGCGACTTTGCGAAGCTCAACGGCTTCTGGGGTCGTTGCGCGGCGATGCCTGAATTCATCGCCACCAGTGTCGCCGACTATGGCGTACCCAAAGGCTAACTATTCCGCCGCCACCGTCTGCGGTTCTTCCGCCTGACGCTTCCACAAACTCGCGTAAAGCCCATCGCGCGCAATCAGCGCCGCGTGTGTGCCGCGCTCGACCACGCGGCCATCTTCCAGCACCACGATCTGATCGGCGTTGGCGATGGTCGAGAGCCGGTGCGCCACCACAATCGTCGTGCGCCCGCGCGAAGCCTCTTCTAGTGCATCCTGCACTTCGGCCTCAGTCGCGCTGTCGAGCGACGAGGTGGCCTCATCTAAAATCAGAATGCGCGGATTTTTCAGCACCACGCGCGCAATGCCCACACGCTGCTTCTCACCGCCGCTGAGCTTCAACCCACGCTCGCCCACGCGCGTTTCCCAGCCTTGCGGCAGCGCTTCGATGAAGTGCAGGAGTTGCGCGTGCCGCGCGGCATCTTCGATCTCGGCCTGCGTCGCATCGGGACGCCCGTACGAAATATTGTACCGGATGGTGTCGTTGAACAGAACGACATCCTGCGGCACGAGCCCGAGAATGCCGCGCAGACTGTTTTGCGTCACCAGCTTCAGATCCTGCCCGTCGATCAGCACGCGTCCAGCCGCCGGATCGTAGAAGCGATAAAGCAGTTTCAGAATTGTCGACTTGCCTGCGCCTGAGGGGCCAACGATCGCCGTTGTCTTACCCGCGGGCGCGGTGAAGGACACGCGATCCAAACCCTGGTCGCGCCCTTCGTGATTGAAGGAGACTGTGTCGAAGACCACTTCGCCGCGCGCCGCCTGCAGCACCGCCGCGTTCGGCGCATCCGCCACGTCCGGCTTTTCATCCAGCAACGCGAACATCTTCTCCATGTCGATGGAGGTCTGTTTGATCTCGCGATAGGCAAAACCGAGGATATTCAGCGGCGCGTACAAGTTCGACATGATCAGGATCACCGCCGTGATGTCGCCCGGCCCCATGCGATGGCTCGACACCGCGAAGCCCGCCGCGATCACCATCGCCAGCAAGCCGATATTCATCAGCAAGCCCTGCAACGCGTTCAGCAGCACCAGCGAGGTATTCGATTTCACCGCCGCTTTGGCGTAGGACGCGAGCGCCCGGTCGTAACGGTCGCTCTCGCGACTCTCAGCGGCGAAACTCTTCACAGTCTCAAAGTTCAGCAGCGAGTCCACCGCCCGCCCGGCTGCTTCGCTATCAGCCTCATTCAACTCACGCCGATAGCGCAGCCGCCATTCCGTCACGCCAAACGTCATCCACGCGTAGATGCCCACCGTCGCTGCGGCGATCAACGCGAACACGCCGCCATACTTCCAAGCCAGCACGCCCGCCGCGAGCGCCAGCTCCATCAAAGTCGGCGCGATGTTGAACGCAAGAAAGCGCAGCAAGAAATCGATCGCCCGCACGCCGCGTTCGATGGTGCGATAAACCGCGCCGGTGCGTTTGCCGTGATGAAAGCGGATCGAGAGATTATGAACGTGCGAAAACACGCGCGTGCCAGCGCGGCGCTGCGCCTCTTCGCTGATCGGCTGAAAGATCGCATCGCGGATTTGCGGCGCCGCCGTCGAAGCAAGGCGTAAACCCGCCCAAAATCCGGCAAGACCAAGAAACGTCGGCAGTGCCCCAGCGCTCACATGCCCGCGCGCGATGTCGTTGATCCCGGCCGCCAGCACCAAGGGCGAAAATACCGACAGCACCTTGCCGAGCAGCGTCAGAAAGAATGACGCCCACAGCCGGACCCGGTAGCCCGGCCCGCTCAACCCACCAATCAGATTCATCAGCCGCGAAACGGTCAGCATCAAGGGCGGCGAGGTATCGACCTCCGCCGCATCCGGCTTGCCGACCTTACGGCCTTCGCCGCGGGCGCCGCCGCCTCTACCTTCACCACGCGCCATATTTTGGAACAATCCTTGAAGCTTGGGACTTAGGCACGACGATTTTCGCCTGCAATGCGCCGTAATGGACTAGTTTGATATGCGTCATGGCTGATTCCAGTCCGCTTCAATTTTCTGTCCGTTCCGTCTGTGTGTATTGCGGCTCCTCGGAATCCACCAACCCCGCTTACCACGATCTCGCCACCCGCTTCGGCGCCGCTTTAGCCAGGCGCAATTTGCGCATGGTTTATGGCGGCGGCTCTATCGGCCTGATGGGCCGATGCGCCGAGGCCGCGCGCGCCGGCGGCGCCGAAGTGCTCGGCGTCATGCCGAAGTTCTTGCAAGCGCGCGAAATCCCGCTCGCCGAAGTCCCGCATCGCATGGTCGACACCATGCACGAGCGCAAAATGGTGATGTTTCAGGAAAGCGACGCCTTCGTTGTGCTCCCCGGCGGCATCGGTACACTGGAAGAAGCGGTGGAAGTGCTCTCCTGGCGCCGTCTCGACCTGCACGACAAACCCGTCGTCTTCCTCTCCGAAGACGATTTCTGGGCGCCCTTCTTCGAACTGGTGCAACACACCATCGACGCCAAGCTCACCCCCGCCAGCTTCGCGGCGTCGTACGCCCATGTGCATTCGATCGAGGACTGCTTCGACGCGATCGGGGTTACGGCGTTGACGGGCGCCGCTGCACCGTAAAATTCAGCGGCACGCCGATATGACCCCCGGCTGTTGGGCGCCCGTCATGAGAGCGTGCGGCAACGCGAAACTCGCGCGCGAGCTGAAGTGCTGCGGCGCCAAATCCCATGCCACGCGGATCCTCTGAGGCGACCCGGCACCTCAGCCGCTGCGTGCGCAGAATGAGGCAATTTAACAGCACCTGCCCACCCACATGCTGCGTCCTGGCCCGGACCGGATAAGCGCGCGCGAAGTCCGCGCCTGACGGCACGTGTTCCCATGCGGCATCGTTGGCTGCTTGCGCAAACGCAGCGGGCGCCAGCGCGAAAAACGCTGCAATCACAAGAGGCAATCGGGTCATGGGCCCACTTTGCTGATTACCATTCCTCGGGAAACTCTTGAAACCGAAACGGGGATTTCCTCGTATAGAGCATCATGACCCTATCCCGCCGCGCCCTGCTCGTTGGAGCAGCCATCCTCCCCGCCCTGGCCTGCACCGCCGAAGGCCAGACCAGCCCCCGCATCCCCATGGGCGCTGACCAGCGCCGCTTCGCCAGTTCGCCTTTCCGCCATATGACGCCGGAACAATGGCGCGCGCGCCTCTCGCCATCAGCCTTCCACATCCTCCGCGAAGAAGGCACAGAGCGCACCTTCTCCAGCCCGCTGCTCGACGAGCATCGCGCTGGCTTGTTCAAGTGCGCGGGCTGCGGCCTTGAGCTCTTCCGCTCCGATTGGAAATTCGATTCCGGCACGGGCTGGCCGAGCTTCTATCGCTCCATCGAAACCAATCTCGCGACCAGCGATGTCGCGATGGCGCTCGGCGAATACCGAGAAGTGCATTGCGCGCAATGCTTGGGCCACCAGGGCCATTGCTTCACTGACGGCCCGCGCCCGACCGGCTTGCGTTATTGCATCGACGGCGTCGCACTGACGTTCACGCCTACTTAAGCGCTCAGCCAAACATCTGCGGCTTATCGCGGACGAATACTGACAGCAGCCATTTCTCGCCACGCGTAGGGGACACGCCTTCGTGCGCCGTCCGCAAATCCGGCTCGCCGTCTTCCGTGACATTGCGCCAGAACAGCGCCTCACCCGCCTTGCCCCGCAGCTTGCGGCCGAGATCGATGAAATGCGTCTCGCCCGCGTCGAAATCGTCATTGAGATAAACCAGAAACGTGTAAGGCCGCTGCCCGCGCGCCGCGATGTCAGCGCGATCTCGCGACGGCGTCAGATAGTCGACATGGCTGCTGAAACGTTGCCCCTGCACGTAATGAAAAACCGACATGTTTTCCTGATGCGACACCGGCACGCTCAGCGTGTTGGCAATGCGCTCCCGCAATAGCAGCATCGGCACATCAATATCCGCGAGCGAGAACGTCGCCGACGTGTTGGTGCGAACATCAAGTTCGACCGCCCTGCCCGTCACTGAATCGTAAACCAGCGACGCCTCCTGCAACGGCGCCGCCCGCTCGATCAGCCATGCGCACAACGGCGCATCCATGAAGCCCTCGCTCATCGCGATCCAAGGTGACCGCGCCATGGCATGCGCGTCCCGAGACGCCGTCCATGCTTTCACATCGATGCTCGCCGCCATTCCGCGCCAGTCGCCGCCATCATCACTCGCAAGCAAACGCAACTGCGCACGCGCACGCTCGGCGCCCGCCTCGGCCGCCTTCACCAGCCAATCGAACGCCGCAGACCAATCTTGTGCACAGCCCCAACCCGCGCCCGCCATAGACGCCGCCAACAGCATCGCGTCCCTCACACCCGCCTGCGCGCTCGCCAGCACTTCCGGCGCCACATAATCTTCGTTCACTGGCCCCGGCGTCCGTAGCAGCTCCGCCACCGCCGCAAAGCGCGCCTCAGCGTCTTCGTTCGACATGCGCGCAAGCATGACGCGTACGGAACCCAGTCGCAATCGTCGCGATTGCCGCAAATTCACTGCGTGTCGCCAGGGCAGACCACTTCGCGCCTCAAGCGCATCGGCGTAGGTTCGCGCGCCTAGAAGCGAAGGTCCTCCCGATGTCCGCACGCCCGCTTTCAGACGCACCGATGGTCGATTTCGATCAGCCGCGCGACACCGACGCCTATGCCTATCTCAAATCGCTCCGCGAGCAGGCGCCGATCGCGCGTACGCCGATGGGCATCGTGCTGGCGCTGCGCCACCGCCATCTCGAACTGGTCACGAGCGACGCCACCCGCCAGCTCGAGACCGAAACCAAGATCATGCAGGGCATCACCTCGGGCCCGATCTGGGACATCAACATTAGCGGTATGCTGTTCGCCAATGGCGAGGCTCATCGCCGCCGCCGTGCGCCGGTCGCCAAGACCTTCGCGTTCAAACTCATGGACGCCATGCGTCCAAAAGCGGCCGATCTCGCCGCCGAGCTCATCAACGAACATCTCGGCAAAGGGCCGTTCGATTTCGTCGGTGAATTCGCCGCGCAAATCCCGGCGCGCATCATTGCCGACATTCTCGGCATCCCGCGCTCGGACTTGCCCGTCTTCATGCAATGGATCGCCGACACCGCAGCTTCTCTCGGCTTCATCGAAATGGAAAAACGTGAGCAGATCGAAAAGAGCCTCATCGCCTTCAACGCCTATGTCGGCGAGCTGCTTAACGACCGCCGCCGCGCTCCGCGTGGCGACTTCATCTCGCACTATGTCGAAGAAACATGCAGCGCCGGCGAACTCAACGAAGCGGAAATCCGCACCCAAGTGCTCGGCGTCATCCTCGCCGGCTCCGACACCACGCGCGGCTCTCTCTGCATGACGCTCGCCACGTTATTAACCCACCCCGATCAATGGCGCGCCTTCTGCGCCGATCCTGAAGGCCTGAAGAAAGGCGTTGTCAACGAAGGCTTGCGCTATCAGCCCATCGTCTCCGGTGTGCCTCGTGTCGCCGTGCAGGATCTTGAAATCGACGGCTATCGCATCCCCGCCGGCACACCGATCGCCGTATCCCTGCTCTCTGCGCTGCGCGATCCCGACGTCTACGGCGATCCGGAAATTTTCAACATCAACCGCACGGATCACCCACGCTGGCACCCCATTTTCGGCGGCGGCGCTCACCGTTGTCTGGGTGAAGCGCTCGCGCGCGCAGAAATGGAAGAGACGCTCGCGCAGATCGCGCGTCTCGCGGCCAACACCACGTTGGTCGGTGATTTCCCAAAGCTCGAACCCGGCGCCATCCGCCAAGTCGGCGAAATGAAGGTTGCATTCGCGGCCTGAAACGCGCGCAATGCTTGGCGTTGCGAGTCGGGGCGCTGAATGAGCGATACTCTTGCGGAACGCGCCGCGCGGCGATTTTCCTCGCTCTATCTAACCTTGGTCAGCGTTCTCGTCGGCTTGGTGCTGTCGGATCTCTTCTCAGCCATTCACGACCGCATGACGCTGTGGCCGCTGACGTTCGAGACCGGCCGCACCTGGTGCCAGATTTTCGGCAACACGCTCGCTGTTCTCTCGGCTTGGATCACCTATTCGCATCTTGGGCTTCTCCGAAATCGTTTGCCCACGATCTGGGACACGATCGACGTCATGCTTGTGCTGGTGACGGTGCCGCTGAACGCGGCAACCGGCCGTCACGACGGGGCGGCTTGGTTCTTTTGGGCCGCCGGCTACACGCTTCTGGGCCTCACCGCCATTCGCATCAATCTCTGGCAAGCGTCCCACGAACCCGCACTCGCGCACTTAAAGCGTCTCGGCAGATTTGGCGGGCCGTACACGGTTGTCTATCTCGGCACGCCTGCATATCTCGCGCTGGCGCTGGCGTCGGCTCGGCATTGGACCACGCCGGTCATTGAGCTTCTCGGCGCAGCGACGGCGCCAATCGCTGCCGTCTTAGCCACCATCCTGTTCATGCGCGACTGGCGCGAAGCGGTTTTGCATCCGCCCGCAGCGCCTTAAGCCGGCGTCTTCGACGCGCGCTGCGCCAACACGATCGCCACGCCGCCTAACGTCGCAACCGACGCGATCACCAAACGCGTCGTCACGTGCTCGCCCAGCAACGCCACGCCCGCCATCGCCGCAATCACCGGCACCGCCAGCTGCACTACCGCCGCGCGCGTGCCGCTCAAGCCACGCAGCGCGGCATACCAGATCACATACCCGCACCCTGACGCGATCGCGCCCGACGCCGCCGCAAGCAACAAACCCGTCTGAGACAAACGCATCTGCGCAAATGCAATGGCGCTCACCACGAGCACGAACGGCGCGAGAAATACAAAGTTTGACGCCGTCGTCACAAGCGGGTCTTTCGCGCCGCGCCCGAGCAGCGAATAAAACCCCCACGCTACGCCTGCAGCGCCCATCAACACCGCGCCCAGCGGATCGGGCGCGCTCAAGCCCGGCGAGACGAGATAGATCAGTCCCGCGAACGCAATCGCCAACCCGCCCCACGCTGCCGGCGAAAACGCCTCGCCGCCGCGCAACGACACGATGAACATTGTCAGCTGCACGCAGCCGAACAAGATCAGCGCGCCCGTCCCCGCGCTCAGCGACAGATACGCAAACGAAAACCCGAGCATGTAAGCGCCCAGCGCCGCAACCGATCGCCAGTTCGGTACAAGCTTCGGAAACGTTCCGCGCGATTGCACCAGCAAGATCACGCACAGCGTCAGCGCGCCCGCCACAACGCGCACGCTCGAAAAGCTCGCCGCGTCGCTATGATGTTGCCCGAGCGCCCAGCGGCACAAGAGCGAATTGGCCGCGAACGCGATCAGCGCCACGCACGTCAGCACCGCCGTTCGCGAGAAGGAAGCTGCGCCCGCCACGCATTCCTAGTGCCACAAGCGCCCCGATGCCCTCAACGCCTTTCCACGCCTTTCTGGCGAGACGGATAACAGCCCAACCCGAGCCGCTGGCGTTTGACGAACGCGCCATCAATCTCCACGCTGTTGATCATTGAGGCGCACGCCACGCTGGCGAAGGAGAACCGGGATGGCGGCGACGCGTGAGATGCTTACGGAGTACTTTTTCCGCGGCGACAGCGAAGCAGCGGGCTGCCTCTTCGAGCGGACCGGCGACAACGTCGCCTTGCATGTCCCAGGAGGCGCGCAGAGGAATCCGCTGCTTTCGGTCGATTGGTGGCCGCACATCGCGACGCTGCTTGATAATCACGATATCGGGCCATTCGAGTTCGACGTCATCCAAAGCGGAACCGCCATCCACACCCGCGCGCTTCTTGACGCCAAATCTCATCCTTCGGTGGAGGCCATCGATAAGGCGCTGCGCCAAGGCGCCACGTTGCGCGTCTATGGCGTCAGCCGGTTCGAGTCGCATTGCGCATCGCAACTGCAACTCCTGCGGCAAGTTCTAAAACGGGAAGCGTTCGTCAATTTGTACCTTACGCCAGCGCAAAGTCCCGGCCTGCAGCTGCACTATGATTTGGAGGACTCGCTGGTCGTTCAAGTGAAGGGCGAAAAGCTGTGGAAACTGCATGAAGTCAGCGGCCCTCGTTATCCTCGTGAGCTTTCGCCTGGCCCGCCTACCGTTCACAGCGAGCCCGCGCAGATGATTCATATGCGCGCTGGTGATGTCCTGTTTGTGCCCTCGGGCTTGGCGCACACTGTGGAAACGCGCGAGAGTGCGTCCCAGCACGTAACCTTCGGCGTGCATGTGTCGCGTCAAGTCAGCCTTCTGGCTGCGCTCCTCGACCAATTTGCCGCTGGCGAAGAAGAGCTGCGACGGCCAGTTCGCAGTGACGAGACGGTGTCGCGCGAACACCTCGCATCGTGGGCAGCCCGCTTCGAGCGTTGGTTGAGGGGGCGCACCTAGGCGACGCGCGTTCGCCAAGGGTGGGCTGCAAGCGCGCGCCGATAATAAGGGGAATAGCCGTCGTTCAATCCTACACTTTTTACCCAAAAAACCGTTGCGGATCAACAAAAGCGTTGTTTGCAATTCGACCGTTCTCAAACCCGCTTACACTGGCTTCGTCTCTTGTTGGGAGGCTGAGGTATACAACAGCGTTCGGTTCAAGGGATGTGATTTGAGTGTGATGCGGAAGAAACTCGTGAGAGCAGGCGCCGCAGTTTCGAGGAGAGAAAACGAAACTCGAAAGGTCCAGGTCAGCATGTTGTGGTTGGCCTGCACATCGTCCGGCAAGGAAGATTAGGCGCCAAGGGCGCTCGGCATACCCAGCGTCGC
>JBAQGO010000123.1:0-1575 GCA_049287825.1 Vitreimonas sp. | reverse complement strand
ATCGAATGTTAGAATTCGAGCCTGGTCAGCATCTTCAGGAGGGGGATATCAGGATGGCCAAGAAGCGATTTCAAGCGGAGCAGATCATCGGCAAGTTGCGTGAAGCCGAGGTGGAGATTTCCAAGGGTCAGGCGATTGGTCAGATCGTCAAGAAGCTGGGGATCACCGAGCAGACGTATTACCGCTGGCGCAAGGAGTACGGCGGCTTGCGGACGGACCAAGCCAAGCGTCTCAAGGAGTTGGAGAAGGAGAACGCCCGGTTGAAGAAGCTGGTGGCGAATCAGGCCTTGGACATGGAGATCCTCAAGGAGGCCGCCTCGGGAAACTTCTGAGCCCGCCGAAACGGCGTCAAGCAGTCGAGCACGTCCGTAGTGCAGTGGGACGTGAGCGAGTGTCGGAGCGTCGGGCTTGTCAGGTGCTGGGCCAGTCACGCTCAACCCAGCGAAGGCAGCCGCAAGTGCCAGGCGATGAGCCACGGCTTGTGCGGCGGATGGTCGAGCTGGCGACGCAGTACGGTCGCTATGGGTATCGTCGGATTACAGCTTTGCTTCAGCGAGAGCAGTGGAGAGTGAACCACAAACGTGTGGAGCGTCTTTGGCGAAGAGAGGGTCTCAAAGTGCCCCAGCGGCAACCAAAACGTCGGCGACTATGGCTGAATGACGGCTCGTGCGTTCGGCTTCGGCCCGGCCACCGGGATCACGTCTGGAGCTACGACTTTGTGTTGACTCGAACTCACGACGGTCGTGCCGTGCGGATGCTGACGATCTTGGATGAATATACCCGGGAGTGTCTGGCGATTGACGTGGCCAGGAGATTAACGAGCGAAGACGTTTTGGAACGATTGACGGACTTGTTTATCCGTCGAGGCGCTCCGGACTACATCCGTTCCGACAACGGAGCGGAGTTCACGGCGCATGCGGTTCGAGACTGGCTGGTTCGTGTCGGCGTACGGACCCTGTACATCGAGCCAGGCAGTCCCTGGGAGAACGGCTACATCGAGAGCTTCAACGGCAAGCTGAGAGACGAGCTCTTGGAGCGGGAGATCTTTGACACGCTGCTGGAGGCCAAAGTCTTGATCGAGCGATGGCGACAGGAGTACAACACCATCAGGCCGCACAGCTCGTTGGGATATCGGCCCCCAGCCCCGGAGGCGACTCAGCCATGGTCTTCCGCTTCCGCTACGCTCCAGCTACAGACCACGGCTGAAGAACAAAGACAGAAAGCTCTAAGTTAGACACTGGTGTCGTTGGTGGGGGCAGGTCATCCATCGGGCGACTGAGGGAATGCGCGAGGCACGTTGCGTCGCGGTATATGCCGAGGATAATTGGCCGACGTCGCCACTTCTACACGCAAGGAATCGGACTTTCGTTGTTCACGATCCTGTCGGCGGCGTGTCGGCCCGAAGCACTTAAGCATTGCAAAGCCGACCGAGACGGATCGACCCACGCCTGCGGTTCCGGGCAAATGCCCTCCGCCTCGCACTATACCTACGATTGCAAGTCGAACGCCCTCATGCTAAACTTATCACAACGCGTTGTGCGAGAATTCGAGCCGGCACGACATGGACATTTGAAG
>JBAQGO010000122.1:0-24731 GCA_049287825.1 Vitreimonas sp. | reverse complement strand
TGCACGAGCCGTCCAGACTCCAAATTTCAGCAGTGGGAGGAGTTTTATCTGTACGAGGTTTGCGGTCTACCGAAGGCCTCGGTGATTGAACTTATAACAAAGGTGCGCTTTGCGGAGGACTTGAAGGAGAAGTTCAAGCGCGAGGTAATTGAGCCCAAATACGAGGAACATGAGGAGTTCCTGTCGATCCCGCTTTTGGCGATCATGATGCTAATCGTTTATGGGAGATTTGCAGAAGTCCCCGACAAAATGGCGAACTTTTACAAACGCGCATTTCAGACGCTTTTTTCAGAGCACGATACGGCGAAAGGGGGATACAAGAGGAAGAGCTACTGCAACCTAGCCATGGAAGACTTTGAGCGGGTTTTCTCAGCGTTTTGTGCGGGCACGTACGTGGCGAACGAAACCAAATTCTCCGAGAAGAGCATAAAAACCTATATTGCAAAGGCCTGCCAACTCGAGTCGTTGTCGTGCAACGAGGACGACCTGCTCAAAGACATGATGCAATCGGTTTGCGTAATCCAACAAGAAGGCGACGAGTTTGTATTCGTGCATCGCTCGTTCCAAGAGTATTTTGCAGCGGTGTTCTTCTGCAACGGGCAGCTGGATGGCGACCAGAGACGCCGGATTATCGCGAAGATCGTAGGTCGCGTGGTCACGGACAATGTCTTGAATTTGATGCGCGAGATTGACCCCGGAAAACTTGAAGCGTTGTGGTTGACGGCGGCCTGCGCTGAATTTTTCGGACAACTCGGTGTCCAACAAGGAGCGCCTTACCCGGGTTTTCCGAAGATGGCGTCGTTTCTCTATGGACGTCTTGGATTTGTCGAACAGGGTGGCGGAGAGTTCCTGATACGAACCGGCGAAGTCGCAGAGGGTTTGTGGATTACGACCATGCTTGATGACGCGGCGCGGGGGGCAACCAACAAAGATCGACGCATAGTTGGGCTTAGTCGGTTCACCGATGAGATTATTCGGTACTTTCAAGCAGCGGGCGAAGAGATAAGGAATGCGGCTCAAAAAGCTGAAAGCAAAGTTCGCACGGTGCCTGACGAACGAGAAAAGAAAACCCCAATGTACGTTCTCGAATTCCGAAAGAATCCTGAGGCGTACGGATTCCTTGAGAAACAAAAGGTCGGCAAGGCGCTCAAGGCAGCGTACCAAGGCATATGCTCATTGAGCCTAAGGCTGGAAGCGCGCGCGAGAGAGCGCGATGCACAAACCGATAAGCTGATTTTCGGCTAGGGATTGTTTTTGCCGCGTTCGCCGGAATTTCACAGGCGCGTCGAGATCGTCATGGTCACTTTCGTGCGAGAGCGCCGACGCGCGCCCAAGGTGAGCCCGCGGCTGTAATTGTCGCTCCCACGCAAACTGTGGTTCTCTGCGGCGCAATTCAGTCGACCTTCACGGTCGCCCTCCAACAAAACCAAACACTTCGCCCGAAAAACCTGCCGAGTCGGTCGCCTACAATTCGACCGCCTTCCACCCGCGTTATGATGCGTCGTCTTCTGTTGGGAGGCTGATCGGTACCCAAGCCAAACAGTTCAGAAGATGTGATGTGGGCGTGATGCGGGGGCGGTTCGTGAGAACAAGATCCGTTGCTTCGGTGAGAAAAAAGGAAGCCGAAGGTCCTGAAGCGAAATGGGTCGCTTCAAGCACGCCGGTAGGGAACGAAGATTAGGCGCTAAGAGCGCTCGAGAACCCCAGCGTCGCAAGGATCGGTCCGGGGGCAACCCGGCTAGGCGAGGAGTGAGCGCCGATCTTTATCTGCGATGCTTCGCAGCTCAGACCTTGCTTGCAAGGCGAAGCTGCGCAGCAGCGTAGACTTGTCTCAATAAACGCATGGCCCCTCGAGGTTCGGTAGCAACGCCCCTGAGTCTTCGCCGCCGCCAAAACACACCACGCGGGGCGCGCATTGAGCACCAACCCCACTATCTCTTTTTGCGCACGCTTCGTGCGCGCCCCGCTCTCCCGCCTTCGCGGCTACGCCGCTACGGCGCGGCAAGCCCAATGACGCGAAGGCGTCGCGCCGAAGCTTTAGCGTAGGCGGATTGAACCCGCAGCGCGAACGCGCGTGCGGCTTAAGCTGCAGCCCGCGCGCTCTTCGCGCGCATCACCACGCCATCGGCAAACGTGAAGCCCTCGACGCCCTCAGGCGCGACTTCACCGTCGCCCAGCACAATCACGCCCTCAGGCGCTAGCGCATCGGCGACGCGCGTGAACACTTCGGTCCGCATCAGCGGATCGAACGCCGAGAGCACATGCGCCAGCATAATGATCTCGAACTGCCCGAGCTCGCCCGGGTGCTTCATCAAATTGTGCGCCTCAAACCGCACGCTCGCGCGCAAGCGATCGGAAATACGCCAAAGGTCGCCGGCTTTTTCAAAGTGCGCGATCAGTTTGCGGATCGGCAAACCGCGCTGCACTTCGAACTGCGTGTAAAGCCCAGCCCGCGCCTTATCGAGCAAGCGCTCGGAAAAATCGCTGGCCACAATCTCGGCCGCCGGATTGAGCCCCTCGGCGCGCATGTCCTCGATGATCATGGCGATCGAGTAGGCCTCCTGCCCAGTCGACGCGCCCGCCGACCAGATCCGCGCCCGCTCATGCCCGCGCCGCGTCAGCGCTGCCGGGATGATGTCGCTGGTCAGCCGCGCAAAGATGGCGCGATCACGGAAGAAGCGCGTCTCCGAAAGCGCCAGCGCATCGGTGATCAACGTCCAGAAATAGCCGTCGGGCCGAATGCGCGCCGCCGCCACCAATTCACCGACGCTCGCGAAATTCTCGCGCCGCGCAATCGGCTGCAGCCGCATCTCGATGGCGCCGCCCATGTCGCGCGTCAGCAGTGCGCCCGAACGCGTCTTCACTTCGCGCGAGATAAGGGCGAACTCCGCGTCGCTCAGCATCAGATGAGACCTGCCTCAGCGAACTTCGAATGCAGAATGTCGCCGTCGAACGGCTTCATCATGTACTCGTCAGCGCCCGCCTTAAGCGCCTCGGAGATCCGCTCGACATCATTCTCAGTCGTACAGAACACCACAGTCGGATGATCGCCATTCGGTTCCTGACGCAGCTGGCGCAGAAAATCGATCCCGCTCATCACTGGCATCGTCCAATCCAGCAAAATCGCATCCGGCATCTGACGCCGGCACGCCTGCAGCGCCTCAAGCCCGTCGCCGGCCTCTTCGATTTCGAAGCGCATGTCCTCAAGGATGCGGCGCGCGACCTTGCGGATCACGCGGCTATCGTCGACGACGAGACAGCGCTTCATGGAAAGCTCCAGCTGGAATCGCGTCCAACACTGGGCTGCGTGTGTTATTGTGCCGTTAACTCAGCAGATGACTGAGACCGAAACGATCGAACGCTGGCTTGCAAGGTGGATGGATGTCTGGACGCGAAGACGACGATTACAAGGAGTACCTCGCGAACTGGTTTGATGCCGGTCTCCACCCGGACGTGCGGGCGCTTCAGAACCGACTCAGGGACGAGCTTGATCGGAAGTGGCCGCAACCTAGAACAATCGATGTTCTTGGACCGGATCGATACAACCAGCTTGTTTCGGATTGGGGTACTATCCGAAAAGAGGTGGAAGCGCTGGCGTACTCAATTTTCGTGCGGTTCGAAGAGGCAGGATACGATCGCAAAGCGTTCGCTTCAGAGCAGCTGCTGCGGGCAGCGATCGAGAACAAATTCGACCCCTGGGCTTGCACGTTCGATCTCGCGTTCCGCCAAAATTACAGGTTTCCGCCGTCATTTAGCGATGAGAGCGAGTTCTTCGCTTGCCTCAATGAACGTCAAAAGAAGTTCATCTACACCGACCGGTGGTGGGGGCGGGCAATGAATGGCGGCGCTGAGCCAATGTTCTGCGATCCGCGACCAGATTTCATCGTCGCTTGGTGGTCCCTGGATGTCGTCGAGTGGCCCTCGTTTGCGGAGAAGGTGCGCCGCTGCATTGAAGTGGTGATGCGTGTTTCCGCGGATGAAGTTTCCTCACGTATAGCGAAGCACGGTCTCATTCGGGCAGGAGGTGCCATAAGGGCAGCTCGCTTCGAAAATCAGCCACCTTTTCTCGAAGACATGAGTTCGAAAGAGCAAGCGGAGTTCGATAGGCTCAATTCTTTGCTGCTCTCACAACAGACAGAATTCGAACAAAAGGTTCTCCAAGCCATATGGAAGTGGCGAGACGATCTGATCCAATCGCCACCCACTGAGGACTTTGCGTCTTAAGACGTTTAGAGTTTGAAGTTCGGCGACCGCGCCACGAAATCCACGCGCTCTTCGCTTTCCCGCGCGATCAGCTCAACCCCGCCCTGACGCGCCAACAGCGCCGTCAGCGTCGGCTGAATAGTGTGCCCCGAAAGCTCACCCTCATCGCCGCGCAGCGCTTGCGCAGTAGTTTCCTTCAACTTAGCGCGCGGCCCTTTCGCAATGACAACGACCTCGACCGCGTCGCCTTGCTTCTCCGCGGTCAGCTCCACCGTGCCGCCGCGCGGCAGGCACTCGTTGGCGATCAGCAACAAATTGACGAGCACCCGCACCGCCGGCCGCGGCATCGCGACGTTCGGCGTGCTCCAGATCAGCTCGGGCTTCAGCACGCCATAAAGCTTCTCAGCAACCGCGCGCCCTTCCTCGATCGAAGAATCGCCCTCAGCCATTGCGCCAGCCATGGCGAAGCGGAAGAATTCCAGCTTCGCCCAAGCCTTGCCCACGCCATTATCCAACAGCGACAGCGCATCGGGATCTGGCTTGCCGTCGCCGTCTTTGATCATTTCCAGACCCTGGATGATCGCCGACATCGGCTCGACCATGTCGTGGCAGATGCGCGAGGCGACAAGCGCCGTCAGCTTCGTGTTCTCGATCATCGCGCGCTCCGGGCCAGCCGAACCATCAGGGGAAGGGGCCGACCATAAAGAGATTCGCGCCCGGGCAACCTGTACGGCGCCGCAACCTTCAAACCCGTGCTAGGAGGCCCCACCTCGCGTTGAGCGAGCATAGGGACAAGCATGGAGCATCAGGAAGCCGGGCTCGAACTGGCGCGTGCCGTCGCCCTGTTGGGCGCGGGCGTTGTTGCTGCGCCGATTTTTCTGCGCCTGGGGCTCGGCTCGGTGCTGGGCTACCTCGCCGCCGGCGTGCTGATTGGTCCGTTCGGCCTCCACGTCATCGCCGATTCCGGCGCCATCCTCAGCGTCGCCGAATTTGGCGTGGTGATGTTCCTCTTCCTCATCGGGCTCGAAATGCGCCCGGGGAAGCTGTGGAAACTGCGCCGCGAAATCTTCGGGCTCGGCGTCGTGCAAGTGCTGGTCTCGGGCGCGGCGCTGACGCTGGTTAGCATGAGCTTCGGCCGCTCATTTCCCGTGGCGCTGATCGCAGCGGCCGGCTTCGTGATGTCATCTACCGCCGTGATCATGAAGATGATGGAAGACGCCGGCGAAGTGGCGACGCCGCCAGGCCAGCGCGTCACTTCGATTTTGCTGCTGCAAGATCTGGCCATCGTACCATTGCTCGCACTCGTTGCGCTGTTCGCCGCCGCCAATGGACACGCCGCCAACGCGCCGCCGCTTTGGCAGAGCGCTGCGCTCGCACTTGCTGCGCTAGCCGCTGTGTTTGCGGTGGGCCGCTATCTGCTCAATCCGATTTTCCGCATCCTCGCCAATCTGGGCGCACGCGATGTGCTCACGGCAGCTGCATTGCTCGTGGTGCTTGGCTCTGCACTGTTCATGCAATGGGGTGGGCTCTCGATGGCGACCGGCGCCTTCCTCGCCGGCGTGCTGTTGTCGGAATCTTCTTTCCGTCACCAACTGGAAGCCGACATCGAACCCTTCCGCGGCTTGCTGCTCGGCTTGTTCTTCATGGGCGTCGGCATGTCGCTCAATCTGCCGCTGGTGTTGGCCGATTGGCAGATGATCGCCCTCGGCGTCGGCATCTTTATGGCAGTGCAGGGGATCGCGGTTTACGCGGTCGCGCGCTTCTTCAAAGCCGATCACCGCGAAGCGATCCATCGCGCCGTGCTATTTGCGCAAGGCGGTGAATTTGCATTCGTGATCTATGCGGCCGCACTTGCCGGCGGCGTCATCGATGCGCGCACTGGCGCGATCATGACAGCCGTTGTGATTTTCTCGATGGCGCTGTCGCCCTTCGTGGTGATGCTGCAAAAGCGCCTGACGCCGGAGCCGAGGGAGTCGCGCGACGGCGTCGAAGACGCACACGATCTCACCGCGCCGGTTCTGTTCATCGGCTTCGGCCGCTTCGCACAAGTGGTCAGCCAAGCGCTGTTGGCGCGCGACATCGACGTCTCGTTGATCGAGACCGACGTTGAAATGATCAAAGCGGCCGGAAACTTCGGCTTCAAAGTCTATTACGGCGACGGCACGCGTCTCGATGTGCTGCGCGCATCGGGCGCCGCAACCGCTGACGCCATCTGCATTTGCGTCGACAAGCCCGACGTCACCGATCGTATCGTCGCACTGGTGAAGTCGGAATTCCCGCACGCCAAAGTGTTCGCCCGCGCCTTCGATCGCGGCCATTCACTGCGCTTGGTGAAAGCGGGCGTCGATTATGAGATTCGCGAGACGTTCGAATCCGCACTCGCCTTCGGCGGCGCCGTATTGCGAGAACTGGGCGTCCGCGACATCGATATTGCCGAGACGATCGAGGATGTGCGTTCCCGTGACGCTGAGCGTTTCGCAATGCAGCTCGTGGGCGGAATTGCAGCGGGCCGCTCACTCATGCGCAACAACCAGCAAACGCCGCAGCCCGAACCGTACCGCGCGCCGCGCCGCGACACTAAAGCGCTTAACGAAGAAGCCGCCGAAGCCATTGGCGAAGAGCCGGCCTGACGCGACGAAACGGGCTGCCGGGCGCAAAATTCCTGCTAACGTACGCGAGAAAGAGGGACACTTCGCAATGCGCTTCACGATTGCCGCTCTCGCCTTGGCGCTCACGGCGTGTTCGCCGCCAGCGCCATCGCCGCCGTCACTAAACGCACTGGCCGAGCAGTACGTGCGGCTCTCGCTCGAAATGGGTACGCACGAGGACGGCTATATCGACGCTTATTACGGTCCGCCGGAATGGAAGACGCAAGCCGAAGCGCATCCGCGCACCACGGCGCAGCTGAAGCCGCTGCTCGATCAGCTGCATATACAAGTCGAAACCGCCGAACGCGCCGCCACCGATCCGGCCGTGCGCCGCCGCGCGCACACGCTCGCGGCTTATGTCGCCAGTGCACGCTACCGTCTCGACATGATGGACGGCGCCCGTGAGCCGTTCGTCGAGGAAGCCGAGCATCTATTCGCGCTGCGCCCAGAAATTCGGCCGCTCAGCTATTACGACACGGTGCTGACGCACGTGCAGGCGCTGGTTCCGGGTTCTGGCGATCTTGCCGCGCGCGTTGAGGCGTTCCGCAATGGCTACATCGTTCCGCGCGGGCGGCTTGAAGCCGTGATGAATGCGGCGATCAACGAATGCCGCCGCCGCACGCTCGCGCACATTGCACTGCCGCAAGGCGAACACTTCGCGCTCACCTTCGTCAATCATCAGAGCTGGAGCGCCTACAATTATTATCACGGCAACAACCAAAGCGAGATCCAGGTCAACACGGACCAGCCGATCCCGATCAGCCGCGCGGTCGGCCTCGGCTGCCACGAAGGCTATCCCGGCCACCACGTGCAGGGCATTTATGCCGAGAAGCTCTATCGTCAGAACGGCTACGTTGAAGACTCGATTGCGCCGCTGTTCTCGCCGCAAGGCCCGTTGAATGAGGGCGGGGGCAATTACGGGGTCGAGCTCGCGTTTCCCGGGCAAGAGAAACTGCAATTCGAACAGGCGACGCTTTATCCGCTTGCCGGGCTGAATCCCGCGACCGCACCAGCGTTCGATGCGCTCAACGACGCGATGAAGGACCTCGACGGAGCGCGCCTCACGGTCGCTCAGCAATATCTCGACAATCAAATCAGCCGCGATCAAGCGATCCAGTTGCTGCAGCACTATCAGCTCAGTTCACATGATCGCGCTGCGCAATCCGTGGCTTTCATCGATCATTATCGCTCTTACGTGATCAATTATGTGAGCGGCGAAGACCTAATCCGTGCTTACGCCAGCCGCCAAGGCGCTGACAACGCCGCACACTGGCGCGCTTATATCAGCATCCTCAATCAACCTACGCTGCCATCGGACTTGCAATGACCCAGCCCCAGTTCCGGATGATCGACACCAACGGCGTGAAAATCCGCGCCGCGGTGCAAGGCGAGGGGCCGCTCGTGGTCATGGTGCACGGCTTTCCGGAGAGCTGGTATTCGTGGCGCCACCAAATGGCGCCGCTCGCGGCAGCAGGTTTCACAGCATGCGCCATCGATGTGCGCGGCTATGGCGGCTCCGATAAGCCGCAGCCAGTCGAAGCCTACGCGATGAAGGAAATGACGGCGGATGTCGCCGGCGTCATCGATGCGCTGTCGCCGGACCGGCCCGCCGTGGTCATCGGACATGATTGGGGCGCCCCCATCGCGTGGCACACCGCCGTGTTGTATCCGGACAAAGTGCGCGCGGTTGCTGGGCTATCTGTGCCGTACACAGGCGTGACGCCGGTATCGCTGGATCAGATCATCAAAGCCATGTTCACCGACCAAGGCCGCTTCTTCTACATGGCTTACTTCAAAGACGAAGGCGTCGCCGAAGCCGCGTTTGAAGCGGACGTGCGCGGCACTTTGCGCAAAATGTACTATGCTGGTGGCGGCGAAAGCGGATTGGCTTGGGGCGGTCGCGAAAAACAGCACGGCGACGATCTGCTCACCGGCATGGTCGATCCCGACCCGTTTCCGCCGTGGCTCTCAAGCGACGACATCGACTATTTCGTGCACGAGTTCGAAGGCTCGGGCTTTCGCGGTCCGCTCAACCGTTATCGCAACAACGATCGCGATTGGCAGATGATGCAAGGCGTCGCTGACACGCACGTGCATCAGCCGGCGCTGTTCGTGTGTGGTGATCGCGATCTGGTGCTGCGCATGTTCGGCGGCGACGCCGCTGCAGCGGAAGCGCGGCTGCGCGCAAACGCGACGGACGTGCGTGGGTTCCACATTCTGCCGGGCATCGGTCATTGGACGCAGCAAGAAGCGCCTGATGTGACGACCGGGCTGATTATCGACTGGTTGGCGACGCTGTAATGGCACAAACCACAGAGTCATTCCGGGCCAGCGGAGCGAGACCCGGAACCCAGGGATCACAGAGCTGAGTGTTTGCCCAGGGTTCCAGATCACGCTTCGCGTGTCTGGAATGACTCATTTATGTTAGTCGCGCCGCGACCTCGGTGATCACATCATACGCCATCATCACGTCATCGCGCGTGCATTCGAACTGGCCGGCTTGGAAACGGATGGCGACGCGGCCATCGACGCGGGTTTGCGTCAGATAGATGCGGCCGTCGCTGTTGATCGCTTCGACGAGTTGAAGATTGAGCGCGTCGAGATCGGCGACGCTCGGTGGCGCATAGCGGAATGACCACAGCGACAGCACCGGCTCGGTGACGATTTCGAAATTCGGCGCGTTACGCAGCTTGTCGCAAAGCTCATGCGACCAGGCGACGTGATTGCGGATGACGGTGCGCAACTCTTCAAGTCCATAGGCGCGCAGCACGAACCACAATTTCAGCGCCCGGAATTGCCGCCCCAGCGGAATCCCCCATTCGCTGTAATTCACCACCTCGTCGTGGCCGAGCGTGTGCAGATAATCTGGGCGCGATGCGAGTGTGCGCGTCAGCGTGCTGGGATCACGCACAAAATGCGCGCTGCAATGAATCTGCGCGCCGAGCCATTTGTGCGGATTGACGACGATGCTGTCGGCCAATTCGGCGCCGGTCCACAGCGTGCGGAATTCCGGGCAGATCATCGCCGAACCCGCCCAGGCCGCGTCGACGTGCAGATAGAGATCGAATTCGCGCGCGATCACGGCAAGTTCGGTGACGGGATCGCAAGCGCCGACGCCGGTCGCGCCGACATTGGCGATGATGCCCGCGGGCCTGAAGCCGGCGGCGACGTCGTCGCGGATGAGTTGGCGCAGCGCGGCCGGGTCAGCGCCGCGCGACGTGCCCTTGATCGGAATGCGCACCAGATTGTCGGCGCCAATGCCGGAAAACCAGATGGCGCGGTCGATGGAGGAATGCGCTTCCGCTGAGCAATAGATGCGCAAACGCGGCACGCCGGAGAGGCCGGTTTGATTGCCGGTGAAGCCCAGCGCGCGTTCGCGCATCACCAGAACGGCGGAGAGTGTCGCCGTCGTTGCGGTGTCTTGGATGCAGCCGAGAAAGCCTTCCGGCAAACCGAAGGCTTGGCGCAACCAATCGATGGTTTTGGTTTCAAGTTCAGTGGCGGCCGGCGATGTTTGCCACAGCATGCACACCGCATTGATGGCGCCAGCCAGATATTCGGCAATCAGCGAAGGCGGCGCCGAATTAGAAGCAAAGTAGGCGAAGAAGCGCGGGTGCTGCCAATTGGTCATGCCCGGCGCGATGATGTTTTCGAAATCTGCGAAGATCGCCTCGAACGCCTCGGCGTTCTCAGGCGGCGACAGCGCGATCTGCTTAGCGACGTCGCCGGGCTGCACATCCGGGCGCACCGGCAGTTCGCGCACCCGCGCGCGATAATCCGCGCCCCATTCAGCCGCGCGCACCGCCCATTCGCGCCAATTTTCCATCAATCGTCTTCGACGTCGACATCCGGGCGGTCATCGCCGGACGACACTTCGTCGTGCCAATGGCCGCGCGTGTCTTCCCAGGAAATGCCTGCGGTCTCACCCGGGCGCATTTGTTCGAGCGCAACGCGCTTGGCCGCATTGTAGGCCGCATCGTGCGATTTGAAGGTCTCGGAAATGGTGTCGCCGAGTTTGAACGCCCAGCCGCCATCGTGCTGGATGATGTGATAGACGATCTTGGTCATGTAAGCCTCGCTGCAGGCGACATTGCGGTCGGGCGCGAGTTTTTCAAGTGAGAACAATGGTTGCTCGTCCTCCCCCGTTAGGGGGAGGTGGCGCGTGCGAAGCGCGCGACGGAGGGGCGAGCGCCATGTCTTGCAAGCTTCATCGCCATCCCCTCAGTCATCGCTTGTGCGATGACAGCTCCCCCTAACGGGGGAGCACGACCGCTTCGCTAGAACGCCGCATTCTTCAGTCGCTCTTTAAGGTCCTTCTTGACGATCTTGCCATTGGCGTTGCGCGGCAGCGTTTCGGGCCAGAAGATTACGTCCACCGGAACTTTGAAAGCCGCCAATTTTTGCGCGACGTGGTGGCGGAGGTCTTCGGTCGTCGCGGCAGCGCCTGGCTTCAAGTGCACAACCGCCATGGGCTCTTCGCCGAGCGTCTTGTGCGGACGGCCAATCACCGCGGCGTCCATCACCGCGGGGTGGTCGTAGAGCGCGTTCTCGACTTCGACGCAGTAGATGTTTTCGCCACCGCGGATCAGCATGTCCTTGGCGCGATCGACGATGTAGAGGAAGCCTTCCTCATCAACCTTGGCGAGATCGCCGGTCTTGATCCACCCATCGATGAAGGTGTCGGCCGTGGCTTGCTCGTTATTCCAATAACCGCGTACGACGATTGGACCTTTGTACCAGACTTCGCCGACTTCGCCGGGCGGCAGCGTCTGACCTTTGTCGCCGACGATCTTCAGTTCACCCGTTGCTGAGGGCACGCCGGTGCTGGCGGGTTTGCGCTCGTAATCTTCCGCTGTGTTGGAGACGGCGGTGGCGGAGGTTTCCGTCATGCCCCAGCCTTGGCCGGCGGTGGATTTCGGGAAGCGCTCCTTAAGCCGCTTCACCAATTCCGGCGCCGCCGGCGCGCCGCCATAAGCGACGCTCTCCACTGACGACAGATCGTATTCGCCGATACGCGGGTTTTCGAGCACCTGCCAGGCAATGGTCGGCACGCCGCCGAAATGCGTGATGCGCTCGCGCTGAATGATGTCGAGCGCCGCGTCGCAATCCCAGCGGCGCTGCAGCACGATTTTATGACCGGCCATGAAGGCGGGGATCATCACCGCAAAGCAGCCGGTGGCATGAAAGAACGGCACCGAAAGCAAAAATGCCTTCTGCGGTGCGGTGGGATCGGGCGCTGGCGGGGCTTCGCCGCGGCGCAAGAAGGCGCGCGCTTGGGCTGAGGCCGAGTTGAACATGTTGGAAATGATGTTGCGGTGGGAGATCACCGCGCCCTTCGGATTGCCGGTGGTGCCCGACGTATAGAAGAGCCCAACATCGTCATCCGGCTTACGGAGGGGGAAGGGGTCTTCGCCGCCGCGCGCAATCAAATTGCCCCATGAATTGGTCTTGCCGATAACGCTCTCGAGGCGGGCGACATCGGGGTCAGCCAGGTCTTCGCCGGCGCGGGACACGTAGACTTTCCTAATGTCCGGACAATTGGCCAAGTGCTCGCGCACGCGCTCGTAGCGCTCAATGTCCATAACGACGATCGAGGCGCCCGAATTCCGCAGCCCGTACTCCAGCTCCGGCCCGGTCCACCAGGCGTTCAGCGGCGTGACGATGGCGCCGGCCAGCACGCCGCCCCAAAACGCCACCGGCCACTCGGGCAGGTTGCGCATGATGATGGCTACACGGTCGCCGGGCTTGACGCCGTCGTCTACAAACTTGCGCCCCATGGTGATTGCTGCAGCGCGGAAAGAGGCGATCGTGGCGCGTTCGTCGTCCAGCACCAGATGATCGCGGGGGCCGAACGCCGCCGCCAATTCGAAAATCGCGTTCAGCGTCGGCGGCGCGTTCTTCCAGACTTTGAACTTGACGCCACGGATAGTCTCCTCGCCGACTTCCAGCATCGTGCCGGGCGCGGTCATCAGCGCATGCGCTTGCTCAATCGACATGGCGGGGAATGCGGCCTTGGCGCCGTCGGCGGTCATCGTTTGTCCTCCCGCAAATTGCACGCGCAAAGGCGCCGCCTGCGTCATTTTTCTTTTCTGCTGTTGAAACACGTCGCGAAGCGCACAGCAACTGGGGCGTCCGCCAATACTTTGCCGGAATTTAATGCTCCTTGCGGGGTGCGCGAGCCTCGGGCAAGCATGACGCTCGTCTGGGCGGACGGGAGACGCGCGAGATGGCCTTCAATTGGAATTCGCTCTTAGAGCGGCTTGATCCACGCAAGCTGCGGATGCCGGCTTATGGGCAAATGCGCGACTTTGCGGTCGCCAACCGCAACACGATTTTGTCGACGTCGCTCGCGCTGCTTGTCGGCCTGTGGGGCGGCGCCGTGCTCGCGGGCGGCGGAGGCGGCGGTCCGGTTTTCAATTTGGCGACGACTGGCACCGTCGGCTCATCAGAGCCGGTGCGCGCATCGAGCGCGCCGCGTGCAGGCGAACGGCCTGTCGCCGGCATGCAATTCGTGCGTCTGCGCACGGAAATGAACCAAGCGACGCCGCGCGCCTGCTTGGAGTTCTCGCAAAATCTCTCGCGCGATGCGTCGATCCACTACGCAGACTACATCCGCATGGATCCCGTCGCGCCCTATACGACGGACGTCTCCGGCAATCTGCTGTGCTTGGGCGGCCTGCCGCTCAACCCGGAACGTCAAGTCACCGTGCGTCAAGGCTTGCCGTCCGCATCGGGCGAACGCACGCCGATCGACGAGACCTTCACGCTCACCTTTGGCGATCGCCCGGCCTATGTCGGCTTTGCCGGCGGCGGCGTCATTCTCCCGCGCGCCGAAGCCGACGGCATGGCGATCGAAACCGTCAACGTCTCGAAACTTCATATCGAAGTGCTGCGCGTGCCGGATCGCATCCTGTCGCAATACGAAATTAGCCAAGGCTCGCAAAACGACGAAGGCGGCTACGGTAATTGGGAATTCGATGAAGCCGGCAGCAATGTCGGCGTGCGCGTCTATCAAGGCGACATCAATATCGACACCCGCAACCGCCGCAACATCGCGATCACCACGGTGTTTGCGCTCGGCACGGCGCTGCACGAGCTGCGGCCCGGTGCATACATCGTGAAAGTGCGTGACGGTTCGCCAGGCGCAGGCCAGCGCGCCGGCGGCGCGGACGGGGAGGATAGCGGCAGTGACAGCCCAGCCTCGGCGTTCCGCTGGATTCTCTATACAGACATGGCGCTGCAAAGTTTCTCCGGCGCTACCGGCATGGATGTGATCGTGCGCTCGCTGCGCACCGCGCGCCCGATGTCCGGCGTCACCATGACGCTGATCGCGCAAAACAACGAAGAGCTGGCGCGCGCCCGCACTGACGGCAACGGTCGCGTGCACTTCGACGACGCGCTCATTCACGGTGATGGCCCGGCGCAGGCGCGCTACGTAATGGCCTATGGTCAGCAAGGCGACTTCGCCGCGCAAGATCTCCAGCGGCCAGCGCTCGACCTGTCCGATCGCGGCATCGATGGACGTCAAACGCCCGGCAATATCGACGCGTATCTCTACACAGAACGCGGCGTCTATCGCCCCGGTGAAACCGTGCGCATGATCGGCTTGATCCGCGATCAAATCGGGCGCGCCATCGCCAATCGGCCCTCTACGCTCGTCGTCTATCGCCCCAACGGCACCGAAGCGCGCCGCATCCACATGGAGCCCGCAGCGGCGGGCGGCGCCATCGCCAAGAACATTCAAATCGATCGCGGCGCACCGCGCGGACAATGGCGCGCTGAAATTCTGGTCGACGGCCAAGACGCGGTCGCCGGCAATGTCAGTTGGTCAGTGGAAGACTTCGTGCCGCAACGCTTGCGCGTACGCTTCAGCCCCACGGAAGAGCAATTACAGGCGCAGCATTTCGTGATGCGCGCGGGTCAAAGCCAAGCGGTCGGCGTGCAGGCGGACTTCCTGTATGGCGCGCCAGGCGCTGGCCTCGCGGTCGAAGCGGAAGGGCGGCTGATGGTCGATCCTAGTCCGTTCCCGGCTCAGCAAGGCTATTCTTTTGGCCGCGCCGACGAGAGCTTTGACGAGCAGGTCTTCCAGCTGCCGAGTTCGGTGACGGACGGCACGGGCCACGCGCAATTGCTGCTGGCATTGCAGAACCAGCCGCACACCACTTTGCCGCTGCGTGCACGCATCGTCGCCAGCGTCGCCGATCCAGGCGGACGCATGGTGCGCGAGAGCTTCGCGGTGCCGGTGCGCCTGTCGAACGTGTACATCGGCTTGAAGCCGACGTTCGAGAACCGCCGCGCCGGTGCGGGCGAGCGCGTCGCCTATGACGTCATCGCTGTGAACGCGCTCGGCCAACGCGCTGCCGTCAACGGCGTGCAATGGCAGCTGGTCCGAGAAGACTGGAATTACGACTGGTATCTCGACAGCGGCTCATGGCGCTGGCGCCGCACCGGCCGCGACATTCCTGTCGATGGCGCCACCGTAAACATCGGCGCAGGCCAACCGCTGCGCATCGCTAAGGACGGCCTGCGTGACGGCTCCTACCGCCTGATCGTCACCGACGAAGCGAGCGGCGCGGTGACCTCGCAACGCTTCGGCGTCGGCTGGGGCGGTCCCGCCGATGACGATCAGACGCCGGACATGGTGAGCGTGGTGCCGCCAACGGCGGCAGTGCGTCCGGGCAGCCGTGCGCGCGTGCAAATTCGCGCGCCGTATGAGGGTGAAGCGCAAATCGTGGTGGCGACCGATCGCGTGATCGAGACCCGCACCATGCACGTGACCCCGCAAGGCACGACCATTGATCTTGGCGTCAACCAGGATTGGGGTTCGGGCGCCTATGTGCTCGTCACCGTGATGACGCCGCGCGATCCGGTGAACCTGCCGGTGCCGCGCCGCGCCATTGGCGTCGCCTACGTGCCGGTCGACATGGCCAGCCGCACGCTGCAAGTGCACGCCGGCGCCGGTCTCCAGCATCTTCGACCGAGCACGCACATCAATGTGCCGGTCGACGTCAGCAACGTGCCGGCCGGTGAACACGTGCGCGTCGCCATCGCCTTGGTGGACGAGGGCATCCTCAACATCACCAAGTACGACAGTCCCAACCCGGTGAACTACTTCTTCGGCCGGCGTGCGTTAGGCGTTGATACGCGCGACGATTACGGGCGCTTGCTCAACCCGAACCTCGGCGCAGCAGCAATCGCACGCCAGGGTGGCGACAATCTCGGCGGTGAAGGCCTCACCGTGGTGCCGACGCGAACCGTCTCGTTGTTCTCCGACATCGTCGAAGTGCATGGCGGACGCGCCGTCGTGCCGATCGATGTGCCTGACTTCAACGGCACGCTGCGGCTGATGGCGGTGGCGTGGAGTGAAACCGCAGTCGGGCAAGACTCGCAGGAAGAGATCGTGCGCGATCCGGTGGTCGCGGAAATGATCTTGCCGCGCTTTTTGTCGCCAGGCGATCAGGCGCAAGGCACGCTCAACATCGACAACGTCGAGGGGCCGGCAGGCGCCTACACAGTCACCGTGGGTGGTTCGCCAACGGCGCAGGTTCAGCAAGGCCAACGGCGCTTCCAGCTCAATCGCGGTCAGCGCCAAACGGCGCTGATCCCGATCACTGGCGGCGGATTGGGCGTTGGGCGTCTCACGCTTAGGCTCGAAGGGCCGGGCGGCTTCACGCCGATCCAGCGGACGTACGACATCCAGACGCGCGCGCCGTTCTTGCCCATCACCGTCGTCGACACCGCGCCGCTTGCGTCTCGCGCGCAATGGCAGGCGCCGCGTGACGGCTTGGCGACGTTTGCGCCGGATGCGTCAGCGTCGATCTCGTTCTCGAACTTGGCGGGGATGGATCCGGTGCCGCTGTTGGATGCGCTCTGGCGTTATCCGTACGGCTGCTCGGAGCAGATGACGTCGGTGGCGATACCACTGCTCTATTACAACACGCTGCGTTCGCAGGCGAACCAGACCGTTGATCCGCGCATCCACAACCGGGTGCAGGATTCGGTGACGACGCTGCTGGATCGTGAAGGTCCGGACGGCGCCTTCGGCCTCTGGCACGCCGGCGATAACGAAGCCACGCCGTGGCTTGGCGCTTACGTCACTGACTTCCTCTATCGCGCGCAACGGCAGGGCTACGCCGTGCCACATGCGCCGATGGAGCAGGCGTATGGCGCATTGCGGCGTGTAGCGCGGCTGAATGATTTCGGATCGGTCGGCTATCAATCCGAGGTCTATGCGTGGCCGGGCTCCAACGACACCAAGGAGCTGTTGCGCTCACGCTCTGCTGCTTACGCACTCTACGTGCTGGCGCGCGCAGGGCAGGCTGACATTGGTCAGCTGCGTTACTTCCATGACTCACGCCTCAACGCCGAACCATCGCCGTTGGCGCGTGCGCAAATCGGTGCGGCGCTCTCCTTCATGGGCGATCGCGCACGCTCGCAGCACGCGTTCCAAATGGCGGAAAGCGCGCTCGGCTATCGCAACATCGGCGATTGGTATCAAACGCCGTTGCGCGACTTGGCGGGGGTCATGGCCTTGGCCGCGGAAGCGGGCGACACCGCGATGGTCGATCGCTTGCGCCGCCGGCTCGAACGCGATGCGCCGGATGCCAACCAGCTGATGACGCAAGAGCAAGTGCAATTGCTGCTCGCGGCAAATGCGCTGCTGCAACGCTCAGGTCAGATCAACGTCTCGATGAATGGCCAGCCGATGACCGATCACCGCATCGTCGTGAACGCACAGCGTTTGGCGACGGGGCTGGTCTTCCAGAACTTGGCGCGCGGGCCGGTGTGGCGTTCGCTGTCACGCGCAGGGGCGCCGTTGCAAGCGCCGCCGGCCATGGCTTCGGGCTTCTCGATCGACAAGCGCATCTTCCGTCTCGACGGCACGCTCGCCAATCCGGACTCCATCCGCCAAGGCGATCGCGTTGTCGTGGTGCTTTCGGGTCAACCCGAAGGCGCGCGTTCGTATCCGACGGTGATGGTGGACCTCTTGCCAGCAGGGCTTGAGATCGAAAGCCTGCTCAACCCAGACGACGGCGCAGGCGCCAACTCTGACGGTACCGCGCGGCATGGTCCGTTCTCATGGATCGGCGACATCTCCTACACGCAAGTGCAGGAGCAGCGTGACGATCGCTACGTGGCGTCGGCTACGCTGCACTCGTCATTCCGCTGGGCCTACATCGCACGCGCTGTGACGCCGGGCCGCTACACCATGCCCGCGGCACAGGTCGAGGACATGTACCGCCCCGGCGTGATGGCGCGCACCTCCACCGGCACGATCACCATCGCGCCGCGAGGCGGATGAGCGAAACGCCGCGCACGCGCCGCGGAACGCCGTACGCGCTGCCGCTCAACGCAACGCAAAAGCGTTGGGCGGCGGGCGCGGTTGCGCTTCTGCTGACGCTCTTCGCCCTAGACCTCGCGTTTCCGCCGCCATTGCAGCGCGTGCGCGAAGTTTCGCCGGTGGTCGTGGACCGCAACGGCGAATGGCTGATGGCGTTCACCACCCGCCAAGGCAAATGGCGCTTGGAGGCGCGGCTCGATGAAATCGATCCGGAATTCACGCGCCGCCTTGTAGCGATCGAAGACGCGCGCTTCTGGGTGCATCCGGGCGTCGATCCGATTTCGCTCTTGCGCGCCACGGTGTCTTACGTGCGTACGCGCCGTGTCACGCAGGGCGGCTCTACGATCACCATGCAGTTGGCACGTCTGCTTGAGCCGCGCCCGCGCACCATCCAATCCAAACTGATCGAGATCATCCGAGCGCTGCAGATCGAGCGCCGCATGACCAAGCGGCAAATCCTGGCCGCCTATCTCACCATGACGCCCTACGGCGGCAATCTTGAAGGCGTTCGCGCTGCGAGCCGCGCCTATTTCCAACGCGATCCGCAATGGCTCGATGATTCCGAGATGGCGCTGCTTATTGCGCTGCCGCAGGCGCCCGAAGGCCGGCGTCCGGACCGCCGCCCGCAAATCGCGCTCGCCGCGCGCAACCGCGTACTCAACGAGTTTGTCCGCATCGGCGCGATTTCACCCGAACGCGCGGCGGAGGGCCGTCAAAGCCGCGTCCCCACCCGCGCGCCATTCCCGTACTCCGCGCCAAGCGCCGCAGAGGAATTGGTCGCCGCGCATCCCGGCGTGAGTGTGATCCGCTCCACCATCGACGCGCGCCTGCAACGCGATCTCGAAGCGCTGGCGCGGCGGCGTGCAGTCGCGCTGGAGCGCGATGCGCAAGTGGCGATCATCGCCGTCGATGTCGCGACCCACGAAGTGCGCGCCCGTGTCGGCGGCGCGGGCCGCGATCGCGCCGGTGGCTATATCGATATGACCCGCGCCATTCGTTCGCCGGGCTCGGCGTTAAAGCCGTTCTTGTACTCGATCGCCTTCGACGAGGGCATCGCCGCGCCCGAAACGCTTGTGCGGGACGCGCCGCGGCGCTTCGGCGGCTATCTCCCCGAAAACTTCGACCGGCGCTTTCACGGCGACGTCACGCTTGAAGAAGCGTTGCAGCATTCCCTCAATCTTCCCGCCGTCGCTACGCTAGATCGCATCGGCGCCGGCCGCTTCGAGGCCGCACTCACCGACGCCGGCGCGCAAATTCACATGCCGCGCCGCGCCAACGCTGAGCCAGGCTTGGCGCTAGCGCTCGGCGGCGTCGGAATCACGCTGGAGGATTTGACAGAACTCTACGCCGCACTCGGCGATCACGGACAAGCGCGCCCGTTGCAAACGCAACCTGATCAGCTCTTCGCATTTTCGCGCCGCTTCGTGCGCGCTGAAACGGCGGATCGCGTACTCCGCATTCTCGCCACCGGCCCAAGCGTCGCAGGCCGTATGCCCTCGCAGCTGGCGCAGAACGCGCCGGAGGTCGCGTTCAAAACCGGCACGTCGTACGGCTTCCGCGATGCCTGGTCGCTTGGCGTCAGCAATGGCTACGCCATTGGCGTGTGGGTCGGCCGCCCCGATGGCGCACCGCGTCCAGGCGCGGTCGGACGCGACACGGCGCTCCCGATTTTGTTTGAGGCGTTCGATTTGCTCGGCGTGTCGCGGGACGACGTGCATGCGCCGGAGCATCAGAACAATGCGCCGCCGCCCGCGCTGACGCATCTTGAGCCCAGCGGTGGCAACGAGCTCTCGATTCTGTTTCCGCCCGACAACACGCAGGTTCTCGTGCTCGATTACGGGCCAACCGCGCGCGGGCTTTCGCTCTCCGCACGCGGCGGGCGCCCGCCGTTGACCTGGTACGCGGAGGGCGAGCGTGTGACCACAGAGTCCACGAGCGGCCGCGCCATTTGGCGCCCGAGCGCGCCGGGCTTTTACGATGTGAGCGTGGTTGATGCGGATGGCCAGAGCGCGCATGTTCGCGTCCGCATTAGAAACTCAGGCTAACGGGGAACTCACATGCGCAAGGGACCGCTCATCGCAGCGCTTTGCCTCAGTGCGTCTTTGGCGCAGGCGCAAACTGCGAGCACGCCGAGCGGAGATCATGCGGGCAGCGCCATGACATACGTTATAGTGATTCAGCATCAGCCGCTCTTGCCCGAGCTCGTTTCCGACGTCAGCCAAGATCAGCTGCATTCGACCATCCAGCATCTCGTCGGATTCGGTACCCGCCACACTGCATCGGACACCCGCTCCACGCGCCGCGGCATCGGCGCGGCGCGGCGCTGGGTGGCGAGCCAGTTTCAAGCCATCTCCCGCCAATGCGGCAATTGCCTGCAAATCGAAACACCATCGCAGACTTTCACCGGCGATCGTTTGATGCGACCGACAGAGGTGATGGACGTGCTCGCCATTCAGCGCGGCACGACGGATCCAGATCGCATCATCGTCATCAGCGGCCACCTCGATAGCCGCGTCACCGATCCCATGAACGCGACCAGCGATGCGCCAGGCGCCAACGATGACGGCTCCGGCACGGCGGCGGTGATCGAAGCAGCGCGGGTTCTTTCCAAACATCGCTTCGCCGCGACGTTGGTGTTTGCCTCGCTCTCGGGCGAAGAGCAGGGGCTCTATGGCGGCAAGGTGCTCGCCGACTACGCCCGTGCCCACAATTGGCGCGTCGAGGCCGATCTCAACAACGACATCGTCGGCAATAGCGAAGGCACCAATGGCGTCCGGGACACCACGCATGTACGCGTTTTCTCCGAGGGCACCCGCGCCGTCGAAACTCAAGAAGAAGCCAACCGCCGCCGCTACAATGGCGGCGAGCTGGATTCACCCTCGCGCAATCTTGCGCGCTTCATTGATCAAATGGCTGATCGCTATCTAACAAACTTCGACGTGCGGATAATCTATCGCACCGACCGCTACGGCCGCGGCGGCGACCAAGTGCGCATGCTGGAAGCGGGTTATCCTGCGGTGCGCGTCACTGAAGCTGTCGAGAACTACAATCGCCAGCACCAGGATCTGCGCACCGAGAACGGCATCCGCTATGGCGACGTGATCGAAGGTGTCGACTTCGCCTATCTCGCGCAGGTGGCGCGGCTGAACATTGTGTCGATGGCGGCGCTCGCCTCAGCACCGGCGCCGCCGAGCGGCGTCACCATCGGCGGCGGCGTCAGCTCCGACACCACGCTGACATGGCGCGCTGTGCCCGGCGCGGCGAGCTACCGTGTCTGGTGGCGCGCCACCACCGAACCGCAATGGAGCAATCATCGCGATGCCGGCGCGGCCACGACGCTGAAACTCGAGAACATCATCATCGATGACTCGTTCTTTGGCGTGTCGGCGATCTCGGCGGAGGGCTTCGAGAGCCCCATCGTTTTCCCAACCGTCGCCGGCGCTTTCTTCCCGGAACCGCCAGCGCAGCCCGCTGCACACTAGACAAACGAAAAGGCGCGGGTCGTGGCCGGACCCGCGCCTCAATCGCCGCCGGCTCAAAGGGAGGGGACTAGGCGACGATCCGCGCTGCTTGCAGGGCGACCGCAACGGCGATCGGTGCGAACAAGAGAAACGCGAGCGTGATGTTGAACGTCTTGGTCATGTGAAACTCTCCAGCGTGTTTGATCTGTTTAATGAAGAGATGCGATGCGTGCGCGCGCGGATGCGGCGCGGTGAATTTTCTTCTTGTTAATGTATGCAGCAGGCCGCGCAGAAAGAAGCGCGGGCCCGAAGACCCGCGCTTAAGGTGGACAGAAGGTCGTATGCTTGGGGTCAGGCGACGATCCGCGCAGCCTGCACCGCAATTGAAATCGCAACCGGCGCGAACAGAACGAAAGCGAGGGCGAATGAAAGCATTTTGGTCATGGTCGTCGTCCCTTTTCGAAAGTGTCTCGGCGTTTGATTGAGAGATGCCGTCGATGCTTTCTGCGGATGCGCTTGGTGAAGAAAATTTTCAGGACGAGCGCGCGTGAAATTCAGACAAACGAAAAGACGCGGACCTAGGGGTGGTCCGCGCCTTCCGTTTTTAACCGTCGCTGGCGGGTTTGGGGGATCAGGCGACGATCAAAGTGGCTTGATGCAAGGCTGCAAACGCAGCAGGAGCGAAAAGAGCGATGGCGGCGGCGATGGCGAGCAACTTGTTCATTTTCGTCTCCCTGACTGGTGTTTGCGAACCGTCTGAAGTGTTGATGCAGTTAACCTAGCGATTGGATGCAGGGGCCGCCGTGCCGCCGGTCACGTCCCTGCAAACCTTGATTTTACCGCGGTGGCGGGGGCGGCGTGGGTGCTGCCGGTGCGCCCGGAGGCATGGGCGGCATCGGGGGCATGGGCGGCTCGGGCGGCGGCTCAAAGCGGATGCGCCCATCGCCATTGACGTCGCTAGCATCGAAGAACCGCAGCTGCTGCGCCCGGAATTCATCGCGCGAAATGGCGCCGTCATGATTGGTGTCCATCTCTTCAGAATTGGCGAACAGCATCATGAACATCGGCGCGTGGGGCGGATGCGGTGGCCGCGGCGGCATTGGCGCCATCGCGGGATGCGGTGTACCAGGCGCGGCGGGCGGCGCGGGAGGGGCGACGCCATCGTCGCCGTCATCGCGCGTGATGATCGTGACGTTGCGCTCGACACGCTGGTGTTCGCTGTTCGACGCCTCTGGCGCCTCATGATCGCCACGGCGAATGATGACGCGACGTTCGCTAGTCCCGCCACCCGCCTCATCGTCGCCATGACAAATGACGGTGACGCGCTGACCATGCCCGTCAGGTCCAGGCTCAGTTGTGCGCGTGCAATTGCGATCGTCCGGCGCGGGAAGCTCGCCTGGGCCGCCGATGCGCACATCCACGTCATGCTCCATCTGCGGGTGATCGGCTTCCGTCAGCCGTCCGTCATGATTGCTGTCCATATGCTCGAACATGCGGTCGGCCGCCGCCGTGGCTTCCGCTCGCGTGATCCAGCCATCATGGTTGGTGTCGATGTCCATCATCGGCCCGCCGTGATGTCGCATGATCATCACGTGGTCGCCCTGTTCGGCGTAGGCCGCGACACCGGTCGCGCCCAAGGCCGCAACGGCAAAAGCAAGAACAAACTTCATGGTGAAATACCCCTCTGGCGCCCCGGACGGGCGAAAGACGGGGCGACCATGGGCTGGCTCCGTTTCGCCAGTGCGTCAACGCTGAAACATTGGCGCAATAGGGGTCGCGTATCCGGGTCGACCTCACTGTTTCGGGTTACGGAATGCGGCGTAGTATAGCGGCCATGGCTGAAACCGACCTCGCGCCCCGCGTGCTGATTGTCGATGACGATGGCGATATCCGCGATGGGCTCGTAGAGGTGTTCCAGCGCGCCGGGTTCACCGCGCACGCGGCCTCCGACGTCGCCTCCATGGAGCGGGCGCTCGCCTCCAAGGGCGCTGATCTGATCGTGCTCGATCTGATGATGCCAGGGGAGGACGGGCTTTCCGCCTGCAAGCGCCTCTCCGGCAAGGGCGCGCCGCCGATCATCATGCTCTCTGCCTTGGGCGACGATGCCGACCGCATTGTCGGCCTGGAAATTGGCGCTGACGACTATCTGGCAAAACCCTGCAATCCGCGCGAGTTGGTGGCGCGCGCGCGCGCGGTGCTTCGGCGCGCCAAAGATGGGGACGCCGCGCCGTCGGCGGAGTCGCGGCGCTTCGCCAGCTTTCGGCTCGACATCGCCCGCCGTGAGCTGGTGGATCCCGATGACGTAGTGATCCCGCTGTCCGCCGGCGAATTCCGCCTGCTGCGCGCCTTTGTCGAACACCCTCAACGCGTGCTGACGCGCGAGCAATTGCTCGACTACGCCTTCGACAATGACGGCGACGTGTTCGACCGCGCCGTCGACGTGCAAGTCAGCCGCCTGCGCAAGAAGCTCGAGCGCCCCGGCGGCATCGACATCATCCGCACTGTGCGCGGCGAGGGCTATCTCTTCGCCATCAAACCGAGCGCCTGATGCGCGAACAACGCGGACTACCGATTGCGGCGCACCTCGGCCTACTGGTGGCGTTGGCCTTTGTGTCGGCGTTCATCGGCATTGTCGCGGTGGTCATCTTCCTGCCCCCGCGCCCGCCCGACGTGATGCGCGCCGATATGGTCGCGCAGCATTTTCAGGACGGCTACGCCGCCACCCGCACGTCCGGTCACGCGCCGGACCGCGATACGATGGAATGGGCGATTGCCGCAGCGCCGCCGAGCAGCGACGAAGCCTCGCCCTTTATGGAGCCTGTCCGCGGTCATCTCGCGCAGCGCCTGGGTCTGCGGCGCGAACAAGTGCGCCTTGGCGCTGCCCATTTCGCCCGCAGCGACGTGTTCGTGTTTCGGGTGCGCGACGCTGAGCGGATGCAGATCGAACGCCATCTCGAAAACCACGGCATGGTCGTGCACATGCCCGGCGAACATGCGCCGCACCGCGAGCTCGACGTGGAGGTGGCGCCAACCCCGCCTGCCACGCCGCGGCCCGGTGCGCCGGCCGCGCCGCGCGGC
>JBAQGO010000121.1:0-7691 GCA_049287825.1 Vitreimonas sp. | reverse complement strand
CTGTGCGTTACAGCGGGCGTCGATGAACGTCCTCGGGACCTATGAACATCGGCGCACGGCGTTACAGGAAGTACGCTTCGCGGTGGAAGAAGCGTCCGTCGGCCGCCGGTACGATCACCGTCTGCGCGATTATAACAACGATCCCGTAACGACGCTCTCCGACGTCCGCCACGTCCTCGAAATTGCGCGCAGCCGCGTTGGCGCGCGATTGGTGGCGCAGCGAAGAAGTTGCCGACACTAAGGTTCGATGCCGACCGGGTAGAGTTGGTAGCGCGCGTCGACGTAAGCGGAGCGGGCGTAGAACCATGCGAGGCGCGCGTCGGGATTGGCGGCGAAGGCCGGATCTGATGCGAGACGTGCTTCGAACTCGCGCTTCAGCGCGGGATCTTCGGCGAGCATGCGGTCAGCGAGCGGCGCCATCACGTAGCCATCGGCGTATTCCACGCGCTGCAGGATTTCGTTGAAGAAGCCCCACGCGAAGAGCGAGTCTTCGCTTTGCGGATCAAGCATGATGACGGCGAGATCGCCGAGCGGTTGATCAGTCGGCACGCGAATGGAGCCGGCGGGCATCCATTCTTGGCTGTGTGTGCGCACCGGCGTTCCGGCATTGACGCGTGTGCGGCCTTCAGCGGGTGGGCCAGAAGCGACTTGCGCATCGGGCAAGCGGAGCATGTCGACGCCGACCGTGCGCGGCGCCGCGATGGTTTCGAACTGAATGCCGTGCGCGCGGAGAACGTCGATCACGTTGGTCTTCGTCGCTGGCACCCAATAGGCGCGCGGTCGATTCAGGCTGATCGTGGGTTCGACACCGTATTGCGGGACATCGGCAGCAGACGCGGGTTGGCCTGTCCAGTGTGTTTCCGGCGCGCCCGAGGATCCCGAATTGAACGGCTCATGTTGCATCGGCAGAAAGTGGCGTGTGCCAGTGGCCTGTTGCGTTTCACGCCAGCCGGCAGGCAGCGTGGCGGGGAAGTCGCGCTGATCGGCTTGTGTTGCAGCGCGCAATTCGCTGCCGTGTTCGGCGAGTTGGCGCAGGCTTTCTTCGATTAGCACGTAGGTGCCTAGAACGCGTTGACGGAAGGGCTTCAGTGAGTGGTTCTCGATCAGGATAGAGGCCATGTGCGCGATGTCGCCATAGGCTTGGCTGTAGCGCGGTGTGAACGGATAGCCGAGCAAGCCCTGGCTGAGATCGCGTTCGTTGTGGGCGAAGACGAGATCGCCGGGGATGTGGCCGTTGCGGCTCAGCGCTGCGTCGACGCTCGGGCGATAGTGCGCGTTGAGCCAACGCGCGATGTGCGGTGACGCCGCGTATGTGCCGTCGCGGCCCTGGAACGTGTAGGTGATGTCGTATTGGTAATCCATGCCGTCGGTGACGTGCACGTCGAGATACAAATCCGGATGCACGCGCTGGAAAAGACCGAGCATGGCGCGCATTTCGGGCGCGTCGGCTTTAACGTAATCGCGGTTGAGATTGAGATTCTGCGCGGTGTTGCGCCAACCCATGTTGTTGGGACCGCGCTGATTGGGGCGATTAAACGGGCCGGAGCGTTCGTGGCCGTCGACGTTGAAAATCGGCACGAACACGAGATTGACGTGATCGACCAGATGCCGCTGCGACCCAAAGGCGATGTCGCGCAGGAGCATCATGCCGGCTTCCTTGCCGTCGATCTCGCCCGAATGGATGCCGCATTGCACGAGCAAAGTCGGCTTTGAGGGATCGAGTTGTCCGTTGGGCGTGGCGTAGACGACGAGCAGATCGCGGCCTTGTGGCGAGCGGCCAAAGCTCTCCATGTGAATCATGGGCGAGGCGGCGTCGAGGCGTTCGAGCCAGGCGCGTGTGTCGGCGTAGTTGGGCGTTTCGGTGAAGCCGTTGGCTTCGGTGGGTGTGATCCACGGATTGTCGGCGCCGACAATCAAGCGCTCGCTGGCGCCGTGCCAATCGGGCGGCGTGGGAAGGGTGGCGTGCATAGTTGCGCTGGCGAGTTGTGTCATGAGCAGAACCGTCCCGAGCGCGTTGGCGAACGTGCTCACTTAGGTTGAACCATCGCCGCGCGCGTAGCCGACGATAGCAGCGCGGACGAAATCGTCGAAATTGATGGCGTCGAGTTGACGAGGATGCGGTGCCCAAGGCGGGCCGTCGAGCATCTGCACAGTGATGTCCGGGTTCTTGCCGTTGGAGCGTTTGCGGCGTGTCAGCGCGTGCTCAGTCTCCTTCTCCACCCATTCGGAAGAGGCCGCTGCCTTCGACCAGCAGAGATGGAAGAGATCGGCGCGATCGATTTCCTTGCGTAAGCGTGGCGACCATTCTTCGCCAGACTTGAGCGAGGCGCGGTCCCAGAAGTGCGGAACGCCGGCGGCTTCATACGCTGTGGCGATGGCGGCGATGGTGGCGCGATCTTGGCTTGAGTAGGAGAGGAAGACGCGCTTGTGACGCTTCAGACGTCCCGCATCGCCGGTGCTCGCGGCCTTTTTGCTTGGGCCGGAAATCGGCAACGTGAAGGCGATCGTGCCGATTTGCGCGTCGCCGACGAAGATGCGGGCGATGAAGACAGCCTTTTTCGCGTCCTCGTCGGCCTCAACCGAAAACGAAAAATCGATCGGCTCGCCGCGCCATGGACGGCGCTGCATCGTACCTTCGCATTTGACACCACGCGTTTCCAGCGCAACGCCCATCGAAGTGCCGAAAGCCACGTCGCCGATCTTCAACGCATTTGGCGCGACTGCCGTGTCGGGATTGGCGTTCTTCGCCGCTTTGATCACGGCCTTGAGATCTTTCGGCTGATGAATGATCACCTGCACGAGCTCAGGCGTGCCGCGACGGAGTTTTTTTGGTGCAAAAGCATGCGCATCAGCCGGGGCGGTTGATGTGGTTGACCCGGCTTCGGCGCGGCCACGTGTTTTTGGTGGCGCCGCAACACTTGCTGGAGCTGGCGCTTGCACTTGCGGTGGTGCGGAAGGCGCCGGCGTGGATGCCGGGACACCCGCGGCGCCGCCGAACGAGGGCCCCTCGTTGACCGCGCTAAGATCTTGAGCCGGTGGATGCGTCGGCGCATGCGGCGTCTCGGTCGAGGCGGCGATCGGCGCATTCTCCGGGCCTTCGTCGCCTGGTAGCGTCAGCGAACCATCCGCGTTGCGCACAGCGTCATCGTGCAGCCATGGCGGTGGTGCGGTCTCATCGGAGGTGGAAGCCTCTTCATTGTGTGGAACGGGCTCAGTCCACGGCGTGTTTAGCGGTGGCGCACCCGCTGCGGTCTCATCTTCCTCTGCTGCTGGGGCATGCTCGTCCTCGGTGACCGTGCTGTTCGATGTATCTGCCGCAGCCGCGAGGGGAGCTTCGTCTCCATCAGGATGCGGTTCGTCGATTGGCGGCGGCGCTTCTGATTCCGGCTGTGGCGAAGGCGGCGCTGGCTCGGGTTGCGGCGGCGGAGTTGGAATTGGCGCAGCGTGGTGTGGTCCGCTGCTTGCGACGCCGTCGCGTCGGCGCGTGAGTTCTGCTGAGCGGGCGCGTGCATCGTCGAGCGACATCACGGGCCAGCTTTCCGGCAAGAATTCAAGCGCAGCGCGCGCGTCGGCGTCGATTACAATAAGCTGAGCGCGTTGCAAGCCTTGCGCGAGCACGCGCAAGATCGCGACATAGTGTGCGTCGCTAGCAGACGCAGAGCTGATCAGAAGGCCGACATTGGCAGCGGCGGCCAACCCAGACGCTGCGGTATTCGGATCGCCGATACTTGCCGCGTCGATGACCTCAAGGCCGAAGCCGTCGCTGATCTCGTGCGCCGCGGCAACGTCCGCCCGCGCTGCAACCAGATACCCGTTAGACATAGCTCGCGACCCCCAGATCCCGAATTTAGAGGCGCCGGCCACGGACGGGCAAGGCGTCGCGCCATACGCGAAGCTGTTTCGCGCTTAAGTGAAGTGCCCTAGGATGGCTGAAAGGGAGCTTCACATGCGCGTTGCAATCGTCCTGGCCGTTCTTTTGTTGGCTGCGTGCGCAACACCGTGCCCGACGGTCAATACGGGTCCGACATACGCAACCTATCGCTGTGACGATGGCTCGGCGTTGAGCGTCACCTTCGTCAATACACCGCCCCTAAGCGCAACGATTGCACAGGACGGCTACCCGACGGTAAGCCTGCCGTCGCGCATTTACGGCGCAGGCTTTCGCTATTCCGACGGCGGCGCAGATTTCAGCGGCCGCAGCAGCGACGCGCGCTGGACGCGCCCGGGTGCGGCCGAAACGCAGTGCCGGCAAGTAACGGCCACGCCATCCGGGCGCTAGTTACGGCCGTTCTTCTTTTGCTTCATCAACGCCTTCTTGCGCGCTGAGAGCTGTTCGCCGAGTTCCTTGAGATCCAGATCGGCTTTCTTCGCTTTGGCGAACATGCCGTCTTTCTGTTCTTCTTCTTTGACGTGATGCTTGATCATCTCGCCGAGAACGTGAACCTTCGCGTCCCAGTGATCGTCGCCGGCTCTGCCGTCTTCGATTTCGGCAATGAGCTTCTTGGCGCCGTCATGTTCGACGTCGGCTTCGTCCATCATGTCTTCTTCGATGCCGGCTTCACGGCAGGCGGGATAAAAAATCTCTTCCTCGATCTCAGTATGAATTTCGAGGGCCGTGCAGATCTGATCGGCCAGCTTCTGCTTTTTCGAGTCGCTGTTGGTCTTCTCAAAATCGTCGAACCAGCCCTCCACCTCTCGGTGATCGGCTTTCAAGAGCGCGATAGCGTCTTGGCTGGCAGATTTTCGGCTGGAGGTCTTGGCGCGGGTATTAGTCTGAACGGCGGGCATGGGAGCTTCTCCTCAGAACCCTCACCAACATCTTTGATCGCAGAGAGTTCCGTTTAGGCGTTCAGCGTGGCCTCCATCACAGCGTCGCGCCCCGTAGCGACGTCGGCGGCCGTGAGATTGATGACGATATCGGGCGTGAGGCCTGCATCCGGTTTTGGCGTGAGTGGGAAGCGGCCGATCAGGGGTAAATCGGCCTCCAGTCCTGAGGCGGGCAAGCGCACGAAAAAGAAGGCGCCGCCATTGATGCCGCGCTGATTGCCGCCCGTGGGCTGGCCAATGAGGCGCCCGAGCCGCTTTTGCTGCACCATTTGTGCAAACTGGAAAGTCGCAGAGGAGTTTTCTGCGTCCGTCAGCACGATGAGTTCACCGCGAAACCGTGGCCCCTTCGGCGCGATGGCGTCGCCGTCGTCACTGCGCAGGCGGAAGAAGCGTGCGTCGATGGATTCGGCGTCGGCGCCCCAGTTGCGGAAGCTGTCGTCCCAGGTGTCGAGGTAGGGATTGAGGCGATCCGGCGTTTGCCGGTAACGAACGCGCCGCTCGAAGCCTTCGCGTTGCAATGGCGCGTCAATTAAGCGGGCGACAATATCGTCGCCGCAATCGAGGCCACCTTCGTTGCCGCGCACATCGACGATCAGCTTGGTGACGGCACGTCGATTGATCTCGGCGAAGCTTGTGTCGAGAAATGCGCGCCAATCCCAATGGCTGTTGTACAGCGCCCAGCTCGGCATGGTGAGAAGAGCGGTTCCGGCTTGAGGATAGCTCAGTGTCCAGTTGGGCGCGTCGTCATTCTGCTGCGTGCGCATGGCGGCGCGCCGTGCGGCGAGATCGGCGGCGGCCACATCAAAGGTCTCGATGCGGGAGCCGCCGGCGGAGCGCACGCGCAGGCGGAAGCTGGCGCTTGGGCGGTAGGCGAGGCCGTAGAAGATGTCGAAGGTCTCGTAGCCGTCGAAGCCGCGCACTTCGAGCAGGGCGCGGCGCTTGGCGTCGTTGCCGCCATCTGCGCGGGCGTAGGCGAGCAGGTCGTGCTGGATGCGCGCGACGGCGCGCCCATCGATCGAGAGGATTTCGGCGCCGCGCGCTAAGCGCGCATCGCCAGAGAAATTCGCCACGACCACCATCCGAGGCCCAAGCCACACGAAATGCACCGGCAGGCGCGGCAGCGGATCGAACAGCGCTTCGCGCACCGCCCCCCGCTGATTGTAGAAGTTCGCGTAGGTGTGGCCGCAACGCACGCTGGCCAAAAATCGCGATAACGAGAGATAGGCCTCAGCGCGGGTTTGATCGTGCGCAAAAGCTCGCGCCAGCGCATCGAAACGCCCGCTCATCTGCGTGGGCGTCGCATACCGATAGAGCCCGGGATGCAACGTCTCGTACGCGTCGCGCAAAATGGCGATGTCACCGCGAAGGTCGGCGCCTCGCAACGTGTCTTCGGCCCATGACGCCGGCGCGATTCCGGCCGCCGCCATTCCAAGCAAAACAGTGCGCCGTGTGCTCATTGCCGCCCCCTTACATCAGCTGCGGCAGTTACGCGGCAAAAGCCGCGTTGGATCGCTCGACGAGCGGCTCGGGCCTCGCTATATGCGCGCCTTCTCCTTCAAGGACGAGCGACCCATGGCGGCCCAACCGGCGCAATACATTTTCACGATGCAAGGCCTGACCAAGGCCTATCCGGGCGGCAAGAAGGTGTTCGAGAACATCTGGCTGTCATTCTTCCCGGACGCGAAGATCGGCGTCGTCGGCGTCAACGGCTCGGGCAAGTCGACGCTGATGAAAATCATGGCCGGCATGGACAAGGACTTCACGGGTGAAGCCTTCGCCATGGCCAACACTAAGATGGGCTATCTGGAGCAGGAACCGCAGCTCGATGCGGCGATGAATGTGCGCGAGAACGTCGAAAGCTGGTGCGCGGAGAAGCAGCTGGTCAATCGCTTCAACGAAGTGTCGATGGCGGTCGGCGAGAACTACACCGACGAGCTCATGGAAGAGATGACTAAGCTGCAGGAGCAGATCGATGCGTCTGATGCGTGGGACATCGATTCCAAGATCGACATGGCGATGGATGCGTTGCGCTGCCCGCCCGATGACTCAGGCGTTGAGAAGCTGTCAGGTGGCGAACGCCGGCGCGTGGCGCTGTGCCGTTTGCTGTTGTCGAAGCCGGACATGCTGTTGCTCGACGAACCGACCAACCACCTCGACGCCGAAAGCGTCGCGTGGCTGCAGCATCACCTTGAGGCGTTTCCGGGCTGCGTGATCCTCGTCACCCACGATCGCTACTTCCTCGATCAAGTGACGAAGTGGACGCTAGAACTCGATCGCGGCAAGGGCATTCCGTACGAGGGCAATTATTCGGCGTGGCTGGAAGCGAAAGCCAAACGCTCGGAAGCGGAAGCGTCCGAGAGCGAAGGGCGCAAGAAGGCGATCACGCGCGAACTGGAATGGGTGCGTCAATCCCCGAAGGCGCGGCAAGCCAAGAGCAAAGCGCGTTTGGCGCGTTATGAGGAAATGGCCGCCGAAGCTGAGCGCGAGAAGCAGACGTTCGCGACGATCCAAATTCCGCCAGGACCGCGGCTTGGGCACAACGTCATTGAGTTCGAAGGCCTGAAGAAGGGTTTCGGCGACAAGCTGTTGATCGACGGGCTCACGTTCAAACTGCCGCCGGGCGGTATCGTCGGCATCATTGGTCCGAACGGCGCGGGCAAGTCGACCTTGTTCCGCATGATCACCGGCGATCAGAAGCCGGATGAAGGCAAGATCGAGATTGGCGAGAGCGTAAAGCTGGGTTTCGTCGATCAATCGCGCGATACCCTGGATGCGAAAAAGAACATCTGGGAAGAGATTTCTGGCGGCTTGGATGTCTTAGTCGTCGGCAATCGCGAAATCCCGTCGCGCGCCTATGTGTCGAG
>JBAQGO010000120.1:0-25192 GCA_049287825.1 Vitreimonas sp. | reverse complement strand
CTCGTTCTGCAGCCCGTCGCGCGGGCTAACTTCGACCAACTCAAGTTTCTCTCTGGCCACGCTGTTCTCCGAACGCCATCAAGCGCCAGCCATAATGTATAGCGCCAGCCCTCAACGCAAAGCCCGCCACCGCGCCGATCACGCCGGCCACAACAGGCTCAACACCGAATGCCGTCAAGCTCACGAACATGCCCGCCGCCAGCAAAGCCGCGGAAATACTGATCTCGCGCTTCAGCAGCACGGAAGGCTGGCCCGCCAGCACATCGCGGATCACGCCGCCGAAGCACGCCGTGAGCACGCCCATCGCCGTCGCCACCACGGGATCGACATGAAACGCCAGCGCTTTCGCTGCGCCGATCACCGCATACGCCGCGAGGCCCAAGGCATCGAGCCAGATCAGCGTCGCGGCGCGTTCGATGCGTTCGCCGGCAATCCACACCGCCAGCGAGGCTGCAGCGCCGATCCAAAGATAGGTCGCGTCGGAAATCCAAAACACCGGCGCGCCCATGAGCAGATCGCGCAGCGTACCGCCTCCAACGCCGGTCACCACCGCGAAGAACCAAAACGTGATGATGTCGTGCCGATCACGCGCCGCCGCGAGCGCGCCGGTCAGCGCAAATACGGCGACGCCTGCGTAGTCGAGGATCGGCGGAAGTGCGGGGAGAATGGTGTTGGTCACAGATGCTCCAGCTGGCGAAGCCATCCGAAGCTCGCGGATGGAGCGCATGGTCCTCGTACGCCAAGGCTTCGGCCTACGCCGACCGAAGTCGGCTTCGGCCGACGTAGGTCGGAGGACATCCTACGCGCGCCATCGCGAGCGTAGGATGGTGCGAGCGGCGGGAATTGAACCCGCACTCCCTTTCGGGAAACGGATTTTAAGTCCGTTGCGTCTACCAGGTTTCGCCACGCTCGCGCCGGGGGCGGACCCTAGCGACGACGCGCCGCAAACGCGAGCCCAAAGCGGCGCCTTGGCGGCGGCGGCGAATGCGCCCATGAATTGCCGCCCATGAACGCGATCGCCGCACTCTTCAAACGCAAGACGATTCTGGTGGGCGTTGCATTCGGTGTTGCAGTCGCGATGTTTCTGCACGTGGCCGCCAATTCGCTCACACCGCTGACGCGCGGCTTGGCGGCGTGGGATGTGGGCGTCATCGGCTATCTCGCAACATTGTTCTGGCTTCTGCGCCACGCAACACCGGACAAAATCGCAGCGAAAGTCGCCGCGACCGACGATGGCCGGTTCTTCATTCTGTTCATTTCGCTGCTAGGATTCGCTGTCAGCATCGCCGCAATCGTTGCGGAGGCCGGCCAAGCAGCGGCCGCGCATGGCGCCGATAAGCCCGAACGCGTGGCGTTCGTGCTGATCACCGTCGCGCTTTCGTGGCTCTTCGTACACACCGCCTTCGCCAATCATTACGCACACGAATTTTATGGCCAAAGCGAAGACAATGAAGCCCGCGGCGGGCTGATTTTTCCGGGCGATCTCGATCCCAATTTCTGGGACTTCCTACATTTTGGATTGGTGATCGGCGTCGCCAATCAAACCGCAGACATCCAGATCTCCAGCAAGGCGATCCGCAACGTGGTGACCATTCACGGCATCATCGCGTTCGTGTTCAACACAATGATCCTGGCCTTGGCGATCAACTTCGCCGCCAGCATGATCTAGCACGCGTCTTCGACATCTTCGGGCTCAGCGCCGCGCGAGCGGATAAGTTCGCGCAGATCGACCGCGGCTTTCGCCAGCAACGCTTCATCTGCCGAGCGCGCGACAAGTTGCAAGCCGTATCCATCCGGGCCGAACCACGGATAGGAGCCAAACGTCACCACGCCGTTTGTCGCTGCTTCCAACGCTTCCAATGGCGCCGCGATGTCACCCTCGCGCACCCCCTTCCCGCGCACGGCGCGCGAGCGCACGACAGCGCCGCCCTTGATGCGCGGGCCGACGCCTTCGAGCATGCCGCGCATGATCGACGGCACGCCGGCCATCACGAAGACGTTCCCCATCTGAAAGCCCGGCGCCTTCGACACCGGGTTCGGCACCAAACTGCCGCCAATCGGCACGCGCGCCATACGCAAGCGCGCTTCGTTCAGATTGCCAGGCCCCTTGTAATGCGCTTCCAAAATCGCGCGCGCTTCGGGATGCACATCGATGCCGACGCCGAAAGCCGCTGCGATCGCGTCGGCGGTTTTGTCATCGTGCGTGGGGCCGATGCCGCCAGTGGTGAAGACGTAATCGTATTTCGCGCGTAGTTCGTTCACCGCGGCGACGATCTCATCCGGCACATCGGCCACCACGCGCGCTTCGGCGATCTGCACACCCAGCGGCGCCATGAATTTTGAAATGGTCTGTAGGTTCACGTCCTGCGTGCGGCCTGACAACAATTCGTCGCCAATCAGCAACACGGCGGCTTTGACACGCTCTTCCGTCATGCGCCTAGCATAGCGTGCGAACGTGGCGTCACCTAGCGCTGCGCGCGGCGCGAACCTAAGTGAGCCATCATCGCGAGGGGTTCACATGGATTTCGTCAAGGACCTGACTGAACGTCAGAAGGGCCATCTACCGGATCATCTCAATCTTGAATGGCTTGAGGCCAAACCCGGCCTTGTGCGCGGCCGCTTCAGCGTCCAGCCGCACCACATGGCGCCCAATGGCTTCCTGCACGCCGCGAGCGTCATCGCTTTGGCCGACAGCGCTTGCGGTTATGGCTGCATCATCTCGAAGCCAGATAACGCTGTCGGCTTCACCACCATCGAACTCAAGTCGAACTTCCTCGGCACGGCGCGCGACGGCGGCGTCGCCTGCGAGGCCAAGCTCGTGCACGGCGGCAAGACCACGCAAGTTTGGGATGCCGTGGTCACCAACGAGCAGACCGGCAAGACCATGGCGCTCTTCCGCTGCACACAGATGATCCTCTACGCCAAGCCCTAAAGCGCAAAAGCAAATGGGCAGCGGCTCAAGCCGGCTGTCCATCCTTCAGCTCAGCGCGTCGAGCGCGTGCTTACTTAATCTTGCCTTCGACGAACTCGACGTGCTTGCGCACGACCGGATCATACTTCTTGAACTTCAACTTCTCGGTCTTGGTGCGCGGGTTCTTCTTGGTCACGTAGAAGAAGCCGGTGTCGGCCGTCGAGTTGAGGCGAATTTTGATCGTAGCTGGCTTGGCCATGGCGGCGGCTTTCCGAGGCGTTGGTTAGAAGCGTTTGGGATTTTAAGAGCGGCGGAAAATACGGAGAACGCCCTTAAAGTCAACTTGGGAAGTCAACTTTTGAGCCGGTCCATTTGGTGACCGCCCCTGGCGAACCGCAGAAATGGCGGGTCCAGACGCTCCCCTTCGAGCCGGGTCCGAACTTCCTTAAGCACAAACCGAGTGATGGAAGGCAGGTCCAGGGCCAATGCCTCGTCGAGGCTAAACCACTTTGTATGCAGCAATTCTTCGCTGGGGGCCGGCTCGGCTTGAGCCCCTACGGCATGGGCGTCTGCCATGAAGAAGCGGGCATCGAAACGCCTGGGCCGGTGCGGCGGCGTGATCGCCCGGGCGACGAACTCCAGCTTGGACAGGTCCGGACCCTTTCCGTCCCCAAGGATGAGCCCTGCCTCTTCCTTGGTCTCGCGAACCGCCGCCAGCGCGAACGCTCGGGGGGCCCGGCGAACGCCACCCAGCTTCAGCAGCGCCTCTACCTCAGGCCTCAGCTCCTTGGCCGCCCGAGCACGCACATCGCCGGGATCTACCCTGCCGCCAGGGAAGACCCATTTGTCCGGCATGAACACGTGCCCTTTGGCGCGCTGACCCATCATCACTTCGCGCTTGTCGCGCACCAGGATCAGCGTCGCCGCATCGCGCGGGCGCGTGGCCTTTGCTTTGTCCGCGCCCTTGGCGTCGAACGCGGCTTCGTCCGGATTGAGTTTGAAGTCGGCGGCCATGGCGTCTGTCTATCACGTTTGGCTGCGGCTGTTGGAACCGTGCGCGCGCCCGCTTATCGTCGCAACCGGTTGAGGGAGAGGCAAGCATGGCGCGGCGGAAACCAGGACAAGGACAAACAGCACTCGTGACCGGTGCGTCCGCCGGCATTGGCGTCGATCTCGCTGAGTGCTTCGCGCGTGATGGTTACGACCTCATCCTCACCGCCCGCAGCGAAGGACCGCTCAACGAAGTCGCGCAACGCCTCGCCAGCGCGCATGGCGTGAAGACCACGGTGATCGCGCAGGACCTCGGCGCGATCGGCGGTGGCACCGCGCTCGCCACTAACATCGGCATGCGCAATCTCAACGTGGATGTGCTCGTCAACAATGCCGGTTACGGCCACGCCGGCGCGCTGACATCTTCCGATCTGCCCACACAGCTCGGCATGATCGATTTGAACGTCCGCGCGCTCGTCGAACTGACTTACCTCTTCTGGGACAAGATGTTGGCGAACAAGCGCGGCGGTGTTCTGAATGTCGCGTCTACAGCGGCATTCCAACCCGGCCCACTCATGGCGAACTATTACGCTTCGAAGGCCTATGTTCTCTCAATTTCCGAAGCGCTTTGGGAAGAAGCGCGTGGCACGGGCGTGCATGTCAGTTGCCTTTGCCCTGGACCCACTGTGTCGAAGTTCCGCGAACGCGCGGGAACCGGGAAAACGCGGCTCGCGAAAAATGCCGGCGCGGCCATGGCGTCAGCACCCGTCGCCCGCATGGGCTACGAAGCGTGGAAGCGCAATCGGCCTGTAAAGGTGACCGGCGCGCGCAATGCGTTCCAAGCGGGCATGGTGAAATACCTTCCGCGCAAAACGCTGCTTGGCATTGTGCGCAATCTGCAGTCGCCGGCTTGAAGCTTGGGAAATTGTCAGGCGGCGCCGGCGCGCTGCGATGCTAGAGCAGGACCAGAGGGCATTCGGAGGACAGCATGTTCCTGCGCTTTCTGATCTCGGCGCTGATTTGGACAATGCCGCTGACAGCGCTTGCCAAGCCAACGCCAGCCACCATCAGCGTCGGCGGCGTGACCCGCAGCTACATTATCGACATTCCGCCCGGCACAGAGCCGAAGCCAGTCATCTTCTTGCTCCACGGCCTCGGCGGCACCGGCCAAGGCATGATGATGGGCACGCACCTTCCAATACTTGGCGAGCACGAAGGCTTCGTCTCGGTATTTCCCGACGCCATTGGCCATCGCTGGAATTTCTTTCCGCCAGGCGCTGTGCCGTCGGCGTACATCCCGCTCTGGCAACAAGCTGGCAGCGCTGGTCCGCCTGATGACGAAGGCTTCCTAAGCGCATTGATCCGCGACCTCATTGCGCGGCACGTCGCAGATCCAACGCGCATTTATATCGCCGGCTTCTCGGCAGGCGGCTTCATGAGTATGCGCATGATTTGCCAGCACGCGGAGATATTCGCAGGCGTTGCGCTCATTTCATCGAGCATGCCTGATCCGGTCGGCGCACAATGTCATCCACGGCTGCCGATGCCGTTCTACGCCTTGAAAGGCACAGCCGACGACCACGTGCCGTACAATGGCGGCTTAGTGTTCGATCACTCGGTGACGGTGTGGAGCGCCGATCAACTCACGCAGTTCTTCCGCGCGCTGGACGGCTGCAGCGGCGCCGGTTCACCGATCATCGTGCCCGGCGAGAATCCGCAGCGCGAGTCCTTCTTGCGTTGGCTGTGCGCGCACGGCCCCGTGGTGCTCGGTACGGTGCAAGGCGGCCAGCACGTACTCTATCCGATGCCCCCGCCGGGCCCGACGCTGTGGCGCTTCTTCGCGCCACTGCATCGATAGCGGCGGTTAGTCGATCGTTACGTCGGCGCCGACGCCGCCATGTACGTTTCGTTGCGCTGGCTTGCCGAGGACGCGAATGTCTGAGCCCATCCCAGCGTGCGCGTCGATCGATTGGCTTGCATAGACAGCAACATCAGCACCCATCGATGCATCGGCGCTGACGGCGTTGCAGCGCAGGTTCGCCGCGTGAAGGTCTGCGCCCATGGACGCAGCCACGATCAAAGAGCGGCATGTTCCGTCGAGCGTTAAGTCGCTTCCCATCGACACATGCGCGTTGAACGTATCGGCGGCGACATGCTGAACCGACGCGTCCGCGCCCCAGCCAATGGCGACGCTGTCTAGTGCGGGCGCCGACACCTCGATCACGGCGCGCGTGCCATTGCTGTTGCAGATGCCCGAGCAATGACGGCGGATCTGCAGCACGCCGTTCTCAACGCGCATCTCAAGATCGCTCAGATGGTCGGCGCTACCGTTCGCCGCCACGCGGGCCGCTGGCGCCCCCGAGACAATGTTCAGTTGGTAAGGTCCACGCGCGTCGATGGCGTGGAAGCTCTGGCCGTCGAGCGCACGGGTCTCGGCATGAGCAGACGCCGCGACTGCCACGCCGAGCATTGCGGCGATGCAAAAGGTTCTCATCATCGAACTCCCCTAAGTGTTCAGTGAGAAAGATGCGAAGCAGCCGACCTTTAGATGCAGGCGAGAGCGTCCGCAGGCGCCCGATCCCCCATTTTTTCGAGCTAAGTGCTTGAAATTGAAAGAGCGGACCTCGTTTTCATCCTACACCTCCAAAGCTGTCGTACACTGCGTTCGTTCCGTTTCATCGGAGGGGCGCCTTGGATCCAGCCCGAAGCGTGAAGCGGAATGCGATTGAGCGAGACGCTCCAGACTATTGGAGCAACAGGCTGCGGGGCTTTTGAAACCGCAGCATTCCAGGACTGAGTTGGATCAGCCTGCTCGCGCAAGCGCTGCACTCCGGAGTGAACAGCTCCTCAACTGCAGCGCTGACATCAAAACAATCGCGGAGACGTTCGGGCCTGCTCGCAACTTCTCTTTCCACCAGCGCTTCAAGCGCGCACGGCCCGGCGTCTCCGCCCTCCGTTTTCGCTGCGCGAAGACAATGCGAACGCTTGCTCGTTCAACCCTTCGCGTAGGCGAGTTTGAGCAGCCGCTTGACCTCGCCGTCCACTTCTTTCGGCGCACCAAGCACGAGGATGGCGCTATGCTTCTCCGCCCAAGGCCGGCTTTTCATCGGTGTGAGCCGCTTGCTCTCACTCAGCAACAACGGCAGTCCAAGCTCCGCTTTGCCGCCGCGGAGCGGCAGAATGCCCGCGAACTGAATCTTGCGCGCAAAGGACACGAACGTCTTGCGTGGCCCAATGATCGCGTCCTGAAATTCCTTGCGAACCATTGTGGCGACCGCGTCGTAGATCGCGCGCCCCTCCTTCTCTTTCCAAAGCGCATCGAGCAACGCATCAGGATCGTCCCAGCTTGGACCCTCCGGCGGAAACGCCGTGTGGAGGACGTGCGCGGCGCGATTGACACCCAGTCCGTAATTCTCGCGCAACCACTTCGAGCGTTTTCCGGGCGTTGTCTCCGGGCATTTCTTGGCGATCTTCACCCATTGCGCGAGCGTCTTGCCGGTATCGCGCTCCAAGCTCGCTTCCACACTCGCGAACCACTTTTTCTGGCGCTCGGTCAGGCCGGATGTGTCCACCTTTGCTTTGCTCACGCCCATCGCTACCTTCTCCGCGTCCCAGGAGCACACCATGAGCCTTCACGGCGCCTACGACGACAACAATCTCTTCGCCAAAATTCTACGCGGCGAAGTGCCCAGCGTGAAGGCATATGAGGACGACGTCGCGCTCGCGTTCATGGATCTGTTTCCGCAATCGCGCGGGCACACCTTGGTCGTGCCGAAGGGCGTGAAGGTGAAGAACTTCCTTGAAATGGATGAGGCAGCGGTCGGTCCTTACCTAGAGCGCGTGCAGCGCATCGCGAAGGCGGTCACCAAAGCGTTGAAGCCCGATGGCGTCGTGGTCGCGCAATATAATGGCACGCCCGGCGGGCAAACCATCTTTTACCCGCATTTTCACATCATCCCGCGCTACGAAGGCGTCGGTCTCGCTGGTCACGCTCACCAAAAGCGCGCGGAAATTTCCGAACTGGAAAAAATCGCGCAATCGATCGCAGCGGAAATTTAGGCCGCCGCGCTGCCACCGGGTTTGAACAGGAACGCCAGCTGTGGCGTCCGCTTCACGCCCGCTTCGGCGCGCTCCCAGAGGCCTCGCAACCGCGTTCGTACCGCGGGCTCGCCGGCGCGCGCGATGAAGTAGGCGAAGCCAAGCGCAAACGTCACCGCTGCCGCCAGCGCAAGCCATCTGTTAGCGCCGGCATGAACGAGCATGCGGACAATAAAGGCGCCGCACACCGAATGCGTCAGATAGAGCGGATACGTCATCTGCCCAACATGCTTGAACCATTCCCGCGCCGCCGGCGCCTGCGGCATGAAACGTTCTGGGTCGCGCGACACGATGAAAACCAAAAATGCAGCACTCAGCCAAATCAGTTCCGGCGCCAGCCACCAGATCGGCGTCCATTCACGCATATGTGCCGGCAGGAAGCCCGCAGCCGTGACCACAATCTCGGTGATGCAAACGCCCACGGCGATCGCAATACCCAACCAGTCCAACGGCTTCATGGCCCGCATCGACGAAAGCCAAAACCAAATGCCAAGCGCGAAATAGCAGCCGTAGCGCATCTGCAGGACGTCAGCGTGACTATAGATAAACCACCACGGCGCGCCAAAATGGCTCATGGTGTTGGGCAGCAGCAGGCTTGCAGTGAAGTAGAGAACGGAAAGCGTAAGCAAGCCCCACGCAGCCAAGCGCAAACGGGCGAATTGCCCAGACAAAAGCAACACGAAGATCGCCGCGTAGAAAATCAGCTCGACCGCCAGCGACCAATAGACGCCGTCGATCCACGGCCCGAAAATCCAGAGCGTCACCGAACGCAAAAATTCGCCTGCCAGATGGCGCACGGTCTCGCTGCCGGACATCCACCATGCCGCCAACGTCACCGGTGCGCACAACCAAACCGCTGGAAACAGACGCAGCACACGGCTCTTGGCGAAAGCCATCGGCGAAACGCCGTTAGCGGAGTTTGCAATGACAAAGCCCGAGATGACGAAAAATATTTGTACGCCGATCCAGCCGAACCAGGTCACGGGCAGCAATTCTGGAAACGCGGTGGCATGCGCCCACATCGTGCCCACGGTCGAGCCGCTCGACGCCCAGCCATAATAGCCGAGGTGAAACGACACGACCGAGAGCGCCGCGTAAAAGCGCACCAGATCCAGAGGGTAAACGTGTGCGCGCAAAGGATTTCCGCCCGCGCCAGCGTAGCGTGGACGGCGTTAAGAACCTAGCCACGACGCGCGGCGCGCGCGTTCCTCGCGCAGCAGGCGCGCCGTTAAGCGTGAATGCGCGCATGCACGCCCGGCGCGTTAGGTGTTCGCGTAGTTCTCGAGAAACCCACAAGACGTGCAGCGATACGTAGCGATCTCAATCGGCTTGCGGCCTTCCAGTTTCACGCCGACCCAAATGCTGCGCTGCGGCTCTCCCTCAAGCCACGAACTCACGCCCCGGCCTCCGTAAGTGTTGTCGAGCGTGAAGCCCTCCTGCATGCGGTTCTGGCATTTGGGACAGGAATGGGATTGCGTCGGCATGGCTGATCCTTTCACGCCAATTCTAGGCGCCGCCACGCCGCCAGTCATGCAAAAGCGGCGGCCGCTGTGCGCGACCGCCGCTTCGTTTCACCTGGTGTTGATGCGCGGCTAGGCCTTTTCCGGCTTCTTGCCGAACGAGAGCAAGCCGCGCTGTTCCGGCAAGTACTGGAACTTCAACTTGTCCTTGTCTTGGCTGTCGATATCGATCTTGACGATGCCGCCGTTCTTCAGCTTGCCGAACAGCAGCTCGTCGGCCATCGGCTTCTTGACCTGCTCCTGGATCAGCCTCGCCAAAGGACGCGCGCCGAAGCTTTCGTCATAGCCGCGGGTGGCGAGCCAATCGGCGGCGCGATCGGTGATTTCGATCTGAACGTTGCGTTCGGCCAGCTGACCTTCGAGCTGAATGATGAATTTCTGCACGACGTTGCGCACGACTTCCGGTGGCAGACCATTGAAGTGGATCGATGCGTCGAGGCGGTTACGGAATTCCGGCGAGAACAGATTCTTGATCGCGTCTTCGTTTTCGTAACCCTTCTTGCCGGCGCCGAAACCGATGCCTTGCCCGGCCGCCGCTGCCGCGCCGGCATTAGTGGTCATGATCAGGATGACGTTTCTGAAATCGACCTTCTTGCCGTTGGCATCGGTAAGCGAGCCGTGATCCATGACCTGGAGCAGGATGTTGAACAGGTCCTGGTGCGCCTTCTCGATTTCGTCGAGCAGCAGCACGCAGTGCGGATGCTGATCGACGCCGTCAGTGAGCAAACCGCCTTGATCGTAGCCAACGTAGCCTGGAGGCGCCCCGATCAGACGCGAGACCGTGTGCCGCTCCATGTATTCCGACATGTCGAAACGCAGGAGTTCGATGCCCATAACGTTCGACAGCGCCCGCGCGACTTCGGTTTTACCAACACCTGTCGGGCCGGCGAACAAATAACAGCCAATGGGCTTTTGTGGTTCGCGCAGACCGGCGCGCGCCATTTTGATGGCGCTGGTAAGCTGATCGATCGCGCTTTCCTGCCCGAACACGACGCGCTTGAGGTCCGCGCCAAGCGAGGCGAGCATCTCGCTGTCATCCTTAGAGACCGACTTCGCCGGTATGCGCGCCATGCGCGCGACCACTTCCTCGACTTCCGCAACGTCGATCACTTGCTTCCGCTGGTTGGGCGGCAGCAACATCATCGATGCGCCGGATTCGTCGATCACGTCGATCGCCTTATCCGGCAGCTTACGGTCGCCCATGTGGCGCGCCGACAGCTCGACCGCGATTTTGATCGCGTCGTCGCTGTACTTCACTTTGTGATATTCTTCGAAATACGGCTTCAGTCCCATCAGGATTTTGATCGCGTCCGGGATCGACGGCTCGTTTACGTCAATCTTCTGGAAGCGCCGCGCCAGAGCGCGATCCTTTTCGAAGTGCTGGCGATATTCCTTGTAGGTGGTCGAGCCCATGCAGCGGAGCTGGCCCGATTGCAGCGCCGGCTTCAGCAGGTTGGACGCGTCCATCGCGCCGCCGCTGGTAGCGCCCGCGCCGATGACGGTATGAATTTCGTCGATGAACAGGATCGCCTTGGGATGGTTCTCCAATTCCTTCATTACGCTCTTCAGGCGCTCTTCGAAGTCACCGCGATAACGCGTGCCCGCGAGCAGCGAGCCCATGTCGAGCGAGAAGATCGTGGCGTCTGCCAAAACTTCCGGCACCTGCTTTTCATTGATCTTGCGCGCCAAGCCTTCGGCGATCGCGGTCTTGCCTACGCCCGGATCGCCGACCAACAGCGGGTTGTTCTTCTGACGGCGGCACAGGATCTGGATCGCGCGCAGCACTTCAGGCTCGCGCCCGATCAGCGGATCGATTTTGCCTTCCTTGGCCTTTTTATTGAGATTGACGCAGTAAGCGGCGAGCGCTTCCTGGCCAGATTTCACAACGCGCTCGCCCTCTTCCTCATTGGCGCCGCGCACCGGGCGCGGTTGCGCAGCCCCCGCGCGCTTTGGGAGCCCGTGGGCGATGAAGTTCACCGCGTCGTAGCGGGTCATGTCCTGCTCTTGCAGGAAGTAAGCGGCGTGGCTTTCGCGCTCGCTGAACAGCGCCACCAGCACATTGGCGCCTGTCACTTCGCGGCCGCCGCTTGAATCGACGTGCAGCATTGAACGCTGCAGCACACGCTGGAAACCTGCGGTGGGGCGCGGCTCTTCGTGCTCGCGGTTCGGCACCACCAAGCTGTCGAGTTCGGTCGACAGGTAGGACTCAAGATTGAGCTTCAGCTTGTCGAGATCGACCTTGCACGCGTGCATCACCTGCGACGCGTCATCGTCGTCGATGAGCGAGAGAAGCAAATGCTCGAGCGTCACGTATTCGTGACGGTGCTCATTCGCTAACGAGAGCGCCCGCCGTAGCGTATGTTCGAGCGTGCGTGAGAAGGTCGCCATTCTATTCCTTTTCCATCGTGCATTGCAGCGGATGCTCGTGCCGCCGCGCTAGATCGAGCACCTGGGCGACCTTGGTCTCGGCCACCTCATAGGTGAAAATTCCGCACACGCCGACGCCGTTTTGATGGACGTGCAGCATGATCGTCGTCGCCTCGTCGCGCGTCTTGTTGAAGAAGCGCTCCAGTACATAAACAACGAACTCCATTGGTGTGTAGTCGTCGTTCAAGATCAGGACCCGGTACAGCGCGGGCTTCTTGGTGCGGGTGAGAGTCTTCGCTCCGGTGCGACCGTCAACGTCGCCGGCGCCGCCTTCTTCGTCGTCAAACTCACCGCTCATGCACGCGTTGAACCTTGTCACGCCAGCGCAGACCCAAGCCGAGGCTGAGCCGACATGCTGAACAATTTATGGATAGATGAGGCAGATGGAAGGCCTTGCCCTGCGGCAGCGCAATCCCCAGCGCATGCGCAAAACGAAACGGGCCCAGCTCGCGAGAGCCAGGCCCGTTCCTGTTCAGCCCCTCAAGGCCGCGGTTGCGGCCCCGAAGTCGATTTGGCTTAGCGCTGCGCGCCAGCTTGGATCAGCTGGCCAACGGCGTTGAAACGCTCATTGATCGGCTGGAAGGTTTCCTTGGCAACGCCCGAGAAGAGGTCAGAAAACGACGTCAATTCGGCGACATAGGCCTCGAACGAGGACTTCGCGTAGTCGTTTTGCTTTTCCACGAATTCCTGGACGCTCTTCGAGGTCATCAGCGACTTGGTCACGGCGACGTGGTTCTCAATCGCTTGCTTCGAGAAGGCGACCGAGCGCGCGGAAAGGGTTTCGAAGCCCTTTTGCGCAGCGGCGGCCGAAGCGGCGAAGGCTTCGACATTCTGCTTGCCGAAAGCCGAGGCTTCCGACATGGCGGCGACGCCGCGATCCAAGTGTTCACGGACGGCTTCGGACGAAGCCGAAGTCACAGATTCAAAAGCCTCGGTGGCCGATTTCGCGGCGCGGGCGGTCTTGGCAGCAGCCATGGTCGCTCTCCTTTGTGCGGGCGCGAAGGCCCAATTGTTCCCGATCGCCGGGCAATCCAGGCGAATCTGGAGCCTATATGTTATGCTGCACCTGCGAAGTCAACAGCTTTATGCTGCACTGCACCATGCAGCTGGGTGCGGCCTTTTGGCAGTTCCACCCGCAGCTGTTCAGATGCGGTTCATGCTGATGTCTGGACCGTCAGCTCAGGTATTAATCAAGAAACGACGGCCGAATCCGCTGCTGAAACGGTCGCTTAACCTGAACTAATGACTCTGTAAGGTGAACGGCACGCGATTTGCCTGGATAGGCCCTTTCCGTGCGGGGATTTGGATCGGCGCCATGACGTCTGCGGGACATTCATCCTTTATTCGTGGCGCTGCGTTGGCGGCGGTTTTGGCCGGCGCGACTTTCGCCGCCACTCCAGCCTTTGCGGACGAACGCTACGCCGCCATCGTGATGGACGCGCGCTCTGGCGAGGTGCTGCTCGACGATCACGCCGAGGAGATCCGCTACCCAGCGTCGCTCACCAAGATGATGACGCTGTATATGGTGTTCGACGCCATTCAGCACGGCCAGCTCACCATGGACACGCGCCTGACGGCATCGCGCAACGCCACCCGCCAACCGCCGTCCCGCCTCGGCATGCGCTGCAATCGCCGCGGCGCTTGCGACTCTATCACGGTCGACCAAGCAATCCGCGCCATCGCTGTTCAATCCGCCAACGATGTCGCGACGATGGTCGCCGAGCGTCTCGGCGGTTCTGAGTCGCGCTTCGCTGCTGAGATGACGGCCCGCGCCCGCACGTTGGGCATGACTGAAACACGCTTCGTGAACGCCAGCGGCTTGCCTGATCCGCTTCACCACAGCACGGCGCGCGACATGGCCATTCTGGCGCAAGCGCTGTGGCGCGACTTCCCGCAATATTACGGTTACTTCCAAACCGAGAGCTTCTCGTGGGGCCGCCGCACCAGTCGCAACCACAACCATTTGCTTGGCGAGGTGCAGGGTCTCGATGGCATTAAGACCGGTTACACACGCGCTTCCGGTTTCAATCTGGCGACCTCCACCGAGCGCAATGGCCACCGCGTGATCGTTGTGGTGCTCGGTGGTGAATCGGCCGCCGCGCGCGATTCGCAAGTCGCCTATTTGATCGACGGCGCCTTCGAAGAATATGCCCGCCGCACCGATCCGAATGCCGCGCAATTTGCCAGCTTGCAGACCCGCCGCCTCGATGTCCGCCTAGCGCCCGGCGCGCTTAACGCCAGCGCCGGCCAGTCGATGACAGCGCAGGCGGTGCCGCAGGGCCAAGTCGTGCAGACGCTGTCGCCTATCCACGCGCCGCTGCCGCCCGATGCGAGTGCGCCAGGCGCAGACGAAGATCCGAACGACTAACGACGTCCTTTAAGCAGTGTATCGCGGGCAGCGGTGAGCCGAGCGGCTTGGTCGTGACTGCCGCCGCGATCGGGATGCGCCTCTGCGATTTTCCGGCGGTAGGCCGCGCGAATCTCATCGGGCGCCGCAGCAAGCCCCACACCCAGCAATGCACGCGCTTCCGCTTCGGCAGGCCTCGGCACGATCGGCGCCGGTCCCCGCGCAAGCAGGCGCGGACTGATAAACCAGGCCGTTACTGCAAGCGCCGCAAGGATCAGGGCTGGCTCGATCCCGCCACGCCAGAGCATTGCCAGCGCCGCAGCACCGAAAGCAAGCGCCGGCCACCGCGATATGATTTGCTGGCGGTGGATTGACCCGAACCGCACGAGCAGCAAAGCCACGAAGCCAATCGCCAAAATCAGAAGTGCGCGGATGAGCAGGACGGGGTCTCCAGCGAAGCGACGCCGCTGCTTAGAACTTTAGCGCCTCTCCTTCGAGGCCTGGCAACTTCAGAGTGATAAACAGATCGCGCAGCTCCTGGCGGGCCGCCAGATGGCTCATTTTCATTTCGCCTTCCGCCCCTTCTCCATCGAGATCGAGCAACGTGAGGCCTTGCGGGAAGAGCTCGCGGAAAATCACCCGCTCTGAAAGGCCGGGTGCAAGGCGGAAACCGATGCGCTGAGAGAGCGTCCTCAGCGCGTCGCCGACGCGCTGCTTGTTCTTGGCTTCAATTCGACTCGTCGAGGTGCGGTTGCGCAGCACCACCCAATCGATCGGCGTACGGGCGTCCAGCGCCTTCTGTTTGCGGCACTGCCAAACCATTTCGCTGTAGACCGAAGGCCTTACGATGTCGGCGCAATTTTCGTCGATGTCGCCGAGCAGGTCGAAGTCGACGAAGCTGTCGTTGAGGGGTGTCACCAGGGTATCGGCGCACGCGTGCGCCACGCGCGCTAGGTGCGAGTCTCTCCCCGGCGAGTCGATCACGATGTAGTCGCAAGTCTCCGAAAGCCGCCGCAGCGCGGCGCGAAACGCGGATTCATCTTGCGCCTCGGCGGCGTCGAGTTGGCGTAATCCGCTTTCCTCGAGTTCGAATACCTGCGGCAGCACTAAATTCGTTCCGCGTGTCGACATCCAGCGCGAACGATTTTCGATATAGCGGATGAGCGAACGCTGCCGGATGTCGAGGTCAAGTGCGCCTGTGCGCCGGCCCATGCGCATCAGCGCGACGATCAAATGCATCGCGACCGTCGACTTCCCGGCGCCGCCCTTTTGGTTGCCAACCACGATCACGTGCGCATGTCGCGGCGCGGGCGAAGGGTCGTGGGCGTATGCCAGCGTCATTCAGCGCGCCCGCCCAGCCTGGCGGGCGCCGCGATCCTCACTTGGGACGCCACGCCGAAACACATTCTTAAAACTTCGCGCAAGCTGGTTAAGGCGTACTTAAGCCGCTTGACCTCTACGCAGCGGCGTCGGATGCGGAACAAGTGAGCACGCCCCTCCCAATCGTCCGTACCGTCGCGGATTTGCGCGCAAGCGTCGCCGCGGAACGCAAGAACGGCCGCACGGTTGGCCTCGTTCCCACCATGGGCGCTCTGCACGAGGGGCATCTCTCGCTTGTTCGTGCGGCGAAACAACGCTGTGCTTTCGTCGTGGCGACGCTGTTTGTGAACCCCAAGCAATTTGCACCGCACGAGGATTTCGAGCGCTACCCGCGCAACGAAACAGGCGATGCGGCGCTGCTCGCCAGCGCTGGGTGCGATTTGCTGTACGCCCCGGAGCGGAGCGTCATGTATCCCGACGGCTTCGCGACGAGCGTGCTGGTGTCGAGCGTTTCCACGATGCTCGAAGGCCAAATGCGGCCGCACTTTTTTGGCGGCGTCGCGACAGTGGTCACTAAGCTGCTCCTGCAAGCGCTGCCGGACGCGGCGTTCTTCGGGGAGAAGGACTACCAGCAGCTCCTGGTGATCAAGCAGCTGACGCGCGATCTCAACATTCCGGTCGAGATTGCCGGCTGCGCCACGGTGCGCGAGCATGACGGTCTCGCGATGTCGTCGCGCAATGCCTACCTTTCGGCCGATAAACGGGGCATCGCTGCACAGCTGAATGTCGTCATGCGTGATGCCATAAAAGCCATGCACGCGGGCGCGCCGGTCGACGCTATTGAAGCGGAGGCAAGCCGGCGCCTCACCGATGCAGGCTTCACGTCGGTCGACTACGTGGCGATCCGCGGCGCGGACATGTTGCAGCCGATTGCGTCGCTGTCAGAGCCCGCGCGCATTCTCGCCGCGGCATGGCTTGGCAAAACCAGGCTCATCGACAACATGGCGGTCTAGACAAAGAACAAAGGCCGCGGCGTGAACCGCGGCCTTTGACTTTGCGTCGCTCCGCAACGCTACGGCGTCGTGGTGGCCGTCGTTGTCGTTGTTGCAGTGCTTGTGGTCGTGGCGGTCGCCGTCGACGTGTCCGTCGCGGTCGTCGTCGCTGCAGCTGGAGCAGCGCCTGCTGGCGCGGGCGCACCAGCGGATGGCGCTACGTGTTGCAGCGTCGCGGCGTCGCCCGTGAACAAGTAATAGATGTCACGGTTTTGCGAGCCGGCGGGCTGCACCGGATCGTCGTAATAGACTTCGTACGACTTCACGATCGTCATGTGCGCCGACCACATGGCGTTCTCCATTTGGTCGTACACCGGGATCACGTTCTCTTCCGAGCCGTTGTAGTGCACGCGCATCGCTTGCCCGGCTGGGGTTGGGCCAACCTTCACGCCGGCGACATAAATGTTGCGCGGCGGCGCGCCCGTGAATGGCACGCCGATTTGGAAGCAGTATTGATGCGTTTGCTCGTTCCAGCCGGTTTCAACCGCAACCGGCGGACCAGAGGCGGCAAGACTATGCGAGCCCATGAAGGCGCGCACGGCGACCAAGCTTTGACGTACAGCTTCCTTGATTTCGGACGGCTGCTGCGGCGCGCAATATTCGTTGAACGCGAATTGCTGCGCGGCGACGTTCACGACCTCGTACGAGAGGCCTTGCGAGGTATGGCCATCGATATCGCGTCCAGCGTCAGACGGATGCGTGAGGTCGTTGGTCACCGCGGGGAAGAACACAGCCGCGGCGGTTTCAACCGGCGCACCGTTCATGCCTTGCACGCGGGTGATTGGATTGAAGCCAAGATCGCGCTCGATGCGCGCTTCCACGCGGGTGCCACCATTCTTCGGCGTGACCGTGTAAACGGCGCGGCCCGTGCCGCCATCCGCAAACGAAATCGGCGTAGTCACCACGTTATTGGCGACGGTCGCGCGCCCGCTTTGCGTCACACCCGCGCCGACCACCGTGTTCGGCGCCGATGTTGAAAGCCGTGCGATCACACTTTGCGGCGCCATGGCGACGTCGAAGCCTTGCGTCTTCGAAGCGCTCGATGGCAGCACCACAAGTGAAATGCCCACCCCTGCGGCGATGACCACCAGCAAGATAATGAGTATGCGCCCGATGCCCTGCATCCTTGTCTCCCTGGTTCCCCCGGGCGCTTCCCTAGCAAATTCGAGCGGTTCGCCATACTGTTTTTGGGACACGCCTCAGCGGAAGCGGCCTTGATTCAATAGGTTTTCACCGCGTGGCCGGATAGGTAAGGTTCAAATCCGCATGAGTGAGCCATGAGCGAGAGTGGGCCCGCCGCGAAAACCGTCACCTACGGCGGCTATTTGCGGTTGAAGGAATTGCTCGCCTGCCAGCGGCCGCAGAGCGATCAGCACGACGAACTTCTCTTCGTCATCCTGCACCAGACCATGGAATTGTGGATGAAGCAGGCGATCCACGAGATCGGCGCGGCGCAACGCGAAGTGCGCTCCGGCAATCTGGTGCCCGCCTACAAACATCTCGCGCGTGTCTCGCGCATCCAAGCGGTGATGACGCAAGCTTGGGATATTTTGGCGACGATGACCCCCGCGGACTATCTCAATTTCCGCGAACTTCTCGGTACGAGTTCCGGCTTTCAATCTTACCAATTCCGCGCACTCGAGTTTCAGCTCGGGCTGAAAGATGCGTCGTTCCTGAAATTCCAAACACCGGGGAGCGACGAGTTTCAAATGCTCGACGCGGCGCTGCAGGCGCCGAGCCTTTATGATGATGTGATCGCCGAACTCGCCAAAGCCGGTTTCGATATTCCGGCATCGGTTCGCGATCGCCCGCGCGAGGCAGCGTACGAGCCGAGTGATGCGGTTGAAGCCGCTTGGCTCACCATTTATCGTGACACGCCAAAATACTGGGCGTTCTACCAGCTTGCTGAGAAGCTGCTCGATCTCGACGATGCGTTGCTCACGTGGCGCCACAAGCACGTGCTCACCGTCGAGCGCATCATCGGCCGCAAACGGGGCACTGGCGGCACCGACGGCGTCGGCTATCTTCAGCAGACGCTCACGCGCCGCGCCTTCCCGGAAGTCTGGTCGCTTAGGACGAAACTGTGAAATCGTACAAGAAACTGTTCGCGCGCGCGATCGCTTCAAATCCCGACCGCCTGCACTTCGCGGCGCATTCGCATCATCTTTGGCCGGACGCTTCGTACGACGGCCACCTCGCCGCTTGGAACGACGCCGCTGAACTCGCGGATCGCAAGTGGGAGAAGATTTTCGGTGAAGTCGTGCCGCAGGCGCAGCGCGAGATCGCCGGCGAGCTCAAACTTCCTGATCCAAACACCATAGCATTCGCGCCCAGCACGCATGAATTGCTGGTTCGTATTTTCTCCGCCAAAGGCGGCGCCGCGCCGCTCGACGTGCTTACCAGCAGCGGTGAATTTCACTCCTTCCGCCGCCAAGGCGCGCGCTGGGAGGAAGATAGCCGCATTCGCCGCCGCATCGTGCCATGCGAACCATTTGAGACGTTCACGGAACGCTATCTCGCCGCCGTACGCGAGAAGACGCCGGACATCGCGTTCTTGAGCCACGTGATGTTCAAGAGCGGACTTCGCTTCGATGGCGTTGAAGAGCTTGCGTCCATCGCAAAACCAGACGGCCCCTGGTTGGTGCTCGACCTCTATCACTCCTTCATGGCGATGCCCTCCGACTTCAGCACGGTGGCCGATCGCGTCTTTCTGCTTGGCGGCGGCTACAAGTACGCCATGGCTGGCGAAGGCGCGGCCTACATTCACGCACCGACCGGCTATGGCGCACGGCCCTCGAACACCGGCTGGTTCGCCGAGTTCGGCGCGATCGAAGCCAATCACGGAAACGCGGTCGCGTTCGGCAATGACGCCCTCCGCTATCTCGGCGCAACTTACGACGCGACGGGGATCTATCGCTTCAACGCCGTGCGAACGATGCTGGCGCACGAAAAGCTGGACACCGCCACGATCACGTCGCGCATTGCGCCGCTGCGTGAAAAACTCGTCGTCGCAATCGAGAGCGGCGAAGCTGGCGTGTTACGCGAAGCGGAATTGCTAAAGCCGAACGCCACCGGCTTTCAATCGCGCTTCATTTCGCTGCGCGATCCGCGCGCGACCGCATGGAAGGCCCGCCTCTTCGACGCCAATATCATCACCGACGCGCGCGATGACGTGCTGCGTATCGGGATGGGTCTCTATCACGACGAAGAAGATCTGGGCGCGTTCTGTGCCGGCGTTGCGAAGGCGCTCGGCTAGCAAACGAGAGTCATTCCGGACGGGCGGAGCGAGACCCGGAACCCAGGGATCATGAAGCGCAGGCTGCTGCCCCTGGGTTCCGGATGACACTTCGCGTCTCCGGTATGACTCATCATTACCATGCGCCTAATTCGACTAGTTGCCGGCGCAGATGTTCCGGCAGATCGGCGCCGCCTTGCGCGGCGGAGAGATCGGCTGGCGCATCCTTCATTTCGAGATAGCGCCAGCCCTGAAACGCGCGACGTGGTTGCGGGACGGTGCGTTGCAGATGTGCGTCGAGGTAAAGCCCGCAACGTTGGCCGTGATTGTCGATCACGTCGTCAATGGCGACGATCTTTTGACGTACGCTGACGACGCCCTTAATCACCCAATAGAGCGAGCCGCCCGCCAGCACATCTTCGAGCCGCTTCGGCCACATGCGCGTGCCGCATACAGGATGCGCTTTCTGGTTCGGATGGATCGAGCGGGCCTTGGCCTTCTGCGCGCGCTTCAGCTGCCCGATCTGCCACTCGGCCAGATCCTCGACGCTCTCAGCGCCGACGCAGAGTTTGACGATGTGAAGTGTCATCAATTGCCGTCTGGATCGTCGGATACGGCGCGAATCGCGCGCATCAAAGCGGCAATTTCAGTTGCTGCAGCGTCGCCCTCGCCCAGGGCGGCAATGACGCCTTCAAAGTCCGCCGCGCTCTTGTTCTGCGAGAGCTTGCGTTTGGCCTCAACACGTTCGACCCGCATCTCCACACCAACGATCCCGCGCAGCATCATGCTGATGTACGCGGGCGGCGCGTCTTCGATGCGCCACGGCTGCACGCGATCGTGCTCATGAAACGCCGAAAGACGCCGTACCACGTCCTCCAAACGCCCCGCCTCGTCGAACCACTCGACCGGCCCGCTCAGGTGCACCGCTTCGTAGTTCCAGGTCGGCACAGCTTTTCCGTGCTCGGCCTTGGAGGGATAGAAGCTCGGCGACACGTAGGCCTCCGGCCCCGCCAACACGATCAGCCCTCGCCCCGCGCCTAGCTTCCATTGCGGATTGGCGCGCGCGATGTGACCGCTGACGATCCGGCGTTCTGCATCCCAGAGCAGCGGGACATGCGTCGCCATCGGCTGCCCGTTTCCGTCGACGCCCACGAGCACACCGGCAAAGCGGCGCGCTAGACGAGCGATCAGCGCGTCGGCATCCGCCTCAGCGAAATGTTCAGGAACGTACACCTATTCCGCCGGAACGGCGGCCGCTTGCTGCTCAGCCCATGCTGCTTTGATCGAAGCACTGGTCTTGCGCGAGCCATCGGGGCTCCAGCCGGGCGCGCCGAAAATGTAGCCCCACACTTCGCGCAGGGACTTGGCGTGTGTGACATCGCGCCAAATGCCAGCCCATTCGTGGAAAGCCACACGGAACGGATTGAACGTGCCGAGCTGCGAAACGATGCCGTAGCGCGGCTTCTCACTCTCATCTTCCGCAATCAAGGTGCCGAACATCCGGTCCCAGATGATCAAGACGCCAGCGTAGTTCGCGTCTAGATACTTGGCGTTCACCGCGTGATGCACGCGATGGTGTGATGGCGTGTTCATCACCCACTCGATCGGCCCCAGGCGGCCGACCAGCTCGGTGTGCACCCAGTACTGATAGACAAGACTGATGCCGGTGAACATCAGCACCATGGTCGGCGGAAAACCGAGATAAAGCAGCGGCAGCCAGAAGATGAAGTTGAAGCCGGCAGCGCCTGTCCAGGTCTGCCGCAACGCAGTCGTCAAATTGTAGTGCTGTGACGAGTGATGGACGACGTGGCTCGCCCAGAAAAAGCGGCGCTCATGCGCGACGCGGTGGAACCAATAATAAGCGAGGTCCTCGCCGAAGAAGCACGCGATCATAACGGGCGCGGTCCATGTCAGCGTGAAAAGCCGGTGCTCGTAGACCCAATAATAAGCGGCCAATTGAAACGCCGCGCCGAACAGCGTGCCGACGATCTGATTGCCGAAGCCCATCATCAGGCTGGAGAAGCTGTCGGTGACTTGATAGCGGCCCTTCTTGGTCACGCGAATCCAGATCATCTCGATGATGATGGTCAGCACGAAGAACGGCACCGCGTATGTGACGATCGGCGGAACGTGAAACGGCGGCGTGGGTTCGGGCGCGATCACGGGCGGGCTCCAAGTTCGGCAAGCCAGGCAGGCGGATTCTCAAGCCGCATATTTAGCGACGGATAGCCCAAATCGCCAAACGTGACGCTGAGTTTGTGTTGCGCGAGCTGCACGCGCGCCTGCCCCAGCGGCAGCACGCGTGTCGAGACGCCGTCGGCCATCACCTTGGCGATCAACAGCTTGCCGCCATTGAGTCTAGCTACCGCCGCGCGCCCTTTGACATCAATCGCGGCGGCCTCAACGTTGCCGCCTTCCGCTCGCGCCAAGCGCGCCACTTCTGCATCGTCCAGCCGTGTCGATTGGCGAAAGCCCAGCATCCAGGCGACGCCTAGCATCAGCACGATCACCGCCGCCGAGCCGAGCGTAACGAAGAAATCGGTTTGAGACATCACCCCGCCAGCCCGATGAACAGCACGGCGATGAAGAACATGATCAGCACGAAGAACGAGAAGAACAGCATGAAGAAGGTGCGCCACAGCGCTGACCGCCACTTCATCTTATAGGCGCCGCCAATGTGAAAGAACGTGTGCACTGGCAACACCAAGCCGAGGGCTATCCCCGGAACCCAGTGAAGCCAAGAGACCTCGGACGACCCAAGCATGAGCGCAAATAGAAGGGACGCAAACGACAAGGAGTTCAGCGCGAAGACTGTATGGTCATAGAGCGTGATGTTCTTCTTAAAGAGAAACAGAAACGCTATGAACGGCAGCGAGAACGGCACGAGCAGAAAGCCCCAGCGCGATGCTGAGTCTTGCAGGTGACTGTAGAACAGCGGCGGGTTGGCGAGCTGCGCCCGCGCGCCAGCGCTGAGCCACGGACGGCCGTCCACTGTGATGTTTTCACGCGCAATCTTGCGAAGCACGTCGTCGAGTGTGATTGGGCCATTTTGATCATTCAGGTCAGGTCCGGTCACCGCGGGCGGGCGCTGCGGCGTCACGCCCGGCGTCGCTGCGCTGGGACTTTGCGGCGCGACGGGCGCCGGCGGAGGTGGCGCCGCGGTTGATTGTTGTATCGCCGTGCGATCTTGGTCGTTGACGTGAACTTGCACGGGTGAGTGCGCGGCGGCGCGCTGCTGCAGCTGCGCGCGCTCGAGTGTTGCTTGCCGCCGCTGCAGACGCTCTTGCGCTGTCGACACAACACGTTCGGCGGCGCCAATTGCAAGCTGTTGCGCTGGGTTTGGGTGCGGACCTGCATCACGCCGCGCTTCCGCGAGTCCTCGCTGCGCTTCCTGCAGCGTGTCTTGTGCATCCTTTAGATTGTCGCGCGCGTCGGTCACGTGCTCGGCGGCGCCGTTGTTGTCGCTCAAGTTCAGCGTCTCGGGCTTTGGCACCGTCGAGAACACCAGGAACATGAAGAAGTAGCAGAGCAAGAACGTTGCGAGCGGCGTCAGGTAGCGCGCGCGCTTGCCGTCAATGTAGCTGCGCGTGAGCGTGCCGGGGCGGCCAATGAGGCGCGGCACCGTCCTCCACGCCTTGGTGTCGAGGTTGAAGACGTTCCATGCCAGCTCTTCGACCAGCGCCCACAAGCTGCGATTGGCGTGCGCGGATTGCCCGCAATCCGAACAAAAGCGCCCGCCCTTGAGCGAGGCGCCGCAATTCAAGCATTCGCCCTCCCCGGCAAGCCCTGGCTCGGGGCCTTCGATCGCACCCGCGATCAGACCGGCATTGGCAAGATTGCCCGCCGCCTCCAGCTCCCCGCTCATTCGCCCTCCCAATCGCGTCTCAAGGCAGCGCGCTTAGGCCTTCGCGCCGCGATGCGATGGCCCGCTTGCGTCCGCGTCGCCATCCACGCGCGGTAAGAAACCCAATTCTGTACGCGCCACCGCCGCCGGTGCGCGCTTGGGCGCAGCGGCCGGCGCGCACTTTTGGGCATCGGCCGTTACCACCTCAAGCCCTTCCTCCGAGAGCGCGAGCGACGCAAGCCCCTCGGCCTCCTCAATGGTGCGCGCCCACACGAACACCGCGCCCACGGCCGTGTCGAACTTACGCGGCCAGCGCTTGGCGCGGCGATCCAGCTTGGCTTCCACCACTACGCGCCAGAATGGCATCGGCGCGCGCACCAGCTTGGCGCGGTAGAGAAACGCCCAGAAACCGCTCAGTCCGCGCTTCAGCTTCACGCATTCCACTCCGGTTTGCGCTTCGCGAGAAACGCGGCGAGCCCTTCCTTGCCTTCGGCAGAGGCGCGCCGCTTGGCGATGCGGCGGGCCGTTTCCTTAGCGAGGCTGTCGTCGATCTTATGCCCAGCGACGAAGCGAACCAATTGCTTTGCATCAGCCACAGCGCCTGGAGCGGCAGCCAACGCCAATTCGGAGAGATGTTCCATCATCGCTTGCAGTTCGGCCGCGGTTTCCACCGAATACTGCACCAGCCCGATCTTCTCGGCGAAGCCCCCGTCGAAGCCTTCCGCAGTCGCGAACAAAGCGTTGGCCCAACGGGCGCCGACGGCTTCGATGACGAAGGGTGAAATGGTCGCCGGCGTTAGCCCGAGGCGTACTTCCGAGAAGCGGAACTTAGTATTTTTCAGAGCCACGCCAATGTCACAGGCTGCGACTAAGCCTGCGCCGCCGCCCATGGCCGCACCGTGTACGAGCGCCACCGTCAGCTGCGGCAGATTGTGAAGATGCTGCAGCATGCGGGCGAGCGCCACAGCATCGATTTCGTTGTCCTCTTCGTTGTAGGCGGCAGCGCGCTGCATCCAGTCGATGTCAGCCCCGGCGCAAAAGCTCTCACCGGCGCCGCGCAGGAACACTGCGCGGACGTGATCTGCGCCTTTAAGCGTCTCAAAGGTCTCGCGGAGACCACCGATCATCAATTCATCGAAAGCGTTGCGCTTTTCCGGGCGATTGAGCGTTACGACCGCGACGCCTTCTGGCGAAACGTCAAGCAGGACCGGATCCGGAGAAGTGCTCATGCTTGCGCTCCCAGCGCCGCCACGAGCGCGTCGGCGCGCTCCGCCTCCGGCGTTTCGAACAATTTGAGGAATTGTACGCCCGCGAAGAAATATTCGAAATCCTCAGGCGGCGTCGCGTCCTCGATGAATGCAGGAACGAGGCGCTTTTTGTAGCGGTCGGCAAGATAAATCTCGCGCTTCACGTGGTCGCTCTCGAACGCGGCTTTCGAACACATCACC
>JBAQGO010000119.1:0-3585 GCA_049287825.1 Vitreimonas sp. | reverse complement strand
TCTATGAAGTGGACGGCGGCGAGTGGCTGGATTTCGTCAGCTCCGACCTCAAGTCGCTGACACCGCGTCCGCAACATCAATCACGGCGCGAGCCGCACGTTGCTCAGAACGGCGAGGCAGACGCCGCGCCGGTCCCAGCCGAAGTGATTCAGCATCCAGCGATCGTCGAAGCGCCGGTGGAGACGCCAGCGCCTGTGTACGCAATGGCCGAGGCGGAAGAAGCGGTTATCGCTGCGGCGCCGTCCCTGACGCCCGACGTGGACTACGAGCCCGATCAGGAGCGGCGCGACAAGTTTCTGTCGCGTTTCTCGCGTTGGGCGAAGAAGTGAAAATCTGAATTGCGGCGGCGGCCTTTTTGCCGCCGCAAACCAGCGTTTGAACCGGGCAGAGCCGCATACTGCAGGGGCGAAGGAGCGCGCATGACCGCAATCCGGATTTCGGGGTTTGGAGCGCGTCTGCTGGGCGCGGCAGCGGCGTTCGCCGCCCTCACCGCCGCGCCCTCGCTCGCATCCGCGCAAGCCATCATTCGCGACGCGGAAATCGAGGACACGCTCCGCACCTTCGAAACGCCGGTTCTGCACGCGGCCAACATCCGCACGGAGGACGTGCGCTTCTTCATCGTGCAGGACCCCAGCATCAACGCCTTTGTTGCCGGCGGTCAGAACATCTTCGTGCACACCGGCCTGATCATGGCCGCGCAGAACCCCAATGAGATCATCGCGGTGATGGCCCACGAAACCGGCCACATCGCCGGCGGTCACCTGACGCGCGCGAGCCGTGCGCAAGACAACGCCATGCCGCCGGCGCTGATTTCAATCGGCCTTGGCATTTTGGCGTTGGCCGCCGGACAACCGGGCGCGGGCGCGGCCCTCATCAGCGGCGCGCCGGCGTTCGCCATGGGCAGCTTCGTGCGCTTCACGCAGGTCGAAGAATCGTCCGCCGACCAAGCCGGCATGACTTTCCTGGAAGAAAGTGGTCAATCCGGCCGCGGGTTGATCAGCTTCTTCGACCGCCAACTGCGCCCGTACGAATTTCTGACACGGCGCATGCCGCCCTACATGCTGACGCACCCCTACACGTCCGACCGCGTTGAAGCGCTGCGCCGCCGTGTCGAAGGCGCTGAACATCGCGACGCGCCGGATACGCCCGACAACATCCGCCGCTTTCAGTTCATGCAGGCCAAACTTGTCGGCTTCATTCAAACGCAGGGGGCGACCTTAGCGCGTTATCCGCTAACCGACCACTCACAGCCTGCGCGCTATGCGCGGGCGATCGCCTATTATCGTGTCTCCGATCTCGCGAGCGCCCGTGTTGAGCTGGATTCGCTGCTGACCGAAGACCCACGCAATCCGTATTTCCAAGAATTGATGGGCCAGATCCTGTTCGAGAACGCCCGCGCCGCCGAAGCCATTCCGTATTATCGTCGCGCAGTCCAATACGATCCGGGTCAGCCGCTGCTGCAGGTGGGTTTGGCCCGCGCCATTGACGCTGCGCAAGGCCGCGCCGGCACCGATGAGGCGTTAGGGCTGTTGCAGCAAGCTGTCGCACGTGAGCCAGACAACGGTTACGCGTGGCGCGAGATGGCGCAGGCGCGTGAGATGCGCGGCGAAGAAGGCATGGCCAATCTGGCTTCGGCCGAGCAATCGTTCTCGATCGGCGATTATGCCTTGGCCGGCAACTTCGCGGAGCGGGCGCGCCGGGTGCTTCCGCACAACATCCCTGCCTATCAACGCGCCACCGACATCGTGACCTTCTCCACGCAGAATTTGCAGGAGCAAATGCGGGCGCACGGGGGCCGGCCGGGCAACTGAAGCGGTGAGCAGCCTTGCCTCTCTGGCTAAATGCCGCCATGTCCGGCGTCTGGTTTAGCGAGTGTGGTTGATGACGCGGTTAGCGCTGGCGTTTGTACTTTTGTGTTTGGCGTGGGCAGGCGCGCCGGCTTCGGCACAGCAGAGCTTCAACGCTCAGCAGCAAGCGGAAATCCGCGCCATGGTGCGCGACTATCTGGTGAACAATCCAGACGTGCTGCGCGAAGCGTTGGAGGCGCTGCAAACGCGCGTCGACGCTCAGCGCCGGCACAAAGCTGAGAGCGATCCACGTGACTTCGCGATCGGTCCGCATGACGCGGCGATCACAGTGGTGGAATTTTTTGATTATCGCTGTCCCTATTGCATGGCCGCGCTGCCGTGGGTGCAGGACTTGGTGCGCACGCGCCATGACGTGCGCTTCGTGTTCAAGGAGATGCCGCTCTCCATCCACGGCGAACCGGCGCTGGAATCGACGCGCGCCTCGATCGCCGCGATGCCGCAGGGCCGTTATTGGCAGTTTCACCAGGCGCTGATGAGCTTCCGTGGCGACCTCACCTCGCCGCGCATCGATCAGATAGCGCGGCAATCCGGCATTGATGTCAGCCGTATGCGCCGGGCCATGAATGATCCGGCGATCTCGCGGCTAATCAACGAGAACGAAGGTCTCGCCGCCGATCTGGGCGCCAGCGGCACCCCGGCGTTTTTGATCAACGGGCATCTGGTGTCGGGCTTTGATCAGGAAGGGTTGGAGCAGCGATTGCGGCAAGCAGCTGACGAAGTGCGCACGCGCGCGGCGACGGGACGTTAGATCAACCCGCCAAGCGGACTGCTCGGATCGGCATACTTCTTTTTCGGCATGCGCCCTGCGAGATAAGCCTCACGCCCGGCGATGACGGCGTGTTTCATGGCGCGGGCCATGCGGATGGGGTCTTTGGCTTCGGCGATGGCCGTGTTCATCAGCACACCATCGACACCGAGCTCCATGGCCACTGTCGCGTCGCTCGCGGTGCCGACGCCGGCGTCGACGATCACCGGCACGCGCGATTGCTCGGCGATGAGGCGGATGTTCACCGGGTTCTGCACGCCGAGGCCGGAGCCGATCAGCGAGCCCAGCGGCATGATGGCTACGCAGCCGGCGTCTTCGAGCTTCTTGGCGTAGACAGGATCGTCGCTGCAATAGACCATCACTTCGAAGCCCTCGGCGATCAGCACTTTGGCGGCGCGCAGCGTCTCTTCCATGTCGGGATAGAGCGTCTTCTGGTCAGCCAGCACCTCGAGCTTCACCAGCTTCCAATCGCCGGCCTCGCGCGCCAACCGCAGCGTGCGCAGCGCGTCGTCGGCAGCGAAGCAGCCGGCGGTGTTGGGCAGGAAGGTCACCTTCTTGGGATCGATGTGATCGGTGAGGCGCTCTTTGCTTGGATCTGAAAGATTTACGCGGCGCACGGCGACGGTGACGATGTCTGCGCCACTGGCTTCGAGCGCGGCGGCGTTCTCGGCGTACGACTTGTACTTGCCGGTGCCGATGATGAGGCGCGAAGCGTAGCTCTTGCCGGCGATGGTGAGTGCGGAGTCGGTCATGGTATGGACACTAGTATGAACGCCCCCGCGACCGCCGAGTCGAGCGCACTAACAATCAACTTTGCGCTCGGCTGAATCCGATGCCAATTAGTTGTCGACAGGACAATAATGGCAAGGGCGCGTTGCTTCAGATTCTGCTGATGTCGAACGTTTTGGTCGGTTGTTATGAATGCGGCGAAACCTTCCGCTTCTGCCGCCG
>JBAQGO010000118.1:0-4980 GCA_049287825.1 Vitreimonas sp. | reverse complement strand
GTCTCAGTATCGTCGTTGTCGCGCTCTTGCAGCATTCGCGCAAAGCGGCGGCGGATCATGGCTTTCATCATCGCGAAGTCGTCGCCTTGGAACTCCTCGCTCTTCATGTTGAACTTGCGATACTGGTTCTTGATAAACCCCTCGGGGCCCGCAACGATCATCGCACCCAGAGCGTTCGTGCCTTGGATGTGGCTGTTGTCGTAAACCTCGATGCGCTCCGGGCGTTGCGGCAAACCGAATGTCTCAGCCACGCCGTCCAGCAATTTCGCAACGCTTCCCGTCTCGGCCATTCGCCGCCCCAGCGCTTCGCGCGCATTGAGCAGGGCGGCGTCGACAATCTCTTTCTTCTCGCCGCGCTCAGGTGTGCGGATCTCGACCTTGCACTCCGCGCGCAGACACAGCGCTTCCTCCAACAGTTCGCAATCCGAAGGTTCGATGTTGCAGAGGATCAGTTTCGGTGGTTCGCGGTCGTCGTAGAATTGCGCCAGGAATGCCGAGAGCACATCCGCCGCGGTTTCTTCCACGCCATGACGCGGAAAGTACGCGCGGTTGCCCCAATTCTGGCCGGCGCGGAAGAAGAACACCTGCACACAGGATTGCCCACCCTCGCAATGCAGCGCGAACACGTCCGCTTCGCTGAAGGTCGAGGGATTGATCCCCTGTGACGCCCGAACTGACGCCAGCGCCCGGATGCGATTGCGCAGACGTGCTGCATGCTCGAACTCCAAAGCATCCGAGGCTTCGCGCATTTCGTTGGCGAGACGCTCTTGCAGTTCTGTCGAGCGGCCTTCCAGAAAATCCGCGCCGTCCTTCACCAGCGCGCCGTACTCCCCCTCACTGATTAACGCCACGCACGGCGCCGAGCAGCGTTTGATCTGATAGAGCATGCACGGACGCGTGCGTCCGGAGAAGGTCGAGTCGGTGCATGAGCGGAGGAGAAATGCTTTCTGCAGTGTATTCAGCGTGCGGTTCACCGCGCCGGCGCTGGCGAACGGTCCGTAGAACTTGCCTTTGAAACTCTTGGCGCCGCGGTGCTTCTGTAGCGCGGGAATGGCGTGATCGGTGCGGATGGCGATGTACGGGAAGCTTTTGTCATCCCGCATCAACACGTTGTAGCGCGGCTTCAGCCGCTTGATCATGTTGGTTTCGAGCAGAAGCGCTTCGGTCTCGGTCGCGGTGACGATGATCTCCATCGACGCCGTCTGCTGGATCATGCGGTAGATCGCGTTGGTGTGACCGCGGCCCTGAGCGTATTGCCCGACGCGGTTCTTCAGGCTCTTGGCTTTGCCGACATACAGCACTTCGCCATCGGCGCCGATCATGCGGTAGACGCCGGGCCGTGCGGGCATGCGTTTCCACGCGTCGCGGATCGCCTCAATGCCTTTCAGCTGTGGCGTTGGCGCGTCCTCGGCGGGCAAGCCGTCGAGCGGGGGGAGAGCGGGTTTGTCGGCGCCGGTCACGGGATCAATCTAGCGCATAACAATGGGCGCGCGCGCCGCTTGATCCCAGTGCCCGTCCCGCCTAAGGCCGATTGAGGCTGCTGGAATCACCCAGAACGGGAGGCTTCATGCGCATTTTGCTCGCCGCTTTGGGCGCGGGGCTGGTGTTCGCGACCGGCGCATCCGCGCAGGATCACGCTGCCCAAGTTCGCTCCTATCTGGAAAGCGGCATGGCTGTGCATCGCGGCATTGGTTATTCGCACGATCCCGGCGCGCCCGATGTGGTTGTTCCGCTTCGCCTGGATCACCCGTTTATTTGGCCGGTCTATCTGACGCGCGGCGTGACGTATCGCGCCTACGGCGCCTGCGACGACCATTGCAGCGATCTCGATATGGAAATCTACGACGCCGCCGGCAATCTCGCCGACCGCGACACCACTACCAACGACACGCCCTACGTCCAGATCACACCGACTCAAACTGGGCGCGCCTACGTTCGTGTGTGGCTCTACGCCTGCAGCAGCGAACCGTGCACCGTCGGCCTGCGTCTCCTCTCAGGCGGCGCCGCCGTTCCGCGCGCTGGTACGCCCGTGCGTGAGAGTGATCTCGCGCACAGCCAAGAAGAATCCAACCAGCGCGCCGTCGCCGCACAATTGGAGGCGCAAGGCGCGGCACACGAGCAGGCCGGATATCGCCAATCCGGCGACGACCAATTCGAGCAGATCGTGCTGAACGACGAGGGTCATTCTTGGACCCTGCATCTGACCGGCGGCGTCACCTACTTGTTGCAAGCCGCCTGCGATCAGCAGTGCAACAACGCCGACATGGAAATCCGCAATTCCTATAACGAGCGCATCGCCTCCGATATCAATGGCGACTCCATCCCCGTCGTCACCATCACGCCGCCGCGTGACGCCGACTATACGCTGCGCATCTGGCTCCGCCATTGTTCGAGCGAGCCATGCACCGTGGGCTTTCGCACCTACCGGCGCGTGACAAACTAGGAGTTGATAGAGATTGTCGGCCAACTGGGCCGAAGCGTGCGGCGCAATGCGTTCAAGGTGGAGACGGCATCGCCAGGCCGATCAGAATGAGGATGCAATCAAGCCCGATTATGATTGCGCCGCCCGTCCACACCACAACCACAAGCCAAAAGAAGAATGGATTGTCTTCTCTGCGCGTAAAATGAAAAATTATGCCGATGGTGCCGCGTCTGACGCACCACCAAGTCCATGCACCCATCACGATCGCAAAGATGAGGCCGAATGTTCCGAAAGAGGTAGGAGACTGCGGCATCGGCCTTTGCTCTATTGACGCCGCGCCGAAACGGCCAGAGCCGCATGATGAGGTCATCAGACACACCCACCGCGACCGCATGCACCCTCGACAGGTCGAGTTTCGGAGGCCATGTCGGATGCATGGATGACGCGCGTTTCCCGACCCCCAAAGCGGCCGGCCCGTTCGTGGCGCCCGACCCCGATGCCTGCGAAACGATGAAGGATGTCCGCCAGGGCGTCGATGAGATTGATCGCATGTTGGTGGCGCTGATTGCGCGCCGGCAGGGCTATATGGACGCCGCCGCGCGCATCAAACCGTCCCGCAACGTCGTGCGCGACCAAGCGCGCATCAATCAGGTGTTGGACAACGTGAAAGCCGAAGCGGCTCGGATGGGCCTGTCCTGGGGTATCGCTGAGCCTGTATGGCGCGAGCTGATGGAACGCTGCATCGCCTATGAATTCGACGTGTGGGACGCCACGCGAGAGTGACTGCGGCCACAGGCTGACGCGCACCTTTTCCGTATGGTAACCAGGGATCGCTGGGAGGGCGTCGTCGGGGGTTCGATGACGCTGACATACTTAATGGCTCGCGCTGGGCGGGAACGCGCGCTTGCGCATGCAAGCGCACATGGTCCCGCGTGGTTCGCGGAATCCGCAAGTGGTAAGGCTTTCCGTTCTCGCACGGCCGGGAAGGGCGGGGCATGAGGTGGTTTTTAGGGCTGGTGCTGGTGATCGCGCTCGTTTGCGGCGCGCTCTACGGCGTGGGCCTTTTCCTGTTGCCCAATTCGCTCGCGGTGACGCGCACACTCACCGTCAACCGGCCGCGCGCCTCCGTGTTTGCGATGTCCAACGATCTGCGCATCGCCAAGGAATGGTCTCCGCTCTACGCGCAAGACCCGGACGCCGACTACGCGTTCGGTGGCGATGGACCGGGCGAAGGTCAAAGCATGCGCTGGGCCAGCAACAACCGTGAAATCGGCTCGGGGCGCATGTCGATCGTGAACTCGGTCGAAAACCAGTCCATCGACGCCATCCTCGACATCACCAATCGCGCCACGCTCAACTCGCACATGGACTTCCGCCCCGGAGCAGGTTCAACGGCGGTCTCGTGGTCGCTGTCTGCGCAGTGCGGCGCCGGCGCTGTCAACGTGCCGTGCCGCTACATGAATTTAGTCATGCGACCGGTGATCGAGCGCCGCATGGATGCGGGCCTACGGCGTTTGAAGACGCTCGCGGAGCAATTGCCGAACATCGACTTCGAACACCTGAACCCACAATTCGACAGCTACGAGCCGCAGACTTTCGTCTACTCAACCGTCGACACGCCCACCAACGACCAGGCGCAAGTGGATTCCGCCGAAGCCCTGGCGCTGCAGCAGGTGCGGCAGTTTATGAGCCAGTACAATCTGACGCCATCCGCGCCGCTGATGCGCGTCGTCACCAACTACGATGCGGGCCACGCGCGCATGAGCTTCCGCGTCGGCTATCCGTTCGCGAGCACCGCGCCGACCACCGTGGTGGGCGTGCAGATCGGCCAGACGCCGTCGGGCGAGGCGATGCACGTGATGGTGCGTGGTACGCGCGAGCAGGTCCGCAACACCTACGAACAGATGTACGCTTATTTGCAGGCGCACCGCATCGCGCCCCGCGAAGGCGGCAAACCCTGGGAAGTTGTGCACGATGCGGGCAGCGCCGACGGTTCAGCCCCTACTCAGATCGAAATCTTCGTCCCGCTCGGCTAACCCAATACCGAGATCAAGCAAAAGGCCCGCCGGATTGCTCCAGCGGGCCTTCGTGCATTCAGACTCTGAAGCGGTCTATTCGACCACTTTGAGGTTCACGGCCTTCGGGCCCTTGCCCTTGGTGTCAGGCAGGGTCTGGAAGTTCACGCGCTGACCTTCGTTGAGCGAGGTCATGCCGGCGCGTTCGACCGCACTCACGTGCACGAACACGTCAGCGCCGCCGCCGTCCGGGGTGATGAAGCCGAAGCCGCGCGCGCCGTTGAAGAACTTCACGACGCCGTCCTGCGGGTCACCGAGAGGTTGGCGCGGAGGACGATCGCCGCCGCCGAAACCACCGCCTTCCCGCGGTGGGCCACGGAAACCTCCACCGCCGCCGCCGCCATAACCGCCGCCGCCACCGCCGCGATAACCGCCACCGCCGCCGCTATACCCGCCGCCTTCACGGCCGCCACCGCCGCCGCCGCCGCGGAATCCACCGCCGCCACCGCCGCCGCGATAACCGCCACCGCCGCCGCCGTAACC
>JBAQGO010000117.1:0-1582 GCA_049287825.1 Vitreimonas sp. | reverse complement strand
TAGATGCCGGCGGGAACGTCTATGTGGGGGATGCCGGCAATGGAACAATCCGAAAGATCACGCCTGCCGGAGTTGTGAGCACAGTAGCAGGCAGCACCGGAATTACTGGCAGTGCCGATGGAACCGGCAGCGCCGCGCGATTCAACTATCCAGGAGGGGTGGCAGTGGACGGCAGCGGAAATGTGTATAGAGTTTCCTCGATTTTGCGGGCTGGACTGTGATGAACACAATGACAGCCATGAACAGCAACAGCAGAACCGGTTGCCGCTATGACCGGGAGTTTAAGAACAACGCCGTGGCGCTGGTGCGCAGCGGTCGTACCGTGACGGAAGTGGCCCGGGATTTGGGCGTTTCCAAATGGTCGCTCGGCCGCTGGGTCGAGCAGGCCAAGGCCGGACAGGCGCTCAGCGAACCGAAGACGTTGGCTGCCGAGACCCCGGATCAGCGGGAACTGCGCCGCCTGCGGCAGGAACTGGAGTACGTCAGCCGCCAGCGCGACATCCTAAAAAAAGCCTTGGGCATCTTGTCAGCGGAGGTGCCGCCACACGCTTCACGCTGATGGAAAAGCTCACGCCCCAATATCCTGCCGACGCGCTGGCCGAGGCGTTGGAAGTCAGCGAGAGCGGCTTTGCCGCGCATTGCCGCAAGGAAGAGCGCCCGCGTCGCCAACACGACGAACAACTGCGTCCGCTCATCGCGCAAAGCTTCGAGGCGAGCCGGCGCACCTACGGTTGTCTGCGGGTGCGGCTCGATCTCCAGGAGCAAGGTCAGCGCTGCGGCAAGAATCGCATCGCCAGGCTGATGCGGGCAAGCGGCCTGCGGCCCAGGCAGAAGCGGCGCTTTCAGCCTCGCACCACCGACGGCCGCCACGCTCATCCCATCGCGGAAAACTGGCTGGCCAAGGTGCCCTCGCCGGATCGGCCCGGCCTCGTCTGGCAGAGCGACTTCACTTACCTCGAAACCGCCGAAGGCTGGCTCTTCCTCGCCTTCACCCTCGACGCCTGCACCCGGCGCTGCGTCGCTCACCACTGCCGCCCGGACCTGCGCGGGGAACTCACCACCACGACTCTCGCCCTGGCCGTCCATCGCCACCCGCCACCGTCCGGCCTGCTGCACCACAGCGATCGCGGTGTCCAATACGCCGCCGCGGCCTTCGCTCAGCTCGCCGACACCCACGGCATCACCCTCAGTATGAGCCGCACCGCCAATCCCTACGACAACGCCCTGGCTGAAAGCTTCGTCGCCACCCTCAAGACCGAATGCTTCGGCGACGCCATCCCTCCCACCCGCGCCGCGGCAGAACTTATGGCCTTCGATTACATCGAAACCTTCTACAACCGCCACCGCAGGCACAGCAGTCTCGGTTACCGCTCCCCTTTCGGCTTCGAGAAACAAATGTTCCCCCAAAACAAAAACCACTAACCTCAACAACCTACCAAAAGTCCAAACCGCGTTTTCGAGGAAAGATCACACCGTTGGTATCGCGTCGCTCTTTCCGCTGGGGGCTGTGAACCTGTATTATCCGCAGACTCACTTCTTCAGTTCGCCCTACTGGGGTCACGCGTGCAGCGGGGTCTCACTG
>JBAQGO010000116.1:0-11066 GCA_049287825.1 Vitreimonas sp. | reverse complement strand
CCAGGGCAACAAAATGCGCTCTACGAGCCCTGGGTTCCGGGTCTCGCTCCGCTCGCCCGGAATGACTCTGAGTGAAGTTATGCACTAAAGATGCCCTGCCACGGCCCAATCGAGCGCTTGTTCGAGACGGTCATTGCCCCAAAAGAGTTCGCCGTCAGCAGTCACGAACGCGGGCGCGCCGAACACACCGGCGGCTTGCGCCTCCTCGGTGGCGGCGCGCAGTGCATTCTTCACGCTATCTTCCTGTGCTTTCTCCATGAGGCCTGCGTCGAGGCCGGCACGACGCAGCGCGTCGGCCGCGGCGAGCGGATCGTCGATAGAGCGGCCTTCACCGAACTCGATCTGATAGACGGCCTGCACGAACTTCTGGCGCGGTGCGCCTTCCAGCGCGGTGGCGATGCGCGCGCACATGAGGGAGTTTTGCGGGAATGGGCGCGGCAGCTGGAATGGTAGATCGAGCGCCCCGCAAATGCGCTCAAGATCGCGCACCATGTACTGGCCCTTTGCTGGATAGAGATTGAACGGCGAATCCTTCCAGCCTTGCTGCGCGAAGATTGGCCCGAGCAGCATCGGCCGCCATTCAACAAGCACGCCCTTCGCGGCGGCGACGCGATCGATGCGCATGGCCGCAGGGTACGAATAAGTCGAGGCGAACTCGAACCAGAAGGTGACAGTCGGCGTCATGCCGGCTCCTGTTGAGTGATGCAGTGGAATGAGCCGCCGCCGGTGAGAATGGCGTGCGATGAGAGGCCGATGATCTTGCGTCCCGGAAAGAGCGGGGCAAGCGCGTTCACGGCATCATCGCCGCTGTCGGAATAGATGGGTACAACGACGGTGGAGTTGCCAATCAAGAAATTCATGTGGCTGGCAGGCACGGCGTCTTCATCTTCGTCGACTATGAGGCCGGGCGATGGGATGCGGATGACATCGAGCTTGCGGCCCTGCGCATCTCTCATCGCTGCAAGCGACAACGCGATTTGATCGAGCACTTCAGCGTTGAGATCATCGTCGCCATAGGCGTGCTGGCAGACGACGCGGCCGGGCGCGACGAAGCGGGCGAGATTGTCGATGTGGCCATCGGTGTGATCGTTGGCGAGGCCTTCGTCGAGCCAGAGAATTTTGTCGACGCCAAGTGCGCGCTTGAGCGCGGCTTCCGCTTTCGCTTCGTCCCAATCGGCGTTGCGGTTTGGATTGAGCAGGCACTGGCGCGTGGTGAGCAGTGTGCCCTCCCCGTCCATCTCGATGGCACCCCCTTCGAGGATGAAATCGTTGTGCGTGAGCTGAACACTGGCGCTGCGCGCGATCTGGTCAGCGACTTCGGTGTCATGCGGCAGTTGATGCTTGCCGCCCCAACCGTTGAACTTGAAACCCGCCGCGCCATCGCGTGTGAAGATCGGGCCGGTATCGCGAAACCAAATGTCGCCAAAGGCGCCAGGAATGATCTCGGCACTCTGTTGCAGCGCCAGCTTGGCGCTAGCCTCGGCTTCGCGGCCGAACGCGAGCACGCGCATCTTGTCGCCGCGGCCTTCGTCGGCGAGCGCCCGGATCATCGCGGCGACTTCCAGGCGCGCGGGCTCCAGATCCTCGCCCCACAGATCGGCGGCTGAGGGCCAAGCGGTCCAGATCGCCTTATGCGGCGCCCATTCCGGCGGAATCATCGTCATCGGCGCGACCTTTAGCGGATCAGAGTGACGCCAGATAGGCAGCCCAGCCCCAAGCGCCAAGCGCCTTGTTCGGTGGCGCGTCCGATTTCCATCCGCTAAGACCCCACGGGGACTCCGAGACGCCGATGACCGCCGCCGCCCGAAGCAAAGCCTTCGACCGTACGACGCTCGCGTTCGTCGTCGTGCTGCTGGTTGCGACGGCGTTGCGCATCTGGGCGCTGAAGGCGGCGCCCATCAATCTGTACCATGACGAGGCGGAGTTCTGGGCGTGGTCGCGCACGCCGGCGTGGGGCTATTTGAACGCGCCGCCGATGGTGGCGTGGGCGATCGCCGCAACCACGCGGCTGTTCGGGGATGTCGAATGGGCGGTGCGCTTGGGTGCGCCGCTCGCGCAAGCCGGTGCGGCGCTCGCACTCTATGCACTTGGACGCAATGTCTACGGCGCTTGGATCGGATTTTGGACCGGCGTTGCGTGGTTGCTGACGCCGGGTGTTTGGTTCTCGAGCAATTTGATTTCGAGCGATGTGCTGCTGCTGCCATTCTGGTCGCTCGGGCTGCTGGCGATGTGGCGGATGGTGCAGACCCGCTCGGTGGTTTGGGCGGTGGTGTTGGGCGCGGCTGTGGGCGCTGGGCTCAACGCAGCCTACGCAATGCTCTATCTGCCGCTCTGCGCGCTGGTGGCCGCGCGGTGGTCTCAGCCGGTACGCGAGGCTCTCAAAGGGGGCCGCGGGTTCGCCGCCGCGCTCATGGCGCTCGCATTGTTCGCGCCGAATCTGGCTTGGAACGCGCAGCACAGCTTTGAGAGCACTCAACAGGCGCTCGCCAATCTCAACATCAACATCACCAATTTGTTCAACCTGAGCAAGATCGTCGAGTTCATGACCGGTCAGGCCTTGCTGATTGGGCCGATCGCGTTTTTCGTCCTGCTTGGTCTCTTTGCGCGCGCCAGCAATCGCGCCGCAGGTCTTTCAGACGAAGACCGCTTTCTTCTAGCATTCACGTTGCCGCCCTTGGTGCTGGTGACGATCTTCGCAATCATCGCGCGCGCCGATGCGAATTGGGCGGTGACCGCTTATCCAGCGGCGCTGACGTGGATCACCGGCAGCCTTGTCACCAATGCGAATGGACGAAGAGTGTTTGCGGCGGCATTAATTTCGAACGCAGTGATCGGCGCCGTTATCGCGTTCGGATTCTTTCACCCAAGTTCCGCCGGCGTTGTCGGCGGCATGCGTGACAGCACGGGCTGGCGCGAAACCGCGCGGGCGATCGCCTTGCGCGCGGCGCCGCTGCGCGGCGAGCGCCCCTTTGACGCCGTGGCGGTCGACGATGTCGACACCTACTACCGGCTCAACTTCTATTGGGGCCGCGAACGCGCATTGTTGCGTGACTTACCGCCGTTGCGGTTGTGGATACTGCAAGGGCCAGCGCAGGCCGCCCCTGACGGTGCGCAATCACTTTTTCGTGGAGCGCGCGTACTCGTCGTGCATGCAACGCAAAACTTGATTCCGTTCGTGGCCGGCGATTTCACAACCTTCCGTACTGTCGAACACATCAATGTTTCGCTCGGCGGACACGCCAATCGACGATTAGATTTGTCCGTGGGCGAAGCGTTTTCACCCGCGCATCGCGACGCAGCCTTCACCGAGCGCCTCAACAACCGCCACGACCAGCCGGCGCCCTAATTATTCCGGATCCCACCAAGCGCGGCCGTCGCGATCCATCAGGTTGGCCGATGCTTCGGGACCATTTGAACCGGCCGCATACGGTTTCGGATCGCCGCCCGCTTGATCCCACGCGGCTAGCAAGCCATCCGCCCACTTCCACGCCGCTTCGACTTCGTCGCGGCGCATGAAGAGCGAGAGATTGCCGCGCACCACATCCATCAGCAGGCGCTCGTACGCGTCGGGGTAACGCGGCATCGATGAATCCAGGAATGATAGATTAAGCGCGCGCTGCTGCACGTGCAGCCCGCCCGGCCCAGGCTCCTTCATGTTGAGCCAAAGATGCACGCCTTCAGCCGGCTGCAGGCGCAGCACCAGACGGTTCGGCGTCTCCTCTTCGCCGAAGATGCGAATTGGCGGGTTCTTGAATTGAACCACGATCTCTGAGCGGCGGTTGCCCATGCGTTTGCCGGTGCGCAGATAGAACGGCACGCCGGCCCAACGCCAATTGTCGATCTCGGCTTTAATCGCGACGAAGGTTTCGGTCTTCGATGGCTTGCCGATTTCCTCAATGTAGCCGGGTACGGCCTTTCCGTCGATCAGGCCGGCGCGGTATTGGCCGCGCACTGTCTTCGAGGCGACATCCTTGGCTTCGATGTGCTTCAACGCTGAAAGCACTTTGATCTTTTCCGTGCGGATGGCGTCGGCGTCCATCGAGTTGGGCGCATCAACCGCCGTCAGGCATACGAGCTGCATAATGTGGTTTTGCACCATATCGCGCAGCGCGCCCGATTTGTCGTAATAGTCGGCCCGCGTTTCGACACCGATATCCTCGGCCACGGTGATCTGCACGTGATCAATGGTTTGGCGCGACCACACCGGCTCGATCAACATGTTGGCGAAACGCAGGACCAGCAGATTCTGCACCGTCTCTTTGCCGAGATAATGGTCGATACGGAAAATGCGGTGTTCATCGAACACTGCGCCGACGCCGTCATTGATCGCGCGTGCGGAGGCCAGATCGCGGCCGATCGGCTTTTCCAGAACGATGCGCGAGTCGGGTGTGGCGAGGCCCGCCTCTGAGAGGCGCTGCGCGATGGGGACGAAGAGGCTCGGCGCGGTGGCGAGATAAAAGATGCGCGCTTTGTCGGCGCCATCCGCCAAAAGATCGCGGATCGGGCCCCACTTCTCCTTCGGAGCGGTCGCGTCGAGCGCGACGTAGTGGATGTGCTTGAGGAAGTCCTCACACTTGGCTTCGTCGACACAGATGCCGGGCGCGAACTTGGCGTGGCTTTCCAGAATCATTTTCCGGAACGCGTCGGTGTCCATTTCGGTACGCGCGGCGCCGATGATGCGTGAGGTCGGCGGGATCTGGCCGTCAAGAAACCGGTGCAGCAGCGAGGGGAAGAGTTTGCGGAGCGAGAGATCGCCGGTCGCGCCGAACACGACGAGATCGAACGGTGGAACAGGAATGAAGGTCGCCATGCGCGCCACTGAACTCGTATTTGCCTCGACTGGCAATTAGGCCGGTTAGGCGTTCCGATCCAGCCCTAAGGCGCGCGGCTGTTGGTCAGCATGGCTTTGCCGATGAGGCCCATGCCGTCGCCAATGTCGGCCGCGATCGCGTCACGCAGCGATTGCGCGTCCTTGGCGACGATGGCGGCGATGGCTGCTTGGTGCTGGTCGTTGAGCGGCGCTTTGCTGAGGCGCTCATAGACGACGCGCATGAACGGGCCGAATTGCAGCCAAAGCGTTTCGATGAGCTGCGTCATCGTGCGGCCGGGTTGTGCGTTGTAGAGCGTGAAGTGGAAGGCGTGGTTGTTGTGCATGTAGCTCTCGCCATCGCCCGCCGAGATGGCGCGATCGAGCGCGGCGTCGATGTCGCGGAGTTGCTGCAGGCGTGGCCCATCGATGTGCGGCAGCGCGCGCACCGCAGCTTCCGGCTCCAGCAATAATCGGCAGCGCAGCAAATCCTCGAAACGTTCCGTGGTCATGGCCGGCACTTGCACGCGGCGCTTAGAGCGAATGGCGACAGCACCATCCGCCGCCAGGCGCGAGAGCGCATCGCGCACCGGCGTTTGGCTGACGCCAAGTTCGCCCGCCAAGCCGCGCGTCGAGAGTTCATTCCCCGGGTGCATGCGGCCGGTCACAAGCCGCCGCCGCAATTCAGCATAAACGGCGACGTTGAGACCTTCGTCCGGAAAGATATCCGCTTCAGTCATTGCCGCGACCGTAACCAAACCAATCGCGAAAAAGCAGCAAAAAATGCAGGCGAAAGCGGCTCAACCGCCCGGGGGCTCGACTTGACTTGTCCCTTTGCGGCCAACCATAGTGACCTATCAGGTGACTTATGCGCTCTCCTGCCCTCCTTAGAGGGCGGATGAACGCGGCACGGGGCGGTTTCGCATCGCCCGCGACTTTCGCTCCGCCGCGTTCGTTTGCACGAGCCTCTCTATCGGCCGTCTGCGCCAGAATGGCGCTGAGCGTGTTGCTGCGCGAATAAATTTTGGTGCGTTATGGACAAGAGTTTTGCGAGCTGGATCAAGGAACGCGGCATCGGCGAAGTCGAGTGCCTGGTTCCGGATTTGAACGGCGTCATTCGCGGCAAAGTGTTTCCTGCGCAGAAGTTCTTGCAGAGCGAACGCGATGGATCGCTGCGGATTCCGTCGAGCATTTATTTGCTGACAGTGACGGGTGAGTACGCAGACGATGCCGACGAGGCCTTGTCGACGCAAGATCCCGATGTCGTGCTGCGGCCAGACATCGAAACGATATGCGTCGCGCCGGGCTACAAGACGCCAACCGCGTTTGTGTTCGCGGACGCCTATGACATCCACGGCACGCCTTACGACATTTCGCCGCGTCATGTGTTACAGCGCGTCGTCAAACTCTACGAAAATACCGGCATCCGGCCTGTGGTGGCGCCGGAATTGGAATTTTATCTCACGCAGGTAAACACTGATCCGGACTTACCACTGGCGCCGCCGGCCGGCCGTTCAGGGCGCTCGGAAACCTCGCCACAGCCTTATGGGTTGGAGGCGATCACCGAGTACGAAGATCTGATCGAGACGATTTACGAACACGCCGAAGCGGCGTCGTTGCATCTCGACACCATGATCCACGAAAGCGGCACCGCGCAGCTGGAGATCAATTTCAATCACGGTGACGCGGTACACGTTTCCGATCAGGTGCTGGTGTTCAAACGCATCGTGCGGCAAGTGGCGCTGAAGCACGGCGTGTACGCAACATTTATGGCCAAGCCGATGGAGAATCAGCCGGGCAGTGCAATGCATCTGCACGTGTCGCTGGTCGACTCCAAGAAAGGCGTCAATCTCTTCGGCGCGCCAATTGAAGATGGCAGCGATGGCAACACGGATATGTTCCGGCATTTCGTTGGCGGCTTGCAGCGCTATCTCGGCGAGGTGACGCCGCTGTTTGCGCCGAACGTGAATTCGTTCCGCCGTATGCGGCCGGACTTTTCCGCACCGATCAATCTTCAGTGGGGCTACGACAACCGCTCGTGCGGCTTGCGCGTGCCGATCTCGCAGCCGGAGAACCGGCGCATTGAAAACCGGCTGCCGGGCGCTGACGCCAATCCGTATCTGGCGATCGCGGCGGTGTTGGTGTGCGGCTATATCGGCATTCGCGACAAGATTGCGCCCAACGATATGGTGCAGGGCAGCGCTTACAAATGGGCGCGTACGCTGCCGCGCACGCTTTCTGAAGCGCTGGATCGGTTCAAAGAGTGCAAGCCGGTGATCGATTTGCTCGGGCCGCATTTCTGCAACACATTCCAGCGCATCAAGGCGCACGAGCTTTCGGCGTTCGAGGGCGTCATCAGCTCGTGGGAGCGCGACCATTTGCTGCTGAAGGTGTGACGTGGCTGCGCATATTCAACGCGCGAGCTATGTGTTGGCCGTGCACGATCTTGCGCGATCGACGGCGTATTGGCGCGACGTTTTGGGATGGACGCTGAAATTCGAGGACCCCGGCTGCTGGAGTTTTATGTTCCGCGACGGCGTCGGCGTACATCTGGGGGAGTGCAAGGATGCCCTGGCGCCCGCCGATCTGGGGGACCATTCGTATTTTGCCTATATTGTACTTGATGACGTCGATGCGTTCTTTGCAGAGATCGCGGCGCGCGGCGCGGATGCACGTAGGCCAGAAGACAAGCCCTGGGGCATGCGCGAGATGCATGTTCGCACCGTAGACGGTCACCGCATTACCTTTGCACAAGAGCTGGCGTGAGCGACGGCGTCAATTCGAGTCTTGGCATGGCGCAGTCGTATTACGCCGCGACCGCGCGCGCGTTCAACGCGCCCCCCGCTCTTCAGGGTGATGTCGATGCGGATGTTGTCGTCATCGGCGGTGGATACACTGGACTGCACGCGGCGCTGAACGCGGCAGAGCGCGGCTACAAGGTTGTGCTCCTGGAAGCCGAGCGCATCGGCTGGGGCGCGTCGGGACGAAATGGCGGACAGATGATCCCCGGCTGGCGCAAAGGCGCGGTTGAGTTGGTGAAGCGCTTTGGCGAAGCGCAAGCGAAGACATTGTTCGGCTTAGCGCTGGAAGCGCGGACGCTGACCCTAGAGCGGATCGCCAAGCACAACATCGCGTGCGATCTGACGACGAACGGGCATCTGACGTTAGCGGCGAAAGCCGCAGATTTGGGTTGGATGAACGCCGAAGCGCAAACGCTCACGAAGCTGATGGCGTATCCAAACGCGCGCGTGCTGAATGCCGGCGAAGCCCGCGCGAAGGTCGCCGCGGACGGTTTTCACGGCGGTCTGTTGGACGAGTGCGGCGGGCATTTGCATCCGCTGAATTATGCGCTGGGTCTGGCCGAGGCGGCGCGCCGCGCCGGTGTTGCACTGCACGAACATTCGCGAGTGCTTTCGGTCGAGCATCAGCGCGGCGTGACGGCGCGAACGGCGCACGGCGTGGTTCGCGCTCGATTTGGCGTGCTGGCGTGCGATGCGTTGTTGGGCGATCTGGAGCCGCGCATTGCGGGTCGGATCATGCCGGTGGCGAACTATCTTGTCGCTACGAGCGCGTGCGATAAGCCGCAAGACATTATCGCCGATGGGCTCGCTGTCAGCGACAGCCGTTTTGTCGTGAACTATTTTCGTATGAGCCCCGACGGGCGGCTGATCTTTGGCGGTGGTGAGCGTTACACGCCTGCCCCACCAGACGACATCGCCGCGTTCGTGCGTCCGTACATGTTGAAAGTCCTGCCACAGATGCAGCGCGCCAAGATCGAATACGCGTGGGGCGGACTGGTTTCGATCACCATGACGCGGCTGCCGCACATCGGACGCCTGGGCGATCTCTTCTTTGCCCACGGCTATTCGGGGCAGGGCGTGCTGTTGCCAGCGCTGGTGGGCAAAGTGCTGAGCGAATCGATGCGTGGGACCGCGGAAACCTTCGACGTGCTCGCTGGTTTGGCGCCGCCAGAGTTTCCCGGCGGCGCCGCATTGCGCTCACCGCTGCATGTTCTCGGCATGCTTTGGTACGCGCTGCGGGACCGGCTCTAGTCCGGATTCAACGCTCGCAGCGCTGGCTCCACTTCCCGCAACGACTTAGCAATGATCTCGCTCATGCGATCGATCTCGGCGTGCGTGATGATCAGCGGTGGACACATGACAATGGAGTCGCGGATGCCGCGCACCATCAAACCGTTGCGGATACACGCGTCGCGCACGATGGGGCCCGCTTTGCCTTCGGCGCCGGTGAAGCGCCGGTTCGTGCCCTTCTTAGCCACGATCTCGACGGCGCCGATTAGGCCAAGCGAGCGCACTTCGCCAACGGTCGGGTCGGCATCGAGTTTCTTCAGCGCGTTCGCGAAGTATGGGCCGGCATCGTCGTGCACGCGTTGCACCAGCCCTTCGCGCTCGATGATTTCAAGATTCTTCAGTGCGACGGCAGCGGCGACGGGGTGACCCGAGTAGGTATAGCCATGCACGAACTCGCCGCCCTTTTCGCGCAGCACTTTCACGATGTCGCTCGATACACCGACGGCCGAAATCGGCAGATAACCGGAAGACAAGCCCTTCGCCATCGGCGCGAGATCCGGTTGAATACCGAAATGCTGGAAACCGAACCATGAGCCGAGGCGACCAAAGCCGGTGATCACTTCATCGACCACCAGCAGAATTCCGTACTTGCGGCAGATCTGTTCGACACGCTTCCAATAGCCGCGCGGTGGGATGATGACGCCGCCGGCGCCCTGCACCACTTCGCCGATGAAGGCCGCGACATTTTCTGGCCCAACCTTCAGAATGCGATCTTCAATCGCTTGCGCAGCGCGTGCGGCGAATTCGTCCTCGTTTTCGCCGAAGCCTTCGTTGAAGCGATAAGGCTGCATCACGTGTTCGACGCCGGGGATCGGCAAGCCGCCTATCGGATGCATATGCTTCATGCCGCCGAGGCTGGCGCCGGCCATGGTGGAGCCATGATAGGCGTTGTGGCGGCTGATGAAGATGGTGCGCTTGGGCTGGCCGCTGACGTTCCAGTAATGGCGCACCATGCGCATCACCGTGTCGTTGGCTTCCGAGCCGGATGAATTGAAGAAGACGTGTTGCAGCTTGCCGCCGAGTTTTTCGGCGAGCTTGGCCGCAAGCATCACTGTCGGCGGCGTCGCTGTCTTGAAGAACGTATTGTAGAACGGCAGCTCCTGCATTTGCTCAGCCGCCGCGCGTACGAGTTCTTCGCGACCATAACCGACATTCACGCACCAGAGTCCGGCCATGCCGTCCAACAGCGCATTGCCCTCGCCATCATAAATGGTGGAGCCTTCAGCGCGCGTGATGATACGGCTGCCGCCCAGCGCTTGAATCTCCCCGTAGTTCGCTTGCGCGGGCAGATGGTGTTCAACGTCGAGCTTGCGAAGCTCGGGAATGTTGTAGTTGCGCATGATCGTTCCAATCAGGTCTGGACGAGCGGCTCGCGGCGGAGTGCGCGGCCGAGCAATTCGAAGAACTTTTGGCTCTGCGGATTTTCGTGAGCGCGCCATTCCGGGTGCCATTGCACGGCAAGCACTTGGCCGCCGTTGACGTTGGCCGAAATGGCTTCGACGACACCATCGGGCGCGGTGGCTTCCACCGTGAGCCCCTGCCCCAATTTGTCGACGCCTTGGTAGTGGACGCTGACGACGTCGAGGTTGTCCTGCTTATAAGCCCGCTCTAGCACGCCGTTCGGCGCCAGCTTCACCGGATGCACGTGCGCGAAGTATTCCGCGAAACTCTGCTCGCTCGGCGCGTGGTGGGGGATGAGATCAGGGTTTTCCGCCATGTCGCGGCGAAGGGTGCCGCCGAACGCGACGTTGAGTTCTTGGAAACCACGACAAATGCCGAACACTGGTTTGCCGAGATCGAGCATGGCTTCGATCAGATGCGCCGTCATTTCATCGCGCGCCGGATCGAACGGACCTGGCGCATCATCGACGAGTTCGCCGTAGCGCTTCGGATCAAGGTTTGACGGCGTGCCGGTAAGCAGAATGCCATCGAGACGCGGCGCGACCTCTTTCGCGTGCATCAGCTCCGGCATCGCGGGAATGAGTAGCGATGCGGCATCGGCGTATTTGAGCGCCGAGACCAGGTAACGCGTCATCACCGCTTGCGCGGCTTGCGTGTCGATCTCGCGGTTGCACGCGATGACGCCAAGCACTGGTCGCTGCGCGCTCATACGCCGGTACTCCGAGTCTCGCATTCAACAGAGTCATTCCGGGCGAGCGGAGCGAGAC
>JBAQGO010000115.1:0-31813 GCA_049287825.1 Vitreimonas sp. | reverse complement strand
GTTCCACTCCATCTCAAGAGCGACGCGTCCCTTGAAGCAATCGACCTTATGGGTAGGGGAAGGCGTCTCGACATCATCCACTTTGATCGCGGTATGAAACAACTGCTCTCGCCATCCCATGTCTTTGAACGACTTTTCAAAGCGAATGACAATTTTCGACAAGTTGCGACCAGGCGCGATCACTTCGCTACGCATAAGGCGAAATGCTCTTAGACCTTCATGCAATTGCGCCCATTCGTCTGGGCATGACGTTGCAAGCACGCCGGCGGCATTGCGCCACTCGTGAACTTCGTAGAGTTCAGCGATATCCTCCGGAATGAGGTGGGTCGTGACCATGCCCAATCTTGTGCACGATGGAGTTGATTCTCTCCTACTCGTTGCGCCGCTCAAATCATGCCTTAAGCAGTGTTGCTTCAGGCGGAGAGACTCCAAAGCCCGATGCGCTCGGCCTCCGATATTGTGGAAAGCCCATTGGGCGACTGTGATGACCAGTCGAACCGGCACAAAGGCTGGGTCTTGGTGGCTTCCGCCAAATGTTCGAGCGCTTCCTCGACTTCTGTCCAAAGGTTGGCGAACTCAGCTTGCGGCGCCGCCGGGTTCCAGTACCCGCGGTCTACGCCGATGGGATCAAGCCAAGGCCGCAGCGCGCCCCCGCTGAGATCAATGCCCGCATCGGTGAAATTCGCGCAAGTGAATCCAGTAGCGACCCGAGTCAGGAGCACACCACGCGCAATCATAGCCAAGGCCGAAGAAGGTAAGCTCGTCTGGCGTGCGTAGGTGATTATATCGGGAAGCGAGGGTTCGCTCTTGCCCAACAGAAAATTATCGTCCGCTATAAACTTCACCTGGGACGGCAGATAGTCGAGCCGCGAGGACATCGCGCCATCTAGGCGGCTCAAGCTGGGCTCGGCGATGCCTTGGTTTGCCCAAAGTGACTCGCGCAGAAGGTGACGATCCAGTTGGTTGAAGCTCCCGGGCGCGGTGGGCTCGCACATATCCCAGATGTGGGCGACCAGTTTTAGGTAGTCCTTCGTCGTCACGGGGATCTGCATCAGAGCCTGTGGCGCATAGCTCGATTGATTGCGCGCGCGCTGCTCATTACTGGCACGCGCGAGATCCAACGTCCAAATCCGGACGAGCTTGCCGGCGACCGCTTCTGGCGAATAGCCCGGCCAAATTGCATCAAGACACTCAGCGATCGGCGAGCCTTGGAGGCGCATCAGCGTCAAGAATTGCTTCGCGAGACTGGGGTCGTTGGACCATTCTTTGAGTGCAGTCCATACGATTTCGTGGGTGCCGATGCCTTCAGCGTGCGCACTTGCGCCTGGATCAAGCCGATCGATCGCGCCCGTCGCGGTTACCACGAAGTTAGTCTTGTTGAAGATCCCGACGCCTACGCTCGCGAGGATCGAAAGCGCAGCGCGAAGCTGCATGTAGTAGGCGAAGTGCCGTGCTGCGTGTTGGTCTCCTGCGAGCAATGCAGACAAGGCGCGCGCCAGAAAACTCCAAGCATCTATGCAATGATTGGGACCGGCCGCAGCGAGCGCGCGCACGATCTCATCGGCTGGCATCGCCTTCACGCGGTCCCAGCGTTTCGGAAGATTGCCGCCAGCGCCAGGTGATCCGGGCGCCAACCAGCCACTAGCGGGCTTATGGGCGAACGCTGCAAGGCTGGCGACCACGTGCGCGCGATCAGCCGTTTGCAGCACTGACAATGAAAACTTACCACGCTTCATTCAGGCTTCCGCCTCAAGCAATTTGAGCGCAAGCCGACCGATATTGTTGTCAGTGTCGCCTAACCACTCTAACACGCCGCGGCGAAGGTCGGGGTAGCCGCCGCTCCCCCGGTAGGAGCGTTTGATCTGGATTGTGACTGGATCAAGATCGTGAACTGGGCCATCGGAAGAACGCCAATCAAAGCGCGCGAGCTCCTCTGAAAGCTGCCTCAGATAGTCGAAAAAGAATTGCTTCTTGATATCTTCCATCGCTTCAGTGGCCGCAGCTTCATCGACCTCATCAATGTCGGGCCTGGGCGTCCATTTGGGCAGCTTCCACTCTTCAGCGCGCGCATAGAAAAGATCATTTGTCACCGAGAGCACAGCGCGCAGGCCTTGGTCCTGATTGAGGAGGGACGTGCGGTCAGAAAAGGCAGCCTCTGGCGTTTTGTAGGCGCGGATCCACGGATATACGCCCGCTCGAATTCGGATATTGTCCGTGATCAGTTGCCAGAGCGTCATAATGAACGCTGCCTGTTGATCGCGCCCCCAAGCGAGCGGTTCTCGTGTGCCGGCAAGTTCACTTTGAAAGAGACCAGGCCTGGAAGTGCCACGTCCTGTCGAAAAGAAGGTCGACAGGAGATTGCGCACCCAACTCGCTTGCGTGACGCGACCCTTTGCCTTTTCGCCCAACATGTTGATGCGCGACCGCCACGGACTCGCCGGATGGGAATACATAACCTCCGTCAGTTCCTGAGAACGCGCCTCGCGATAGACTTTGAGATCGCCCACGGCTTCCAACCAATCTTGCGTGCGCAATAGTGGATAGAGGTCAAAGGCGTGGCTGGGATTGATCCGCTTAGGCGATACGTTGATCGACCAAAAGAGGTACGCCTGCCACGCAACGTCGAGCCCGTGATAGGCAACGATCGGCAATTCAAAGTCGTCAGGAACGCGCTTGCCGCCTTCGATCTCGTCAAACGCCCAAAGTCGGTGTTGGCCATCAATCACTTCAAGCGGCGCTAGATCTTCACCTTGCTTGAATGCCGAGAGATCGGGAATTTCTAACGAAAACTGCCCGTCGGAATTCTTGATAGTGATCATGTGCTCGGGCTTTACAGTTTTGCCAAAGCGCTGATCGTCTTGAGTCAAAATGTTGATGACGATCGCTGTCGGCAGCCAACCAGGTTTTTTGAGTGGCTCATTTTCCGCCGTGCGGCGAGGGGTTGCCAAGTCGCCGTAAGGATAACCGTAATGCACGTATTGCTGGATGCGAGCCGTGCGCGATAATTGCCGCTTGCGCTGAATGCCTTCGGCATCCGTCGTGTTGCGCTGGCGTTTGTAGACATCGCACAATTTGCGGAGCTGAGCCGCCTGCATCGACAATACAAACATATGCTCGTCTGGCTTGCGACGGCGAAGCTCGGGCTTCCAATTGTAGCTGGTCCAGTCTGGCAACCATTGCCTGAAGCGCAGGGCGGGGACCGCCGTGTCGCCGCCGCGATTGGGTTGTTGGCTCATTTTCGCGCCCCGAATCCGTAAGCGACTCTACTTCAGGATGTGGCAAAAGGACAAATCGCCTCGGGCAGGCGGGGGACAGGAGGGGCGATCAACAGGGGCCGGATATCCGCTAACTGGCAGAGAGGTGCGAGAGAGAGGTGCGAGAGTGTGTTCCTGGGATTTCTGAGACTGGGATAGAAAGGGTCCAAGTGTCCCAATCGAGACTGCCGCAGTGGGAGGTGACGGGCAGCGACGCCGTCGAAGGGCGTCGGTTGCTCTAGTCTTTGAGGCACGGAGATTGTCGAGGTCGCGTGCTTGTAGAGGTCGGACCTTGACCTCCGGCCAGTTGATGATTCCGGGTGCCGTGGCTAAGATCCCACTCAGAGCGGGAAGCAATGTTCACGTTGAAGATTTTGGCCGCCGCTCTGTTTGTCATGACGGGCGGGGCGGTCTTCTCGGATCGATTTCGCAAGTATCGTGCGCTGGCGATCGTCGCCGCGCTGATATCGCTCGCGGCGACCTATTACCTTCTCAGGGATATCGTCTCTGATGCTGTCCTTAGCGCGCGAGGTGGATCATCCGAGGCAGCAAGCATCGGACCCGGGGGCGCTTCAGCCCCGGGCAGCGCGCCACAAACTGTGCCCGTCGATACGGCAGCACTGTGCGGGGGGCTCCAGCAAGAATGGGCGAGAACGGGTGAGCACACAGTTGCAAGCGAGCTGCGTGAGTTCTTGTCGACCGTGCCGGCGCCGTGCTTGTCCCTCAGAAGCCAGGTGACGCTCAAGATCCAACAGGCCGAAACCGCAGAATTGGCGGCCCGAGAAGACACGGATTACTATTCGGCGCGTTCCGCGAAGACACAGACTGCCTACAACCAATTCCTGCAGAACTATCCCAACAGCGCACACAATGACGAGATCAGACGATTGCTCTCGTCTTGTCGTCAGGTGCTGGTGCAGACAGATCGCTACTCGGATCAATCTGTTTCAGGCCAGGAGCTGATTTTCGATGCCCAATGCAGGAACGTAGCCGATTGCGACAGTATCGATGCTGCCGCACGGCGTGCATCGGCGCGATGCGTGCAGGGTCTGGAGGCCCAATGCACGCAGGCCGGTGGTTCTCTTTCTAATGTCAGCACAAATCCTGATGCGAGCACCTGCGGTGGGCAATGCCGGGTTTACATGTCTGACTATCGCGATCAGTGCGACTAGCTGTTGAGGTTGGCCAGACGCGCGAGCCCTGAAACTCCATCCGGCCTCCGCTCTCATGAGCACGACTAGACCAACGTCCTTCCGGCGAGGAGCGGACTTAGTCCCACCCGAGAAGTTGAAATGACCAATGTGATAAGTGTTATTGCTGGCGTCGTAGTGGCGATTGGGGTGGTTGGCTTTGTCGGGGCGTGGGGGTTTGGTGTCTTTTCCTGGTTTGCGGGTCTCATTGCGGTCTTCAGAGGGCAGCCCAAGCAGCCACACCGCGTCCGATTTTTTCTAGCTTGCGCAACCGGCATCGGATTTTGGTGCTTAGCGGCGCTAGGCATTCTCGTTGGCGACAAATTCGGCGGTTGGAATCTGTCGTGGCACTAGCGGCCTGCGAAGACCGCATACCCGCGATGTAATGTCTGCAATCGGCGATCAGCTGACGGCCAGCGTCTGCTTTACGGCGCTGAAGCGGGAAGGGCCGATTTTGGGATGATGCAGAAGCAAAGCCTTAGCCGGCTCAAACGCAACTAAAGTCAGACCCTGAGCGCTCCAAAGCGCTCACGGGGAAAGCACGAGCAGCGCCGCGCGAGCATTCCCGCTCCTTAGCGCCATCGCACGCGGGCGGACGCGCGCAAGGGCAAGCCTTCGGCGCGTGACCCGCGCCCTTGCGCGCGTCCTCGTGTCCCGCGTGCGGATCGGGAAGCGTCGCGGGAAATGGTCTCGCGGCGCGTCGCCGGCGCGCCTCCGGCTAGGCTTTTCCCAATGCTTTCTTTTGCGCTTGTTGGCGCCATCGGCTGCGTGCGCGCAAGCGGGCGCGATGAACTGACGCTGGCGATGTCTTGCGTGATCGACCGTGAAGGTGAGCCTCTGCATGTCGTCTGGGTCTCCTGCGTAGCTCGCGATGCGTGCCTGCGGACCCTCATCCTCGATCAGTTTCGTGAAGGCGATTTGGTTCGTATTGAAGGGGAGATCGAACAGCGCCGCCGCCAGATTGGCGAGCTTGCCTATCACAGTCTGGGCTTTGTCATCCGCTCTATTGAGAGGCTTGCGCCGCCAATTGGGGGCGTGCGGCCATGAGGCGGCTCTATCTCACTCAAAGAGAATACGATGCGCTTCTTGAGCGGCAGGGCGGTCGCTGCTGCGTGCGCGGCTGCCAAGTGCGCGAAGGTTTGATCGGCGAACACTCAACGCCCAATGCATTTACACCCGGCAAACCCGATCAATTGATGTGCCTCGCCTGTCACAAGGTGAAGACACTCAAGGACGTCAAAGCCATCGCCAAGGCAAAGCGGCTCAACGGTAAGACCATGAGTCAATACGAACGCCGAATGAAGTTTGGACCGAAACTGAGAGGAAGAGGCTTCGACAAAAGGGGATGATGGCAACCGTGGTCCTCACTCCGCCCAAAGCCGCGATGAATAGCGCCGCGTCGCCGGCGCCTTGAGCACGGTCACATCGCGATCATCGCCGTAGATATCGGCCTCTCAGCCAATCGAGTTCGGTTTGAGGATCGTTGGTCATGAGCCACCACGCCTTGACGCGTTTGCCTTCGCCATCGTCCCAGCGATAGCCGCGTGCTTTGAGCGATGCACGTTGTTCGAACGCAGTGTCCTCTGCTCGCACTACCCAGAGCTGGCGGCGTGCGCATTCTAGCAGGGCGCTTAGGCCCAGCCTGCCGGAAGCGGGCAGGGGCAGGGTCAAGAGAAACAGCGCCGCTTCGGCATCCGATAGCGCACGGTGTCCGTCATGAAACCAGCCGCGCGCCCACAGAAGATAGTCGAGTTTGGCCGAGCCTAGGCCTTCGCTTTGCCAGTCGATTTCCGCGAACGAACAGGCCCAGTGCTTCTCTTCGAAGATCGGCCAGTGTTTTTCGACCATCGGCCGATCGAAGCCCGCGTTGTGCGCGAGGACGAGATGCGCCGGCTCGATCAAGCTACGGATGCGCTCGGGATCGATCACTTGGCCGGCCACCATCGCATCGGTGATGGCGTGGATTTTGGCGCTCTCTGGCGGGATGGGAAAGGAAGGCTGTCGGAATGCTGAAAGCGCTGCCGCCTGGTCAATGCGCACGATCGCGCCGGTGTCGCGCTCGTACTCGAACGGCAACAGCGCCAGTTCAATGACTTCATCGGTGTCTTGGTCCAGTCCCGTGGTTTCGGTATCGACGAAGACGCCGCGACGGGTTTCGCCACTCGCGCTTGGGAGCGGCCAAGCCGACGGCGCAGGCACGCGCCGCAACAGGCGGAAGTCTGGGCTGGCCTCGACCAGGCTCACGGCTTCGGTGATGTCCACGCTCCATCACAAGCGCAGCACTCAGCGAAGCGCAACGGCTGTTTCATCGCCATTGGCGAAAGCTGCCAAAGCGAAGCCGTGCGTTGAGGCTCGCGAGCACGACGGCCACTTGCACATTCAGTCGAGGGATACGCCCGTCAGCGCTCGCAGGCTGTCGATGAGCGCGTCTTGGAAACCAATGTCGGTGACTTCTGCAGCTGGCGTCTGCCGCCGGCGATGATGCCAATAGCCGCCGCTGACCAGAGCTGCGGGATCGTCGCTAGCCGCAAGCCAGGTCTGCGTCGCGACACCTTGGCCGAGATCGTCTGGTGCGCCCGCGCCGCCCATCCGCGTCGGCACCCACCCTGGATCGACGGCGCTACTCACGACATCCGGCCATAAGCGTGCGAGCGCTGCTGCAAACGCTGCGACATGGAGTTTGCTTTCGCTATAGGCGCGGGTCTCGTCCCACCGGCGCTGGGTCCAATCGAGATCACGCAGCGAACCCTCGCCGCCGCGATGCATGCCGCTCGAGATATAGATGAGCCGGGAAGGGCGCTCGATCAGAGCCGTCAGCATGTAAGGCGCAAGCGTGTTGATGGCGAGCGTTGTCGCATGACCTTCCGACGTCGGTTTGCGGTTCGGCACGCGATAGACGCCAGCATTATGAATGATTGCATCCACGCGGCCCAACGCATTGACCTGATCGGCAAGGGCCCGCGTCTCGACAGCGCTCGCAAGATCGCCAACGACAATGCCGAGCGAGCGTTGGCTTAGGTCTGCAACCGCTTTGGCGCGCTCGGCGGAGCGGGCATGCAGGACCACCTGATGACCTTGCTCCATCAACTGCTCGGCTGCAGCCCGCCCCAGACCCTCCGTGCTGCCGGTAATGAAGATGCGCTTACTCACCATGGCTGGCTGGCCGGGCCGACCGTGAACTCGCTCACCGTCATGTCGTCAGGCAGGTCCAAGGCAAAAGCGACGACTTCCGCGACCCGCTCGGGCGCGATGCCATATTTGTCATATGTATTCTGCATCGCTTCGGCGGCCGGTTTGTCGCTAATGTGATCCAACAGCTCTGTATTGATCGCGGCCGGATAGATCGTGGCGGTGCGGATGTTTGTGCCTTCCATCGCTGATTCCATGCGCAGCACTTCCATGAAATCGCGCACGAACCATTTCGTGCCGCCATACACTGCGCCGTTTGGGTATGCCTTGAGCCCCGCGACCGAGGAATTGGCGATGATGTGCCCGGACCTCTGCGCCAGAAATTCTGGCAGCACGGCCGCAACGCCATTCAGAACGCCATTGATGTTGACGTTCACCATTTGACGCCACTCATCGACCTTAAGCGCCGAAACGGGCGAACTCAGCATCAGCCCAGCATTCAAGAAGATTGCATCGACACGCCCGAACCTTTCCTTGGCCAGCTTGACAATCGCTTCGTTGTCAGAGGGCTTGGTGACGTCGAGTTCTTGATACGCGGCTTGACCGCCTTCGGCTTCGATCGCTGACACAATCTCTTTCAAGCGTCCCTCGCGGCGCGCGCCCAAGACCAGTCTTGCGCCTTTGCTCGCGAGCAGTTTGGCGCTGGCTTCGCCGATCCCCGACGACGCGCCGGTGATGATGACGACATTGTTCTTCAACATGGGAAAATCCTTTAGGTGATGGGCTCAAAGATCACCCGGCCCGTAGCCAGGCTCCTTGAACAATTGATCGGGCTTGGCAGCGATGTCGGGCTCATACACGCGCGCGATCCAATCGCGCGGCGGAACATCCTCGATGGCGACTGAAACAGAGTCCGGTCCGTAACCGAGCGTTTCGGTGCTTTTATGGCCCGCGAACGACCGGAATACATTTTGACGATAACGTGCGGCATCATGGGTTTCCTTACCTCTGCGGGGCCGCACCAGCGTGGTATTGCTCGTCGGTGACGTGCTCCATCCATTCGACCATCTTGCCGTCGAGGCCTTCTTGGATGGCGATATGGGACATGGCTGTTGTCGGCGTCGCGCCGTGCCAGTGTTTATGATTGGGCGGACACCAAATGACATCGCCGGCCCGGATCTCGACGATCGGTTCACCTTCACACCGCGTCCAGCCGGCGCCGGCGGTGACGATCAATGTCTGGCCCAGCGGATGCGTGTGCCACGCTGTGCGTGCGCCGGGTTCAAAGGTGACGCTCGCGCAGGCGTGCCGCGCCGGCGCCTCGCTGGTGTTCAGCGGGTCGATGCGAACATTGCCGGTGAACCATTGTGCGGGTCCCAGCTGTGAAGGCTGGGAACCGGCTCGGATCAGTTTCATCGGGCTCTCTCCGTGTGTCCCGCGAACCATCTAGAGCGCCCGCCACCATGCGAGTAGGCGTTGGAATCGGCATGCACTTGTGAGTAATATTCAGGAATGGCTCGAACCAACCTGAACGACTTGGCGGCCTTCATGGCGGTCGCCCGCGAACGCAGCTTTAGCCGCGCCGCGGCCCAGCTCGGCGTCTCTCCATCCGCGCTCAGTCACGCCATGCGCGGCCTCGAAGAACGCCTGGGCGTACGTTTGCTGACGCGCACGACCCGCAGCGTCTCGCCAACCGAAGCAGGCGAACGTTTGGTGTCGAGCATTGGTCCGCGTTTCGATGAGATTGAAACGGAACTAGAAGCGCTGAGCGCACTTCGCGATAAACCCGCGGGGACAATCCGTCTGACAGCGGGCGATCATGTGGTTCGCACCATCATTCGTCCGAAGCTTGCGGAATTCCTACCGAATTATCCCGACATCAGGGTCGAGATCATTCTCGACAACACACTGACGAACATCGTCGAGGATCGCTTCAGCGCCGGTATTCGTCTGGGCGAAGCCGTCGATAAGGACATGATCGCAGTGCGCGTAGGGCCCGATGTGCGGTTCGCTTTGATCGGTGCGCCTTCCTATTTCGCGACCCATGCCAAACCAAAGACGCCACAAGACCTAGTTAAGCACAGCTGCATCAATTTGCGTTTGCCGACCTATGGTGGGGTCTGGGCCTGGGAATTCGAGAATGACGGACGCGAACTGCGTGCGCACGTCGACGGTCAATTGACGTTTAATTCCATCTTCGATGTGCGCGACGCTGCCCTCGATGGTCTGGGCCTCGCCTTCGTTCCGGACGATATCGCCATCCCCTTCCTCACAGAGGGACGTCTCGTGCGTGTGCTTCAGGAATGGTGCGTCCCATGGCCTGGTTATCACCTCTACTATCCGAGCCGCCGCCAGCTCTCTCCGGCGTTCGCTCTGCTCGTCGAGGCGCTGCGCTACCGAGAGGACAAGGCCCGTCGAAGAAAACGCTAGCCAAGGAAGTGCGGATAGTCTTCGGCCGCACTCTGTTCTTTGCCAAACCGGTAATTGCCGCCTTCGTGCGCGCTATAGTGACAGCTCTCGCAAAGGATCACGCAATTCTCGACCACGTCCGATCCGCCTTCTTTGACGTGACGCATATGATGGGCGCGGGCGCCTTCGCCAAATTTGTGCTGATCGCGTCCGGCCGCTCCGAGCGCGGTGATCGGCGTGCCGCAACAGGCGCAGCGGTGCTGTTGGCGCAACAAGGCCGCGACCTGGGTCGGGCGGGAGAACTCGTTCGGTCTAGACATCGCCATTGAATAGTTCTTGTGCTCTATTTGAGCATGCCTTTTGACGCCAGGCCCCGATCTGAATCCGAACGTTCGACGCCTGCGATCGTCGACGAACCAATCGACTGGGTCGATTGGGGCATGCGCATCGCCGTCTTCGCTCCGCTGCTTATGCTCTATCTCTACTGGATATGGACCATCGTCCGGACAGCGGTCCAGGCCTTCGCTGCGACTTGGTAGCGCCCAACTCTCCCTCCGGCGAACAGGCGAGAATTGATCGCGACCAGTGGCGGGCGATCGACCTCAATCGGCTGCTTGGGTGGGTCAACATCGCGATCACACTCATTGGCCTCGCCGGTTTGGGTGACGACCTTCGCTTCTGGCACGATCAGCTTCTGGTCCCGGCCGGCGCCTGGCTAAAACACCACATACCCTTTGCGCTCATCCCGTTCGACTTCATCTACCTGCTGGTGGAGTGGTGGCGATGGGCCATTCACGGTCTCTTCGACCTCATCGGGCTCAACCTGCCGCGAACGCTGCGGAGCCTCATCGGCGTCTACGTCTTTCTCGGCAACACAACGCTCTTCGTGCTCCGTGGGCGGGTGAAGGCGCGCGACCGCGTTCCTTACACCCGGCTGCAATTTCTCAAAGGAGTCTTCCTGCAGCTCGTCGACGTGCGCACGCTTGTCAAATGGCTTTTCACGAAACCCCAGCTGCGAGGCGAATACGTCAAGTATTTGCTCGATGCCATTCTCTTTTTTGCTATTTGGATCGCTCTGGTTATCGCCGCGGTTGCGCTGTGTTTCCTGCAAGTGGCCGTCGCGAAAGGGGCGTTGCTTGTGACGCTCTTGAGCCTCTACGGCGTGATCATGAGCGACGGCCTCTATGTGGGCACAACTAGATGGTACACGCTGATCTTCCTTTGCGTGGTCGCCTTCATGTACGCGGTCAACTCGATCTACAGCGCCTGCTGTCTCAACTGAATGTAACGACAGTCGAAGCCAAGGGCGTGCGCGATAACCGCATCGCCCGCGCGTCCGTCCCTGTCGAGGGACGCGTTCCGCTCTAAAGCCCTCGACAGCGCCGGCCTGAACGCGGGCGGAAGGGAAGGGGTCGCGCACGCGGCCCCGGCGAGCAATCTCGCAGCCGGGAAAGCCAATGAGGCTTTCCATGACACAAGCACTCGCAACACCTGACGACCACGCCGTTCAGACCGGTGTGGTTCTGATCCCGCTCAACAAGTTGAAGAAATCACCCAGCAATGCGCGCAAGACCCCGCATTCCAAAGCCGAGATCGAAGCTTTGGCGGCGTCGATCCAGGCCAAGGGCATGCTGCAGAATCTGGTTGTCGAACCTGAACTCGACCCAGGCGGCGGCCGCACCGGATTTTACCTGGTGCAGATCGGGGAGGGCCGGCGCCAAGCGCATCTGCTGCGCGTCAAACGCAAGCAGATCCAAGACAGCGAGCCGATCCGCTGCGTCATCGATACCGCCAACGATCCGCTTGAGATCAGTCTCGATGAGAACGTCACCCGCTCGCCCATGTCGGTGATGGATGAAGTTGAAGCATTTGCACGGTTGGTCGATGGCGGCATGAGCGCTGGCGACGTTGCCAGGCGCTTCGGCTGCACCGTACGCCTGGTCGAGCAGCGGTTGGCGTTAGCGCGGTTATCGCCGAAGATCCGGGCCGCCTACCGGAAGGGTGATATCAATCTCGATGTCGCCCGCGCCTTCGCCATCAATGACGATCATGCAGCCCAAGAGCGCGTTTTCCGCCAATTCGCCAAGCCAATCACCCATGCGCCGAGCGTGCGCAATGCGCTGACCGTTGGGCGCATTCCCGCGCACGACCGGCTGGCGCGCTTTGTCGGCGCTGAAGCCTATGAAGCGGCGGGCGGACGCATGGTCCGTGATCTCTTCGAGCCTGACATCATCTTCTTCGAGGACGGCGAGCTGTTGCAGCGCCTGGCGGGCGAGCGGCTCGACGCTATGCGCGAGGATCTGTCGAAGGAAGGTTGGGGCTGGGTCGAGGTGCAACTGGGCCATGGCCAAGTCGAAGGTTGCGCCGGTGAGCGTCTGCACCCGACATCGCGCAAAATGAAACCGGCCGAACGGAAGGAAGTCGAGGCGCTGGAAGCGCGCATCGCCGAACTCGACGAAAAACTGCAAGACGCCGACGACGACAATCCGCTCTGGGCCGAGCGCGACGAAGCGGAAGCCAAGCTCGATGCCGTGCACGAGGCTGCGCGCAGCTATGACAAGAAACTCGTCGGGCACGCAGGCGCGGTGGTTGCCGTGGATCGCGACGGCCGGCCGGTCATCACCCGCGGTCTGATCAAGCGGGTCGATCTGAAGACAATCGCCAAGCTGCAACGGGCGAACGTCAAGACAAGCGGCGGCGATCTCGCAATCGAAGACGAGGCCGATGAACCTGCATCGAGCGAAGCCGACGGCCCGCGCTTGACTAAAGCGCTGGTCGAGCGATTGACCGAAGCGCGCACGCGCGGACTGCGCGCGGCTTTGGCGCAGAGCCCGCAGGTGGCGCTGGGCCTTGTGGTCTATGTGCTGATGCGCCAGAGCGCGGATCGCGCCGCCGTTCCTGGTGTCGCCATCGTCTCGCGGCCGATCGGTTTCGATGACGACGATGCTCTCGAGCAGGCGCGCGCTCGATTCGCCGAGCAGGCCCCCGAACATGAGACCGCGCTGCTAGCGGCCTGTCTTGAGCAACCGGTCGAGCAATTGCTTGCAGCGCTCGCCGTCTTCATGTCGGAGACGATCGACATGACCCACGGCGGTCTCTTGCGAGAACACAAGCGGTTGCAGCGGATGGGTGATTGTCTCGCGGCCGCACTCGACCTCGACATGCGCCGTCATTGGGAAGCCGATGAAGACTTCTGGGCGGCGGCGCCAAAATCCATGGCGATGGTGGCGCTCGAAACCGCGCCTTCGGTCACCGCGCTCGGTGAGGAAGAACGTCGGGGCAGGCTCGCGGCCCTCGGAAAAATGAAGAAAGCCGATCTCGCCCGCACCGCAGCGCTGGCGCTCAAGGATACGGGCTGGCTGCCCGATCTTCTGGTCACGCCGACGCTGGAAGGCGCCTTCGCTGTCACCGCCGAAGGCGAACGGGCCTTGGCCGAGAGCAACACCGAAGCCGCCTGAGCTTTTCCCAATTCACCTTCAACGCCGCCGGTGCTGCCGGCGGCGTCCTTCTTTTTCGGAGCAATTTTCATGAACGTGCATTCCGCGCGCGATGGCGCGCGCCGCGATGTCGCCGCTGACATCACCGCGAAGATCTTGGCTGAGTTGGAGGTAGGCGTCTTGCCTTGGCGCAAGCCTTGGGACGGCGCGTGCATTGGCCTTGTGCTGCCGCGCCGCGCCACCGGCGAAAATTATCGGGGCGTGAACGTCATCATCCTGTGGAGCGCCGCTTTGGAACGCGGCTATGCCTCGCCGTACTGGCTCACCTTCAACCAGGCTGTGAAGCTCGGCGCCAATGTGCGCAAGGGCGAGCGCGGCGAAGTCGTCGTCTATTACGGCCAGGGCAAGCGCGAGCGTGTCGATGAGGCTGGCGGCGTGGTCGAAGACGCCTTCCGTTTCCTCAAGTGGTACGTGGTGTTTTCAGCCGACCAGATCGACAATTTGCCCGCGCGGTTTCATCCAGCGTCGGTCGATGTTGAGCTTCTGCCCGTTGCTGCGCACGAGGCTTGGTTCGAGAAGCTCGGGATTGCGCGCATCGCAACGCGTGACATCGCCTGCTACATTCCGAGCAAGGATGTGATTGGCATGCCGCCTGTCGGCGCGTTCGACACAGCCGAAGATTACGCAGCGACGCTCAATCATGAGAGCGTGCATGCGACGATGGCGCCGCAGCGCGTGGGCCGCGACATGGGCAAAAAGTTCACCCAGCACGCGATCGCCGCCGAAGAACTGGTCGCCGAGATCGGCGCCAGCATTCTCGGCGCCCATTTGCGCCTGCCGCCGCATCACATTCACGACCATGCTTCCTATGTTGGTCACTGGATGAAGCTCTTGGCCAATGACAAGCGCGCTTTTCTGACCGCCGCCGCACAAGCGCAGATCGCGGTCGATTGGCTGTTGGCGAAATCGCCATCTCCGTTTGCAGGCGCCGTGGAAGAGACAGCCGGTGTCGCGGCTTAAGACCATTGTCGACGCCGTGGGCGGCGTCCTCCTTGACGGGGGACGCCGCGCCCTGATCCGGGGGCCCGGTCATGGACCTGGCGATCGCTCGGTGTCCCTTGCTCTGACCGATGACGGACGCATCCTCGTTCATTGTTTCAGCCCGCGCGATGATTGGCGCGCGGTTCGCGACGAACTCGTCGGCCAAGGATTGTTGGAAGACGGGCGCGGCGCGGGCAAGCCCGCGAGTCCTCTTGAACGTCCTGCGATCGTGCAGCCGCAGAAGGAGGATAAGATCAAGCGCGCACGCCGGATTTGGAGTGAGACGAAGACCATAGCGGGCTCAGCTGCGGAGCGTTATCTGCGCGGGCGCGCCATTCCGCGGGTTCTACCAGGCGCGTTGCGCTTCCATTCGGCCATGACCAGCCTTGAAGACAAGGAACGCAGGCCCGCGCTTATTGGCGCGATCACCGATAACGAGGGCGACATCACCGGCGTGCACGTGACGCTGCTCTCCGCCCATGGCGCAGCGAAGGCCGCGGTGGCGACGCCCAAGCGCGTCGTCGGGCGTATGATGGGATCGGCGGTGCGGCTCGACGATCCAGACGACACCTTGATCGTGGCCGAGGGCATCGAAACGGCGCTGTCTGCGCAAGCAGCGCTGCAAGGTCCGGCCTGGGCGCTCATGAGCGCGGTCAACATGGCGCGCTTTGACCTTCCAGCGGCGCTCTCCCGGCTGATCATTGCCGCCGACAATGACCAAGCAGGACTTGCAGCTGCTCATGCGCTGAAAGGGCGCGTTGAAAAGGACATCGTGTGCGAAATCGTTCTCCCACCCGAGGGACTTGGCGATTGGAATGACTGGCTGCAGAGCCGCGCTCTCTAATTCTGTTTACGCGCAACGTGTGCCAAGAGTGCGCGGAGGAGGGTCATGACGCTCCTCGGAGCAAAGCGTTCGCCAAATCCAGCGGGCCTCGCGCCCACGCCGTCGCCATCTCCGCCCGGCCGTCGCCGGCCACAAGGACAAAATCGTTTCCCCGCGCGGCTTCGCCGCCTTCGGCCCTCACGGACGCGGGCCCCACCATTTTCTCCTTGCAGCCGCCGCCTCATGGCCGGGCGGCAAAAGCTCCGTCGCGGGCGCGAGGTCCGCTACCCCGGCCAACCGGGTGCTCAAGGAGAAACGTCATGACCAACCGCGTCACCATCATCGGCAAACTCGTGGACGCGCCCAAAATCCGCAGCTTCGAACAGCGCGGCGGCACGATCGAGATCGTGTCGCTTTGGCTTGAAGTGAAAGACGAGAACCGCACCGACCGCTTCACCGTCGAGATCAATGATCCCAAGGCGGCGGCTGCTGCAAAGGAGATGAAGAAAGATGTCATCGCCGAGGTGAACGGCAAGCTCCGTCACGACCGCTGGAAGGACAAGGGCACCGGCCGCTGGACCGGCAAAGTGTTCGTCGCCATCGATCCTGGCGAGGGCAGCCTGCGCTCCAAGGGCATTGCAAGCGCCGATGCGCGCGAAGCAGCCTGAGTGATCTCGGGCCGCGCGCTGTTGCGCGCGGCCCGATGCTTTCGCGTGAACCCAGCAGCGCGGCGACGGGGAAGGGCTGTGCGCATCCGCCTCCATCAGCATCTAAACGCTGCACATGGCGCCAGTTCCGGCGAACCGAGAGCACGAGTTGGCGTTGTCACTTCAGAGAACCCCAATGAAGCCGCGCGAACTGACCTCCGTCCTGAGCGAACTCTACGACAGCGAAATCAATGCAGGCGTCAGCTCGTTCTGGGACGACGGCTTTACCCTGTGGATCGGCGATGAACTAAATGGGCGCCAGGTCGAGCGCAAATTTTACCGCAGCGACCGCCGTGATCGAAACCCTGACATGTTCCGCACCTGGCCCGGCCTTTGGACGGCGGCCGCGGAGTGGCTGCACGACGAAGCCATCCGCCTTCACCCACACTCCGAATACGCCAAGCGCTACGTTTGGTGAAAGGACGCAGGCAACGCCTTGAAGCGCGTCCGCCAGCCTAAAGGGAAAAACGTCCGGCTTACGCCGGACGTTTCTTTAGCGAATGCCTATTGGCCGCTTTGCTCTGGACGCTGGCCGCCTTTGCTGTCTTTGCCGCCTTGGCCCATGCGGCCCGCGCCCTCCATGTCGTCTTCATTCATGTCGGCGCCATCTTGACGGCGGCCTTGCTTGGTCTGCTGCATGTCGCCGTCTTGCTGGCCTTTCTGACCGCCTTGCTGGGCGCCTTTCTGCATGCCGTCCTTTTGCATGCCATCTTGGTCTGTGTTCTTATCGTTCACGTTCGTCTCTCCACAAAAAATGAGCACCATGCTCATTTGAAGAAATCAACGTGACATGCTCGGCCCGCGTTCCAGACGAGTGCGTAGGCGCGCCGTTCTTAACATTGTACAGGTTTGAGCGCGAGACGGCGCGCCAACTGCCAAAAACTCAAAGCTCCGCTAAGCCGCTGCCGGGCGTCCAGGAACTGGAATTAGCTTCAAGACTTTTCCGCAAATTCAAAATCTGCGCGAGTAACGCCCGTCGACACGGGCAAGCGCGCCGGCGCTTAGGCGTCGGCTTTATCGCATGTGCGTAGACTGACAGCCAAAGAGAGCAGGGCCTCCCGCATCGCAGCGCGATAGGCGGGATCTTGCTCGGGGGGCGCGCTGGCCGCCGCCGTTTCGAGTGCGGCAGCGACCGCGTGACGGCCTTCCCTACCTTTCAGAATGGCAAAAGCAGCAAACGCCGCTTCAAGCGCTGCAAGGCGTGCATCAACTGTGAGACGCCAGGTTTCGTCGTCGGGCGTGTCCATGAGAGCTAAGGTGTAATGCCTCAAGTCTGGTTCAAGGCGCGCATCGGCGCCATTTCACCACCCGACTTCGCAAGCCCTGTCAGTTTGGCATCAATCGGTAGGCGGCGCCCGCATATCAAAGGTTAGTGGCTGAGCGGATGTTTCGCGCGCTTGTTCTCATCGCGCTTGGCAATCATAAGTCAGCGCGCAGTGACTCAGAAAGCGACCCGCCGCAGAAGGCGGGCCGCTTTCGCTACGGCCAGACCAGCCGTTGGCTTGGAGTTGCGGGGGGAAGCAAGTCTCCCAGCCAATCGCCTAACGCATGCTCTTATCCGCCGTTCCGGGGCTCAGTCGTGTCTGGCTGTTAAGTTGCGGCGCCGAACATCGGCGCGCGCGAGCGCGTGCAATGGCAATCCAGTTTGAGTCGCGTCGACGATGCTTGGGACGTGATGACGGTCCGGAACTCACGCGCTCGCTCGCCGTTCTGGGTCATAACACTTTAAATAGGCGCATTATCATGAAACCGGCTGTTCTTGTCGTTGCGAGCTTTGCGATCGCGCTCAACGTTCCAGTCGCCCAAGCGCAACCAGCGCAAGCGCGTCATTTTTTGGTCGAGGCCATCCAAGGCGACAATTCCGAAATCACTTTGGGTTCGCTCGCTGAGCGACGCGGCGCAGCGCCTGGCGTCCGCCGTTTCGGCGCCATGCTCGTGCGCGATCACAGTCACGCCAGAAGCGAGGCCGTACGCGTCGCGCGTCGGTTGGGCATACGTCCGCCTGCATCGATGATGCCGCAAGCTAGTCGCGAGCGCGCGCGGCTGCTGCGCCTGCGCGGACGCGCTTTCGATCGCGAATTCGTGCGCTACATGGTCAATGACCACCGCGAAGACATCGACAAATTTGAAGAGCAAGCGCGCGACCGCGGTCAAGTGGCCCAATTGGCTGAGCGGACGTTGCCGGCACTTCGGCAGCATCTCCAAACCGCGCAATCCCTAGAACGACAATTGGGCTAACGCGCCTTCACTGTCCGTGAGACTGCCGGAGTGCCTCTCACAAAGAAGCGCCCGAGTTGTCTCGGGCGCTCCGGTTTGTACGAATGCGGTCACGAATGCCGGTGGTCCCGGTCATGGTCCCGATCACCGTCAGGCATTCCTTCGTGGTGTTGATATCGGAAGTGCTGGAAGCCCGTGCCGCGCTCGTGACGGAAGTGGCGGGCATCGTCTCGTACAAACACCGCACCGGGCGCAGTTCGGTAGTAGAAGTATGCGTCCGGCCCCCAATAGCCGTCATACACTGAGCCGTAATAATTGTCGTAATAGCCGTCATAATATCCCCCGCCATAGCCGTATTCCGTCGCGCAAGCGGGAACGAGTAACAGCGCTGCTGCGAGCAAGGCAGCCGACGCAAACTTTTCCATTTCCGTGTCTCCGAGTGAGGACACCGCAAGCTGTCGCCGTCCGGATCGCAGCGTCCGTTCAAATCCGGATCGGGATGGGGATAGAACCGTGCATGCGCGGCGACGTTCCGTCTTGCGGCGAACAATCCGCGCTGCGGCTCGATGCATGCGCACGCGCAGCAGCGGAACAGCGCTGAAGTGACTGACGTTTGCCCAACATGGTTGCCAAGCACGCCGTCCCGAAGCGTCGGTCCGGCGCTAAACGCTGGTCACAGCGCGTTACGCATGAAAGCAACGCCCTTGATCTGGAAGAGGGCGTGTTCAACAAGCGCACCGCCAAGCAAATCGCGGCCTCACTGAAGCGTTCCGCTGAGCGCAGCACGCGCCGCAAGTCCGGGCCCTATCGCTCGGCCATGTCGATGCTAGTGTTCTACATCAACCGTGCGGGCAAAGATTTGCCGGCCTCGCGCAAGCGCACGCTGGAAGCCGCCAAAGAAGAATTGCGAAAGCAATTCCGCCGCGCTTAGCGTCACGAATGCCCAGACGCGATACTGGAACCATTCATCGCGCGCGCTGTTTCACCGCCATGAACGATAGAATTGCAAATTCGGACCCGGCGGAGGGCTCGCGCGAGGTCGTGGAACGCGAGCTCGCAAGGCGCGAACCGAACCCTACCGCCGCACAAGTTCGGGGCGACATCGATAAAGGGCTCACGGGGGACAAGGCGCCCGGTTTTGACCCAGCCGCCGCCCCCATGGAGACCGATGCTGAAGCCGGTGGCGCTCCGCCAAGCCCTGACGAGGTCGCGCAAGCGCGTGCGGCGGAGAGACGGCTTGGGAGCGGCGAGAATGAAACAGATCCCAGCAAGACCCCTGATGGCGGTCGCTAAGAGCGAGACGCTCACTCAAGCCTTCGCGCACTCTGAGCCAATATAGCGACGCAGCGATTAAGGCCGGTCTGATCCTCGCCCGATCTTGGTGGTTCTGCGGATGCGCTCATGCGCGCGGCGGCACGCTCGCGAGGCAAGGCGAGTTGGCGCATCAGGTTCGCTTCAAAGCTCGCGCGAGGGCGATTAGAATGCAGGCGCCGACGAAGCCGGCGATCAGATAGCCAATCCAGCCATAGAAGCTGACGCCCAGCATGCCGAAAATAAAACTGGCGATGGCCGCGCCGACAATGCCCAAGATGATGTTGAAGAGCATGCCCATATTGCTCTTCATGAAATGCTCGGCGAGCCAGCCGGCGACGCCGCCGACGATGATCGCGCCAAAGAAACCGACGCCTGGCATTGGAAAACTCCTCTCTGAAAGCGAAACGGCCCCGTCCCTTGAGAACGAAGCCGCCCGTTGTCGCATTGACCGGTATCGCTACCGCTCACGCGCGCGCCGATAACACGAGGGCCGTCATTTGGTTCCGAAGAAGTCGGGAGGCTCGCGGCTCAGGCGCCGGCGGACCGCAAGGTCTCCAGGTTTAGCCGTCTCAGGGTTCTTTGGAGACGCCAGCGCAAGAGAAGGCCGCTCAACCCAGGCAACGGGCGCTCAACCTCGAAGGAAAAGCGCACGCCCGGTTTGGGCAGGAGCTCGAAAGCAACGTGATCGGCAAGGGGCGCTGCGCAAAGCGCAAGTTCAGCCTGCAGAAGGTGAAGCAAGAGCTCATTGCGGCTGAGCGCGCCAAGATTAAACGACAGCCTCGCCATGCCGGTCGCCGATCCGGCAAACATGAGCGCGGTCATCTCGACGAAACCCAAGGCAAACCCGCGTCGCAACAGCAACGCCTTGGCGAGCTTAGGCTCGTTTAGGACTTCAACCAGTTGTTCAAGGCTCGGCGCCTTCCAATGGCGTGTGCGTCCGTCGCTGAGCGTAAGCCGCGAGCGCGCCCGCGCACCCGAATGCGCTTCCCAAAACAGCCACTGCCCTTGCGAAGATGCCCTTCGCCCATCCTCGATCAGGGAGGTGGCGATAGAGGTCAAATCGGGAGAACCAGCGCGCGCGAAGTCATGAGCCTAAGATGGGCGCCATCTGTGGCTTAAGCAGGAGCAAACTGCGTTTCGCGCGACGATTTATCAGCGCCGCAAGCGCAAAGCGAAGGGCGTGGGCCGAAGCTCTGCGCTAGCACCGCGGCCGCCGACAACATAGTCTCGCCGTCATGTGCAACCGCTATGCCTCCGATATCCGCAAGGCCGGCAAGGAGCGGGACTATTACGGCTTCGACGAATGGAGCGAGACGCGCATCAATCCGATGCTCGGCAACGCAGTGCTGGAAGTCTTTCCGAAGAGCTTTGGGCCGGTCATCAAGCACAACGGTGACGGCAAGCTCGAATGGTCGAAGATGCGATGGGGTTTGCCTGGCCCGCCGCAGTTCGGGGGCGCGCCGGTCTCCAACATCCGCAATGTGAAGAGCGCGCATTGGCGGCCGCACCTCAGTCCGGCGCATCGTTGTCTCGTCCCATTCACAGCCTTCAGCGAATACGAGGACGCCTCGCCGAAGGGCAAGAAGGTCATTCGCTGGTTTGCGCCGCCGAAGCGCGGCGTTCTTTATGTCGCGGGCATTTGGCGTGAATGGACGGGCGATTACGGCTCGAAGAAAGAGCCGAATGTCGGCGAGCACGTGCTCTTCAGCTTCTTAACCACTGAAGCCAACGATCTCGTGCGTCCTGTGCACGCCAAGGCCATGCCGGTAATCCTCCCCAGTGATGCCGATTGCGAGGAATGGCTTCGCGCACCGGCTGACAGCATCGAAGCAATTCAAGCGCGCGTTTTGCCCACTGATGCGCTTGAGATCGTGCGCGACGATGAGGCGGCGCAATATGTGGGCGGCTACCTGAAATAGGCCGGGCCGTGGCGTGCGCGGATCGCGATCGGCGGTGCCCCGTGGGCCGCGTCGCTGGTCTCGACACGCTCCCCGCCCGGCCCGCGCTGCCAGCGCCGCGCTTTAACGGATAGCCTTCGAGTGCGGTAAGGCTCTGCGCAGATATGGTGCAGCCCGCATTACGCGCCTTTCCTGAGCGCCGCACCGCCCTAAGTGCACATACCGCGGCGCTTCCAACGTCGCTGCTGCGGACCGGTCTGCCCACAATTCGGAGATAACGATGAGAACCATAACCCGGCTTTACGACAATCGGAGCGACGCACTTGAGGCCGCGCACGAACTTGAACGCATGGGCGTTCCTACCGACGATGTGAGCATCGTCGCCAGCAACAAAGACGGCTGGTACGACAGCAACAAACACGACGGCGAAACCAAAGCCGGCTCCGGCGCCGCTAAGGGCGCAACCACTGGCGGTGTTTTAGGCGCAGGCGCGGGCCTGCTCGCAGGTCTTGGACTTATCGCCATTCCAGGCATAGGCCCAGTCGTCGCGGCCGGTTGGCTCGGCGCGACGTTAGCTGGCGCTGCAACCGGTGCGGTCGCGGGCGGTGCTCTCGGCGGTTTGGTAGGCGCACTCACGAAGGCCGGCGTGCCTGAGGATGAAGCCCATATCTATAGCGAAGGCGTCCGCCGTGGCGGCACGCTGCTCACCGTCCGTGCACAGGACGACCGCGCCTCGGAAATTTCAGCAGCGCTGGATCGCTATCGGCCGACTGATGTTCGCACCCGCGGTCAAGAGTATCGCCAAACTGGATGGACGCGGTTCGATCCAGACGCACCGCCGCCGATGTAAGTCCTATGGCGTGCGGCCGGGCTTCGGCCCGGCCGCACCTATCGCGGAGCTGCGAACCTGCGACGCTTGAACGACGGCGCTGTTGGCCATGCCCACACGAGGCTCTGCTTCAAAACTGGCCGGCAGGACCCATTTTTGGTAATCTAGTCTCATGGCCTCCAAAGTTTACCCCGATCTCTCCGACATTTTCGCCAAGCGCGACGCAGGACGCAGTGCGCGCGCGAAGATGCCGATGGAAGAAAAACTTCAGGTCATGGACAAGCTTCGCGCGACCGCTGACGAGTTCAAAGAAGCCCGCCGTCAACGCACGGAAGTCCAGTCGCGGCCAACCGGCAAATAAACCGCTTAGGCAAGGGGCGCGTCGACCTTTTGACCCTATTCGATCTGTGCGGCGTCCTGCTCCGACATGAGGTGATCGAGAGCGACTGCAGCGGGCGTTGGTTGCGATCGGTCTAAAGCATACAGCAATTCCGCTGCATCTTCCGGGTCCATCTCGTTGAGCGCAATTGCCCGCTGTTTTGCGGTGGGCTCAGTCATCTTCATGCCAGCGTTCTGGCGCAACCGGTGCCTATCGGCAACCAAGAGGCATGACGTCGTCCAAAACCAGTTTGATTGGACCAATTTCGCTTACGGCGGGCAAAATCGGTCAAAATTCGATTATCGGCGCACCCGCGCAAGAATCAGCGCGAAGCGCCTATATTGGCTCCGATGCAGATCGACTCGGAGACAGCGCTGCGCGCCGCCGTTGCGGCCCCGTCCGAAGACGAGGGCCTTGAGTTCAAGCTCGCCGCCAATTCCTTCAACAAGGACAAGCTCTGCGAATATGTGAGCGCCATCGCCAATAGCGGTGGCGGTTCGCTCATCTTGGGGGTTTCGGATTCGCCGCCCCGGCAGTTTGCCGGCACGCAGGCCTTCACGGATCTCGCCGCACTTCGCGACCATGTCTACACCGCGATGCGCTGGAAGATCGAAACGCGAGAGTTCACGGTCGACGGCAAGCGCATCCTGGTGATTTCCACCAACGCGGCGCCGCGGGGCCGTCCGCTCGGCTTTGGCGGCAAGTTCTTTCAGCGCACCGGCGGCTCGTTGCGCGCCATGGGCGCTGACGAGCTCCGTGTGGCGCTGACGGGCGCCAGCCTAGATTTCAGTTCCGACCTCTGCCCGGGCGCGGCAATCGGCGACCTCGATCAGGCCGCGATCGATCGCTTCCGTGAGCTATGGGCCAAGCGCGAGCCCGCGATCGCGGGCCATGGGTGGAATGACGCGCAATTGCTGGAAGCGGCAGAACTCACAATCGACGGCGCCCTCACTAACGCGGCGGTGATCTTGCTTGGATCAGAACGAGGATTGAGCCGCCGGTTCGCTCAAGCTGAACTCGTCTTCGAGTATCGCGCGCGCGACGCCGATGTCGGGTTCGCGGAACGGCGGGAGTTCCGTGCAGGGCTTTTGCTTTGGCTTGACGATGCCTGGGAGCGGATCAATGCGCGCAACACCGTGCAACAACTGCGCATGGGGCTCTTTCGGGAAGACATTATCGCGTTCGACGAAAACTCGCTCCGCGAAGCGATCCTAAATGCCGTGTGTCACCGCGACTACGAGGACCCGTCGTCGTCCTGGATCCGAATGTATCCGGCGCGGATTGAGATTGTCAGCCCTGGCGGCTTTCCGCGCGGCGTCACCGCCGAGAATATTCTCGACCGCCAAAGCCCGCGCAATCGCCGGCTCGCCGAAGCTTTGAAGCGCTGCGGCCTGGTTGAGCGGTCTGGCCAAGGCGCGGACCTTATGTTCCGCCGTTGCATCGAAACGTCGAAGCCCTTGCCGGATTATTCGCGTTCCGACGCTCATGCCGTGGTGCTGGAACTGCGCGGGGAGGCGGCCGATCCGGCCTTCATCAGGTTCCTGGAAGAACTCGGCGAAGAGCGTCAGCAGGCTTTCACCACGGCCGATCTCTTGGTGCTCGATCTTGCGCGCAGAGGGCAGGCCGTCACCGCGGCGCTAAAGGACCGCGCCGCCTTGCTCGTCGATGCTGGCGCCTTGGAACGGACTGGACGCGGCAAATTCATCCTGTCCCAGCGCTACCGGGCGTTCGCCGGCGAGAAGCCCGAATACACACGGGAGAAGGGGCTGGCGCGGGGCGCCGAGAAAGCGCTCCTCCGGCAGCATCTAGAGCAGGCCGGTGAGAGCGGCGCGGCGATGCAGGAGTTGATGCAGGTGCTTCCCGGCCGGTCACGGGACCACGTGAAAAGCCGGCTTGAGGAATTGCGAACCGAGGGCGCCGCCGAGCTCCGGGGCAAGCTCAAGCAGGCGCGTTGGCACGCCGTCTAACCGGTAACCGGCCCTTTAAGGGGGAATGAGCGGAGCCCCCAAACAAGGCCCCAAAGCTCAACCGGAGCGCTTTGATTTACAAGGCTTTTCCTTTGGGGTGGAATTCGGGGGAGCCCCAAAGCGGCCCCCAAACGGCAACCGTCCGGCCCGGAACCTGCTTGGCCAGGCGGAGGATGCGTAGAGGAGCGGGATACCTCCTGGTGCTGACGGGCGGCGCGGCGGCGGCGGCGCTGACGGCGGCGGCGTTCGCGGTGCCGCGCGACATCGTCCTCTACAACCACAGTCCGTCCGTGCCGGTGGGGTTCTACGCCCGGGCCAGCGCTCCGGTGATGACGGGCGCCTTCGTCACCGTGCGGGCGCTGGACGTAGCGCCCGAGGAGGCGCGCCGCCGCAACTTCACCGCCCTCTCTGATCGCTTCATCAAGCGCATCGCCGCCGTTGGCGGCGACCGCGTCTGCGGCGACGGTCACAACATCGTCGTCGGCGACGGCGCCATCATTGTCACCGTGCTCGGCGCCGATGAGCAGCACCGCGGCGTCGGCGACCGCCACCATCATGATGACGACGATGATGAAGCGCATGGTGATGCCCGTCATCGTGCTGGTGGCGCCGCCGGTGGTGATGATCATGCCGATGATACTCATGGCGGTCTTGTTGGGTGGCGCGGTTGCCGCGTTCTCAACGCCGATGAAGTTCTCCTCCTAGGCGACACGCCGGATAGTTTTGACGGCCGATATTGGGGCCCGATCAACGTACGTCTGATTGAAGGCGTGTGGCGCAGACTGTGAGATTTTGGATACGCCGGGCCACGCGGTCATACAGGCGGCCACATGGTCTTAGAATCTCGGCCTCGGCTCACGCTCCCTGATGATTGGAATCTTGAACGATCGCTGCAGTAGGGCAGTGGTGGAGAGCAAGATACAGAGCGCCGCAGGTTTTCTTCTGAGACTTGTGAATGCTGGATATTTCTTGCGGCAACTGAGATCGTGGTGCGGTGAAAGCTGCGGTATCGCAGCGATTTCAACGGCGCTGAACGCGGCATGTCTCAAGCATCGCTCTCAGAACGGCTGAAGGCATCGGCGCTGCTAAAGCCGAGCGCGGCGCCGCACGATCTGAATGCGGCACGCGATATGAGCGTCTTCCGCAACGAGGACGGCCTTCAGGGCAAGATCAAAAAAGGTCGCGGAAGCACTGGTCGCGCGCGGAGTGGCGCGCTCGGCGGACGATTGTCCAAGCTTTTGTCAGGCCGACGCGCGCCGAACCGATTTCGCGCGCAAGGCGGAAATACCGCATTCGCCAACGACAAGCGTCAGCGCGTCGTGGTGACGGTCTTCTTCCAAGGTCATGGCGGCGGCGGCGCGGGCAAACTCATCGCGCATGGCAAATATCTGGAACGCGACGGGGCAGGCCCGAATGGCGAGCCTGGCCAGTTCTATGATCGCGACGAGGATCGCGTTGATGCGGGTCCGCGGCTCGCCGAATGGTCCGAGGAGGACAAACGGCACACGCGCATCATGCTGGCCCCAGAGAGCGGCGCACGCATCGAGGATCTGAAAGACTTCACCCGGGCGACAATGGCGCAGATGGAGCGGGATTTAGGCGCTGAGCTCGATTGGGTCGCGGTCGATCACCACAACACCGACAACCCCCATGTCCACGTCATCTTGCGCGGGCGCCGGCGTGACGGCCCGGACCTGATCATCAAGCGGGAATACGCAAATTTCGGACTGCGCAATGCCGCCCGTGAAGTGGCGACCCAAATGCTTGGCGAGCGGGGCCGCGAAGATGAGCGGCTGGCGTTGGAGCGCGAGACCCGAGCGGAGCGTATGACGCGGCTCGATCATCTGCTCGAAGCGGAGATCAAGGCCGCCAAGCTCAACCGTATCCAGGCGATCGGTCGTCGGCTCGATCCCACGCTGCGTGCGGCGCTTCGCAATCGCGTGCGCGAGCTGACGCGTATGGGTCTGGCGCGTGAGGAAAAGCGTGACCGTTTCCGTTTCGAGCCGGATTGGGCGACGCGGTTGGAAGGAATCGGCCAGGGCATAGATCTGCGCCGTCGGTTTGGCCGTGAACTGGAACCTGGGCAGGGACGCCTCAAGCTCTATGAGCCCGACATGGGCCGCGTCGCCGGCGAAGTGCTTGAGGCCGGACGGCGCGGCGAGAAGGGCAAAGGCTACGTGATCGTCCGGGACAAGTTTAAGCGGCCTGTGCTCGCGAATGTGCGCCATGGCGACGTCGAGGGCCTAGAACCAGGCGCCATCGTGGCCGTGGAGCCCAAGGCCCATGACGGTCGCGGCACGCGTCTGCGGGTCGACCGGCTTTCAGAAACGCCGATCAAGACCCAGATCGACGCGCCAGCGGAAACCGAACTCGATCGCGAGATCATACGTGTTCTGAAAGGCGAAGAGGGGCGGCTTCCCAACACGCGGGAGGTCCGCAACGCCATCAGCGAGCGGGTCGCCTGGCATCAACGCGAAGGCAACGGGCAGCGTGATTTGACCGGCCGCTTCGAGTTCGAGCCAGGGGCGTTGGGTCGCTTGCGATCGGCGGAAATCTCGCGCGCCGAAGACGCGCTTGTGAAGACGACGGGGAAGCGCGCCATTGACGTCGCCGATGGGCTGGAGCGGGAATGGCGCGTCCGTGGCTTCGTTCAGTTACAGCAGGGTAGGTTCGCGGCGCTCGAACGGAATGATGCTGTGGCGCTGTTGCGGCTCTCACGCGGCGTCGCCTTGAAGCAAGGCAAGGCCTATTCTCTCTCCGTTGTGAATGGAAAGGTGAAGGCAACGCCTTCGCTCGGCTTGGAGCGCTGATCTGCGGTTCTCTTAGCGCGCGAAATGCGAGGCGATCGCGTCGGCAACGCCAGGCAACATGGTGCAACGCGCACTGAGCTCTCGCGGCAACGCGATACTACGCGGCGATAAACGGCCCAACGAGGCATGCGGCGTCACGCTCGAGGCATTTCTCAACGCGGACAATCTGTTGGCTCAACTTCGCGGATAATGACGTTGTCTGCTTCGCCTCAGCGTGCGCTCATTTCGTCGCCCGTACGACGACGGCTGATAAATCGTGGTGCCACTTATGTCCGCACTGAAAGCCTCACGCCTTACAAAAAGCGGCCAAGACGCCGCGCAGCTTGGGCTGTTCGACGCCTGCGATGATGAGCGTCCGCGAGATATACCGCTGCCGACGGCGTCAGTGCGGACGATTGGTCTTGCCGATAATTCGGTATTTCGCCTCAAGCTGCGGTCCACCAAGCGGGTCCGCCGGTCGCTTCCGCCGAAATCCGCGAGCCCACGTCTGATCACAGAGAAGGATTTGCCATCGTATCCAGAGCAAGAAGTCGCAGCCGTCGAGCGACTTGTGGCGGGTATCAAGTCGGATCGCGCATTGCTGGGCTACAATGATGTCCGGGCGCATTTCGGGGTCTCTAAGGCGACAGCCAATCGGCGCATGAAGGAGGGGCTTGTGCCCGGCGTGCGCATAACAGCTGGCGTGGTGATGCGAGATGGCGGCGTCAGGCGCTTCAGCCGAGAGCAAGTGAAGTGGCTCGTGCTCGCAGTCCGCTTTGGAAAAGAAGCGCTCGATTGAAGACTTCGCACGACACTCAACAAGCGAGCCAATGATCGATAACAACGGCACTTCAAAGTCTGAAGCGAGCGATGCGCGCGCGGCGCTGCTTCCGCTGGTCCGGTTGCTTGCACGTCAAGCGGCCCGTGAAGATTATGAGCGCGCCCTTGAAGCGGCGCGGCCAAAACAATACTCAAAGGGGCACGGTCGGCCGAAGGTCATTGAGGAAAGTTAGGCATGCGCGCAGCGATCTACGCCCGCTATTCCAGCGACCTGCAGAGCCGCGCCTCAATCGAAGATCAGATCAGGCTCGCGCGCGAACATGCCGACCGGCAAGGCTGGGCGATCGCCGAGATCTATACTGACTACGGCATCTCCGGCGCTTCGATGATGCGGCCGGGGCTGCAAGCGTTGATGGCCGATGCGCAGCAAAACAAATTCGACGTAGTTTTGTCTGAAGCGCTCGATCGTATCAGCCGCGACCAAGGCGACACGGCCAACATCCACAAGCGCATGCGCTTCCACGGCATCAAGATCTACACGCTCTCCGAAGGCTGGGTCGACATGATCCAGGTCGGATTCAAGGGCATGATGAACCAGATGTTCTTGACCGAACTCGCCGCGAAGGTGCGCCGCGGTCAGCGGGGCCGTGTTGAGAACGGAAAGATCGCGGCTGGCTTGGGTTACGGTTATGAAGTCGTGCGCGAGTTTGACGCGAAGGGCGAACCGGTTCGTGGCGAACGGCGCATCAAACCCGAGGAGGCGGCCATTGTCGTTCGCATCTTCGAGGAGTTCGCCTCTGGCCGAACAGCAAAGGCGATCGCCAAGGGCTTGAACGAGGATGGCGTGCGCTCGCCCTCTGGCGGCGGGTGGGGCTACAGCTCCATTACCGGCAATCGCAAACGCGGCACCGGCATCATCAATAACGAGATGTATGCAGGCAGGATCGTTTGGAACCGGGTGCGAGAGGATCGCGACCCAGACACTCACCAACGCATCGTACGCGTCAATCCAGGGGAAAGCTGGATCGTTCACGAGGCCGAGCACTTGCGCATCGTGGATCAATCGCTTTGGGACCGGGTTAAAGCCCAGCAGGATCGCCGTGTTGCGGTCGATGGCGCTTACTGGAAGCATCGGCCGGTCAAGTACCTGATCTCCGGCATCGTCGAATGCGGCTTATGCGGCGGCGCCTACACAAAATACTCGCGCGACCACTTCCGCTGCTCGACCTATCAGAACAAACGGCTCTGCTCGAACCGGCTGGCGATGTCGCGGTTGCGATTGGAAGACGTGATTTTCATCGGTCTGCGCAATTGTCTGCTCGATCCCGAATTGCTCGATGCGTTTGGTCTCGAATACGCGCGCGAGGTTGCAGCGGTTCGCAAGGAGCGGCGCGGTAGGCGCAGCGAGCTTGAGCAGGAACTCGCGAGAGTAGTGGCCAAGCGGAACAAACTGATCGAGGTGATCGGTGCGGGCGCAGTTGAAGCCTCGGAAGTTAAGCCGGATCTCGACGCAGCGATCCAACGGCGCGACGCCCTCCGAGCCGAACTTACAAGCGCTGACGCAGAACCCAAGCTGATCGAGCCGGGCATGAGCGAACGCTATCGCGCCGCCGTTGCCCAATTCGTCGAGGGTTTTGCCGATGAAGAAACCCAAGAAGAAGCGATGCGCTGCATTCGTGCGTTGATCGAGAAGATCGTGGTTCGCCCCAACGCTGCCGGCGACGATCTTGATGTCGATTTGCACGGTGCGCTGGCGACGATTTTGATGTTGTCAGTTGAAGATGAGTCCGGTTCGGCGCCTCCAAAACAGGCAGTTTTTGGCGCGAGACGGCGTGACGCGACACGCGGCAATCGCAAATTAAATCAGCGAATTGACCGAAAGAGCGGGGACACTATTCCACAGTTTAAACGTGTGTCTCAGGCAGGACTCGAACCTGCAACCAGACCGTTATGGGCCGTCGGCTCTAACCATTGAGCTACGGGCCCGCGCGGTGAACGCGGCTGGCCACGCCCCTAGCATCGCATGGCGGGCGCCGGAAGGGCGGCGAACGCGTTATGAGGGGCCATGGCGTCCTCTATTGTTGATGTTGCGATTATTGGGGCCGGCGCGGCGGGTATAGCCGCGGGGCGGAAGTTGGCCAAAACGCGGGCGTCGTTCGTGCTGCTGGAGGCGCGCGATAGGATCGGCGGGCGGGCACATACCGTTATGGAGCGCGCGCCGTTGGATCTCGGCTGTGGTTGGCTGCATTCGGGCGACCGCAATGTGTGGACGACGATCGCGGAAGCCGCCGGCTATGAAGTCGACCGCACGCCCGCGCCTTGGCAGCGACAATCGGGTGATCAGCAGATTTCGCGTGCGGACCAGGAAGCGTTCGGCAAGGCGTTCGCGGCCTTTGAAGAGCGCATTGAGAAACACGCCGAGCAGGGCGAGCCGCGCCCTGCGAGTTTCTTTCTGGAAGAGGGCAATCCGTCCAACCGGCTGATCAACGCCCTGTTCGCCTACATCAGCGGCGCTTCGCTCGATCAAATCGATGCGCGCGACTATGCGCGTTACGAGGACGACGGCATCAATTGGCGCGTTCGCGATGGTTATGGCGCCATGATCGCCGCCTATGGCGCGCCCTTGCCGGTGATGCGGGAGACGGTGGTGCGAAGCATCGATCATTCTGGGGCGGCGTTGCGGATCGGCGTGTCGCGCGGCGAAATCGAAGCTAGGGCTGTCATTGTGACCGTGCCGACCTCGGTCTTGCAGCAGATTGCATTTACTCCAGCGCTGCCGGACAAAATCGCGGCTGCGGCGGCGCTGCCGCTCGGCAACGCCGAGAAATTATTCTTCGCGCTGGATCAGGCAGAGGAATTTCCGGTCGACGGACATTTGTTCGGCCGCGCCGATCGCGCCGAGATGGGGACCTACCATTTGCGCCCGCTCGGACGGCCCTTGATTGAGGCGTTCTTTGGTGGCGCGCTGTCGCGAGGATTGGCGGAAGCGGGCAGCGAAGCTATGGCGGCGTACGCGAAAGAAGAATTGGCGGATCTATTGGGTTCTGCATTTCCATCGCGGCTGATGACGCTGGCGGCATCGTCGTGGTCGGTCGACCCGCACGCGATGGGCGGGTACTCGTATGCCAAGCCCGGCTTCGCCGATCAGCGGGCAGTGCTGGCGGCGCCGGTGGAGAACCGCATCTTCTTCGCGGGCGAAGCGTGCTCCCGCAATCGCTATTCGACGGCGCATGGCGCCTACGAGACGGGGTATATGGCAGCTGAGCAGGCGTCGGCCGCACTTGGAGTGAAGTGATGAGGGTGTTTGTGCTCGCCGCATCGGCGGCTCTCGAACTGGCGGCTTGCGCTCACGGCGCCGATAGGGCGCTCTGCGGTCAGACACTCGAACATCGCATCGCCCAAGAGATCCAGGTGATCGACGCGGGCGAGCGCATCGATGCAACGATTGATGAGTCCGCGCGGACGCCAGAGCAGACAGAAGCGGTTTCGCGTGCGGGTGCATTGATGGAGTCGCATGATCGTGCCGTCGATGAACGCGATCTGCAAATCCTTGATGGCGCACTTCACATTCTGAGTTCGGAGCGCGTGTGGGATCGTGCCGATGACCGCATATGCCATCCAGAGGACACCACGTTCAGTCTTTTCTGTGC
>JBAQGO010000114.1:0-75335 GCA_049287825.1 Vitreimonas sp. | reverse complement strand
CGTTGCCGTTGCCGTTCCCGTTCCCGTTGCCGTTATTGCCGTTGCCGTTGCCATTATTTCCGTTGCCGTTATTTCCGTTGCCGGTGTTGCTATTTCCTTGGTTGTCGCCGCCCCCCCCATTGCCATTGCCGACACCGGTCTGCGTGAGAGCGGACGCCGCCGTGGTCGTCATCTGCGCATTTGCGGCGCCATTCTGAGTGGACGTTGAATTCCCAACCACGCCGTCGGACGCCTGGGTGTAATTGACGGCCGAAGGCGCGGCGCCGGCAGGCAGATGCGCTGTCGCGCCCGGCGTTGTCACGCGCAGCGCGCCTGCGTTGTCGCGCATCACGTGCGCGGTCGCGCCCGAGGCCACGTCGGATACTTCATTGCTGTTGTTGGCATGCACTTCCACCAGGCCCTGGGCGACGTGGACCATGTCTTCCTGCGCATTCGAACTCACCGTGAAGGTTGTCCCTTTCACCACCGCGGCCAGCAGTGGCGTTTCGACGCGAAAATGCGGTGCGCTGCGATGGTCGACCTGAAACAGTGCCGAGCCCACGTCCTGAAGGATGCGTGTCATTCCATCGTTGGAATCCGGCGCGATAGAAATGCGGCTGTTGGAGGCCAGCGCAATGTGCTGAGCGCCGTTGTCGACAATGGCGCGCCCATCACCGCCTGTTGTGATGACAGCGCCGGTCTCAAGCGCCTCATTGGCGTGCCCCGGCGTTGGCGCGGCCCCTTGGTGTGCGACCCGCACGACACCTTCAAATGATAGAAGACGCCATGCCCCCTGTTGCGCCTGCGCCAAGCCCGGCAACGCCAGAGCCGTGAGCAGCGAGAAGACGAAAGCGGCCAGTCTTGTGCGCGCCATGTCGAAGTCCCTCCGTTAATAGCCGGCTAGTATGCTGGAAGCCTGACTAACGTTTGGATAAGGTTTTTGCGGTAGCGCGTGGTTTTATTGCGTTAACAGCGTGTTTTCGCATTCGTGCGATTGATCGCCGACGCGATGCAACGTTCGACTCAATTATTTGCGCGCTGGGTGGTATTTGGCGCCAGCATCTTGTTTCCGCTGGAAGCAAATGCCCGCATTGCGTCCACCGACGCGCCGCTGCGCGGTCTCTCTGACCCGGCGCGCGCAGACCTCATTACATGCGTCGACGGTTCGGGATCGTGCGTCACACTCGTGGCTGCCAGCATTGACGGCGCCAGCGTCTTCTCCGCAGCGGAGCTTTCGTCCAGCTACGTACAATACCTCGCACGTCCGGTGAGCGCAGACGATGTGGCGCGCATCGCCGATGCTATCACCCACCGTTATCGAGACGCTGGATACTTTCTATCGCGCGCCGTAGTCGCGCGATTCGGTGACGACGGCGTCGCCCAGATCTCGGTGTTTGAGGGGCGCATTTCCGACTTCACCATTGAAGGTAGTGGCGCCGGCCAAGTCCGCCGCTTCATGCGCGGGTTCGACACGCGCGCGCCGGCGCGCTTGGCTGATCTCGATCGGCGACTAGCGCTGGCCGCAGATACTCCGGGGCTTAGTTTACAGTCACGCATCGAACCCGATCCGGAGGATTTGACACGCCACCGGCTCATCATAACAGCAACCTTGCGCCCCATCACCATAAGCGCGGCCTTCGACAATCACGGCAGCGAAAGCGTCGGACCCTGGCAAGGATCTGTACGGGTGGCGGCGAATTCATTGCTCCGCGAAGGCGATCAAGCCGGGCTCGCCGTTTACACCACGCCTCTTTCAACCGACGAATTCAGCTCGGCTGAGGCATTCTATTCGCTGCGCTTCGCCAATGGCGCCCGTTTGGGCGCAACCATAGCCGCCTCGCGAGCGCATGACGGCAACGAGAATGCGTCCTTCGGCGCCGATGGCGACGCGCGGGCCGCCGGCGTCATTCTCGAACTTCCCCTGCTCCGCCGTCGCAATCGCGGCCTATGGGTAAGCGGCGCTTTCGATGCGCTTCATATCGAACGCGATTGGACGAGTGGCGGCTACGAGGATGACCTCCGCGTTGCGCGTTTGGCGTTGCGCGGTTTGCTCAACGAGCAAGGATCTTCAACGACAGTGTTTGTGCAGACCTCGTTTGGTCTCGACGTCCTTGGCGCCTCAGGCGCGTCGGCCACGCGGCGTTCACGTATCGATGCCGACGCACGCTTTGCGAAGGTGGACTTTCATCTCGCTCATTATCGCGATCTGGGCGCTCATTTCGGCCTTTATGTTTCTGTCGACGGACAGTGGACGAACGAACCGCTTCTGCTGTCGGAGGAATTTGAACTAGGGGGGCTGCCCTACGGGCGCGCCTACCGTTACGGCGAAATTTCCGGTGATCGCGGCATAGCTGGTTCAATTGAACTGCGCGCCGGGTTCGATCCAGAACTTGATCCGATCAGTTTTGTTCAAGGCTATGCCTTCGTGGATGCAGGACAGGTTTGGAACCTCGGGCCCGATCCATACAGCAATGCGCTGGCCTCCAGCGGTGTGGGTCTACGTGTTACCCTCAACGAGCACGTCCGCGCCGGCTTCGAGCTTGCAAGACCTCTGACGCGCACACCCGATGACGCCGATGATCACGATTGGCGCCAATTCTTCTCGGTGTCGGCATGGTATTAAGCAGCGCCTCCGCGCATTCGGAAAACGCCCATGCGATCATGAAGCACCCTTCAAAAGTGCACGCTCATGCGATGGATTGATGTCTCCAACTATATCGGCTGGGACCGCCGTCTGAAGCAGGGCTTGCGGTTTATCAATAGACGTAAGACTGCCGAGGCGTGTGAGCCGCCCTCTCTGGCGACTGCATTACGTCAATTGCGCGTACGAAGCGGAGCTCTAGATACGGCGGAGGAGTTGGGTGCGTTCCAAAACCGCGTCCAGGCGTTGGCTCAACTAGCAGCAAGCGCTGGCCGGCAGGACATTGCAGACAGTCTGACGGACCTTGCCGACCATTTCGAAGCGGCAGTGGCGGCCGGCGAGCTTGATCGCAAACTACACAATATTGAGCAGCTTTGAATGATGCGCGGGTAGTCCCACGGGAATAGTGAAGCGCGGATCCCGAGTGACCGCTTTGGGCCAATCTCGGTCTCTCAGACACATTGTTACGAGCAGCAGAACTGTGCCGCAAAGCAGACGCATTCCCGCGTCAGGGATCGAAGCCCGAAGGGCCGAGACGCGGCCTTCTCTTTCAACACGCGCGGCTCGGTGCGCAGCACGAGAGCCCGGCGCGCGAAGCGCGCGACGCCCTGCACCTCTAGCCTCGCAACAACACATGCTGGCCTTCGACAATGAGACGCTGAGCGACGCCATCGCGGAAGTTTCGCGCCAAACCGGCTGGACCTTCGAACTGGCTGATCCGCAACTCGCGGATATGCGCGTCGGCGGCTACGTGCGCGCCGATCCTGAAGGCTTTATCGAGCTCGTGTCTTCTAGCCTCAACCAGGACGCCCCACGCGAGGGCGCACGGCGGGTTGTGCTCTCACGCCGGGCTGCTCCGTAACCATTCGCTTCCCTGGAAGCTGGGCCGACGGCGTGGTATGGCTTGGCGTCGGCGTTGTGGGACGCCCGCCTCCTGTCCCTGGATCGATCCGACAAGGCATGTTTTGACCGTTTTGAGCTTCTCGGCGTCCAAGCCGCCAGAAACTGCACAGCTCGAACCCGAGCAATTGATCGACCTCGTGGCCGAAAACGGCGGTCTCCGCGCAGCGCTCGCTGCGGCCGAAGGCGCAAGCATTCAGCGCGAACTGGTCTCACAAGAGCTCAAGCACCGCATTGGAAACCTGATCGCCGTCGTGCAAGCGATTGCGCGCAAGTCCTTTCGCGATGCCGACGAGGTCCGCGTCATCGACTTCAATTCCAGGCTCAGCGCTTTGGCCGCGGCGCAGACTTTGTTGATCGACGCTGAAACCGAACCAGCGACACTTCGCAATGTCACACGCCTGGCTTTGGCGCCGCACATTTCAGATTCTGAACGTCTCGCCATTTCTGGACCGGACGTCACGCTGAGCGGGCGTCACGCCCACGCTTTGACCTTGGCCTTGTATGAGCTCGCCACCAATGCGGCAAAGTACGGCGCGCTATCCGTCGAAGGCGGTATGGTCGAAATCTCCTGGACCACCACCGACAACGAACTCAATTTTCTTTGGCGTGAGCGCCGAGGACCGGCCGTTCAGACGCCGACGCGGACCGGCTTTGGATCGTCGCTGATAAAGATCAACCTTTCGTCCGCGTTTTCGGGCGTCGTAGATTTGCGGTTCGAACACAGTGGCGTTGCGTGCCAGCTTCGCGCCCCACTCCCGCTTGCCCCATAACGCCGAAGCGCCGCTAACGGCGAAGACCAGCCTTCGCGTCAGGGATCGAAGCCCGAAGGGCCGAGACGCGCCCTTCTCTTTCAACGCGCGCGGCTCGGTGCGGAGCACGAAGAGCCCGGCGCGCGCCAGCGCGCGACGCCCTGCACTTCCATCTCGCGATAACACCTGCTTGCGTTCGACTCCGACATGCTGAGCGAAGCGATCTGGCAAGTGTCGCGCCAGACCGGTTGGACGTTCGAACTCGCCGACCCCGAACTCGGTGAGATGCATGTGAGCGGCTACGTGGCGGCCGATCCCAAGGCTTTCATCGCCCTTGTATCGTCGAACCTCGGTCTTGAAGCGCGCCGAGAAGGCCAAGATCACGTGATACTTTCCAGGCGCACCTGACGCGGCGGCTATTGAGCCGAGCCGGAGTTTGCCTCGCTTGCCTTGAGGACTGCTTTAACACAATTGGCGACACTGGCGCTGAAGCAGCGTCTCATTTGGCCGTCGCGTTCGAACGAGGAAACGGAATGCTACTTACGAGCTACATTGCCGATCAAATATGGTTTCGTTCATATCCCGTTCGACTGGCGGGTACGCGCTTTGAAGCGCGCATGACGACGATCCGCCTCGCCTCCGGTCAACTCATGCTCCATTCGCCCTGCCACATCGACGCAGCGATTGCTGCTGAAATCTCCGCGCTTGGTCCAGTGGGCCACATTGTCGTTCCTGGAAATTTCCACCATCTGCATGCAAAATCCGCGCAAACTGCTTTTCCAGGCGCCAAGACCTGGATCTGTCCGGGCGTCGAAAAGAAGCGGCCCGATCTCAAGTACGATGGTGTTCTGGGCGATCAAGCGCCTGCGGAATGGAGCGGGGAAGTCGATCAAGTGCTGGTGCAAGGCGCGCGCATCATGCGCGAGGTAGCGATGTATCATCGCGCCAGCGGCAGTTTGATCCTAGTCGACTTGATCGAGAACTTTACAGACGCGACGCCCAACACGAACGGGGCAATGAAGTTCTGGTTCAAATATGTGTTGCGCATGTGGGACAATCCCAGGCCCGCGCCCGAATACACGATGGGCTGGAGCGACCGGATTTCGGCGGCGAACTCGCTTCGGCGCATATTGGCGTGGGACTTTCGGCAGATCGTATTGTCTCATGGCGACCTGATCGATCACAACGCGCATGCAGTTGCGGCTAAAGCCTGGTCTGGGCTTCTTGGAAAATAAGCGCGCTGTCTGTTGACTGGCCGTCGACAGCTAGAGCCGCAAGGTGTCGGCTCGATCAGCCGCGAACAGCGGCTGGCGCGAGCGTCGGGCCCAAGCAGGCGCCAACGCAGGAGTGCCGATCCTATTCGCAACCGGTCAGCCTGATATCGCTCGCAATGATCAAAGCCACGCAATCGGCGTGCCAAACCTTATAGCGATACCGCGCCTCGCGACCTGGTGGCCGTCGTTGCGACGATCCTCGTTGGCGGCACGCCGCCGCCTTCGATCCCGCCAGGCCTGGAGCTTTTTTTCCAGCATAGGCGCAGGCTTGGGTATTGCATCGCGTTGAGATCAGATTGAAGGCTCAGCGTTTCTTGCTTTCAGCACAGCGTCGATTGAGTTCTTCGCGGATTTCATCCTGACCTCGCGTTGTGCGAGCGTTGCTGAACCCTTCGAGGACCAAGGCATCGGCGATGTGAAGCCAGTCGTGGCAATCGCCAGATCCAGCAAGCTCGCGGGCGCGTCTCAACAAGTGGGTTTCAGACCCCGTAGCCACGGGTGTGCGGTAGCACGGCCCGCCCAACTTGTCGCTCGCATCTTGCCCTAACCAGAACGCGGCCCATGGGAGCGCGCTCCAACCGGTAACGCCGACGCAAGACTTGCTGCGGTTGCCGCCCGCGCCGGCGGCTACACCCGATGGCATCGTTGAGGGGCGATCAACCATCTTCGTCAGCGCTCGGCCATTTTCATGGCCCATAAGGCATGCTCTGATCCCACGGCTACAGAAGGTGGGCCCTGAGCCAGATGCCAGAAGGATCGAACGGGCTGAAAACGCCGACAGGCCCGCGCGCGCCATCGCTGCTAGGACAGATTTTGTTCGGCATCGCGGTCGCCGCTGGAACCGCGTTAGCCCGGGTGGGAATCGACCGGGTGCTGCCTGGATCGAGCGCGTTTGTTTTCTTCGCACCCGCGGTTTTGCTTTCAACTCTGGTCGCGTCTTGGCGCGCCGGCGCGGTCACCCTCGCCATCATCACCTATCTGGCTTGGCGGTTCTTGCTGGCGCCGGCGGGATTCAACTTCAGCCATCCCGCCGATGATGTTTCGCTGTCGCTGCAGGTGGGGTCCTATGTGCTGGTTATCGTGGTGGCGCAGGCGTTTCGCGTGGCCTCGCGCATGTCGCTAGCGGCAAGGACCGAACGCCTTCAGCAGCGTGACCTGCTCTTCCGTGAACTTGATCATCGCGTGAAGAACACCTTCGCGCTTATAGCAAGCATGGTTGACCTGCAGCGCCGGCGCGCCACCGAGCCCGCCGCCCAGGAGGCGCTCACTCAAGTTTCAACACGCCTGCTGAGTATCGCGGCGGCCCATCGCGAACTCTATCGCGGCGACGACGTCAGTAAAATCGACCTTGTGGTTTACTTGACCGACCTCTGCAAAAACCTTTCGACCGCCCTCTTCACTGACGCGTCATCAAAACTCGTCACCGATCTTGAAGGCCGCGTGCGCGTCGCGCGCGACCGCGCCGTCGCCTTAGGTCTCATCTTAAACGAGCTCGTGACCAACGCCGCCAAATATGCGCGGGGGCAAGAAGCCACTGTGGTGACAGTCAAGTTGCGTCGCAGCGGCCCCACCTGGGTGCTCAGCGTCGCCGACAATGGCCCAGGCCTGCCGGACAACCCCTCCCCGAGCAGCGGCATGGGTCAGGGACTGATCACGGCATTGCTCAAACAGGCTGACGCCAGCCTCGACAACCGCAACGACAACGGCGCGATCTTCGACGTCGCCTTCAAAGCTTGATTGTAACCGAGACGCCATCACCCGCAGGTGCGCACGACCTGTCCTTGGAACGCGCTTGAATTGTCGGCGAGAACTGAGAGACGCACGTTTCGCCCGTCGGAGGCGACGCCAGCGCAACCAGCGATCAGCATAGCGAGTAGAATGCGACGCGCGAGGCTGGCGCTTATCGCATCTTCGATAATCCTGCCGACCTGGCGCATGTCCAGGTGTTGGTCCCACGAGGTGAGCGCTGCTTGATCCCTGGATGTGGTAAGAGAGAACCAGAGGTGATCCGCCAATTCTCTTTGCCGGTTTCCGTAGGCGGCTTTCGAGAATACCCATGCCCACGCATCAGAGATGCAAAGCAAGGCCCCCTTTTCGAAACAACCACGTTAGTCTTAAACAGGCCCGATAAGCCCTAACCTGTCCTTTCCGGGACCGATCTCAGCCCTCCAGCACCTCGCGCACCTTGCGCGCGAGATCGTCGAGCGTGAATGGTTTGGCGATAAAATTCGTACCGGGGTCCAGGACCCCACCGTGAATGATGGCGTTCTTTGTGAAGCCGGTCGTGAACAAGACTTTGAGCTCGGGACGACGGCGGAGCACTTCGTCGGCCAACACGCGTCCATCCATGTGCGGCATGACGACGTCGGTGAAGACGAGCGAGATCTCCGCGCGCTGGCCGAGAATCTCAAGCGCGGCTTCTCCTCCGTCAGCCTCGACGACCGTATAACCGAGTTCGCGCAAGCCCGCGACCGTCAGCTGGCGCACGCGCGGCTCGTCTTCAACCACAAGAATGGTCTGATCGGCTCGCCCCAGCGGGACCTCGCTTTCGCGGTGCGCCGGCGATTGCGTCGGCGCGCCTTGAGCGCGGGGCAAGTAGACCTTCACGGTAGTGCCTCGGCCCGGTTCGGAATAGATGCGCGCATGGCCCTCCGATTGTTTGGCGAAGCCATAGACCTGCGCAAGTCCAAGGCCGCTGCCTCCGACGCCCTTCGTCGTATAGAACGGCTCAAACGCTTTACTGATCTGTTCAGCTGTCATGCCCGCGCCGGTGTCGGTTACGGCGATCAGCACATATTGTCCGGGAGAGACTTCGGCGTGCTGAGCAGCGTACCGGTCATCGAGGTGGGCATTCGAAGTTTCTATCGTCAGTTTGCCCCCGCTCGGCATCGCATCGCGCGCGTTGGTCGCGAGATTGAGAAGCGTATTCTCAAGCTGGTTTTGATCGGCCCGCAAAGGCCAAAGACCGCCAGCGAGCACGGTCTCCAGCTCCACCTGTTCGCCGAGCGTGCGGCGTAGAATCTCGGCTATGTCGCGGACCAATTGGTTCGCATCAATCACCTTAGGCGCCAGCGGCTGCTTGCGCGCGAAGGCGAGCAATCGCCGCACGAGTTCGGCGGCGCGAGCGGCGCCGTCCATGCCGCTTTCGATGAATTGAAGCGCTCTGTCACTCTCGTTCTTCGCCATCGCACGCCGCGTCAACTGGAAAGCGCCGGTAACGACCGAGAGCATGTTGTTGAAATCGTGCGCCATGCCGCCGGTCAGCTGCCCCAGCGCTTCCATTTTCTGCGACTGCGCCAGCTGCTCCTGCACGCGCTGAAGACGCGCCTGCGTTTCCACGCGTTCGGTCACGTCGCGCGTGACCTTGGCAAAACCGATGACAGCGCCATCGTGATTGTGCAGGGCGTTGATCACGACATCGGCGCGAAATCGACTGCCGTTCTTGCGCACGCGCACGCCCTGCGTCTCAAAGCGGCCCTCCCGCCGCGCCGTTTCGAGAATGCGTTCCGGCAGGCCTGCTGCTTGATCTTCCGGCGTGAAGAAAACGCTGAAGTGCTGACCGATAATCTCCTCGGCCGCGTAGCCCTTGATCCGCTCGGCGCCTGCGTTCCAGCTGTTGATCGCACCAGTGGAATCTAGTCGGTAAATTGCATAGTCGACGACGCCTTCCACCAGCAGACGGAATTGTCGGTTGGCTTCCTGCAGCTGGCTCGTGCGTTTCTCTATTCGTGTTTCAAGATCCTCGTTGAAATGTTTCAACTCCGCTTCGGCATGTGTGCGCTGGGCGATCTCGCGCTGCATGGCCCGATAAAGGCGCGCATTATCGATAGCAATGGCCGCTTGGGTCGCGATGCCCGCGGCGACTTGCTCGGCCGCCTTGTTGAACCGGGCGGGTTCGGGGTGGCCGAAAAAGAGTCCCCCAAGCACCTCGCCCGAACGCGAAATGACGGACGCGGCCAGATAGCTGCGCACCGCCAGATGGCCCTCCGGCATGCCGTGATAGGGCGCATTCTTGCCGTAGCGCTCGTCCTTGGTGATGTCGTCGGAGCGGACAAGCGCCTCGCCGTTGAACGTCGGCGCGAACACCGCTGTGTTGCGGGGCATCGAGAAGTTGGCGAATGCCTCGCGCGGCGCGCCGGAGATGGCATAGAGCATGTAGCTCTCGCCATTGTTGTCGATCACGTTGTAGAAGAAGGCGCCGAACGCGGCTTCGGTCAGCTCCGTTGCGCAATCGGTGATGAGTTGAACGGCCTCGTCGAGATCGCGTTCGGCGCGCACCGCCTCGCCGACCCGATTCATCATGCCTGTCGCTGCAAGCTTTTCGGATTGAGCGCGGCGGCGCTCCTCAGATCGCCAGCGCTCTTGCTCGCGCAGCACATAGAGCGCTCCAGCGACCGCAGCCGCCAGTGCAAGCAGAACGGCCAGCACCTGCAAGCCAAGGGACCCCGCGCCCAACAAGCTCAGACCGCTGCGCGGCACCGCAACATGCGTGGAAAATCCAGAGAGCGCGGATGTCTCGTAGGCGGTTCGGTTGCGCAGGCCTTCAAGCGTGGTGCCTTCGTAAACGCCCGACGGCGCGTTTGCGATGGCCGCGCGAAGATACGTCGAGCCCGGTTCTCCCAGCCGTGCTCGGGGGCTTACGGTTCTGGCAATGAAGTGACCGCGGCGGTCGACGATGCCCCCGACGTTCGGGGTTTGCACGGCGCGGTCGAGCCAGGCCTGCATGCGATCGACGCCGAACTCGACGCTCAGAACGTAACGAAGCCGATCGCCTTCCATGATCGGTTGATGCAGAACTACGCATGGGCATCCCGGCGCAATTCCACCGACATTGCCGACGCGTTGGCCGGGGGCGAGCGCATCGATATAGGCTTGGGCATCAGGGCGAGCCGATCGGGCGCTTCGTCTCTCGGATGCCGACCATATCTCTCGCCGCGCTAAAGCGTCCGTGAGATATACGTCGCGCCAATCCGGATTCCGGTTCATGACCCCCTCGGCCCGCACGCGAGCGCGCGTCCAATCGCGCTGCAGGAAACCCGTGGAGGTCGCCAATACAGAAAGAGCGCCGAGGGCCGCGTCGAGTTCGCCGTCTACGTGTGCGTTCACTTCACGCGCGGTGGCGAGCGCGGCGGCCTCCCTGTCCGCCCGTTCTTCCTGAAATCGGGCGGCCCCGACCATCGCCGCAAACACGATGGTCGGGGCCAGCGCCACAAGCCCTGTTATGATCGCCCGCCGATACATGGGAGGCCCCCACTCGTCGGCAATTACATTCGTCTTTCCTTCCTAGTTTTCAAATGGATTGTGGACCTTCGCGCTATGCAATAAGCGTCGGAACTTTTTTTGGCCGCCCGGCGTTTCGCTCCGTTTGGGGTGTGGGCGGACTCCGCGTCTATCTCGGTGTCTTCCTTGTCTTGGTGGTTCTAGACACAGCTCCGATCGCAGTGAGGTCAGGGTTGTTTTCTCCCGGTACTGCCTGATCTTCCACCGGCCTTGAGACGCAGCAGCTCTTTGCCCGCGCGTGGTCGGAAGTGGGGCGCGGCCTCGATGTGCTCGACGATTTCAAGCTTATCGCGGACCATTCACGACCGCCCGGCGGAAGCTTCATTGGCTATGTCCTCGGTTCAGACGAGCAAGTTGGCGCGCTCTCGGAATTGCTCGCGGCCGCGCTGCACCAAAACGTCACGGCGTGGCGCTCCGGCCCGGCCGCCGTCGCTGTTGAGCGAGCTGTTGTTGGCTGGCTCACGCAAGCAGTGGGCTGCCCAGGATTCGCCGGGAGCCTTCGCGGCGGCGGTTCGGCCGCCAATTTAATGGGTTTGGCGATGGCGCGCGAGGCAAAGGCGCCCGCCAATGAAGATGGCGCGCAGCCATGTGCGTTGTACGTCTCGGATCAAGTGCTCATCTCGATTCGACTAGGCCGCGGCCCTCCTCGGCATCGGTCGGCGCAATGTGCGCGTTGCGCCCACAGATTCCAGCTTTCGCATGCGGGGGGACAAGCTAGCTGCCGCGATCGCTGAGGATCGCGCCGCGGGTAAGCGGCCGTTCGCAATCGTCGCGAGTGCGGGCACTGTTTCAACAGGCTCGATCGACCCGCTGCAGGAGATTGCGGCCGCCGCCAAAGTCAACGACCTCTGGCTTCACGTTGATGGCGCCTAGGGCGCCCTCGCCGCGCTGGCGCGGCCGGATTTGTTTACTGGGATCGAGCTGGCGGATTCGCTCTCGCTTGACGCCCACAAATGGCTCTACCAGCCACTCGATTGCGGCTGCCTGCTCTATCGCGACGCGAACGCGGCGCGCGCGGCTTTCCAGAACAGCGGTGATTATGTCAGGGTCACGAACACCGATCCCATCGAGGCCTTTGCGTTCTTCGACGAGTCGCTTGAGCTATCGCGTCGTTTTCGAGCCCTGAAGCTTTGGATGTCGCTGCAATATCATGGACGCACCGCGTTTTGCGGAGCCATCGCGCTTGACCTTCATCATGCCCAGCTGCTCGCCGACCTTGCCAGCAGCAACCAGCAACTCGAGCCATGGCGCCGGTTGCGTTGAGCGCCGTCTGTTTCCGGCGCCGCACCGCCGACAACGAAGCGGTGTTGAAGCGCGTGGTCGAGCGAGGCCGCGTCTACATCTCGAACGCGGTCCTGAACGGTCAGTTCTGCCTGCGCGCTTGTTTCGTCAACAACAGGACGATGGAGGCCGACGTCCGCGCGATTGGCACCGAAGTCATTGGGGCCGCGGCGGAGATCGCCCAGGCTCTCTGATCGGCGCCTAGATCCCACGCGAACGCGTGCGTTGGGGGCTATGTGGCGGCCGATCCTCAAGCCTTCATCGCGCTTGTGACCGCCAGCCTCGGTCTCCAGGCCCGGCGAGACATCGCATGTTCTTTCGCGGCGTTCGTAACACCTACAGTTTTGGATTTCGGCGGTCCAAGCACTTCATGGCAATCCATCCAATGCTAAGAGCGAACGCGCCAGGTGTCCCGGAGACTCGATTTCGATTGCGCGCACCGCGTGACGCATCAAAAAAACAAGCAGGCTCAGAAACTGTCGTGTATGAGTCATGCCCGGGCGGACCGAGATATGACGATGCCCCCAGCCCATCTTGGACGCCTGAAAGCGGTCTGCTCAATGCAGACCGCTTTCGCCCGGCCGAAAATTCTCAGCGAGGGTTGCCGTCCCACGCCGGCACGCAGGCGATACTCAAGGCGCACAACGGCATGGGGTTTTGTAGAAGCCAACCGGCTGGCGACAAACAGCCTTAGCTCACCTTGCGCTTTAGTTGTAATTTGCCGGCGGCCGCCGGTGCACTGATTCTCTCAAAAAGGGGTCACGCTTATGATCGAAGCCGCAGACCAACCCAACATCCCGCGCGGCGTCTCCGTCACGCTTGTGCTCTTCATCGCCATAAGCTTGGGACTTGGTTGGATCGTAGGTCAAGATCTGCCCGAGCTGCACGGGATTTTGGACAGCGCGATGTTCGTGGTCTCAGGCGTGCTCGCGCTGTTGCTCTGGGATATGGGCGAACGTCTCGATCGGCCCTTCAAAAAACATCTGGCGCTGACCTTCGCGGTCGTCGCTTTGCTCGAGTTTGTTCACACCATGGTCTCGGTCGAGTGGTCTGGGCCACTGGCGGGCATCGGACGCATCGGCGATCTGCGGCCATTGACTTGGCCCCCGCCCGCGTTTGCGCTTCCGCTTGGGATCGGCGCGTCGCTCTTTCTCTTGCAGCGCAACATGCGCAACGTCGTGGCGTTTGCGGTGCTCTTCCCGCTCGCGGCGCTAGCCCTCTTCGCGGTTTTTCAGAGAGTGGCGCCCTATTCCCCGCCATGGCTCTTCGCCATTACACGACCGAGCCTCGTCCTCGTGCCCGTCCTGTGGGCGGTGGTTTTGTGGGCGTGTTGGAAAATGCGCGAGAAAGACCGCGCCATTCCAACGCTTGGTCTAAGCGCGGCGGCAATTTTTATCGCCAGCGTCATCATGCTCTATTCCCGCATTCCGGCTGACGCGCCCGCGGTGATCGCCCATCTTGGCCGCATCGCCGGCTATCTGGCGCTGCTTTTTTCTCTCATGCATATGGCCTCGCTCGACATGGTCGAGCGTATTCGCAGCGAAGCCAAGCTCGCGCGCGCCAACGACGAACTGGAACAGCGCGTGAGCGAGCGCACCGTCGAACTCCAATCTGAAATCGGCGAGCGCACCAGGGCCGAAACAAAAATCCGCGCTCAACTTGAACGCCTGGCGCTGTTGCACCAAATCAGCCGCGCCATCGGCGAACGCCAGGATCTCGCGAGCGTCTTTCAGGTCGCCGTCCGCAGCGTCGAGCAGCAGCTGCCGGCGGACTTCGCGTGCCTTTGCCTTTATGAGCGCGGCGAAAACGCCCTCAACGTTTCTTGTGTCGGCGCCGAAAGCGCGCCACTCGCCTTGAGCCTCGCCATGCCGGAGCGGGCGCGCATCGAAATCGACGCCAACGGCCTATCGCGCTGTGTTGCAGGCCATCTAGTCTATGAACCTGACACTTCGCCGTCCACATTTCCCTTCCCACAACGGCTTGCGCGGGGGGGCTTGCGTTCGTTTGTAGCCGCGCCGCTACAAGTAGAAAGTCGCGTATTTGGCGCATTCATTGTCGCGCGTGCGGCGCCCGATGCATTCGAAAGCGGTGAATGCGAATTCCTGCGCCAGCTCAGCGAACACGTGGCGCTCGCCGCCCACCAGATGCAGCTGAGCGACGCGCTTCAACAGGCATATGACGATCTCCGGCTCACGCAGGACGCGGTCATGCAGCAGGAGCGTCTGCGCGCGCTCGGACAGATGGCGAGCGGCATCGCCCACGACATCAACAATGCGCTCTCCCCGATCGCGCTCTATACAGAATCCCTGCTTGAGACCGAGCCCAGCTTAACGCCGGCAGGCCGCAGCAAACTGGAGACGGTGCAACGCGCGATAGACGACGCGGCCCATACGGTCTCGCGCATGAAGGAATTCTATCGCCGGCGCGAAACCCAGCTTACCTTGAGCCCGGCGCCGATCGAACCGCTATTTCAACAAGTGCTGGATTTGACGCAGGCTCGCTGGCGCGACATGCCCCAGCAGCGCGGCGAGTTGATCGAAGTAAAAACTGAAATCGCACCCGATACTCCGCCCGTTTTAGGCGTGGAGTCAGAATTGCGCGAAGCGCTGATCAATCTTGTGTTCAACGCCATCGATGCGCTGCCCGGTGGCGGAACAATAACCCTGCGCGCCCGGCGCGCGCCGCTGCAAAACGGCGCGGCGTCTACGCTCGTTCAAATCGATGTGGTGGACAATGGCGTCGGCATGGACGAAGCGACACGCTTGCGCTGTCTTGAGCCCTTCTTCACTACCAAGGGCGAGGCCGGGACCGGACTGGGGCTCGCCATGGTTTACGCAACAGTACAGCGCCATGGCGGCGACATCGACATCGAGAGCGCGCCGGAAAAGGGCACGCTCATGCGCATGACTTTGAATGCGGCGCCGGCAGACGCGACCATGAAGGCTGATGCAGCACCAATCGCTGCGATCCCTTCTCGTTTGCGTTTGCTCATCATCGACGACGATCCAATTCTTTTGCGCACGCTTCGCGATGTTCTGGAGACTGACGGCCATGTCGTGACGAGCGCCGCCGATGGTGCTGCAGGCATAGCGGTCTTCCAACAAGCGCACACGAGCGAGAGGAGTTTTGATGCCGTCATCACCGACCTTGGCATGCCGCGCATCGATGGACGTCGCGTTGCCGAAGCGATCAAGGTGAGCTCGCCCTCGACGCCAGTCTTGTTGCTGACGGGATGGGGCGAACGGCTGAAGAGCGAAGAGGAAAACCCTCCTCATGTCGATTGCGTATTGAGCAAGCCGCCAAAGCTGCGCGACCTGCGCTTGGCCCTGGCGCAGAGCCTTGAAGCGCGCCCGCAAGCGCGGTCAGCATGATGCCGCTGGCTGCGGCGCGCGCTTGTCGCAATCGACTCAACGCGCGCGGTGCGATGTCCTTCGCACGCGCATCGCGTGTTGGAGCGCCTCATCAAGCTCGCGGGCGCGGAAGGGCTTTATGAGCATCGTGTCGGCCCCTAGAACGTGCGCTGCGTCGGCGAGATCACTGCACGCGCTGTCGTGAGCCCCGGAAATTGCAATGATGGGCAGGTGCAGCCATCGTGCTCTGACCTCGGCGATAAGCTGCGCCCCGCCTGCTCCAGGCATGTTCAAATCGGTGACCACGGCGTCGACGCCGCCACGTAGGATGAGGTCGAGACCCGCGGCGGCCCCCGTTGCTGTACGCACCTCATATCCGCAATCTCGAAGGCCTAAAGCCAGCGCTTCAAGAACGAAAACATCGTCATCGATCAAACAAACGCGCAAGGACGTCCTCGATTGCTGGGCTCGGACAACGCGTCTTTAAGTTGCAATGCGAGTGTTAAGCGAGTGTTAAGCGAGTGTTGCCAAATGCAATCGTTTACCTTCCGGCCTCAAGAATTGATGAGGACGCACGCGCCAGCGAGGGCTTCGCCCATCTGTGCGGGATCAGTGGCGGCTGTCCCCGCCTCCCGAAGCGCCGGTTGGGCCGCATACATCATGGCTCGGCTGATCATTGCGGCCAGCCGATCCTTGGCCACTGGCTTTAGCACATAGCCCAAAGCGCCTGCGTCGATCGCGCGAACCACCATGGCCTCTTGGCCATGCGAGGTGACCATGATGAAGCGGGCCTCGGGATGCTTGGCCAAGATGGCCTTCATCGTATCGACGCCGTCCATGCCTGGCATAGTGATGTCCATGGTGACCACGTCTGGCCTCACCAGCGCATAGTCACGGACCGCTTCCTCTCCATCTTTGCACAGCCGCACGGCCTGGTGGCCAAGCTCGCTCAGCATGACTTTGAGCTTTTGCGCCATGATCATGGAATCGTCGACGATCATTACGTTGAGGGACATCAGACGGCCTCCTGCAGGTTCAAATGATCATCGAAGAGAATACGAGGACCAACGAAGGCGACATCGAGCGCGCCTTCGGGGAAGAGAATGGTGAGTGCCGCAATGGTGGATTCGTCGCGCCCCTGAATGGTGCGCGCGCCAACCATCAGCACTGGCGGCGACAGCGTGACCAGTTCACCGCGCCGAGCCAGATCAGCTGTACTGTTGCCGACAATGACGTTGACGACGTCGGAAGCCGTCTCTCGGATCCACACCTCTTCGGCGTCATTGGCCACGCCCAGCCCCGATGTGTATCGCTTGGTCATCGCTCGGATGAGCGAAACGTCATAGCTATAGGCGATATAGAGCCCAGCCCGCGAGCCTACCGCGACGATGGCGGTGATCGGCCGCAAGGTCACGCTCTTCTCGTGGTGGGTGCGCCGTTCTACGCCGTTCGGGATCAGTCCCAGTTCGTCGCGCATGAACGCGAGCGTGCGGTGCTCGACCACGTGCATCACGACAGCGATCTCGTGATCGAGTTTGGAGCTCAGTGCTGGAGCGTTCATTGGGCCGTCCTCTCGAGAGCGCGGTCAGCGGCGCGCTTTTGGTCCGCGTAGGGAAAAGCGAAGGTGAAGGCGGTTCCTAAGCCGGGCGCAGTTTCGACCGCGGCTGCGCCCCCCAAGCGATCGAGCTCGGCTTTGACGGCGCTCAAACCGACGCCGCGTCCAGATACTCCGTCAGCGCTCTCACGTGATGAAAGCCCTTCCCGAAAGACCAAATCGGCGAGCTTCAGGCGTTCAACGTCCAAGCTGTTTTCACCGTCACGGATGAGTTTCGCTTCAAGCAGCGTCCGATTGATGCCCGCCCCATCGTCGGCGATGAGGATTTCGAGCGTGCCGTTGCGGTCGCGTACGACGCAACGAAGCGATCCGGCCGCCTCTTTACCGGCGGAGAGGCGCACGTCCGGCGCTTCGATGCCGTGGTCGACGGCGTTGCGGAAGACATGCACAAGTGAGCGGAAGAATTCGCCATACCGCTCCGGGGGCAACGCAATATCGTCGCCTTCAACGATGACCGGCTCCAATTGCTTTTCGAGACGCAGGGCCAAGCTCACGGCGCTGCGGGCATGCAGGCCAAGCGCAGACTTGATGTTGAAGGTTCCAAGCCCCGCGAGCGCCTGCATCAACAATTTGAGCGGCATCGCCACAGCGCTATCAACGTCGCCGACCAGAGCCGCGCGCGCCAATTGCTCCATGGCGCGCACTTGGGTTTGGGAAACCAATATCCGTCCACCTGGGGCGTCAAAGCCCGGCCCCAACAAATCGCCGACGCTCGCCAGGTCCTCCTCGAACGCCATGGCAAGACTCTGGAGCTTCAGAGTGGCCGCGGCTGTCGAGGGCGACAGCTCGAGATTTGCAGCGAACCGCGTCTCGACCTGATGCATGGCGTCCGGGCTTGATGGAAAGCTAAACTGCGCCAGCAACCCCTTGAAGGTGTGGAGACGGCGGTAGAAGTCGCTGCGTCCTCCAGCCGCGCCGATGCGCTCGATCAGCTCTCGTACTTCAACGCTCAGGAAGCGGCGATAGTCGTTGACCAGCGCCGCGAAGGCTTCGCCTTCGGTGAACGCGATCACGATCATGGCGAGGCGCTTGCGTTCGCGCTCGACTTCGCGTGCAAGCAAAGTGGTTTCGGTCACGTCAGTCAGTATGAGCATCAGCGCGCCGGCCTCGCTCAAAAGCTTATAACTCGCCTTGATGAACTTCCCGCCGAATGCAAATTCTTTTGGCAACAGGTCGAGCTTGAGTTCGCGCGCGTAGGCATTGGCGTCGGCCAAAATGCTGGCGAGCGTCTGACGCATCGCCTCGGCCTTCTCGCCCCCCGTTGGGAAGACCAGATCGGTGACCTGCTTGCCGGCCGGAGGCTGTGCAAAAATCGCCTCGCAGGCGGCGCTATATTGGACGCCGATGGTAAGCGTGCGGTCGATTGTCAAAAAACCTTGTTCGGCGTTATCGAAAAGGTTGCGGATCGCGATCTGGGTGTCGGTGAGGGTTTTGTTGGCGGCGCGAAGATTTTCCGCCTCGCGCTCGGCTAAAAACTCAAACCGCCGATCGGCGAAGACACACACCATCGACAGACAAAGAATGAGGAACAGTCCCATAGCGACGGCGGCCGCGAGGTCCAGGCGGGAGGCTGCGTCAACCGCGTTTGAGATCGACGCCGACATATCCATCGAGGTCGCCGCCATGCCCGTGTAATGCATGCCGCACACGGCCACAGCCATCACCACCGCAGCGCCCGCGCGTTGCCAAGATTTGGTGAGATTGAGCGTGAGCCAAAGCGCTGATGTCGCTGCGACCATGGCGATGATAATCGAGATTACGACGCCCAGCACATTGTAGCGAATGACGCCGTTGAGGACGACCGCGCTCATACCGGTATAATGCATGGCCGCAACGCCTAATCCCACGACACAGCCGGCGATGACTTGCCGGCCGACTGACGGCTTGGGACGCGTGACGATGTAAAAGCCAAGCGCCACGAAGGCGATCGCCATAACGAGCGAGAGCGCTGTTAAGTCGAAATTGTAGGCAATCGCCATGCCTGCATCCATCGCCAACATAGCGATGAAGTGCATCGACCAGATGCCGCCCCCGAGCACGAGCGCGCTCGCGCCGAGCCAGATCCAGCGTGCACGGCCGGCCGCACGGCGCAATCTCGAGCCCATGTCGAGTGCTGTGTAGGAAGCAAGCAAGGCGGCGACGAACGAGAGCGCGACCAGCGCCCAGTCGTGCGTCATGTGTTGATGCCCCATACGGGATCGCTCTCCATCGCCTGGCGCAATGCGCAGCCCACAGCTATTTGTGCGCGCGCATCAAACGACGACGTCTTCTTCAGCGAGGTTAAGTCCGCCAGTAAATGGCAGAACTAAGAAGCACTAGTGCACACGCAATAGTGCGAACGGCAGAGCGGTATTTCGCGTGTCGATCTGCGTCAACAACACATGATCCGGGTGATTATCATGAAGGGCTCGACGAACGGCCTAGGCCTCGGTGCTAGGCCGTGATGACTACAACCTTTCCGTGCAAATTTTAACCTGACACAGACCTCGATGCGGTTTGATTGCAGCTGCGCATCCAAAAAAGGAGCCGCGCATGCAAAGTGCAGAAATCGAGCGTCTTGCCACGCGTGTGCGCGCCTCGGCGCGTGACGGCGGCCTCATCGAGACCGCGCAGGTCAAGCTCATTGGACTCGACGAGGTGCGCGAAGCGGCGGGTTCGCGCTGGCCGCGCATGCGCGAATATGTGCGCGAGCGTTCAATCAAAATCATTGCCGGGCGCATCGGGCCCGAGGACGCGGTCGTTGCTTGCGGCGATGGCTTTCTGGTCGTTTTCGCCGACGCGGCCGCAGAACACACAAAGCGCCGGTGTGCGGAAATCCATGACGCGCTTATCGCTTTCTATCTGGGCGAAGACGCGCTCTCGCCACTGCGCGCCGAAATTCGCCAGGAACGCGCATCGGCAGCAGAGCTTGCGGGCTTGGTCTCCACAACCATCCCCGGCAAACGCCCGCTACCGGACCGCAATGATCTCATGCTCGGCCGCTTCTGGCCGCTTTGGTCTCCGCATCGCCATGCGGTCGCGGCCTATCAATGCGCCCCTTTGATCGAACTCGCCGATGCGCCGGCCCGCATGGGCTATGCGGCGGAGTTTTTGGACAAAGCCGCTCACCGCGACACCGATTACCTGGATCTCGATCTCTGTTTGCTTGAACAGGCTTGTGCTGCAAGCGAGCGCCCTCAGACCGCCCCTATCGGGGTCAGCGTGCACTCGACCACGATGCAAAGTCGCCGGTCGCGCAAACAATATCTTGAGCATGTTGGGGCCAATGCGAGCCCAGCGCAGGGACGCATGTTCATCACCATTGCTGAAGTCGCGCCGGGCACGCCGCTCATTTCACTGAGCGAATGGAGCCACGCGCTGAAGAACACGTTCGGGCGCGTGGCTCTTGACCTGCACCACAGCGACCGTGCTTTGAGCGCTATTGCATCGGCTGGGGTTTGGGCGGCGGGCTATCATTTGCCGTTCGCCCAAAACGGGCCAAGCGGATCGTTGCGGGGCGCCTTAAACCAGATCCACAGTTCGTGTCAGGTTCTGCGCCGGCAAGGCCTCTTGCCCATGGTGCACGGCTTTACCACTCAAAGCTTTTTCGATCTCGCAAGCTTCAGCGATCTTTGGTTCGCGAGCGGAGAAGCGCTTTGGCCAAGTCTGCGCGACGTTGGCGCGACAGCAACGCCCGTGCGGCGACCGGCGCTCGAGGCGGTGGCGTGAACATCGCTTCCCTCTCCCCGTCTGTGAGCTTTGCTTTTGGACCCTCGCAATCCAAGCCGGAACCGAGCATCGCGACAAGCGTGATGAAGGCAGCGTGCGCCCCCGGCGTTCAAGCCAGTGAGCCCGCGACAGCCGCGTTGCCAGCCCCCATCGCACCATCTCTTCGCATAGAACTCGATCAAAGCGCGCAGCGCTTTGTACAAAGCTTTGTCGATCCTGAAACAGGGGCCCTCATCAGGCGCTACCCCGATGAGGGGCAATTGACGTTTTCACGCGGGATAGCTGCTTACATGAAGGCTTTGCGCGCGGCTGCTTGCTAGCGCAAACGGCATAGGCCGATGCGGCCTCTCGAATTTTGGACCGGCGCTAAGGGGATGTAAGCCTTGTTGGCTTAGTCTTGAACGTGGGCGCCGCGCAAAAAAGCACACAGCCGCCGTTAAGGTTCGTTACCCATGTTCCGCGTTGCCGCCTGCGTTTTCGAACATCACAATCTGTGGCTGGTGCTGTTGGCCGCGGCGATTTGTGCAAGCGCGTGCGCGGGGGTTTTCTTCGTGCTGGGCGGCCTCGCTCAGAGCACCGACACGAGCCGCCGCAACTGGCTGATGCTCGCAGCGCTGCTCGCGGGCGGCGGCACCTGGGCTACGCACTTTGTCGCCATGTTGGGTTACAACCCCGGACTGCCGATTGGCTATGATCTCGGGCTGACACTGCTGTCAGCGGCGGCCTGTGTGGCTGGCGCCTGGGGCGCGTTCAAACTCAACGATGGCTTGCCAGGTGCGCGCGGGCAGATCGCCGGCGGCGCCCTTCTCGGCCTGGCGATCATCGCCATGCATTATATCGGCATGGTGAGCGTCCAAGCCGCGGCCCGACAGGTCTGGGCCTTGGACCTGGTTGTGGCGTCCTGGTTCTTCAGTACGGCCTTCTCGATTGCCGCCCTCTGGGCTTTCGCGCACGCGCCCGCACGTTGGCGCCTCGTCGCCGCCGCAGGGCTCTTGGTGATCGCCATCGTATCTTTGCACTTCACCGCCATGGGCGCTCTGACGCTTGAACTCGATCCGCGCGTGATGGGCCCCAGCCACGCGCTCGACACCCAGACGCTCGCCATCACCATCGCTGTCGTGGCCGCTGCGGGCCTGTTGGCGGCGGTATTTGTGGCTGTCGCCGACCGGCGCGTCACCGCAACAGAATTGGCCGCCGCCAAACAGGCCGCGGCCATGGCCTTACACGACGCTTTGACCGGCTTGTCCAATCGCCGCCATCTACAAATTGCGCTGGGCGAGATGCTGTCGCGGCGCCATCAACGCTTGGCGATCATCGTGGTCGATCTCGACCGCTTCAAACCGGTTAACGATCTTTACGGTCACGCCGTCGGCGATGAATTGCTGGTGGTTATCGCCAAACTGCTAACCGAAGAGGCAGGCGAAACCGGCATCGCCGCCCGCATCGGCGGCGATGAATTTGTGCTGGTGCTCGCCTGCGATGACGATGAGGCGCTCTTGAGCCGTCTGTCGGCAATGGTCGCAACCTTTGATGCGCCGATCCGGCTTTCGGGCCATGAAGTCAGCGTGGGCGCAACTTTGGGCGTCGCGCTTGCGCCAACCGACGGCGATGAGGCTCAGCTGTTGCTGCGCCGAGCGGATGCGGCGCTTTATCGCGCCAAGGAAGAAGGGCGCGGACGCTTTGCCTTTTTCGAAGCCGGCATGGACGCACGTGCGCTTGAACGGGCAACCTTGGAGCAGGAACTGCGGGCCGCCGTTCGCAACGATGAGATCATCCCCTACTTCCAACCTTTGGTGCAGCTCGAAAGCGGCGAAGTCGTGGGCTACGAAATCCTGGCGCGGTGGCCTCACGCCAAGCGCGGCTTGGTTGGACCTGGTCAATTCATCCAGGTCGCCGAAGAGACGGGGCTGATCGGCGAACTCACCTTCAACCTTCTGCGTCGCGCCTGCACCGAGGCGCTTGATTGGCCCGAACGCCCAAGGCTCTCGCTCAACATCGCCCCTTCGCAATTGCGCGATGCGGCGCTACCGCAGAAACTCTTGAAAGTCTTGACCGCATGCGGCTTTCCGCCGGCGCGTCTTGAAATCGAAATCACCGAAGACGCGCTCGTTTGCGACTTCGATGGCGCGCGTCTTCTGCTTCTCTCGCTGAAGAACCTCGGCATGCGCATTGCTCTCGACGATTTCGGCACCGGTTATTCGAGCCTCAAACACTTGCGCGAGCTGCCGTTTGACGTCTTAAAGATCGACCGATCTTTCGTGACCGACATGGGCGACAGCAGCGAAGCCATGAGCATCGTCAAGACCATCGTGCAATTGGCCAAGAGCCTTGGATTGGGCGTCACCGCCGAAGGCATAGAGACCTCGCAGCAGGCCCAGGAGCTCACCGCGATTGGCTGCGAACGCGGTCAAGGCTTCCTGTTGGGCCGTCCCGGCAGCGGCCCCTTGCCGCAAGGGGTGGAGGTCGAGACTTGCGCGGCCAAGCTTGCCTAACGTGGACCAAAACCCACGATGTCCAGGCCAACAAGATTGCACAGGATTGATCTTAGGGAAGACGCGCCGCAGCGCGTGCAAGCGTTTCGGCGGCGTCACCGCTTAGCGCCCGCGCATCGAGCGCCGCCTCGAGCCGGACGCTCAGCGCTGCCAAGTCAGCGGCGCAAAGCGTCTCTTGGTTTGCTGCTGCCAGATCGGCGGCGGCGCGCACGCGCAGGCGAAAGCGGGCAAGCGCTGCGTCATCTGCATGACTGAGTTCGGTCATGCGCAATTGGCGGATCAAAGTCTTCAGCGAGGGCGCTGGCCCGCTGCCTGCGCTGCGCCGGCGGTTAAACAGCCGCAAACCAGCACGTCCGCCGCGGCGGCACGGTCCGACATAAGTAAGACCGTCGATCCATAGAGCGCTCATGACGGGTGAGCATACACTGAGATGCCTAAGCAGGCGCCAACACATCTGGTTTGCGATTAGTTAAGGCGAATGCGTTCTGGTCGTGTGACAGATGCAAAACGAGCTTTGAGCCAGCTCTCAATAACTGCTCTCGACAACCGGCTACGCGAACTAAATTAGGCAGGCGTCACACGAAGGGTCTCCACAGCCTTTGCCTCAAGCTGCTCGATCGTAAACGGTTTGCTGAGCACATGGCGCTGTTTGAACTCATCGGGCAGACCGGCGGAGCCGTATCCTGTACTGAACAGAAAAGGAATTTTCCGCTCGGCTAGAATTCGCGCAACAGGAAACGCTGGCTCACCATCAAGATTGATGTCGAGGATGGCGAGATCGCAGGCGACGGTTCGCGCCAGTTCGCAGCCGCGCGCCAGCTTGGCGGCCGAGGCTGCGATTTCGCAGCCCAATTCGAGCAGCATGTCCTCGATGAGCAGAGCAACGCCTGCCTCATCTTCTACAATCAACACTCGCCGCCCGCTGAGATCGTTCATGCCTCCAGCTGTCTCGCGATTGGAATTGAGATGACGCAAGTGACGCCATCCGGATCGAAATCGAGGTCAAATTTCCCTTCGAGATCGGTTCGGATGCACCGCTCCATGAGGCGCGTGCCAAAACCCCGGCGCGTTGGAGGATTGACGATGGGCCCTCCCCGCTCGCGCCAATACATGACGAGGCGGGAAACGCCGTCGTCGTCATCCATTCGCCAGTGCAAGGCGAGAGATCCGGCTTCCGAAGAGAGAGCGCCGTATTTTGCGGCATTGGTCAAAAGCTCATTGAGCGCCATGGCCACGGCCAACGCCGCGCGCGGGTTCAAGCTCACCGATGGTCCATCAATGGTGACGCGCCCAGGCGCCGCGGCCGCCAATGGCTCTGTGAGGTCTCGCACGAGGATATCGAGGGGCGCGTCTTCCCAATGGCGTTGGCTCAAGAGATCGTGGGCGCGCGCAAGGGCCATGAGCCTGGCTTCAAAGCGCATTACGAACTCAGCATTGCTATCCGTGTAGCGCGCGGTCTGGGCGGCCAGGGACTGAACGGTGGCGAGCGTGTTCTTCACCCGGTGATTCAACTCATCGATCAGGACCTTTTGGCGGTTCTCGGCCCGTTTGCGTTCGCTGATGTCGATCAGCATGTTGATGGCGCCAACAAGTTTGCCGTTTGCGTCGTGGAGCGGCGTTGGAAACGGAATAAAGGGAACGCGCGTGCCATCGGGCCTTTCCGCGATCGCCTCGGCGCCGCGCACGGGGCGATTTTCCCGTAACGCAATGGCCATCGGACACTGGTCGTGAGGAAGCGGCGTGCCGTCGGTTTGGTAGAGCCGCCACGTGACGCACCATTCGTCACCCGGCTGAGGCGTGCGTCCTGCCATGTCGACGGCGGCTTTGTTGTAAAAGGTGATGCGTCCATCGGCATCGGTGGTGTAAACCGCCGCCGGCAGCGCTTCCAACAAATCGCGCATGTGCTTTTCGCTGAGTTTCAGCCGTTCTTCCATGCGCGCCGCTTCAGTCACGTCCTGCAGCACGCGGACGCCGTAGCGAAATTGGCCTGCGCTGTCTTTGACCGATGAACTGAAGACATCGAGGTAGACGACATCGCCGTCGCCGGTGACGGCCTTCTTGCGGATGACGTAGCTTTCGATATCGCCTTTGACTTGGCGGGCATATTGGGCGGCGTCATCGGCGCGATCATCAGGATGGGTGTAGTCAAGAAATCCCATGTCGAGCAGCTGGGCGCGGGACCGGCCGAGCATTCGACAAAGCGCGTCGTTGACGCGCAGCAAGCGTCCCGCTTCATCGGCTTCGGCCAATCCTACGGTGGCGGCCTCATAGGTCGCCGCAAGTCGGCTTTCGCTTTCCCAACGCGCGCTTTCGGCTGCGCGCAGTTCGCTGATATCGGTTGTAAAGCAGCGGGTGTTGACGAACTTGCCGTTTTCGAAGCGGCTGTTGGAGGTGATGAGAACGTAGCGCAGCGATCCATTCTTAGCCCGCAGACGCGCCGGGTAGCGGTTAAGGCGCTCGCCGCAAGAAAGGCGTTGCAGAATTTCGCCGATCGCAGGCGCATCGGCGTGAAATTCGGCGATGTGACGGCCTACGTATTCCGCCTCACCGTATCCCAGCAGATCCAGCTCGGCTTGGTTCGCGCGGAGGATGATTCCATCACTGCTCACGATATGCAGCGCGACCGCACTATGATCGAAGAAGTCTTCCAGTTCCTGGGACTTGTGGGCGAGGTCTTGCTGCACCTGCTTTTGCGCGGTAATGTCTTGAAAGCAGTTGATCGCGCCCTGGATCGCGCCATTCCAATCGAGCAGCGGTCGCACGTTCACGAGCGCCCAACGCACTGTTCCATCAGGCCGTTCGACCATGGTTTCGGCGTTGCGCGTGGTCATTCCGCGCAGCACCGCGCCCGCCATCGGACATTCTTCGTGTTTGATGCGGGTCCCATCCGCCGTGATAATCTGAAGGGAGCCGCAATAACGCTCGCGACCGGCGCCAACCTCAGGCGCCCGCCCCCAGATTTCGGCGGCCTCTGCGTTGTAGCTGACAAGCCAGCCTTCCGCGTCGCACAAATAGACGCCCCCCGGCATGGCTTCGAGCACGCTCGGCCCTGCGGCTACGAGCGCTTCGAACTCGGTCAGCTGCCTGGCTCCAGGGAATTCTTGAACATTTGACATCAATTGCAACTCCCCGGCCCGTGCCTGGGTGAGCAGGCCGGAGCAGGATGTGCTCAAACCGCCCACCGGAGCGCGCAAGGCACCCCTAAACTCCGCGTGCCCCAACGCGCCGGGCTAGGCTCCAGTTCCCGGCGCTGACACCGGATACAACCCCCGCCTGATCGGGGCAGCACAAACCCGGCAAAGTGGGTCTGCGTCAAGGAATATGAAGGCTATGGCGGGGCGCAGCTCCCAGCGGCCAGGCACGCTCGCCGATGTGCTCTACGCGAACGCAAATGCGCCGGCGTCGGAGCAAGAATGGGCAGTGCTGGTGGAGGCTGTCGCCGCAGGTGATCAGAGTGCTTTACACGCGCTCTACGAGCGCGCGCACAGGCCGGTCTTCACCTACATTTTGCGCATCATTGCAAACCAAGAAGTCGGCGAAGAGGCGACACTTGACGTTTTTTTACGATGTCTGGCGGCGTGCTTCGAGTCACGATGCCGCGAACGGCATTGTGCTGGGCTGGATCATGAACCAAGCCCGCTCGCGCGCCATCGACCGCATGCGTTTCGAGCACAGAAAAAAACGCAGCCGCGGTGGCGTTGTTCTCCCCTCCGCAGCGCCCGTCGTCGACCCCGAAGACGTGCTTGAAATGCGCCAACGGAGCGAGGCGCTCACGTCGCGGGCGCACGTGGATCGGCGCTGCACATGATGGAACCCGGGCCCTCCAAGGACCGGGGTCCATGTCTGCACATTGAAACGGACGCTACGCCAATCCGAAGCTATAATTATGACTGTGTCCAAGTTGCCGCAGCTGCCGCCATTTCCCCCGCCGCCCAATCGCGAGAGCGAACAAAAAGCCACGCGCTTTCGCGTGTGCGCGGTGTGCGGCCAGCGCTTCGATACTCAAAACTTGGATCAGGTTTTTCATCATGGACCTGAACCGCACGCTCCATTGCCAATGCAGTGAGCAATCTCCGGCTACGGCTGACCCTCGCCTTGACGGCGGCCTCAGCCGACACCGGATTATTCATCGACGAGTGACCGCACCAGCTCGACGACGCGACGGCGCACCTTTTGGTTCTTGACGGAGGCGAACAGTGTGACGAGTTGCATGCCCTCGGGCGTCGCCAAGACCTCGTTGATCAGGCTTTTAGCTTCGCCGCCCTTGCCTTTTGCACCGCCGATGCCGTCAAAGATTTGGGCGACAGACATATCGAGCGCGGCGCAAATGTCGAACAACCGGCTGGCGGCGATACGGTTGACGCCCTTCTCGTACTTCTGCACCTGCTGAAACGTGACGCCTAGAATATCGGCGAGCCTTTCTTGGCTCAGGCCTATTTGCAGCCTCCTTGCCCGCACCCGCTCACCTAGGCGCCGGTCAACGGCGTTCACTGCCCTCTCATCTGCCACTGAGATCCTCGCTTGCACTCGTTGACCTTCTCAAAGCCGTGAATCGCTCAGCACGCAATATCGATCGCCACTGACGTGTGACATTCGTTGAAAGTGAGAACTTACCAAGGCGCGCGCACTTGCGAAGTTGGGTATCGCTCGACGGGAACAAAGTCCCGAGCAAGGTTCCGCAGATCCGCTTCGTCTTCAAGGATTGCGCCGGCCGGGTGGGGCCACAGACGGGCACGTGCTGTTCGGCGCAAATGAGAAGCGGTGCGACCGCGGTTGCTGCCTCTGGTGCGTTCATGGCTCACGCGGCTCAGACGACAAGCTGCCATAACCCACGAACTAGGCCCGGCGGCATAGCTCGTCAGAGCGAGGACGATTGGCGCCACTCTTAGCCAATCTTAAGGGCCGCCGAGCAATAAGCCTGCTCGAGGAATTGTGGACCATGATCCAGTTCGATGTCCTGAAGAATGTGCCGATTTCGCGCAAGATCTCGCTGGTCTTGACCCTCTTCTTTGGGCTGTGCGCGGCGCTCACTCTGCTCGCCGCGTTCAACATCAACAGCCTCGCCCAACGCACCGAACGCTTGGTCAGCCGCGAGGCCGTTGTCTTGAGCGAGACGACATCGGCTCAGGAAAATTTCACGCGCATGCACCAGCTCGCGTTTGAACTGAGCGGAGCGCAAAGCGGCGAAATGGGATCGCTGTTGCAGAGGTTCAATTCCGAACGCGAGGAGATGGGGACCCGCTTGAGCGACGTCGAGCGCAAGGTGTCCCCTGCGGACGAAGAACTGGAAGACGCCATTGCCGACACCATCTCGGAATACGAAGGCATGTGGGGCGCGGCGCGCCAGCATCTTCTGCACGGCGAGCGCAGCGCCTTCGATGTTCTGGCGCGGCGCAACGGGTCTGAAATCTGGCAGCGCGGCGACGAGGCCTTCGACACCTTGGTCGCAAGGCAGAGCAATCATCTCGAAATGGCCTCGCGCAGCGCGCGCGCGCAAGCCACCTCCGCACTCGCTCTACTGATTGGGGGCGCGGCTTTTGGCCTTGTTCTGGTAAGCGCCATCGCCCTTCTCGTGGTCGGCCGCGGCGTTGCCCGTCCCCTCGGCGCTGTCACTCAGGCCATGATCCGGCTCGCCGCCGGCGAGCGCGAGGAATGCGCCTTCGCTTCAGAGCGTGAGGACGAAATCGGCGCCTTGATGCGGGCCTTTGACGCGTTTCGCCAAGCAGCGCGCGAGCGCGACACCGCCCTCGCCGAAGCTGAACGCCAGCGCGAACGCGCAGACGAGGAGCGCGCCCGCAACGCCGGGGAAAGCGCGCTCCGCATCGCAGCCGAAGAAGCCAACCGGCTCAAGTCCCAATTCCTCGCCAATATGAGCCATGAACTGCGCACGCCCCTTAACGCTATCATCGGCTACACCGAAATCGTCGAAGAAGAGCTTGCCGGGGAGAACGCCGACCACGTCTCGCTTGCCGATCTTTCAAAGGTCACCGCAGCCGGGCGCCATTTGCTTTCGCTCATCAACGATATCCTCGATCTCGCCAAAATCGAATCCGGCGCGGTTGGGCTCGAGATCGCCGCATTCGAACCTGCCGAAATGATTGAGGATGTCGTAGCACTTGCGCAACCGCTCGCCGATAAGTCCAAAACCCAATTGCGCTGGCGCGCCGTGGGCGGGGTTGAAGCGATCAAGACCGATCGGCGCAAACTCGCCCAATGCCTGCTCAACTTGGTTTCGAACGCATGCAAATTCACACGCGAAGGCCATGTCGACGTCCTCGCGGAAGTGATCGAAAGAGACGGGCGCGCCCTGCTGAAGCTCTCAGTGGTCGACGACGGCATTGGCATGAGCGACGAGCAAATGATGCGCGTGTTTGAGCCTTTCGAACAGGCCGACAGCTCTATTTCAAAGGAGTTCGGCGGCACTGGCCTTGGGCTTTCCATTTCGCGACGGCTCGCGCGGATGCTTGGCGGCGATCTGTGGCTTGAGAGCGCGCCTGGCAAAGGCGCCAGCGCGCACCTTACTGTGCTCGCGACGCTCGAACCCGACAGCGTCAGGGGCGCCGACCTAAGATCCCTCCAAATCGCTGCCTGAAACTGATGCGCCGAAACACGCCTTTCGCTCGCGCGCGCTTTGGCGCTGCTGCGCGCTTATGTTCCTTGCGTCCGCAGCAACGGCCGCGCCCGCCAACGCGGCCCCCCCCTTTTCTGACCGACGATCCGGACCCGACGCCGCTTGGGCATTATGAGTTTTTGCTTTTCGGCGAAGGCGGCGCTATCGACGGCGACCTCGCCGGCACCGCCGGTGTTGAAATAAATTATGGCGTAGCGCCGGACGTGCAGATCGCGGCAAGCCTGCCACTTGAATTCGAGCGGCCCCGCGGGGGCCAGTATGCGTCGGGTTTAGGCAATATCGATCTGGCGGGGAAAGTTCTTGTCGCCCATCAACTACGCTCGGGCCTCAATATCGCGGTTTATCCGCATCTAACCCTCCCTTCGCCATCGCGCTTCGGTGAGGACCATGCTTCTTTCTTCTTGCCCGTCTGGCTCGGGCGCAGCGGCGATGACTGGAGCGTGTTCGGCGGCGGAGGCTGCGCCATCAATCGCGGCGGCGCCTCGCAAGAGTACTGTGAGGCAGGCCTTGCGGTGACGCGAAGCTTCGATCGCGTGACGATCGGGGCTGAACTTTTCCACGAGACGCCGGCGGAAAAGGATCTAGCCGCATCGACCATCCTGGGCGCGGGTCTCTCTTATGATGTAAGCGAGCGCCTGCACGTTCTTGGCTATTGGGGGGCGCAGCTGGAAAACACCAAGGAAAATGGCCATGGCATTGTCTACGCCTCGCTGCTCTTCAACCTAAAGGCCTCGCCTGAGATGAACACTCTTAGTCGGCGTCTGTGAAAACTGGCGCCGAGAGCTTCATCAGCGGCGTTTCATTTTGCACGATGGCAAGAGGATCGTGATCGTTGCCCCCTCTCCGATCGCACTGGCGACGCGCACCTCGCCACCGGCTTGACGCGCAAATCCATAGACTTGCGACAGCCCCAACCCTGTGCCTCTGCCTTCCTCTTTCGTGGTGAAGAACGGTTCAAAAATGCGCAGTTGGGTTTCTTCGCTCATGCCTGCGCCGGTGTCGGCGACGGCCACGGATACGTAATCACCGGCGGGCGCCAGCCCCGCAATTGCCGTGTCAATCCGCGCCGACGACGTCGAAAATGCGAGACGGCCCCCTGCCGGCATCGCGTCGCGCGCGTTTATGGCGAGGTTGAGAAGCGCATCTTCAAACTGGGCGGAATCGATGAAAGCGGAACCAAGGCTTGGATCGAGATCGACCTCAAGCTTGATCGAAGGCGGCAACGCTCGCTGCAGCATTTCCACCGAGGCCGTCACAAGCGCGTTGAGGTCGCATTCCCGCGGGACAACAGGCTGCTGGCGCGCAAACGCGAGCAGCCGGCGGGTCATCGCCTGACCTCTCTCGGTGGCCCTTTCGACATTGGCGGCAATCTTGCTTGCTTCCGATCCCTCGGTTAGGCGGGCCTTTAACGCCTCCATGTTGAGCGCGACTGCACCTAGGAGGTTGTTGAAATCATGCGCAACGCCCCCGGTCAGCTGACCCAGCGCATCGAGCTTCTGCACGCGATGCAATTGCGCTTCGAGCCGCCGCTGCATGGTGACGTCGCGCAAAATTAGAAGACGATAGCTCTCATTGTCGATGGCAACAGCCGCGCTCGACCCCTCGAAGAAGCGCCGCGCGTCGTCTTTGCCTGCAACGGTCTCAAAGACCGGACCGGTGTCGATATTGAGCTTTGCGCCTCTCGCATTGGTTACGTCGAGGGCTTCGTCGAGATGACTGCCAATAAGGCTGGCGCCGGGGCAACCGCAAAACTCCTCGGCGCGACGGTTTGCGTCAAGAATGACGCCGTCGGCCGTTAGAATGAAAATCCCGTCGAGAGCGCCGTCCATCAATTGCCGGTATTTCTGCTCCGACACGCGCTTGCCGCGCCGGACGAGATCTGCTGCCTGTTTGGAGCGAATGAGGTTATCGACGCGCGCGCGCAATTCCTCGGCTGAGAACGGTTTGGCGAGCAAATCCTGAGCGCCCTGACGCAGCGCCTCGATGCGGGTGTCTTGATCGGCCCTGGCGGTGAGCAAAAGCACGGGGATGTCGCGCAAAATCGGGCGCTCGGCGAGGGCAGCGATCAACTGATCGCCGCTCATATTCGGCATCATCAGGTCACTGACAATGAGGTCAGGCTGGACGAGGCCGGCTTCGGTCAATCCCTCGCGCCCATCGGCCGCGATCACGATACGGCAGCGCGGCATCAGCGTCTGAGCAATGAAGTGGGCCATGTCGGCATTGTCTTCGACGATGAGCACAAGCGGCGCGGGCGCAACTAAAGCCGTCGCCAGCGGCTCGGCGGGAGCGCTTCGCTCTTCGACGGCTTGGTGAAAATTCCACTCATCGATGCCGGGCGCCGCTTCACCCACCTCAATACCTGGCGGCGCGCTAAGCGGCAGGCGGCATTCAAACAGCGCCCCGCCGCCTTGAGCGTCGCGAACCGCAATTGACCCCCCATGCAGCACGACAAAATCACGAACGATGGCAAGGCCCAGCCCCGTGCCGGAGGCGCGCCCGGTGAGCCCCTCATCGCCCTGGCGGAAGGGTTCGAAGATGGCTTCGCGCAAGGCCGGCGCCACCCCCGGGCCGTCGTCGGCAATCGCGATGGCGGCGTGGTTGTGATCGCCTGCAAGGCTACACCGAATGCGCCCGTCCCTGGGTGAAAACTTGAAGGCGTTGGACAAGAGGTTGATGAGGATGCGGTCCACTTTCTCGACGTCGAACTCCGCATAAAGATGCGCGGGCGCCGCGAGTTCTATGGTGACTGCAAGACCGGTAGAGGCAGAGTCAAAATGCGCCGCGGCGACCCGTAGGCGCTCGGACAGATCAGCACGCGCATAAGTGAGTTGCGTCGAGCCGGACCTGTACTTGACCACGTCCAGGAGGTCGTTCACGTGACGAAGCAGCGTGCGCGCGTTGCGGGCGATGACCTCAAGATTGCGAACCTGATCTGAACCCAAGGCGGCTCTATCGGCCAAGAGCGCCTCGACAGGCCCGAGGATAAGGGTGAGCGGGGTCCTCAGCTCATGGCTGACATGGCTGAAGAAGCGCTGCTGGCTCGCGGCTAAATCCTGCGTCTCGCTGTTGAGCCGGGCCAGTTCAGCGTTGGCGAGCTCAAATTTGCGATTGGCTTCCTGAACTTCCTTGGCGCGCTGATAGATTTCATTCTCGACCCGGTCAGCATGCGATTGAAGACGCGCCTCTTGCTGTTTCAGAGCCATGAAGTCGGTCACGTCTTCAACGCGATGGATAATGTATTTGACCTCGCCGTCGCTTGCGAGAACTGGCGTGTTGAGCGGGCTCCAATAGCGAACCTCAAAGCCGCCGCCTTGGCCTTCCGGGCGGGGAATATCATATTTTTGGACCGCCATGGCGTCCGGCAGTTTTGTTTGCAAAACGCGCTCAAGCGAAGTGAGCAGATTGCGCACGCCATCGGCGGCTGCATCATCTGGATTGTCGGGAAACACCTCAAACAGGTTGCGCCCGATAACCTCCTCGCGCGTCGTCATGGTGGCGTTGAGACGCGCCGTGTTGGCGGCCACCATGTTGAATTCAGCGTCGAGCACCAGATAGATGCCCGGTGCGGCTTCAAACAGCGCTTCGAAGTCGACATTCACACCTGGCGGGTTCGTCATAAAAGCAACCGCTTCAGGTGGCGACAGACTTGGCTTTCCACCCACTCGGCATCGGTCTGCGGGCGCATCGGGCTGCACACGTCGAATCCGCCGCCTGCGGATTCCGGCTTGCGCATGTTGTACTTTTCGACCGCCATGTCGGCCGTTTTGGTCTGAAGCGCGCGCTCGGCCGCCACCATGGTAAAGTCGGGCTTCAGACCAAGGTAGATTGCCGGCGCCGCGTCTGGCAGCGCCTCATGCTTAAGAGGCGTCTTGAGGTTGTCGCCGCCAGCCACTTCCAACGACTCCGCGCCGCAATGTTCCGATCGCTCGTGTCAGGGTTGCACGATTCGCGCGAATACTTGCGCATCTCAAAATCTCAAGGTCGCAAACTGAAACCACATTCGAAATGACCAATCGTCAACGCCTTATCCGGTTGTCGCCTGTCGAGGCGCGCTTCTCAACCGAAGGCCGCTCATGCGCCGCGCCCAAATCTCTATTGGCGCGCGTGCAATTGGCAGGCGACATTGCCCGCAGGCGGACAGGCGAGGCGATGACCTATGAAGCCAACGGCCGCCAGTACATCGTGATCATGGCGGGCGGCCACCACTTTATGAAAACACCCGTCGGCGACGCCTTGGTGGCCTACGCGCTGGCGCAGCGCCAATGAGCCTTTCTTGAGCTGGCGATTTGCGCTCGAATAGCCGTTGCAGCGGATCAATCTAAGCGACGCCGTTGACGCGAGTGAGCCATTCCGCCTGCCCAAGGCGGGGCCACGTCCAACAAAGTTCTACCCCGTCAGGGGTCCACTGCGCGAGCGCGGCGCGCGCGTGTTGCAAGCGCAGCCATCGCTTCGAATGCTCCCGGCGCTTTGGCTGAGAGGTCCTTTGATCACGCCAACCTTGATGTCTGCATGGAGAGCATAATTTCCAATCCTTCCGCGCACCAATGGCGTTCGATTGCTCCGCCCAATTGTCCCTCGACCGTCGCCCGAATGAGAAAACTGCCGAAGCCGTCCTGCGCGGCTGCCTGTTCGATAGGCGGACCGCCGCGCTCCTTCCAGATCAACACAGTTTCCCCACCGTTACGAGCGCAGCTTACGTCGATCGAGCCGTTAGCACAGCTGAGCGCGCCATATTTTGCCGAATTGGTTGCCAACTCGTTCAGCAGTAGGGCAAGGCTTGTCACCCGCCCCGCCGCGACCACGACGTCGTCGCCGGTAATGCTCGCGCGCCAATCCGAACCGCATTCGTCGCCAATGTAGGGCGACAGAATCGCCCCGACCAACGCATGCAGGGTGGTCGATTGCTCGATCCTTTCAGCGTTTTGGTCAATTGGCTGCAGTGTTAGCGCATGCGCGCGCGCGAGAGCCCCGAGTCGTTTGCTGACGATGGCTGCAAGTTCGAATACGTCTTGGGCTGACCGCGCGCTGACCGCAACGATGCTATTGGCCAAAGTGAAGAGGTTTTTGGCCCGGTGATCCATTTCCCGAAGCAGCAAGGTCTTCTGCGCCTCAGCGCGCTTGCGCTCGGTTATGTCGCGCGCCACTTTCGAGGCGCCAACCACTACGCCAAGTCGATTTCTGATCGGCGAAACCGCCAGAGAAATTTCAACCAGGCTGCCATCCTTGCGACGGCGAATGGTTTCATAATGTTCGATGCGATCACCGGCGCGAATGCGTTCGAGAATACGGGGCTCTTCGTCGAGCCGATCGGCCGGAATGAGCATAGTGACCGGGCGCCCGATCATCTCGTGCTCGGCATAACCGAATAAACGTTCCGCACCCTTGTTCCAGCTGGTGATGACGCCATCGAGATCCTTTGCCAGTATGGCGTCGTCCGAAGATTCCACGATCGCCGCCAGCCTCTGGCCGATCTCATTGGCGGCTTCACGGTCGCGCAGGTCGATCAACATATTTACCGCGCCGGACAATTCGCCGGCAGGGCTGAACAGCGGCGTCGGAAACGGCAGGAACGGCACGCGTACCCCGTCAGGCCGCTCCAAGACCGCTTCGATGTTCCGGATCGAGCGCCGCTCCTTGAGCGCGATCGCCATTGGACATTGGTCGTGCGGCAACGGCGCGCCGCTGGGGCAAAACAACTTCAACGAGCCGCAGAACTTGCTTTCACCCAAGCGCGGACGTTGGCCCCAAAGCGTCACAGCTGCTTCGTTAAAAAAAGTGATCCTGCCCTGCGCGTCGGTCGTGTAAACCGCCTCTGGCATCGCTTCGAGAAGTTGGCGAAAGCGCGGTTCGTCACATTGCGGGCCTGGTTGCGGTCCTGTCGCAACGACTTGCTCGAGCTCAGGCAAATCTGCCATCTCGCCCTCTCGCGCGCGTTCCCGCGCCTTCGACGCCGCGCGATTGACCCTGGATTTCCAAAGCTGCGCCCAGCGCTCTATCCAAGCTAGGCTCTTCTTCATTTCGCGCATAGGCTGTATGTGAGAAATCGCGCAACGGCTTGCAGCAGTTCGCGGGGTGGCTCTGCGCCATTTCACATTCTCGCACAGCCCGATCTCCTCTTTGCAGCGGCTTGCGTGTCTTTTTGACGCCACAGGCACTATGTTTCCGCGGCGCCGAATGCGGGCGCGAGGAGCCTCCCTTGACCATCCGCCAACGGAACAATGTGCATATTCGCGGACGAGGCGAGCGGGCGATGGTTTTTGCTCACGGCTTCGGTTGCGATCAGAACATGTGGCGCTGGGTGGCGCCGGCATTCGAAGACAAGTTCAAAGTCGTGCTTTTCGATCATGTTGGCGCCGGGGGTTCAGATCTGAGCGCCTATCACCGCGAAAAGTATTCAAACCTTGAAGGCTATGCTGAAGACGTCGTCGAGATTTGCCGCGATGTCGAGGTTTCCGACGGCGTGTTTGTAGGCCATTCCGTCAGCGCCATGATCGGCGTGCTCGCCGCCGCGAAGGCGCCCGACTTGTTCCGCGAGCTGGTTTTGGTCGGCCCCTCCCCGCGCTACATCAATAGCGGTGACTATGTTGGCGGCTTCGAGGCTGATCAGATCGAAGAGCTGCTGGGTTTTCTCGACAGCAATTATTTGGGCTGGTCGGCGGCCATGGCGCCTTCGATCATGGGCAATACCGAGCGCCCCGAATTGGGCGAGGAATTGACCAACAGTTTCTGTAGAACCGACCCCGAAATCGCCAAACACTTCGCCCGCACAACCTTCACCTCGGACAATCGCGCCGATCTGGCGGCGGTGACGGCGCGGACGCTTATTCTTCAGTGCAGCGAAGACATCATCGCCTCGGCCGAGGTGGGCGCCTACGTGCATCGTCACATGCCCAACAGCACGCTGGTCACCATGAAGGCCACTGGCCATTGCCCCAATCTCAGCGCACCGGAGGAGACGATCGCCGCCATACGGGCGTTCTTGGCGGCATGACCGAAGACTACGAAGATCTCTTCGACAATGCGCCCTGTGGTTACCTTTCGCTCGACGCGAGCGGCCGCATCATCAAAGTCAACAAGACGCTGCTCGACTGGCTTGGATACGACGCCGGCGCGATAATGGGCAAACGTCTCCACGATCTGCTGAATGTCGCTGGCCGCATCTTTTATGAAACCCACTTCGCGCCGCTTCTGCGCATGCAGGGATTTTTCAATGAGGTTGCGCTCGATTTTGTCACCAATTCCGGCGCCCGCCTGCCAGTTCTGGTCAACGCCATGGAACGCAAGGACGAGGCAGGTCAAACCAGCTTTATCCGCGTCACGGTGTTTAGCGCCACCGATCGCCGGCGCTACGAACAAGAACTCCTGACGGCGAAAGCCGCGGCGAACCAGGCCACCGCCGATCTCCGCGCCCTCAACGCAGTGTTGGAAACGCGGGTGGAAGAAGCGGTCGCAGAGCGAATGAAAGCTGAGGAAAACCAGCGTCAGCTGCAGAAGATGGAGGCTGTCGGCCAACTCACAGGCGGCATAGCCCACGACTTTAACAACATGCTCGCCGTCGTGATCGGCGCGCTCAACCTGGTTGAGAAGCGGCGCGCCAAGGGCCAGGATTTCTCGTCATTGCTGGCTGCGGCGTTGGACGGAGCTCAGCGGGCCGCCGATCTCACTAAGCGCCTGCTTGCTTTCTCCCGCCGGTCTCCGCTTAGTCCGAAGGCCGTCAACATCAATGACATCGTTTCCGCGATGCGTGAACTCTTGCTGCGTACGCTTGGCGAGCATGTCGTGATCGTGACTGACCTCGCCGATGACCTGTGGCTGACCAGGGCCGATCCAGGTCAGCTTGAAAACGCCATTCTCAACCTGGCGATCAACGCCCGTGATGCGATGCCGGACGGCGGGACGATCACAATCCTGACGGCGAACGCCCAGATCGACGAGACGAGCGCGCAAGCGTGCGGCGCACTGCGCGCCGGCAGCTACGCCACGCTCTCGGTGCGCGATAGCGGCGTCGGCATGACGCCTGAGGTTATGGCGCGCGCGTTCGAGCCCTTCTTCACCACCAAGGAGGTCGGCAAAGGCACAGGCCTTGGTCTCAGCCAAATATATGGCTTCGTTAAACAATCGGGCGGAGGTGTCGAGGTTCAATCCGAGATCGGAAAAGGAACGACGTTCAACCTTTACCTGCCCCAGCATGCCGGCGAACGCGAGCAACGCCCGCCCGCTCACCAAAACGCGCTTGCGCCATTGGGGGAAGCCCACCTGGTTCTGCTCGTCGAGGATGACCCGCGTGTGCGTGAAATCTGCGCCGCCAGCTTACGCGAATTGGGATGTAAGGTGCTGCTTGCCTCAACGGCCGCGGAGGCGCTGCAAGTGCTTCGCGTGCGCGCCGACATCTCCTTGCTCTTCACTGACATTGTCATGCCCGACATGAACGGTCGTCTCCTGGCGCGCGAAGCGTTGATGCTGCGCCCTGACCTTAAGATCGTTCTCTCCACGGGATACGCCCGTCCCGACCCGCCTAGCTCCGATATCAGCGACCAGGAGATCGAGGTTCTGTCGAAACCGTATACCCTGGAGCAACTGGCTTACACGCTTCGCAAAATCCTCTCCCAAGACGTGGCGTGAACCCGAACCTTCGCCCGCCCGCAGACCGTTTCGCAAATCAACCCTGGCCGCCGAGGCGTCGCGAAGACCGCCTGACAAGCCGGCAAGCACAACGCCAAGCATCGCTCAACGAGCATATCTGTCCGCAATCTGAGAGAACCTCGGCCGGCCCGCGGCCGCCAGATTAGAAGAGACCCCCGGCTGCGAGCGCCAGCTCTCCGCGGCGCCATCGCTAAAGCGCACGCGCATCGACAACCGCTTCGAGGCAAGCTGAGAGGCCCGCCAAGTCCGCGGCGCACGTAATCTCGCAGTCTTCGACGGCGAGCCCGGTCGCGGCTTCAGGCGCTAGCGAAAGCCGCACAAGCGCCAGATCGTCGGCGTGACTTAGGTCGTTCAAGCGCAATTGGCGGATCTGCGTCTTGAGCGAAGGCGTTGAACCGCTTTCCGCGTCTCCTCTTGGAGGACAAGGGGTCGGCAGATGGCTTTGTCGCCACTTTGGGCCAATTGCGGTATTGGGATCGAGAGCTAAACGTCGATCTCGCCGCCGAGTGACTGCGCGAACTGGTCGGCGACCTCGGCGCACCGCAGCCATCAGTCAGTCTATGCGAGACGGAGCCTTGATGCGCGGGCGCATCGGTGCTGACATCGTCATACGCTCGGAGCTTGAGAGGTGCGCCGCCAGGGCGAGTTTCGCGACATCAGGAAGCGGTTGTGACGACGGGTCATCGTCTCAGACCCCAAAAGCGAACCCTGCGTGTCGCCGTCGGCAAGCGACGTCTCAGTTGCGCGCCGGCCGATTCGCCGGGTCCCACTAGCGATTTTGGTTGCAGGCGATGGTGTGGCCCGCAATTCTCGCGCATGACCGCTTCCGCGCCCGCCGTGCGCCGCAACGAAATCATCGGCGTGCTGTCGCTCGCGGTCGACTTCGCGATCGGGCAACCGGTCGGTTACGGCCTGCGTTCGGCGGTGGCCTCCATGGACGTGGCGCGAGGCATGGGTTGCGACGAGGCCCTCGCCGCGGAAAGCTATTATCAGGGACTATTGCAAGCATCCGGCTGCAACGCCGAGACCGACGTGTTGAACGCGCTCTTCGGCGATGAGATTACTTTGCGCCAGGAAGTAGTACGCATCGAGCGCGCCGATCCAGCGCAAATGCTTGCTTTGCTTCTCTCTCACGTCGGAAGCGGCCGCGAGGGTCTGAGCCCGCAAGCGCCAGGCGACGCTGCATTCAACGCCATCATGGGTGCGGCCAACAGGGTGTTTCACAGCCATTGCGAAACGGCAGGTAAGCTTGCCGAGCGCCTTGGTCTTTCAGGCGCGGTGCAACGCAATCTGAGCCAGACACACGAGCGCTGGGATGGCAAAGGCATACCCGATGGCCTCGTCGGCGACGCGGTCGCACTACCCGTGCGGATCGCCACCGTCGTGCATCATTGCATCCGTCTTGGCGGCTTCCTGTCCATCGATGAGGTTGCCGCCCGCGTCCACTCCCGGAGCGGTGCTGCTTACGATCCGGCCGTCGTCGATACCGTGTTGCCGCGCCTTGCGCGGCTGCTGGCTGAAACCAACGATGACGCGGCTTGGGAACGTGCAATCTGCGATTTTCCGCCCGACGATATTTCCTTGTCGGACGATGAACTCGACGGAGCTTGCGAAGTGCTTGCAGACTTCATCGATTTGAAATCGCCGGCAATCGCTGGTCACTCGCGCGCCGTCAGCGCTCTTGTCGACGCCGCCGCCAACGTCGCGAAATTTTCTGGCGAGGACCGCGCGCTGGTGCGCCGCGCAGGCCTCATGCATGATCTCGGCTACACCGCCATTCCCGGACCCCAGCGCCTCTCGCACGCGGGATCGGAACAATCGCGTTTGCATCCCTATTACGCCGAGCGGCTGCTGCATCGCGTGCCCGGCTTGGCGCGGATTGGCGTAGTTATCGCCCAACACCACGAGCGGCTCGACGGCAGCGGCTTTCACCGCGCCTGCCGCGGCAGCGATCTTCCCGCGGCGAGCCGGCTGTTGGCTGCAGCAGACGTCTATCAGACATTGACCGAGGTGCGCGGCGGACGCGAAGCGCATGCCCCCAAGCAAGCAGCGCTTCAGTTACGCGAGCGTGCGCGGGCCGGTGGGCTTTGCGGTGAAGCTGTGTCTGCGGTGCTGGAGGCGGCGGGGCAAACCGGGCGCGTCAAGAAGGTGACCTTCGTGGCTGGACTGACCGCGCGCGAAATTGAAGTGTTGCAGGCATTGGCCCGCGGCGGCGCCAACAAGGATATCGCGCGAGATATGCGGCTCTCGCCTAAGACCGTCGATAATCACATCCAGGCCATTTATTCGAAACTGGGCGTGAAGACCCGCGGTGGCGCCACCCTCTTCGCCCTCGAACGCGGGCTTTTGCAGCCGGGCAAAACCTAGGGGATTCTCCTCAGGCGGGGCGTCAGGCGCCCGGCTAGCTTCTCCTCCTCGCAATTGCCGCGACGGAGAAAGCCAGATGATGCTCGCTACCACAAAAGTCGAAGACCTTGACCGCTTCCTGAAGATCTTTTCGACCAAGGGCGCCGAAAAGCGCAAGCAGCACGGCTCCAAGGGCGCAATCGTCTTTCGCGATCCGACCGAAACCGATCGCGTCTGGGTCGTATTCGACTGGGACGAAGCCGGCTTCAAGAATTTCGTCTCCGATCCCGCCGTCCCGCCCATCTTCCAAGAGGCTGGTCACAACGGCAAGCCGCAGGCTGCTGTGCTGGCCGGCCAATATCCAGCCTGACGCCAAGCGCACATAAGGATCGGGGAAACGTCATGACCAAATCCATCAAAGTCGGAATGATCGCCGAACTAACTGGTCCGCTCGCCTTCATGGGCGGGGCCAACGCCAACACCATCAAAATGACGATCGACGACATCAATAGCGCAGGCGGCGTTTTGGGCCGCGAACTCGAACTCATCGTCGAAGACGGGGCAACCACCGACAGTGTCGCTGCGGCCACCGCAACCAAACTTGTACAGCAAGACAAGGTGGACGTGCTGCTTGGCGGCATCTTCAGCTCCACGCGCCAGGCCATCAAAGGCCCGGCCGTGGAGCAAGGCAAAACGCTTTACATCTATCCCGAGCAATATGAAGGTCAGGATTATCACCCGCTGATGTTCTGTACCGGACCCGTACCGGCCCAGCAGGTCGAGCCGCTTATCCCTTGGCTTATGCAATCGACAGGCGCCAAGCGGTTTTACCTCCCTTCGGCCGATTACATCTGGCCGCGCCTTTTGAATCAAAGCGCGCGCAAGGTCATTGCCGAGAATGGCGGTGAAATTCTCGGCGAGGACTACTATCCTCTCACCCACGCGGATTATGCGGCGACCGTTGCAAAAATCATGTCGAGCGGGACTGAGGTGGTGTTCAACACCACCGTGCCGGGGGGCGCGGAATTTTTCCTTCGCCAACTTTACGATGCCGGCTTTCAAGCGCGCGGCGGCAAAGTCATCTGCACCTATTTCGACGAAAACATGCTGGCGGCGTTGCCGGCCGAGGTGACCGACGGCCTCTATAGCTGTCTCGATTATTATCAGACTATCAGCCACCCGTTCAGCCGCGAATTGCTAGCGCGCTACAACAAGCGTTTCCCGGGCGCGCAACAATTCACCGGCGGCAGCGCCTGCTCTGGCCTTTATCGCGGCGTCAAATTGTGGGAGGCCGCCGTGAAGGAGAGCCGATCCATCAATGCCTATGACGTCGCTGCCGCACTCGATCACGCCAAGATCGCAGATGGACCTGGCGGTGGGGCAGAGATGGCGCCCGGCCAACACCATGCGCGGATGAATATGTATATCGGCCGCGCCAAGGCCGGTGCGTTCGAGATCGTGCGCAGCCTCGGCGCCATCGATCCCCAGGAGCGCGTGCATCGCTAGCCGATGAACGAAGAAGGCCGCTCTTTCCTGGGCGGCCCTCTTTTCGATCCCAAAAGCGCACTCTAACGCGCTCATGTCGATAAGCAGACGTACGCAAGCCTCACCGCAGGCAAATCCAAGCTATCCAAGCAAAGATCCAAAGCGCCAAAACGACCATAGCGCCGGCGCGGGATCGCCTAAGAGAACTATTGTCGCTCTTCACCGATCTGCTCCCGCCATGAGAGCGACGGCGCATGAGCGCCGTCGCTCTCGCTCCTTTACGGATGCCCGCTCACCGACGCGTTGCCGGTGGTCGAGCCGTTGGCGTTGGCGCCGGAAGAATTCGATGACGCTGAGCCGTTTGCGGAAGCCGAGCCACTGACCGACACGTCGGGTTTGCCGACACCCTCAACAGCGCTGCGTGCGCGATGGACGACGCCGCGAGTGATTGAGCTCGCATTGCCGACGAGTGGGCGCGCATCCGGGCCCGTGAGCGAGGCTGCGCCGGAACCTTGGCCTTGCGCATTCAACGGTCCGAGTTCAAGGCTGCCGGCGCCGCTACCTTGTGCGCCGCCATTCACGCTACTCACAGTGTTCGCCGCGGTGTTGGCTGCCCGGCGCGCCCGCTCACGCGCGCGTTGTTCGGCCTGCGCGGCGCGTTGTTGCGCGCGGGTCGTTACTTGATCGACGCGGCTTGTATCAGCGCTACCGCTGACGCTGCCGGCGAGCGATCCGTTGGCGGCGCCACCAACCCCGCCAATGGCGCCGCCGAGACTGCCCGTCGCGCCGCCGGTAAGACCGCCGCCACCGCCAAGCAATTGCGCCGAAGCGGGTTGCGCCACGAATGCGAGCGCTATCGCGGTGGCGATCAAAAACATGCGTTTCATGGGTGTCCTCCTTACGAAATCTCACCGGCTTTGGGCCGGCTTCGCATGGAGAACGGTCGCCGTTTTGGTTTTCTTCCGTGGGAACCTTCGTTTTCAGTGCGTACTGGTCAGCAAGAAATTCGCGCCGACGAGCCCATAGCCGTAGACGTTGTCACGCCCGCGGGCGCCGAGATCACGCGCTTCGCTACGCAACGACGCCACCGCATTCTGCGCATGTGCTGGATCAGCCGTCGCAAGGCGTGTCGCCAATAAGCCCGCGACTACCGGCGCCGCAAAGGAGGTCCCGCGCATGCGCGCCACACCCGTTCCCGATGCGGCGATCGGCATCCCCGGCGCAGCAAACGCAACTTGAGGCCCTTGTCCCGCTTCGATCAGGACGTGCTGATGAGCGTCAACGCCTGTAACGCCGACGACACCAGCATAAGATGCCGGAAACAGCGGCGGCGCTGCAGGACCATCATTGCCGACAGCTGCAACAATGACGAACCCACGCGCAACCAGATGTTCGACAACCGCTTCAACAATGCGGTTGCGCGGACCGACCAAGCTCACATTGATCACTGGCACGCCTTCTGAAGCGAGCCATGAGAGCGCACGGGTAAGCGCCGCGGCGGATCCGCCCGTGGGCTGACCACCGTAGATGTCAGCCACATAAACTTGGGCGCCGGGCGCTGCGCCTGCGACGCCTGCGCCGCGGCCCACCAGCAGCGAAGCAATCGCCGTTGCGTGGGGCGTGGTCACGACGGAAGGGCTAGAGAACGCGCGCTGTTCAGCGACCGCGTCTGCAAGCGATGGATGTGCGCCGACGCCGCCATCGACCAAACCAACGCGTGCGCCGCCTGCGCGCACCGCGCTTGCAGCGGGCAATGCTGCGGCCTGGGCAGCGGCTGCGCCTGACGGCAAGTGGATATGATCGAGATCGTAAAGGCCTTGGAGATCGGCGCGCTGCAGGCGTTGCAGCGCCTGTGGCGCGCTCATGCCGTTGGGCGCGCGCAATGTAACGAGGTCGCCAACGCCGTCGAGCGCATCGGTTCGCACAATGGTAAATCCTGCCGCTTGCGCGGCTGAAAGCGCGGCAGCGCCCGGGGCGATGGCCAGCACCTCGCCGCGGACAATCGCATTGCCCTGCGGGTCGCGGTCAATGGCGTCGCGGTGCTGGCGCAGCAGCGACCGAATTTGCGCACCGGTCGTTTGCGGGAGATCGCGAATAGTATTTTCAACGCCCTCGGTGGGGCGTGAAATGTCCTGCACGCCCTGCCCCACGTTCGGCAGAGACGGGAGCTGCGCGCTCGGCAGCCCCAAGCCGCCAAGCTGCGCGAAGGCCGGTTCGCTTAACAGGACCAGCGCGATGGCAAGGACGGCTAGACGCACTCTCATACCTCACAGAACGAGCCAGGTTAGGATTCTCTTCCGGTTCGCCCAAAACGCAACCGAGATGGATTAAAACCAGGAACAGACTCGTTTTGGAGAAAAGATGGCGAGCGACCAGCAGCAGATCCGCTCAGACATCATCGCGTCGCTGCCGCGCCTTCGCCGGTTTGCTTGTTCCCTGACGGGTCAGGTCGCCGACGCCGACGACATCGTGCAGATCGCGATTGAGCGGGCTTTGGGTCGTCTCGATCAGTTCCAGGCGGGCACGCGGCTTGACGCGTGGATGTTCAGCATCGTCCGCAACGCCTGGATCGACGAGGCTCGATCGCGCGCCAGACGGGGCCGCACCTTCGTCGCCGCTGAACTCGGCGACCAGGTGGGCGAGGATGGAGAGAGTACAATGCACGCGCGGCTGGAAGCGCAAGATGTTTGGGTTGCGATGCAGCAGCTGCCGCACGAGCAGCGCGAAGCGATCGCGCTTGTGTGCGTAGAAGGCCTCGCTTACCGCGAAGCCGCCGACGTTTTGGGCGTGCCAATCGGCACGGTAACGAGCCGGCTGGCGCGCGGGCGCGAAGCGCTGCAATCGCTGTTGGGAGCTGTGTGATGAAGGTCGACCTCGAAACCTTGATCGCTTTTGCCGACGGCGAACTGTCGGAGGCCGAACGCGCCGAAGTGCAGCGCGCGCTCGACGCCGATCCCGCTCTGCACGCCCAGCTCGAAGCGCAACAGCGCTTGCGCACCCGCATCAACGCCGCGTTCGATCCGATTGCCCAGGAGCCGCCGCCCGCGAAGCTTGTGGCGGCTGTGCAAGCGCCGGCGAATGTCGTGTCGCTCGCCGTGCGGCGGCCGCGCTGGAGCGTGCGCGAGTGGGGCGCCATGGCGGCAAGCCTTGCCGCTGGTTTGATCGTTGGGATCGGCATGCTGCGTCCACAAGCTGTCGTGTCCACGGATAACGCCACGCTGGTCGCCGCCGGCCCGCTGCATCAGGCGCTCGACACCCAGCTCGCTTCCGACACGGGCAAGCCGGTGCGCATCGGCCTCACCTATCGCAATAACGGCGGCGCCTTCTGCCGCACATTCGCGATGAACGCTGCGCAGATGCAGGGCCTCGCCTGCCGGTCTGCTTTGCGGTGGCGGCTTGAGATCGTCACCCACGACCCGGCGGCGCAGAGCGGCGATATGCGCACCGCTGCCTCAGCGATAGACCCCGCGATTCTGCAAGCGGCGCAATCAGCGATGAGTGGCAACGCACTCGACGCTCGTGCGGAACGCGACGCCCGCGATAGGCAATGGGAATTGTCGCGGCGCTGAGGAACAGCCGCTAAACAACAGACGTTCGCGTCTTGCTTCTGCAAAGCAGACATCAGACCAACCGGGTGCTCAAGCTGCGGCGCTGATTCCCACAGATTGCCAACTAGACACTAGGATTATGCGTGAACTTTGCTGCCTATCACTCAAATGCCTGCTCGCTGTGCGGCGACACCGCGAAACTGACCGGTGAGCACCAGATCAAAGCATCACTTCTCGAACGCGAGGTCGGCGACGATCTCTGACACATCGGCGCCACGCGGCTGACAGAGTATTGAGCGAGCGGGATCGCGCCGCGCTGCGTTACGATCTGAGGCGCGCGATCGCTTCCGCGCGGGTGCGTACGCCGAGCGCGCGATAGATCGCAGCCAGGTGGATCTTCACAGTGCCCTCGGCAATGCCAAGGCCGCGGGCGATTTCCTTACTGGCCTGTCCCTTTAGCAATTCCGCTAAGACTTCCTTTTGCCGGCCTGTCAGCTTGTCGGCGTCGAGCGCGTTCGCGCTTGGCAAAGAGCGCTCTGGGTCACGCCGTCCGAGCGCGGCTGGGGCGTAAATGCCGCCATCGAGGATGGTTTTGATGGCGGCGGCGATTTCACCGCCGGACAAGGATTTGGGAATATAGCCGTGCACGCCCGCGCCTAACGCCGCCATGATTTCTGCGCGCTCGTCAAAGCCCGAGACGACGGCCACTCTCGTGTTTGGAAATCCGTCGCGCAGCGCCGACAACGCTTCCACTCCCGACATGCCGGGCATGCGCAGATCCACCAAAATGATGTCGCCGCCGCCTTCAGCCGTGAGCAGGTCGATTGCGTCGTCCAGGGTTTTAGCTTCGCGGACCTCGACAGACCCAAATTTGTCCACCAGCAGCTGCTTCAGGCCGCTGCGGAAAAGTTCGTGGTCGTCGGCTATCAGCGCTCGGAGCACCATTGGTTTTCACTTCGCCGCGACGCGCGATGTCGAGTCGGGCTAAGGGTGCGCCAAAAGCCTCCCCCGCTCAACACCCCAAGTTGTGGCCGACTCTGCTAGGCGAGCTACAGTTTTCCCGCGCGCCCAAATGTCGCCCAGCCGCATTGATCCAGCCGCATCGATGCAGATAACGACGATCTCGCGTTTTCCTTGAACAGGGCGCGGCTGCACCGACACCAGGCCCTGCGTCCATTCGCGGTGGAGGCTGTCAACGGCGCTACAGGAAGTCCATCCGCCGGAGGGGCCGGCGTGGCGGGCCGGCCCGTCCTTTTTGTCGTGTGGCGCCCCGCCCGTTCCCGGTTGGGCGTTTCGCCGTGAGGCTTCCCGCCCGCTCCATTAGAGCCGGATCGGCGGACCTCGCTGGAACTTCGGGGGCGGTTTGGCGTTACGTCGTTACGGGAGGGATTTTTTATGCAAACAACCATTCAAATCGGCCAGTCGACACTGACGTGTCCCTGCCACGCTTGCGCGTTTTTCCATAGCCGTGACGAGGAGTACGAACTTCTCCTCCCCTTTTCCAAAGCCGGCGAAGCGGCGGGTCAGCGGCTCTTTCAGGTGGTGGACAAAGATCATCGAGACGAACGCCGAGAGCGGCTGCGCGAGGCCGGGCTTGATGTCGAGAAGGCGGAACAGGATGGCCAATTAGAGATCCGGCCCTGGGAAGGCGCCTACCTGCGCGGGGCCCGCTTTGATCAAAACGCCATGCTCGCTCTCATTGAAGAGGTGCTGCAGGAAGGCCGCGCCAAGGGGTTCGCTCAGACCAGGCTTTGGGCAAACATGGAATGGGCGGTGGAGGACCTGCCTGGGGTTCATGACATCGTTGAGTATGAGACGCGCCTCAACAAATTTCTTCCGAAGTACAATGACGTCGTCGTATGCACCTACGACTTAAACAAGTTCAGTGCCCCCGTTGTGATGGATATCATGCGCACCCATCCACAGGTCATTATCGGGGGAATGGTGCAGCAAAACCCGTTCTATGTGCCGCCGGACGAATTTCTTGTCGAACTCGCCGGCCGCAAGCACGCCAACTGAACAATGGTAGCGACGCGGGGTTCCTTCGGCGCTGCTCGTACAAGGGGCGAAAGCAACGAGGCCCTGCGACCGCTTGTGCGCGATCTGGTCGCGCTATCGAACCTGCAGGCGATCTGGAGCCATGCCAGTGGACGTCAAATTGCAGATGGGCTAGCGCAACTCTCCGTCAGTATGCTGGACGCGGAGTTCGCGCGCGTGGAACTGCAGGAGCCTGCTCTTGAGGTCGTGCATGCGCATGATCGCAATGTCGGCGGCGACCTTTCGGCAGCGTGTTTCAGCGCTTACCGCCATCCCGTTCCCGCGACAACGCTCGATGTTCCAGGCTTTGGGCCGATGCGTGCTTTGTCAGCGCCGCTTGGCACTGAACCGGGAGCTGCGCTGACCTGCTTTTCGACACGCGAAACGTTTCCCACCGAAACCGAGCAAATGCTCGCCCGCGTCGCGGCCAATCACGCAGGGCTTGCGCTGCAGCGCGGTCGCGGTGAACAGGCTCTACAAGAGCGAACGCGTCAGCTTGAATTGCAGAGCGAGACGAACGCGGCGCTGTTTCAGTTTACTGACGCGCTGTATCGCTCGAGCAGCTCCAAGGACGCGGTCAATGCCGGCCTCGACGCCATCCTTAGCGCCTTCGGTTGCCGCCGGGCATCGATCTTATTGTTTGATTCCGAAGGCGTCGCCCGGTTCGTGGGCTGGCGTCATCTCTCAGATCAGTATCGCGCCGCGGTCGAAGGCCATTGCCCCTGGAAACCCGGCGAACGCGATGCACAGCCGATCTTCATTTCCGATATCACCGTCGCCGATGTGGCCGAGGAGCTGAGAGCGACGATCCGCGCGGAAGGCATTTCAGCGCTCGCTTTCATTCCGATCATGGCCAATGGCGGGGTGATCGGTAAGTTCATGACCTATCATGAGGTCCCGCATCACTTTAGCGAGGCCGAGAGCGCCTTGGCGGTGACAATTTCGCGCCAGCTCGGGTTCAGTTTTGAGCGCCGCCAAGCCGAGCAAGAGCGCGACGCCGCTCAAGGCGCCCTGCGCGTGCAAGAAGAACTCCGCCGCAGCGAAGAGCGGTTTCGCATCCTGGTCGAAGGCGTGACCGACTACGCGATCTACATGCTCGATGAGCACGGGCGCGTGACCAACTGGAACGCCGGTGCGCGCCGCATTAAGCAATACGCGAGCGAAGAAATCATCGGACAGCATTTCTCCAAGTTTTATACTGAAGAGGACCGCGCCAACGGCGAGCCGGAGCGGGCGCTTCGCACTGCGCGCGAAGAGGGACGGTTCGAGAAAGAGAGCTGGCGTGTTCGCAAGGATGGCACGCGCTTCTGGGCTCAAGTGGTGCTCGATCCCATTCGCGACAACAGCGGCGAAATTATCGGCTTTGCGAAGGTCACGCGCGATATCACCGAACGCTTGGAGGCCCAACGCGCTCTGGAAGCGGCGCGCGAGGCGTTCTTCCAATCCCAGAAAATGGAGGCTATCGGTCAGCTCACCGGCGGCATCGCCCACGATTTCAACAATCTCCTAGCGGCGGTGCTGGGCAGCTTGCAGCTCCTGCGCAAACGTATGCCCGGCGATGCTAAGGCCTTGGGCTTTCTCGACAACGCCGTGCAGGCGGCAAAGCGCGGCGCGTCCCTGACCCAACGCATGCTCGTTTTCGCGCGCCGCCAGGAGTTGAAGATCGAACCGACGAATGTGGCCGGGCTCATCGATGGCGTAGTCGATCTTCTGCAAAGAACGCTCGGACCTCGAATTGAACTGGAAGTCGATTGCCCCTCGACGCTGCCTCCGGTTCGGGCCGACGCCAACCAGTTGGAGCTTGCAATCCTCAATCTCGCGGTCAATGCGCGAGACGCGCTGCCCCAAGGCGGCGCCATTCGCATTGAAGCGCGCGAGACCCTGATCGATGACGACGCAACCCTTGCGGCCGGTGCTTATGTTTGTCTTTCGGTGTCGGACAACGGCGAGGGCATGGACGAACAGACGCTGCAACGGGCAACCGAGCCGTTCTTCACAACAAAGGGCGTCGGCAAGGGTACGGGTTTGGGGCTGTCGATGGTGCAAGGGCTCGTCACCCAACTCGGGGGGCGATTGCACCTACAAAGCCAAAGAGGCGCCGGGACCAAAGTGGATATCTTGCTGCCGGTCGCTGACGCTCCAGCGTCAGAACGCTCCGACCTGCACGCCGATGAGACTGCCGCGGGGATGGAAAAAACCTGGAGCATCCTTGCCGTTGATGACGACGCGCTGGTGCTCATGAACACCGTCGCCATGCTCGAGGACATGGGCCACACCGTGTTTGAAGCGGCTTCCGGCGCCCGTGCGCTCGAGATATTGCAGGTAAACCAGGTGGATTTGGTTTTGACCGATCAAGCCATGCCCCGGATGACCGGGCTTGAACTGGCCGAGCAGATTCGCGCACGCTGGCCTGCCCTTCCGGTTGTCATCGCCACCGGCTATGCCGAACTGCCCGCGAACGCGCTCTCCGTGCTCAAACTCGATAAACCGTTCGAGCAGCGCAATCTGCAACGTGTCATCACAGAGGCATTGGACGCCGACGCTTAGGAAGATGGCCGGGCGGCCGCCGCTGAAGTGAAAGAAGGCGGCGAGGATGCAAGCGGTTCGGCCCGCGTTTGTGATTTGGGCCCCAGCGTGCGTGGCCCAGCGTGAGAACATTTTGCAAGGCATGGACGCGCAGCGCCGACGCGGCCGGGCGTCCCGCGTTGGCGCAGAGGACGAGCGCAATAAAGCTTGGGAGGGTTTGTCCGCGCCCCCGGACCAGCCCTTCAAGCACGGTCCAAAACGCAGGTTCGAGGGCCACCGAGGTTCGCCGTCCGCTGAGCTTCATGGATCGTTTGAGCAGCGCACCATTCATGAAGGCTAAGGCTGCCGTGCGTCGGTCAGCGAAATGAAAGCCGCCAACAAGAGGAGCTTGATGCTGTGACCTGCGCGAACTGAAGCCAGCGACCGGCGTGGCGCACTTGGCCAACTGAAGTGTCTTCACCCCGACAACGCTCGTTCAAGATGCGCGGAGCGGGGAAAGGACCAAGGTACGTGAAGACGACAGATCGGGCCGTCCGATACGATCCAAAAGACTTGGACCACTGGATCGCCGTTCGGCGCAAGCAGACCACAAACCAATGACCGGCGAGGCGAAAGCGATCGAAGCCCGAAGGGCCGAGACGCGCGATTCCGCGCGGCTCGGTTCACGAGAGCGCGTCCGCGCCCCAGCGCGGTTCGCCTCACGAAATTTTATTCCGCGGCGTCAGCTTCTCCAAGCTTTGAACAAGAGCATCCAAATTGGTCGCCGTGAGTGCTGCCGCTTCCGCCTTGGTGTAGAACGGCCTCGAGACTTCAACATAAACTCGAGGCGGGCGCCTTCTGTGTTGCTTGCAGAACTTGCAGGCCAAGCGCTTGGCTAAATCTGCGACGCGTCCCTCAACGCCGTAGAGCCGCACTAACTCGACCGCGGTGAAGAGCCTCCCGCGCGCACATCCCGTGCAGCCGAAATAGAGCCCGCTCAAGCGCCCGAGCTCTCCAAACTTCATCGGCACTTTCTCTTCGTATGCCAAAGGCGCCCCACCACCGGCCAAGCGGCATGCTTCAGCAGAGACCTCTTGCCTGCTCAACCAATTTGTGCTTGTTTTGTTCTTAGATCTGGGGACTGTTTGGCCGCCGCTTAAGCGGCCATCCACGTCGAGACATCAGCGCCCTTCTCGTTCACGCGGGTGGAAGGCGCGTCTCAGCTCATGCACCGTCTCTATTTGACTGCGCGCGAGTACGAAGCGCTGCTGAAGAAGCAGAACGGCGCGTGCTGCGTCGACGATTGCAACGAAACTGAAAGTCTGATCGGCGAGCACTCAACGCCGAACGCGTGGCGTCGCGCCAAGCCTGATCAGCTCATGTGCCCGACCTGTCACAAGCTCAAAACACTTCGCGACATCAAGGCGATCTGGAAAGTGAAGCGCCTCAATGGCGCGGCGCTTTCACAATACGAGCGGCGCAAACGCTACGGCGCGCAATTGCGCGGCCGCCCGTTTGCGAAGCCGCATCAACTCAGCGGAGGCGGAACATGGAAGCGATAATCGTCATCATCGTCGCACTGATCAGCATCGTGCTGTTGCACGCCGGCTACCAGATTGCACTCTGCCTCATGCGCTGGACGCCGAGCCTCTTGCTCGGTCTATTCTTGGGTTGGCTCACGTATCGTCACAACCCGCAAGCGCTCGAAGCCATCGGGGTTGGCGCTTTGACAACGCTCGTCGCCAAGGGCGTTCTTCCCAGGGTTCTTCAGCGATGAAGAGGCGCGTGCGGCGAGGGATGTGAGTGGGCCCGCCTGGACTCGAACCAGGAACCAGACCGTTATGAGCGGCCGGCTCTAACCATTGAGCTACGGGCCCCCGATAGCTGGCAGGGGCGCATCTGCGGCGCCCCCGTCCAGTCGTCAAGTCTGGGGCAACCGCCATTAGCGCCCGCGAAGGGCGGCGGGCAAAACCGTGCCCTCGCGACCGTTGCGCCCGGTGACTACGAGGTTCGTCCCGCCCGCGTGCGTCTACATCCTGGGTCGCCAGTCGTCTCTCAGTTATGCCCGACCCCTAACTTGTTTTGCCAACCATCCGAACCGCTTCCGCGTTCGCTTTCGGGACTAGCCCCCGGCCGCGCCCGCTTGCATTCGATTCCGGGAACCCACCCCGCGGTTTCAGAGTTTCCGGAAACTGGGGCAGTCTTCGATGCATTTGGGGGAGCTGAAAAATCTGAAGCGAGACGCGGACCCGATCTTGGCCGGCGGCGGCGAGATGGGCGCGTTAATGCGCGCCTACGACTGGGGGTCAACCTCGCTCGGCCCGCCGCAACGCTGGCCGCAAAGCTTAAAGACTGCGGTTCGCATCATGCTCACGTCCCGCCAGCCGATTTGGATCGGCTGGGGCGAAGAGCTCATCTATCTCTACAACGACCCCTACCGCTCCATCATTGGCGGCAAGCACCCCTGGGCGCTCGGCAAACCCACCGCCGATGTCTGGAGCGAGATTTGGCCTGAGATTGGGCCGATGCTCGACACTGCGATGCGCGGGGTCGAAGGGACCTACGTGGAAGAGCAGCTCCTCATCATGGAGCGCAACGGCTATCCAGAAGAAACCTATTACACGTTTTCGTATAGCCCGATCCCCGACGACGATGGCGGGGTCGGCGGCATTATTTGCGCCAACACTGACGACACCCAGCGCGTCATCGGCGAACGCCAACTTTCCTTGCTCCGCGAACTCGCTGCCCGGACAAGTGACGCACGCAGCCTTGATGATGTCTGCGCGCGGGCAGCGTCTGCGTTGGCGAGCGATCCCCAAGACATCACCTTCGCAGCGCTTTATCTCGCCGACGAAGACAGCCAGTGGCTCGAGCGCGTCTGTCTGACCGGACTCGACGACGCACACGTAGCGTTTCCGGCGCGCGTTGATCTTGATCGTTCCGGTCCCTGGCCGTTCAGCGCCGTCATGCAAGACCATCAGACGCGGGTGATTGGAGATCTGAGCGCACTTTGGCCGGACTTGCCGCCGGGCTCATGGCGTCAAGCATCGGATAAGTCCGCACTGCTTCACATTCCGGCAAGCGGCGATGGCGGCCGCGCCGGCGCGCTTGTGGTGGGCTTAAGCCCTCACCGTCTGCTCGACGATGGTTATCGGGGCTTTCTTGACCTTGCGGCCGGACAACTCGCCTCAGCGATTGCCAACGCGCAGGCTTATGAGGTCGAACGCCGCCGCGTCGAGGCCTTGGCCGAACTGGACCGCGCCAAGACAAGTTTCTTCTCCAACGCCAGTCACGAGTTTCGCACCCCGCTTACCTTGATGCTGGGGCCGATCGAGGACTTGCTGCGTACCGCAGAGACCGAGGGTGCGGCGACGGCGGACGCCGCGGCTCTGTCGCTCATTCATCGCAACGGTTTGCGCTTGCTGCGTCTCGTCAACAGCCTCCTTGATTTCTCGCGGATCGAAGCAGGCCGTGCCCGCGCTTCCTTTGAACCCTTGGATCTGGCCGCCTTGACCGGCGATCTCGCCAGCAGCTTCCAGTCCGCGATGGACCGAGCTGGCCTTGCTTTCGAAGTGAGGACCGCGCCGCTCAAGGAACCAGTCTTCGTGGACCGCGATCTTTGGGAAAAGATCGTTCTCAATCTCATCTCCAACGCTTTCAAATACACGCTGTCAGGCTCGGTCCGGGTGACACTCCAACCTGCGGACGACGGCGTACGCCTCGATGTCAGCGACACCGGCGTTGGCATCAGCGCCAGCGAATTGCCGCGCGTGTTCGAACGCTTTCACCGCATCGAGGGACAAGGCGGGCGTACGCACGAAGGCACCGGCATCGGCTTGGCGCTGGTGCAGGAGCTTGTCCGCCTCCACGGCGGCCGTGTCTCCGCGACGAGTGAGCTTGCAAGCGGCAGCACGTTTTCGGTCTGGCTTCCGTTCGGCAGCGCGCACCTGCCTCCCGATGCTCTGCGAGAGCCCGCCGCTCATGCTGATACCGCAAGAGGGGCGGCCGCCTTCGTGCAAGAAGCGCTGCGCTGGCTTCCGGGCGAGGAAAACACACGCGGCGAACGCCTTCAGGACCTCAATGCTGGTTCGGATCGGATCGCGACCGAACGGGTTTTGTTGGCCGATGATAATGCCGACATGCGCGACTATGTGAGACGCCTCCTTGCAGGCGCAGGCTACCAAGTTGACGTGGCCAATGACGGCGCCGAAGCGCTTGAAAAGGCTCGCATCACAAAGCCGGATCTTGTTTTGAGCGACGTTATGATGCCACGCCTCGACGGATTTGAGCTGCTGCGCTCATTGCGCGCCGACCCAGACGCGGCGAACACTCCAGTTATTCTGCTTTCAGCGCGCGCTGGCGAGGAAGCAACGATCGAAGGCCGCGCGGCCGGCGCCGACGATTATCTGGTGAAGCCCTTTTCCGCCCGCGAGCTGCTAAGCCGCGTGGAAGCTGCATTGAAGCTCGCGGCATTGCGGGCCGAGACAACCGCCGCGCTTCGCGATCGCGAGCGCCAGCTTCGCCACGCCAATCGCGCTCTGGAACAGGCCAACGCGCTCCTCGCCGACGAAAGCGAGAAGTTACGCCAGATGTTTGAGCAATCGCCAAGCCTCACAGCCGTGCTTCGCGGTCCCGATCATCGTTTCGAGTTGGCAAACGCCGAATACATGAGAGTTGCTGGTCAGCGCGATCTCGTTGGACGAACCGTGCGCGAGGCGTTTCCTGAACTTGAAGGCCAGGGCCTCTACGAGCTCCTGGATCAGGTCTACGCAACGGGCGAAGCCTTTGTGGGCGACGCCGTACCGGTGAAGCTAAGCGCCGGCGCCGACGGCGCGCTTGAACAGCATTACATCAATTTCGTCTATCAGCCGATCAAGAACAATGCGGACGAAGTCGTGGGGATCTTCGTTGACGGTTATGACGTGACCGCCACGAAACGCATGCAGAACTTGCAGGCGGCGCAAAAACAAGCGCTCGAACTGGTGCTGCAGACGGGCTCCACCGCCGAAGCGCTGACGACGCTTGTGGAAACCATTGAGTCTCAGGAACCAGGCATGCGCGGCTCGGTGTTGCTGATCGATCCCGCCGGCGACACGCTGCGCCACGGCGCGGCCCCGCGCCTGCCAACCGCCTATAACGAGGCGATTGACGGGGTCATTATTGGCGAAGGTGTCGGATCTTGCGGCACAGCGGCCTTTAGGCGCGAGCTTGTCGTCGTTGAAGACATCGCCACCGACCCGCTCTGGAAGGATTTCCGCGAGCTTGCGCTTTCACATGGGCTGCGCGCCTGCTGGTCGAGCCCGATCATGGCCGCCGACGGCGACATACTCGGCACGTTCGCCATGTATTACGATGAACCACGTAGTCCCACTGCCGAGGATCTGGCGCTTGTTGAAGTGGCGACGCGCTCGGCGGGCCTGATCATTGAACGCAAGCGCGCCGAGGAACGCCAGCACCTCTTGCTCAACGAACTCAATCACCGCGTCAAAAATTCGCTGGCCACCGTTCAGGCGGTCGCGCTGCAAACCTTCCGCGACGCCAGTTCGGTCGAGGCGGCCAACCGGTCCTTCTCGAACCGCCTTGCAGCCTTGGCGCAGTCCCACGACGTGCTGACGCGGGAATCGTGGTCAGGCGCTGATCTCGATGAAGTGGTGAAGGCAGCTGTCGCGCCGGTGAGCGGCGGCGGCCGGATCACGGCGCACGGACCGTTCGTGCGGCTGAACGCCAAGCAGGCTTTGGCGTTGTCCATGGCCATGCACGAACTCGCCACCAACGCGGCGAAATACGGCGCGCTCTCAAATGTCGAGGGTCATTGTGATGTGAGTTGGAGCTTCAATTCCGATCGCGCCTTGATCTTGACCTGGCGCGAACACGACGGGCCACCCGTTGTCGCGCCAACGCGCAAGGGTTTTGGTTCGCGCCTGATCGAACGCGGCCTTGCTGGCGAATTGCGGGCCGAAGTCACCCTTGCTTATCCGCGTGAAGGCGTGGTCTGCACCATCAACGCTAAGCTGGAGCACTAGCGGCATGAAAGCCAAACGCGTTCTTGTCGTCGAAGATGAAATGCTTCTTGCCTTGTCGCTCGAAGATATTCTGAACGACATGGGGATCGAGACCGTAGGACCCGCCATGCATCTTGAAGAAGCTTTGGCGCTTGCCGAAACCGATCCCCTCGACTTCGCTATTCTCGACATCAATCTGGGCGGGACCGCCCGCTCCTATCCCGTCGCCAAGAGACTTCTGGAACGCAACGTGCCGTTTCTGTTCATGAGCGGCTATGGCGACGCCGGGGTCGGGGGAGAATTTGCATCCGTGCCAGTGCTGGGAAAGCCCGCTTCACCTGAACTGGTCGCTGACGCGGTGCGCCGCGGGTTGAACCAGTAGGTCATGGGTTGCAGGAGAGGCGATCGTCGCAGAAACGCCCAACCCATCGCGCACATGAATGAGAGCCCTGGTCGCTGCTCTGAACGGCCATTTGCGCATCGAGCAGCGGGACGATCATCAACCCTCCGTTTTTCGAAGACGAGAAATGATCGGTGCGGTTATGCACTGCGCTTGGGGGTTTTCGCGGCCTTCTTGCCGGCGCGAACGCTTGCGCCATGAGAGCGTCCCTCGGCGGCCTTGCGTCCACCTTTGCGTGAGGAGGCATGGCTTTCGGTCTTGCCCCGGCCTGAACCGGACTTCTTCCCGCCGCCACTCTCCTTGTTGACGGTGGCCCAGGCGCGCGCCTTTGCCGTCTTCTTCGATACGCCGCGCTTCTCGGAGCCCTCTTCGATGTGTTCGGCTTTGCGCTTCTGTTTCGATGAATACGAACTCTTCTCTCCACGCGGCATACGCGCCTCCTTGGGCCTCACCGCCGAGAAAACGACATGATGCGCGGGCCAGTTCCGATCGCCGCTCTAGCCGCCCTGATAGCCGCCGATGATCGGCAGAATTTCGCCTGTGATATAGCTTGAACAATGTGGCGACGCCAAAAACGCGAAGGCTGGGGCAATCTCTTCAGGTTGTGCGGGGCGCTTCATCACCGTCTTAGCGCCGAATTGACTGACGTCTTCTGCTTCCTTGTCGGCGGGATTGAGCGGCGACCAGACGGGCCCCGGCGCCACCGCGTTCACGCGGATGCCGCGCGGCGCAAGATGGGTGGCGAGCGAACGGGTGAAGGCGTGGATGCCGCCCTTGGTCATCGAGTAATCCAGGAGGTCCTTGTTGCCCATGATCCCGGTGACAGAGCCATTGTTGACGATGGCCGAGCCGGTTTTGAGATGCGGTACTGCCGCTTGGGCCATGTGAAAGTAGCCGTAGAGATTGGTCTTCAGCGTCTTGTCGAAATGCTCTTCGGTCAGGTTTTCAAACCTGTCGACATGAAACTGGAACGCGGCGTTGTTCACCAGCACGTCGAGCTTGCCGAGATTGGCGACCGTCTTTGCCACGGCATCTTGCGCGAAGGCGCGGTCTGACACATCGCCGCTCATCAGGAAGCATTGGCGCCCCTCGGCCTCGACCGCGCGTTTGGTTTCTTCCGCGTCCTTGTGCTCGGAGAGGTAGACGATGGCGACATCAGCGCCTTCGCGCGCAAACAGCACCGCCACAGACCGGCCAATTCCAGAATCGCCGCCGGTGACAATGGCGACCTTATCTTTCAGCTTCTCGGACCCTTCATAATAAGGGGCGTCGTACATGGGCGCAGGTTCAAGCTGGGCTTCGTCGCCGGGTTTGGGCTGATGCTGTTTGGGAAATGGCGGTTCGGGATACTTGCGCGCCCCGGCCTGCACAGCGCCCTTCTTCTCTTCGTCCTTACCGCCATTGGTTTTGGCGCCCTGCTCGGCTTGAATGTCGCGATGGCTCTGTGCGGTCTGTTCCGGATGAGGCATGGGCGCGCTCCACTTGCTTCAAGACGAGCAACGAGAGCTAAGGCGACCAGTTCCGAGGTCCTCAGCGGTCGTGTCCCAACCACCGTTCAATGGCAGCGACCGCGTGTGCCTGCTCGGTTTCGCTGAGCGTCTTTCCTGACGCGATGCCATGCCACTTCATCAGGCACGACCCGCAACACGTGGCGGTCGCGTGCTGAGCCTCAACTACAGGATGGCTTCGCATCGGCGTCTGCTTGCGTCATTCTTGGGCGTCGCTGGCGCGAGGCGTTTGGCGACGAAGTCGCGCGCATGCTGGCGAATGATCTCGCCGCCCTTGCTGTGGATGTACTCCGCGTCACGCGCATTCAGACGAAACGCTTGCGAAAAGCGGATCGCTCCAGGTTCGCGAACACTTCGTCGAGATGCCGATTTTTACAGAGCTGGAAAAACCTCTGCCGTTGAAGCCGGTCGAGAGGAAAGCGTTTCCCAATGGCGCAATTGCGCAGACCTATCGGCTGGCTCGAGGCGCAATGTGAGCCTCTAACGCAAAACACGAGCATTTGGCGCGCCGAAGGAAAACGCAAAAAATGCAGGAGCCTGGTGTTCGAGCGATCGCTTTTTGTGCGCGCCGCTTTTGGCGTCTCCCTCAACAGCTCGGTGACGCCGAAAATACGTCCCGCGCGTTTTACAACACTGGCTCGTGATCGAGCCCTCTCAGGGGTTGGCGCGATCATTCCGCGCGTCTCGATTGGTTACCCAAACGCTTCTTGGTAAACCAATTGTTGCTCACTGGATGAGCCCACGTTCTTATGGCTAAGCCTTTTTCAACCTACTTGCGCTAATGACGCGTGGGTTGGGATCAAAAAATGTCGCTGACGCGTCCAGACCTCACCGCGCCAGCGGAGCGTGCTTACAAGCACTACATGCCGGTCGCATCAACGAGCGCTGAAACAGCGCGCGTATTGCGTACTGGGGAGGCCGATAGCCAACAGCACGCGCTTTCACCCGATGCCAAGGCGCTCAACGCGTTTCAGTCCATGCGCGCAGCTATTGACGAACTCGCAACCATTCGCGCATGCGCTTCCATTGCGCCGGATGTGTCTCGCTATGCCAGTATTGAGCACGCCGTGGAGGCATTGCAGCCGGCAGAACCTGTATTCTGCCTTCATCCCCAACATCTCATGCACGCGGCTGGCCTCTTCGCCTCCTTCCCCGGTCGCGTCCTCTATGCCGTAAAGTGCAACCCGCATCCGCTGGTTCTGCAAACCTTGTATTCCGCGGGCATCACGAACTTCGATGTCGCGTCAATCGGTGAGATTGAGCAAATCCACGATCTCTTCGGCGCCCGATCGGAAATGTTCTTCAACAACCCGATCAAAGCGCGTTCGGCCATTCGCATCGCTGCAGCAGACCATGGCGTTAAGTTCTATGCCATCGATCACGAAAGTGAACTCGATAAGGTGTTGGCTGAGGCCCAAACCGACAATTTGATGATTGCCGTGCGTTTGGCCACCGGTGTGAGTGACGCGCGATACGCGCTGACGACGAAGTTCGGCGCGAAGCCTGACGCCGCGGTCGCACTTCTCCAGCGCATTCAAGCAACCGGCTTGCGCGCAGGCATCACCTTCCATGTCGGTTCGCAATGCCTCGCGCCGCAAAGTTTCTCAGCAGCGCTGTCGCTGTGCGAGGACGTGTTACGCGATGCCGGGGTTCCACTCGCTGTGCTGAACGTGGGCGGGGGATTTCCCGCCGCCTATCCTGGTGATGATGTCGCGCCACTGGAGCGTTATTTCGAGGCGATTGAGACAGGTCTGCGTAGGCTCCCCCTGCCCCGCGATTGCCAGCTCTTCTGTGAGCCAGGCCGCAGCCTGGTCGCCACCGGCGGCAGCATCATTGCCCAGGTGCTGGTGCGTAAAGACGACATTATCTACATCAACGACGGCATCTTCGGCAGCCTCCAGGAACTGCGCCACCCGAAAGAGCGCCGGCCTGCGCGCATTATCGGCCGCGACAGCGCTGCCGATACCACCGACTTTAAAGTCTACGGCCCAACTTGCGATTCCGACGACGTGCTCGGCGCTCCCCTTACTTTGCCGACCGACATCGCCGAAGGCGACCGGATCGAGATCTCGATGATGGGCGCCTACAGCCTTGCAACGCGCACGGCGTTCAACGGCTTCTCGGCAAACAAAATTATAACCATAGAGCCGTAACTAGCCGCACAGAATGTTGTGCAACTTTTTTGTTAGAGCTGCGCTCGGTCTTGCATGAGCCTGTCATGGATGGCGTATTTGCTGTTGTCGGGGTGATTGGCGCGACGTGCGCCGTTGGCGTCTATGCAGCTGTCAGCATCGGCAAAATCAGCGCCGACACACGGCTCTTTTACCTTATAAATGGGATTGGCTCGACCTTAGTCCTGATCGCCGCATCGCGTCAGTTCGATCCAGGCGACTTTGGTACGATCTGCCAGGAGTGCATCTGGACGGCTATTAGCGTGCTGGGCTTTTATCGCGCCGCGACACGAAAGCCCAAGGCAACGCCGGAACCGATGGTCACACCGCTGCCACCGGTCATCGCGCGCGCAGTATTCGGTCTGAAGAAAACCGAGAGGTATGGCGCCAGCACATTGCCTCTGCAAAAGGCCCGCCGGTTGCGCGCCGCATGAAGAACTCAGTCCACTTCCAATATTAGAGGTCTGGCAATGTGGCTCTGCTAGCCTGCCTCCTGTTCAGAGAAAGAATTTCTCAATGCGAATTCTGGTCTGCGATGACGATCGCGGCGTGCTGGCGGCCTATCGGTCAGCCTTTACCTCGATCATCCAATCTCAAGCGCACAGCGACTTGTCGGCATTGGAGACTTCGCTCTTTCCAGGAGGCGGTGACGACGCCACACCGACCAGTACCGAGTTCAATTTTGAAATCACCTACGTCGAGCAAGGCGATGCCGCCGTCGCGACGGTAAAGAAAAGCTTGGCGGCCGGTGCGCCATTCCAAGCCATCTTCCTCGATATGCGCATGCCGCCAGGCATGGACGGCAAGGCCACGGCCCAGCAAATACGCAACCTCGACCAAGACGCCTATCTGATCATGGTAACGGGCTATTCAGACAATTCGCCGCTCGAAGTCGCAAAGGTTGCGGGCCCGCTCGACAAGCTCTTCTATGTCGCCAAGCCCTTCGAGATCGAGGAAGTAATGCATCTTGCGCGCTCTCTTTGCCATCGCTGGCAAAGCGAGGCGGAGTTGAAGGCCGCACGCGTCAAACTCGAGGACCACGTAAGGCTCCTGCAGGATGCCAATACGCAGTTGCAGGCGAGTGAAGCGCGAATTCGCCATGCGGCGTTCCATGATTCGCTCACCGGTGCGCCGAACCGCGCGGCCTTTCTGCGAGAACTTACTGAGCGAGTGCAAGCCCGCTCCAAGAATTATGCGGTGGCCATGCTCGACCTCGATCGCTTCAAGGCCGTCAACGACAATTTCGGCCACGCCGCGGGCGACGAACTCGTGCGCTCGATTTGGGAAAGTCTGAAGGAAAATTTGCCCTCCGGCGCACTGGCCGCACGTATCGGCGGAGATGAATTCGGCATCATCGTACCGGATGCGGACGAAAAATGTGTTCGCGACATCTGTGAAGACATCATCGCGCTCTGTCAGGAGGAACGGTCAATCTTTGGCCATGCGGTGAAGGTCGGCGCCTCGCTTGGCGTTGCCTTCGCGCTTGAGCACGAGCGTGACAAGACCGACATCGCCCGTCGCGCCGATCTTGCCCTTTATGCGGCCAAGCGCGCAGGCCGGGGCCAGGTTCAATTTTTCGATCCGACTCTCGATGAAAGCGCGCGCTTTCGATTGAAGATTGAAAACGGTCTGCGCAAAGCGCTTGAGGCCGACGAGCTCTCTCTCGCCTTTCAACCCATCGTTAGCCAAGAGAACCTCGGTGTCGTCGGCTTTGAAGCGCTCATTCGTTGGGACAGCCCCGAATTCGGGTCGCTCTCGCCCAGCCTCTTCATCCCGATCGCCGAAGAAAGCATCCTCATTCACCAACTTGGTGATTGGGTCATTCCCCGCGCCCTCGAGGCCTGCAAGGCTTGGCCCGGCCAATACGTGTCGATCAACTTCTCGCCGCGCCAATTCTTGCGCCCGCAGCTGAAGCAAAAATTGCTGGATGCGGTGGCGCGCGCGGGACTGCCCCCAGGGCGAATTCAAATCGAACTCACCGAAACCGCGCTTTTTGAGAATGTCGATGATGCGGCCGTGGTTTTGAATGACCTGCAGGCGGCCGGATTCCGTGTCGCCTTGGATGACTTCGGCACCGGTTATTCGAGCCTGTTCAATCTCAGAAATTTCAACATCAATTGCATTAAGATCGACAAATCCTTCGTCGGCGCCCTGGGTAAGGAAACCAACGCGACCGCGATCGTCAGCGCCATGACGCAGCTGGCGCGTTCCATGGGCCTTTCGGTGGTCGCAGAAGGCGTTGAAGATCAGTTTCAACATCACGCGCTGCAACTCGCCGGCTGCTCGCACATGCAAGGTTATTGGTTCGGATATCCCGTCGATGCGGCGAGCGCTGAGGCCATCACAGCCCAGGTACCGGCGCATACTGAACAAACAGCGGCGGCAAGCTGATGACCAAAGCGACGATGGCGAGTTTGGTTCGCGCGGGCAGCGCTGCGCTGCAGCGCACTATGCAGAGCGCGGGGGCGGGAAAGGCGCGAGCCTGGTGGCGGCAACTGCGGCTTGCTTCGAAGCTTAGCTTGATCGTTGCTTCAATCGGTCTCGTCGGGCTCTTGCTCGGCGGATTGATGCTGGACATGACCATCCGGCCGTCGTTCGATCGCCTTGAGCGTGACAGTGTGCGCAGCCAAGTCGGCCGCGCTGATGCTTTACTCGAAAGCGCGCTGTCAAAGATCACAGACGACACTAAGAACTATGCCGTATGGGACGGCAGCTTCAACTACGTGGCCAATCACGATCATGCGTTCGAGGCCGAGGCTCTAACGCCACTCAGTGTGGTCAACGCCGGCATCGACGCGATCAGCTACGCCCAGCTTGACGGTCATGCGATCTATTCACTTGTCGTCGACCAAAGCACGCAAGCAGAAGCGCCTTCGCTCAGTCGCGCCTTTCGCGAACTGACCACCTCGCCATCGATTTTGAATCTGGCGCGCACCCACACAAGCTTTTCGACCTTCGTTCAGTTCAATGGCCACATTTTCGTCGTTGGGGGCGCCCAGGTCGTCAAGAGCGATGGTTCGGGAACGCCGAGGGGCTATGTGCTTATGGCGCGTCAACTGGCGCCCCAGACCGCGCGAGCCGCGCTGCAAGTCGACACCACTATCAATTTGCAAGCGCCGTCACACGTTGTGAGCGTGCGTTTGCCTGGTCATTGGCAGGTTAGCGTTCCCATCCTCGGCTCCGACCGCCATTCGATTGGGTCTCTGAACTTCCAAGCGCCCCGGACCACGTCAGCTCTTGGCGCCTCTACGATCTTATCCGCGCTGGTCACGATTACGCTGATCATGGCGGTCGCACTCATGGGACTGGCGTTCCTGATGCGTGTGGTGGTGGTGCATCGCCTTCGCAGCATCGACGACCACATGCGTGATGTCGCAAGGAGCGGCGAGCTCTTGGCGCTGCCGGCCAACTCCAGCTTGGACGAGGTCGGCTCTCTCAGCCGCACCTTCAACGCCATGCTCGCACAGCTCAAGGAGCTCAGTGAACAGGTAGAGATCCAGTCCTACGAATTGGGAAAAAGCGAGTCAGCCGCCAGCGCGATACACAATGTACGCAATTCGCTTAATCCTGTGACTGTGATTTTGTCCCAAGTCATCGCTGAACAAGCCCCCGTGAAGAGCCAGAACGTCTTCTTGGCGATCGATGAATTGTCGGCTGGTGCAACCGACGCCGAGCGGCGCGAGCGTCTCGCCGCGTTTTTGACCGGCGTGGTCAACGATATAGAGCAACGCGACGCGGCGCGGCGCGCCTCCCTACTCACAGCCAAGACCTCGTTGTCGGAGGCGCTCGATATCCTCAACCTGCAGAACGAGACAGCCCATGCCAGAATCACACTGGAGCAGTTCGATATTCTGGAAATTCTTCAGAAGAACGCACTGCTGGCGCGCTTTGCCCCGTGGGGCGAGATCGAAGTAGTGCTGCCAAAGCAAGGGATGCTGGTGCGTTCCAACCGGCTGCTGATGTCTCAAATCGTCGGCAACCTCTTCACCAACGCGGTGGAAGCCATTGTAGCGGGAGGACGACACCAAGGGCGGATTGATGTCAGCTTATCCAAAATCAGCGCTGCAGACGACGACATGATAACCCTCACCATCACTGACGACGGTCGCGGCTTCTCCTCTGACAGCGCTCCCAAGCTTTTCGAACGCGGCCATTCATCGAAGAAGGGACGCGCCGGAGGGCTCGGCCTGCACTGGTGTGCGAATACAATGACCGCATTAGGGGGAACGCTTTCCATCGAAAGCGAAGGCCCGGGCAAAGGCGCCCGCGCTAGCGTTGTTTTGCGGCGGCAAATACGCACGGCAACAGCAAGCGACGCGTTAGATTCACGCGAGACGCTCGCGGCATGACACATTGAATTTGCCGCCAAGGCAGATTCCTCGGAGCGGAAAGCGCAGCCCACGCCGCCTACCCTAGTGACGACAAATGACACGCCTGCGCCTCGGCAGGTTCGGTGTCGGTGGGTGAAGGGTTTCAGCTGCAGAGGGCCATCAGAAAGCAGGGTCTGATGTCGCAGAAACGCGTGGCCTATGAAATGGGCGTGAGCCAAATCACGTTGTGGCGCGCGCGGCAGCGCGCTTGCTCATTGGGTGCATGCACAACACCCAGGCGTTCAGATAATGCTGGCGTCTGGCCTTGCCAGCATGCGCGACATTCCTGCCGAAGTTTGCGCGCAGGCGTCGACATCTCGAAAGCCCTATCGGTGCGAGGCTGTAGCCGATCGCATTGGCGCTCCTCTCAACCGGGAATGAGCGTCTGGGCAACCGCGGCAACCAAGAGCGCTCGACGCGCGTTTCCAATTCCCCACCCAAACAGGAGCCACCCATGACTGATCTCAGCCAGATCGCAAAGAATGCCGAAGTGATCGGGGCCGACGGCGTCCATGTCGGCACCGTTGACCACATCTCCGACCGCCGCATAAAGTTGACGAAGAAGGATTCGGTGGACGGCCATCACCACTATATCGATGGCGGCCTGGTCGCCGACATCGAGAACGGCGTGGTGCGTCTTTCGGCCAATGCCGACGTCGCCATTACTCTCGAAGACGGCAACTGATCTCGCCGTAAGGCGCGAGCTCTAAACAAAAACGCCGCCGCGGACAAACCCAGCGGCGGCGCTTTTGCGCGGGGTGGGACGACGCGACTTGGCGAGGAGTCTAGAAACCGACTCCCTTTGTCGGCCTCGGACGCGGTGATGCGGAAGCGGCATGTTAGTGGCTGATCTCGCCTTGAGACCAGCGGTTCGCAACGACTTTGAGTTGCCGACGTACGCATGAGTGCGCGCGCGTCCTGCGTATCTTACTTCATTAGGTTTTTTCGCCCGATGGCGAGAATGATGACAAGGAACGCCGCCAGACGCAGCAGGTAGAGCCAGCTACGCTCTTCGAGCGGCAAGCCAAGGATCGTGCCGAGTCCCTGGCTGAGAGCCAATAATAAGAATGCGAGCGAGAACGCCGCAAACAACATGTCCTTTGTGCGCGCCCAAAACCGCAGAAAAAAGCAAGCGCAGATGGCAAAGCCCATGGCGATGGCGCCGGATACCAAGCTGGCGAGGTCGGGTGACATCACTCGGCCTCCCAGATGAAGCCATAGATCAGCACACACACCGCCGCTAACGCAGCCGCGTAGCGAAGCGCCAATAGATCTATGGTCGGGCCGATGATGACTAGATCGGCAAATACCAGGAAATTGTTGATCGCCAGAAACACGAAGCTGACCGCGCTCCACAACAAGAGCCGAGACCGCGAACGCAGATAAGATCGCACCAAAAGCGCCGCACAGAGAGCGCTTGTCAGCATGCAGAGGAGATAGACAAGCGTGGCCCCGGTCATTTGTCTTTGTCCTTGAAGCGGAAGGCGTCGGCGAGGCCTTGGAGCTTCGTATCGCTGCTCGACATGATAGCCGCGATGATGGCGACCGGCCGCTCACGATACGCGACGTCCAACAACGCGCACAATTCCTGTAAGGCTGGCGAAGCGGGTGAGAATTTGAAGGCGCCATCCTCGCCTGCGATCAGACCCGCGCTTTCCAATTGCGGCAGACAATTGGCTACCAGCGATGCGGTGGCGCGCAGTTCGCGCGCCGCCTCCTCAATCGTGAATGCGCGCGGGGCCTGAAGTCGCAGCAGCAAAAGCAGCTCAAGCGCCCATACCGAGCGGAGCGAACTCTTGATGAAAGCGAGCAGTGCTTCGTCAAGCAATGGTGAAACTCTCGGGGAACATAACCGAAGGCGTGCGATGGAACAAATTCTTGGCCGTCGCCTCGCCTGATGAGCTAGGTATCAAGAGCGGCAGAATGGGGCAATCCGTGACGCTTGATCCAATGCGAATGATGGAACTGCTGGCGCTGGCGATGATCGTTGCGATCGCGACGCGCCGGCTGAAACTCCCCTACACCGTAGGCTTGGTGCTGGTCGGCGCCGCGATTGCATTCGCACCACTCGATATTGATGGGACGCTCACGCACGATTTCATTTTCTTCGTCATCTTGCCGCCCTTGCTGTTTGAGGCGGCGTTGTCGCTCAAGTGGAACGAGCTGCGCGCAGACGCCGGTATCCTGCTCGTGCTCTCCATAATTGGGACAATTGTCGCCGCCGCCATCGTCGCCTTCGGCGTACACGTGCTGCTAGCATGGCCGCTGCCCATCGCTTTTGTGTTCGGCGCGTTGATTGCAGCCACCGATCCGGTCGCGGTGATCGCCATGTTCAAGGACAACGGCGTGCACGGCCGTTTGCGCACGCTCATGGAAAGCGAAAGTCTCTTCAATGACGCGGCAGCTGCGATTCTGTTTTCGGTTGCGCTCTCGTTCGCTAACGGCGCGGCGCCACCTGCCTTGGGCGCGTTCGGCATGCACATCGTCTTTGTCGTGTTCGGCGGCATCGCCGTTGGGGCGGCGGCCGGAGCATTGGTGCTTTTGGTGGCTGGGCGCACTTCTGAACACGTGATCGAAGTGGCGCTGACGCTGCTGGCCGCGTACGGCGCTTTCATCATTGCCGAGCGGCTGGGCGCCTCGGGCATCTTGGCGACAGTGAGCGCCGGCCTCGTCGTGGGCAATGTCGGGGTGTTGTCGAAGCGCACGCTCATCAGTCAACGCGGCAAGACTTTCGCCCTGGAGTTCTGGGACTTTACCGCCTTCATCGCCAACTCCGCGGTGTTTCCGTTGATCGGCTTGAGCGTCGCGGCAACCCCCTTCTCGGCCGCCGCGATTCCAGCGTTGTTGGGGGTGATTGTGTTGGTGCTGATCGGACGCGCCGCCACGATCTATCCACTGAGTTTGATGTTTTCGGCGAGTGGGCAAAGAGTGTCGATGGCCCACCAGCATGTGTTGTGGTGGGGCGGCCTCCGCGGCGCGCTTGCCCTGGCGTTGGCGCTGGCCCTGCCCGCTGATCTCCTCCACCGCCAGGACATTGTGGTCACGACCTTTGCGGTGGTGGCCTTTTCGATCGTAGTGCAGGGCCTCACCATGCCCATGCTGCTCCGGCGTCTCGGCATTGGCGGGACGCCGCCGCAGACAGAAGCTGAATGAACGCGGGCCACGCGCAGCCTGCGTTTCCTATCCGCCAGTTCTCGGCGGCTGACGATTTTTCCGCGCGAGCGTGAACCTCAGCTCTCCCCGCCGCGACTATAACAGGTGAAGGCGGGCGTCTCGATGGAACGCAGTCCAGAACGGGTTCTTGACGAGTATCTCGTGCTTACGGCGCAAGCGGGCTCTCGCATTGCGCTGGAGGAATTGGCCCGCCGATGGACGCCGCGGCTTCTGCGTCACGCTCAACACCTGCTTGGGTCTTCCGAGGAGGCAAACGATGTAGTTCAGGAAACCTGGCTTGCTGCGGTGCGTGGCATGCGGCGTCTCAATGACGCGGCGAATTTTCCAGCATGGCTCTATTCGATCGCCACCCGCAAATGCGCTGACGCCATCCGCGGGAAGGCGCGGCTCCGTTCGTTTCGCAAAGAGACGAGCGATGACCCCACCAGCGCGGAGGCGCCGCCCATGCCCGACGATCGGCTCGATATGCGCGCCGCATTGGCGCGATTGCCGAGCGAGCAAGGCCTGGTGATGGCGATGTTCTATGGCGCCGACCTCTCGGTCGAGGAGATCGCCGACGCACTGACAATTCCTGCTGGCACGGTGAAGTCGCGCCTGCATCACGGGCGCGCAACATTGAAAGCAATCCTAGGAAAGGACTGACCATGAGCGATCTCGATAAAGCCATCCGCGAAGGCTATTCGGCTGAGGATGCAGCCTTGATGCAGCGGCTTGCCAGCGATCCAACCATGACGCGCCAAGTGCTCGATGCATTTCAGGGCCCGTTCGGCGGACTAAATATCCTCAGCGTCGTCTTCACGCTCGCGATGCTGGGCGCAGGCGGTTATTGCGTCTGGCGTTTCCTGGATGCCGCGGACGTGCGCGACATGCTGATCTGGGGCGGCGGCGCGGCGATCGCGCTGTGCGGCATCGCCATGGTCAAACTCTGGTTTTGGATGGAGCTGCAGCGCAATGCGACCGTGCGCGAGATCAAGCGGCTCGAACTGCAGGTGTCGCGATTGGCGTCGCGGTTGGCGTCCTGAAATGTGACCTAAGCGGGGTTGGACCGATACCGTTGGTACAGCATGAGGGTTCCGGCGCTCCAAAGCTTCACAGAGTCGTTCAAGCCTGCCGCCTGTGAGCAGGCACGCTGGCGACGAGGCCGGTGCTGGACCTCGCCGAGGTCGGTCTTGGCGCGTCCGGGTAGTAGAGAAACAGCGGCGCATAGTCAGCGCGTGGATCTGTACTCGATATCCCGTAGCGGGCGTTTAGCGCTTCCATGTTGGGATTGGGTCCGCTTGATGCGCCCGTCGACTTGCAGCTCGCGCACAACGCTGCGAGCGAGACGATCAAAGCAACGGGCAAGCGCATCGAGGGCATGATGTTCGAACCGCGCGCCAATCTGCGGCGGGTGCTGATAATGCCTAAGCCAACTTGCAGGCGCCCTGCTGCTATCTCACAAAACTGTCGGACTGCATGCGACGCACGAGGCGCGCTGCTTTGTCGCCGGTATTAAACTACCGCAACGGCTCGGCGCGTGTTGACGCCGGCTTGCAATTTGCGGCCTTGCCCGCGCACTCGCCAAAACCAAGCGCCCTTCATGAACGATACATCCGTTGCGTCGCCTGCGCCGCAAGCGCCCTTCCAGCCGGAGCACGAGACGCAGCTCAGCCTTGGGGTGCTTTCACTCTGGGCGCTGGCGCTCGGCGTTGTGACCGGCATCGGCGCGGTTCTCTTCCGCGACCTTATCAACGTCCTCCACAATCTCTTCTTCAATGGTGCATTGTCGCTGCACTACGACGCCAATGTCTTCACCGCGCCCAGTCGCTGGGGCGTGTGGATCATGCTCGCGCCCGTGATCGGCGGCGTCATCGTGACCTTTCTCGTCAGCACGTTTGCGCCGGAGGCCAAGGGCCATGGCGTGCCCGAGGTGATGGATGCGATCTATCACAAGGAAGGCGTCATCCGTCCGCGCGTTGCGCTTGTGAAGTCGCTGGCGTCCGCCTTTGCGATTGGCAGCGGATCGTCGGTGGGGCGCGAAGGTCCCATCATTCAAATCGGTTCGGCGTTGGGTTCGACACTCGGTCAAATCGTCAACATGCCCCCCGCCCAACGCATCGCGCTTGTGGCCGCCGGCGCCGGCGCAGGCATTGCCGCCACCTTCAACACGCCGATTGGCGGGGTGATGTTTGCGATCGAACTGATGCTGCCGGAATTCAGCGTCAGCACGTTTCTACCCGTCGCCATCGCCACCGGTGCGGCGACCTTTGTCGGACGCTGGTTTTTTGGGCCCAGCCCGCATTCGCGGTCCCGGCGATGCAGCCGCTCACCGCCGATTTTGGCGCGGCGCTGCAGATGCTGCTCTACACCCTGCTCGGCGCGCTCGCAGGCGTGGTGGCCGCCGGTTTTATCCGCGGTTTGCATATCGCCGAAGACGCTTTTGACCGCATCGCCAACCGCTATCTGCGCCACATGCTGGGCATGGCGCTCGTCGGCCTGCTCATGGTCGCGCTCTTCCTCACGCTCGGGCAGTACTTCGTCGACGGCGTTGGCTACGGCACCATCGAGAGCATTCTGCTCGGGCATGCAACGGCCTTCGGTCTCATCTCACTGCTGCTCGTGTGCAAGCTCGTGGCGACGTGCGCGAGCCTGGGCTCGGGCTCGTCGGGCGGCATCTTTTCGCCGTCGCTGTTCATGGGGGCTGCCTTGGGCGCGGCCTTCGCGGCGGGGCTCAATGCGCTGGGGATTCCCGTTCATCTGAACGTGCCGGCTTTTGCCATGGTGGGCATGGGCGCCATGGTCGGCGGCGGCACCGGCGCGGTGATGACAGCCGTCACCATGACCTTCGAAATGACCCGCGACTACGACATCGTCATGCCAATGATTTTGGCAGTTGCATCAAGCGTTGGCGTGCGCCGTCTGCTGTCGCGCGAGAATATATACACACTGAAATTGGTGCGGCGCGGCCGCGCTATCCCCAAAGCGCGCCACGCCAATATGTTCTTGGTGCGCTTGGCGCGCGAGGTGATGGACGCCGACGTGCTGGTGCTAGATGGCGAATGCAGCTTCGACGCCTTCCTTCGCGAACATGAAGCGGAAGGCAAGCTAAAGCACGTCGTCGTCGCGCGCGGCGACAAGCTCTGCGGCGTCATCCGTATCAACACCGGACTGCGGCGCGGCTTGGAAAGCACCGCCACCGGCGTCACCCTCGCCGATGTGGCCAATCGCAACTTCCCCATCGTGACTGAAAACACCGTCGCCTATGACGTAATTGACCGCATGTGGCGCAAGCAGGCGATCATGGCCGTCGTCATTGGCGCCAATGGGGCGCCCACCGCCGACAACGTACGCGGCGTCATCACCAAGGACATGTCGCCGATTCCGTTGCTGACAGCATGAACATTTATCCGCGCGCAGACTTAGGCGAACGACGCTTGCCTCAACAATCCCGTTTGGGAACGGGTGACAATACATCAATTTCGCAACGCATTTTTCACCGACGGCGAAAGGTCTGATCCGATGCTGCACGAGTTCGGACCCAACATTTGGATCGCCGATGGACCAGCAGTGTCATTCCTCAGCTTTGCCTATCCCACACGGATGGCCGTCATCCGATTATCCAGCGGGGAGCTTTTCATCTGGTCGCCGATTGCTCTTTCGGAAGCCTTGCGCCGTGAAGTCGAGGCTCACGGACGCGTTTGCCACCTCGTCTCGCCCAACAAGCTCCATTACCTCTTCTTGAACGACTGGAAGAATGCTTACCCAAACGCGCGCGTCTATGCGTCGCCGGGTTTGCGCAAGAAACGAAAGGACATCGCCTTCGATGAAGAGCTCGGCGACAACCCACCCACCGTTTGGGCCCGCGACATCGATCAAGCCATCATGCACGGCAGTTTCGCGCTGACCGAGGTCGTGTTCTTCCACCGGGAAAGCCGCACGGTGTTGTTTGCCGATCTCGTGCAAAACTTCCGGCCTGATTGGTTCAAAGGCTGGAAGGGCGTGCTGGCGCGGCTCGATGGAATTGTGGCCCCGAACCCCGGTGCTCCCCGCGAATGGCGCGCCAGCTTTCTCGACCGGCGCGCTGCAGAGATCGCGCTCACACGGATCTTGTCTTGGCCCATCGCGCGCGTGGTGATTGCGCATGGCGACGTTCCAAGCGGAGACCCCATCGGGTTTGTGCGAAAGGCGTTTGGCTGGTTGCCTGGCGGAATGCCGCGTACACGCCACTAACGACGACGTCATGAAAGCGGAGCGAGTATGCGACCAGGCTGGCCCTGCCAGCCTCATAGTTTCCTTCCTCGCGGCTGTGAGTATGACGGTCGCCGCCGCAAATGCTGAGACGGTGCAGTTCGAAGGACTGCAGTTTGAAATGCCAAACGACATGCCGCGCTTCGATGGCGGGCCCAGACCCGATGCGCCCTTCCTTCGATTTCGACGCAGCGAAGCCACTGACCCGCAATTCGATGTGATCGAAGTCATGTCGACGCCTACGCCCGCTCTCGCCGGCCGCCTGTCGCCAGAGAACTTTGCCGAGTTCTCGCTGCGGCCGGCTTCCATGTTCTGCGGAGAACACCAGGTGCTACGGAACGAGACGCGAAACATCGAGGGCGCAATCATCGTCGACATCGGCTATCTGTGCTTACATCACTCACGGTCTCCGGAATTAAGCCGACAGATCGTTCGCAATATCGCGGTTTTCTACGATGACCAGATGACGATGCTCCAATTCGTGCGGCGCTGGCGGAACGCACCACATCCCGACGACCAGCTTACCCCCGAGGCGTGGATCAGTCCGACGGACGCCTTCGCTGCATCGATCACACGCTGCGGCGAAGACTGTTTAAACCGCTGATCGAGCGTCCGAGTTCGGTCACCAATGCGACGCTCGCGCCTGCACACGAAGAGCGGCGAGATTTCGCCGCAAGCAGACATTCAGCGATCCTGCAACGCGATCCACGGCGTGAAGAGCCTCGGGCCGCCCTTCCCCAGCTGCTCGCGCATTTTTGCATTGGGCGTTCCCAACACCTCCCCCGTAACGGTGGCAGTTGCCAGGATCGGTCCCATTAAGTGGCTGATGTTAGCGAAATGCTCGATCGCAGCGTCAGCGTCGCGGTAGCGCTCGTAGACGACAGCCTCGCTCTCATCTTCGTTGAAAAAGATTTCGTACTGAAGCGTGCCGCGGTCCTTGGTCCGGACGATCTCCATGGCCTCTTCTGACAGACGCTTCCATTCGTCCAGCTTGCCTGGGAGAAACTTGACCCGCGCGATACCTTTGATCTCGTCCATTAGTGCGACCCTTTTTCGAAGCCTTCCGGATCAAATCGTTGAGGAGCCACGTGGTTCCGGTTGAGCTAACCGCTACGTCCGCTCAGGCCAAGCTCCGCCCCAATTGCTGTTTTTTCGGAGTCTGTTTTGCTCGCGATTGGGTGCTTGCGCTAACGCCCATGCCCAGGTGCTCGCTTTCTGCCCACACGAGATATTGCGCGGCGACTTCATCGCCTTCGTTTCCGCGAACCATTCCAGCGACTTTCAGCAGACTTGCCACCAGTGCCACGGTGGTCCAACCCACGCCGCTCTGGAGCAGATGAACTATGCCGTTCACACGATCAATTACGAGCACCCCGACGATGCGGCAACACCGCTGCGTTCGGACGCGCATCTAAGGTCCGATGTCAGTCGCACGCCGGACGTTCGCACCTGCGCACAATGAGTGGCTGGTTCTCGCCGCTATGCGACCCCTTAGCAGAGAATCCGCACTCAAGATTGCCTCGCGCTTGCCTCACCGGAGCGCGGCCTTAGACTGCTGCAGCCTTCTCCGGAGGAACCCATGCGCTCTCACGTGTTCGCGCCGCCACTGCGTTTGATGCGTCAGACATCGTCTCGATGGAAAGCGGACGTCCTCAATCGGTTGGACTAGATGTCGAGCGTCAGGGCCTGGGTATAGCGATGCAGCATTCGCCGACTTGGCATCTTTCCATGCTCGAAGAGACGGTCGATGTCGCGAGCGCGGGAGACATGGCCGTCTACCGCGGCACTACAACGAAGACAGCACTAATGACGGCGTGCCCATGACCCACGTGGTCAATTTCATTGCCGACTTCAAAAAGCAGCATGACGGGTCTTGGAAAGTCGAATGGTCAGTGGTCTGCGCACAGAGCCGATCGCATCCGGTCAGCTCAGCATCGGCGCAGGGCCTGACTCCTTCGCACTGACACCAAAGGGGCTATCGTTCCTCCGTCGAACGGCGGCGTAGGTCATGCTCTGCCGTGACGTCCCAATGTTGCTGGGGCACCGCCTCAGGCGTCCGCTTCGAGGAGCGTCTTCAGCACGCGCAGATCGTTCGCGACCAGACGCGCGTCGCGTTCAAAGGCCAGTTCGTCCCCGTCCAGGCGGAAGAGCGTGAACGTGACGTCAGCCGCCTCGCCATTGGCGATGACGCGCAGGGGGACATAGATTTCAGCGCCATCCGGCATACTCACCCAATGATCCAAAACGCCATAAGGGTTGAACGGCGTGAAGCGGACACGCACCTTGCCTTGGCGGGTTTCGGCGATCCAATCGCGCCCTTCCTTAGTGATCGAAATCGCAAGACCACTGGCCCATTTCACGAAATTCTCGGGCGCGTGGGCAAAGGCGTAGACGTCCGCCGCCGGCTTATTGATCGTGACACTAATGGTGCGCGACGAATACATCGGCTCCTCCGCTTGCGTACAAGCAACGCGGTCAACCCAGGGCGCTTGGATCGGTTTGGCGATCTGGTGCGGGCTTGAGATAGCATTGAGCCCATCGTCGCGTGTCGAACACATGGCGGTGAAAAAAGCGCCGTGCCGTGGCCGCGCTTTACGGCCGATACAATCGGGCGCCGCTCCACCGTCGATAGTGAATGCGCCGCCTTCCAATGACGCGACGCGGTCGGATGCCAGGAAGACCGCAAGTTCGACGATCTCTTTCCGGTTGGCTGGCATGCCGATCGGAAGCCGCCTCGGGCCTTCATGATCGCCTGTCGGTTGGTCGCCTCGTTTGTGCCGGCCGCGTCGGCCTGCCGTCTTGCCATCGCTTCAGGAGCCGCGGTCATGATCCGGTCCGATACGATCGAATTCACGCGCATGCCCTTTTGGACCAATTCCCTCAAGAGCGCCTTGCCGTAATTGGCGAACGCTGCTTGGGCAGCGCCCTCAACGATTGTCGATTCAAAAAGAGAGACAGGCGTTGGATCGAAATGACGTGCAGCACGATGCCTGAACCACGCTCAATCATGCCT